>NZ_PQSS01000005.1 GCF_002920535.1 Streptomyces sp. Ru71 | reverse complement strand
GGCTGTTGGTGAGGTCGACCGTCCAGCCGCCGAACGCGGAGGGGATGGTCGTCGTCGCCGTGCAGTGCGCGGTGGTCCCGCCCTGGCCGTCGGTGGCGAAGGCCGCGGCCGGCGTGAGCAGGGCGCCGGCGAGCGCGGCGGTGGCGACGGCGGTGCGGAGTACGACGCGGTGGCGCGAGCGCGCAGCGGACATGGTGATCCCCCCAGGGACGACAAGAGCGGTGAAGGCAAGGAGGTCGCCTCGCGCGGTCCTCCGTCCGGCCCCCCGGTTCGGCCCTGCGCTGTGCGATGCCTCAAGTCTGCCGATCACATGACCTTGATCGATACGGGAACCGTCACCGCCGTGTAACCGCGTTCTCCGCGTCGTAGCGTTCGCGGGCCGTGTGCACCTCGTCGAAGTGGGTCTCCGCCCAGTCCTTCACCGCCGTGAGCAGGGCGGCGAGGCTGTTGCCGAGCGGGGTGAGGGCGTAGTCGACGCGGACCGGCACGGACGGGGTGACGGCGCGGGTGAGGATGCCGTCGCGTTCGAGGGTGCGCAGGGTCTGGGTGAGCATCTTGGGGCTGACGCCGGCGATCCTGCGGCTGAGGTCGCTGTAGCGCATGGGGCCGGTGGAGAGGGCGGCGACGACCAGGCTGACCCACTTGTCGCTGAGCCGGCCGAGGAGCTGGTTGGTGGGGCAGTCCCGGAGAAAGGCGTCGTACTCGATACGGGCCTGTTCCCGGCGCTGGGCTGCGGTGGTGGTGGCCATGGCTCTCCTCCGGGTGCGGTAGGCACCTCCAGGTAAGTACTTCCCGATGGATAGTAACTCTACCTAGGGTTGTTTCCACCGCAAGGGAAGTGACACAAGTACCTGACGAACAGGGAGAGTTGTGATGCGTGCTGCAGTCGTGAGGACCTTCGGCGGACCCGAGGCCGTGGAGATCGTGGACGTGGAGCTGCCCGAGCCGGCCGCGCGGCAGGTGCGGATCAGGGTCGCCGCCTCCGCGCTGAACCCGGTCGACGCGGGCGTGCGCTCCGGGGCGTTCGGCGGCGCCGGCAAGCAGGTCGGGCTGGGCTGGGACATCGCCGGGACCGTCGACGCGACCGGTGTCGCCACGGCCTGGAACGTCGGCGACGAGGTGGTGGCGCTGGACTACGGCATGGTCGCGCCGCTCGGTGCGCACGCCGAGTACGTCGTCGTCGACACGGACGCGGTGGCCAAGGCGCCGGCCACGGTCGACGCGGTGCACGCGGCGACGCTGCCGCTGAACGCGCTGACCGCCGTACAGGCCCTGGATCTGCTGGAGTTGACGCCGGGTCGGTCGCTGCTGGTGACGGGGGCGGCCGGGGCGGTCGGCGGGTACGCCGTGCAGCTGGCCGCGCACCGGGGCGTGGCGGTGACGGGGCTGGCCCGCGAGGGGGACGAGGAACTGGTGCGGTCGCTGGGGGCCGCGCACGTCACCACGGCCGAGGCGGGTGCCTTCGACGCGGTGCTGGACGCGGCGGTCCTCGGTGAGACGGCGCTGGCGTGGGTGCGCGACGGCGGCGCGTACGCGGGGGTGATTCCGCAGGCCCAGCCCGCCTCCGTGCGCGGGGTGCGCACCGCGGCGGTCGAGGTGAGCGCCGACGGGGCGCGGCTGGCGGAGCTGGTGCGGCTGGTGGACGAGGGGGTGCTGACCACGCGGGTGGCCGAGACGTTCGCGCTGGACGACGCGGCCAAGGCGCACGCCCGGCTCGCGGAGGGCGGGGTGCGCGGGCGCCTGGTGCTGGTGCCGTAGGGGTGCGGGCTCAGTGCCCGTGGCCCTCGGGCGCCCTGCGCGGCAGGAGGCGGGCCAGGGGCAGGCAGGCGGCGAGGCAGACGGCGACCACGGTGAGGGTGACGGTCAGGGCGTGGCCCTCACCGCCGTCGGGTACGGCGGCGAAGTACACCGTGGTCACGGCCGCCGCGCCGACGGCGTTGGCCAGTTGCTGCACGGCGTTGAGCGAGCCGCTCGCGCTGCCGGCCTCCTCGGGTGCGATGTCGCCGATGGTGACGTCGTAGACGGTGCCGAAGCAGGTGCCCATGCCGAGGCCGATGAGCAGCAGCGGCGGGGTCAGCGCCCAGCCGCTGTGGCCGCCGTGGGAGAGGACGGCCGGCAGGCAGCCGCAGCCGGCGAGGAGCAGCAGCAGGCCGGTGACGACGAGCCGCCGGCCGTGGGCCGCCAGGAGCCGGTGGCAGGCGATGGAGGCGACGACGATCCCGGCGCACAGTGGGATCAGGGTGAGCGCGGTGCCGGTGGGGGTGCGGCCGAGGCCGCGCTGGAGGTGGAGGGAGAGGGCGTAGAGCAGGCCGGCGACGGCGGCGAAGGCGACGACGCCGAGCAGCAGGCCCGAGGTGAAGCCGCGGTGGCGCAGCAGGCTGGGGCGGATCAGCGGTTCGGGTGCGGTGGCCTGGCGGCGGGCGAAGCCGGCGGACAGGGCGAGCCCGGCGAGGAGCAGGGCGAGCGGGCGGCCGGTCCAGCCGTGGTCGGAGCCGTCGATGAGTGAGCCGAGCAGGCCGAGCATGGCCCCGGCGAGCAGCAGGGCGCCTGTGGTGTCGACGACCGTGCCGGGGCTGCCGGGGTCGCGGGGGAGCAGGCGGTGGGCGGCGAGCAGGGCGGCGCCGCCGAGGAGCAGGTTGATCAGGAACATGGGGCGCCAGCCGAGGCCGGCGAGGTCGGCGTCCACGAGAAAGGCGGCCAGGACCGGGCCGCCGACGGCGGACAGGCCCATGACCGGGCCGAACAGGCTGAACGCCTTGCCGATCTCCTCGCGCGGCCAGGTCGCGCCGAGGATGCCGAAGCCCTGGGGGATGAGCAGGGCCCCGAAGGCGCCCTGGACGAGCCGGGCGGCGACGAGGGCGGCCGGGGTGGGGGCGAGTCCGCAGGCCAGCGAGGCGGTGACGAACCCGGCGAGGCCGATGAGGAAGGTGCGGCGGCGGCCGTACCGGTCGCCGAGCCGGCCGCCGGGGACGAGCAGCACGCCGAGCGCGAGGGCGTAGGCGGCGCCGAGCCACTTCACGAGGGCGGGTCCGCCGCCGAGGTCGGCGGTGATGGTGGGGGCGGCGATGTTGGTGATCGTCGCGTCGAGCAGATCGAGGACGTCGGCGGCGAGCACGACGGCGAGGACGGCCCAGCGGGTGCGGGCCGGGAGGGGCGGGGCGGGTTGGTCTGCGTGATGCAGTATCTGTGTCACGCAGATAAATATGAGGGTGAGGTGTCGCCGAGGTCAATCGGAATAACGGGGACGGGGGCCCGGTTGGGGGGTATAGTTCAACAATCAACTACTTGGAGGGTGAGCGACCATGCAGTTCGGGATCTTCAGCGTGGGCGACGTCACGCCGGACCCGACCACGGGCCGGACGCCGACGGAGCGCGAGCGCATCAAGGCCATGGTCGCCATCGCGCTGAAGGCCGAGGAGGCCGGGCTCGACGTGTTCGCCACCGGTGAGCACCACAACCCGCCGTTCGTGCCGTCGTCCCCCACCACCATGCTCGGCTACATCGCCGCGCAGACGGAGCGGCTGATCCTCTCCACGTCCACCACGCTGATCACCACCAACGACCCGGTGAAGATCGCCGAGGACTTCGCGATGCTCCAGCACCTGGCCGACGGGCGCGTGGACCTGATGATGGGCCGCGGCAACACCGGGCCGGTGTACCCCTGGTTCGGCCAGGACATCCGGCAGGGCATCAACCTCGCCATCGAGAACTACGCCCTGCTGCACCGCCTGTGGCGCGAGGACGTGGTGAACTGGGAAGGCAAGTTCCGCAGCCCGCTGCAGGGCTTCACCTCCACCCCGCGGCCCCTGGACGGCGTGGCGCCGTTCGTCTGGCACGGCTCCATCCGCTCCCCGGAGATCGCCGAGCAGGCCGCCTACTACGGCGACGGCTTCTTCCACAACAACATCTTCTGGCCGGCCGACCACACCAAGCGGATGATCGAGCTGTACCGCAACCGCTACGCCCACTACGGCCACGGCACCCCCGAGCAGGCCATCGTCGGCCTCGGCGGCCAGGTGTTCATGCGGAAGAACTCCCAGGACGCGGTGCGCGAGTTCCGCCCCTACTTCGACAACGCCCCGGTCTACGGCCACGGGCCCTCCCTGGAGGACTTCACCCGGGACACCCCGCTGACCGTCGGCTCCCCGCAGCAGGTCATCGAGAAGACCCTGTCCTTCCGCGGTTACGCCGGCGACTACCAGCGCCAGCTGTTCCTGATGGACCACGCCGGACTGCCGCTGAAGACCGTGCTGGAGCAGATCGACATGCTCGGCGAGGAGGTCGTGCCGGTGCTCCGCAAGGAGTTCGCCGTCGGCCGCCCGGCCGACGTGCCCGAGGCGCCCACCCACGCCTCGCTGCTCGCCACCGCCCGTGAGCAGGCCACCGCGCCGAACGAGAAGGAGGCCACCGTATGAAGCTCGTCGTCGTGTCCGCGGGGCTGAGCGTGCCCTCCTCCACCCGGCTGCTCGGCGACCGGCTGGCCGCCGCGACCGCCGAGCGCACCGGCGCCGAGGTACGCGTGATCGAGCTGCGCGACCTCGCCGTGGAGATCGCGCACACCTTCACCAGCGGCTTCCCCGGCAAGGAGCTGTCCTCCGCGTTCGACGCGGTGACCGGCGCGGACGGGCTGATCGTCGTCACACCGGTGTTCTCCGCGTCGTACAGCGGACTGTTCAAGTCCTTCTTCGACGCGCTCGGCGCGCACGACAAGGACGCGCTCGCGGGCAAGCCGGTGCTGATCGCCGCGACCGGCGGCACCGCCCGGCACTCCCTGGTGCTGGACCACGCCCTGCGGCCTCTGTTCGCCTACCTGCGGGCCGTCGTCGTCCCGACCGGCGTCTATGCCGCCTCCGAGGACTGGGGCGCGGAAGGGCTGCCGGAGCGGATCGAACGGGCGGCGGGTGAGCTGGCCGCGCTCACGGCCGGACTGTCGACGGCCCGGCCGCCGGCCCAGCGGGACGCCTTCGACGTCGTCCCCTTCGAGGAACGGCTGGCCGCGCTGCGGCCCACGGGGTGAGACGGGGCCGCGGCCGGGCGGTGCGGTGACGGTGAGATCCGAGTAAGAAGGGTGATCGTCGCACCGCTCGCCCGGCCGCACCGGCCACGGCCTTGGCAGACTGGTCGGGTGCCCCAGACAGTGCTCCTCGCCGAAGACGACCGTGCCATCCGCCACGCCCTGGAACGCGCCCTGACCCTGGAGGGCTACCGGGTGACCGCGGTCGCCGACGGCGTGGAGGCGCTCGCGCAGGCCCACAAGTCGCCGCCGGACGTCCTCGTCCTGGACGTGATGATGCCCGGCATCGACGGCCTCCAGGTCTGCCGGGTGCTGCGCGCCGAGGGCGACCGCACGCCGATCCTGATGCTGACCGCGCTGGTGGAGACCGCCGACCGGATCGCCGGGCTGGACGCGGGCGCCGACGACTACGTGGTCAAGCCGTTCGACGTCGAGGAGGTCTTCGCCCGGCTGCGCGCCCTGCTGCGCCGCACCAGCCCCGACGCCCCCGCTCCCGCCCCCGCCCGCGAGGAGCCGGAGCCGTCCGACCGGGGCGGCGACCGGTACCTCGACCGGAGTGTCGAGGCCGCGGGTATCCGCATGGACCCGCAGGCCCGCCGCGCCTGGCGCGGCGAACGCGAGCTGGAGCTCACCCGCACCGAGTTCGAACTGCTGGAACTGCTCGTGCGCAACGCGGGCATCGTGCTCGACCACTCCACGATCTACGACCGGATCTGGGGCTACGACTTCGGCCCCGGCTCCAAGAACCTCGCCGTGTACGTCGGCTACCTGCGCCGCAAGCTCGACGAGCCCGGCGCCCCGCAGCTGATCCACACGGTGCGCGGCGTGGGTTACGTGCTGCGGGAGGACTGACATGCCACGCGGGCGCCTGCGCCGCCTGGTGTCCGGGCGGCGGCCCGGTCTGGTGTCCCTGCGCACCACTTTCGCCGTGTCCTTCGCGGCCGTCACCGCCGCCGTGACCGTCCTGGTCGGCATCCTGTCCTACAACGCCGCCGCCCGGCTGGTACGCGTGGACCAGCAGTCGGTGTTCGACGAGGTCGTGCAGGACGTGCGGGACGAGGTGCGTCTGCACCGGATGTCCCCGGAGGACTTCTCCTCCTCCGCGCCCGGCCACGACGTGGTGCGCCCGGCCCGCACCAATGTGCAGGTGCTCGGCGCGGACGGTGCGGTCGCCGACAGCGGCAGCCCGGCCCTGCCGGTCGCCGAGGCCGACCGGACGGTGGCGGCCGCCGGCACCGCCGGACGCATGGTGCTGCACAAGGACGTCGACGTCGGCAGCGACGTCTACCGCGTCGCCACCGTCTCGCTCGGCGGGAAGCGCGGCGCGGTCCAGGTGGCGCAGGAGTTCAGCGACACCGAGGACCTGCTGCGGGCGCTGCAGCAGCGCACGCTGATCCTGATGGCGGCGGTCGTGGTCGCGGCCGGTCTGTTCGGCTGGTGGCTGGCCCGGCGCATCACCCGGCGGCTGATCGTCCTGACCGCCGCCGCCGAGGACGTCGCCCGCACCCGCCGGCTCGGCATCCAGGTGCCCGTCACCGGCTACGACGAGGTCGGCCGCCTCGGCCGCGCCTTCGACCGCATGCTGGGCCGGCTCGCCCAGTCCGAGGAGGACCAGCGCCGCCTGGTCCAGGACGCGGGCCACGAACTGCGCACCCCGCTGACCTCCCTGCGCACGAACATCTCCCTGCTCAAGCGGATCGACGAACTGCCGCCCACCTCGCGTGAGGAACTGGTCGCCGACCTCGGGCAGGAGGCCCGCGAGCTGACCGACCTGGTCAACGAGCTGGTCGACCTCGCCGCCGGCCAGTCCGACAGCGAGCCGCCGCAGCGGGTCGACCTCGCCGACATCGCCGAGGACGTGGCGGGGCTGGCCCGGCGCCGCACCGGGCGCGAGATCGTGCTGCGCGCGAGCGGTGACACCTCGACGTACGGGCGGTCCGGGATGCTCCAGCGGGCGGTGTCCAACCTGGTGGAGAACGCCACCAAGTTCGACCGCGACGGCACCGCGCCCATCGAGATCAACGTCGCCGGTCCGGCCCGCCCCGGCACGGTCCGCGTCGAGGTCCTCGACCGGGGGCCGGGCGTCGCCGACGCCGACCTGCTGCGCGTCTTCGACCGCTTCTACCGTGCCGCCGACGCCCGCTCCCTGCCCGGCTCCGGCCTCGGCCTGTCCATCGTGCGGGAGGTCGCCCTGGCCCACGGGGGAGCGCCGTTCGCACAGCACCGGGAGGGCGGCGGCTCGGTGATCGGCTTCACGGTGGCGGGGGCGCCGGCGCGGCGCGAGGAGGACGGTGGCTGAGGCGGCGACGGGGGACGAGAGACACGTCGTCCGGACGGCGGGGGACCAGGGACACGCCGTCCGGACGGCGGGGGACCAGGGACACGCCGTCCGGACGGCGGGGGAGCAGGGACACGTCGTCCGGACGGCGGGGGAGCAGGGGCACGCCGTCCGGGCTGCGGGGGACGAGAGACACGTCGTCCGGGCGGTGGGGGACGAGGCGCACGTCGTCTGGGCGGTGCAGGCCCGGCCGGACGGGCGGCCCGGGCCCGGGGTGCGGGTGTACCGGGCCGGCGCGGCGGTCGCCGTGGCGTCCCCGGCGCTGTCCGGGCGGGACCGCATCGCGGTGGCCGGCCCGGCCGACGACGCGCTGCCCCTCGTGCGGCAGGCGCTGCGGGAGGCCGGGCCCGCCTACCGGCCGTTCGGGGACGCGGCGCTGATCGCGGCGCTGGCCCGCGCGATCCCGGGGCTGGAGGCGGGGCCGCCGTTCTGCTGGATGGAGACCTCACGCGTCCCCGACCGGCCGACGCAGGCCGTCCGCTGGCTGGACTCCGCCGGGCAGCGGGAGGCGTGCGCCCTCTTCGACCGCCACTTCCCCGGCTCCTACGCCCAGCCCGGCCGCCCCGGCGTGCACCGCTGGGCCGGCGCCCACGACGAGGCGGGTCGGCTGCTCGCGGTCGCGGCGGACGCCTGGTCGGCGCCCGGCTGCGGCTTCCTGGCCGGCGTCGTCACCGACCCGCGGGCGCGCGGGCGCGGTCTGGCGTCCGCCGTCTCGCGCTTCGTGACGGCCGCCCTCGTACGCCACCGGGGGCGCGCGGCGCTGATGGTGGACGAGGACAACGCACCGGCGATCGCGGTCTACGAGCGGACCGGGATGACGCGACGGCGGTTCGCCGCGGCGGGGCTGACGAGGAGGGCGTCCCCGCCGGGCTGAGCGGCGGCCTCAGCAGCCGCCGGCCGGGCTCGCGCTCACGGCCTGGGAACCCCAGGCGAGCCTGCGCAGCGCGTCCCCCTTGTCGGAGGACTTCGTCCCGCCGGACTTCACCTTCACGGTGACGCCCGTGCCGTCGAGTTCGACCAGTTCCCCGCAGACCTTCCCGTCCCGGGTCGTCACGGTGACGAACGCGCCGGGCTTGTCCCCCGCCGGGGCCGTCCAGGTCAGCATGACCCCCGCGGCCGTGGCCAGGACACCGGCCACGGCCAGCCAGCGGGCCCGGTTGATCAGGGTGCCGACGCGGACGGTCTCGGTCCGCTCCCACATCAGCAGCTGGGCGCCGTCGGCGGCGTGCAGGGTGTCGCCCGGCCGCCCGTGGGCCGCCGACGCGGCGGCGAAGGCCGACGTCAGCAGGGCCACCAGCCCGAACGACATCACCAGCACGACGCTCAGCCGGTAGCCGGGCGTCAGCTCCGCCACGTTCTCGCGGCCCTTCAGCACCAGCACCGCCGACAGCAGCGCCGTCGCCGTGGCCAGGAAGTTGCGCCAGCCCTCCGCCTGGTGGCGGGCGATGTCCAGCTGCGACTGCAGCATGTCGTACAGCCGCTGCCGGGCGGCCAGGTGCAGCGCCCGGGACGACGGCCGGGCGGCGGGCGCCATCAGGGCGTCCCCGGCCCCGGAGCGGGAACCTTCACCGGCCACCAGGCACCGCAGCCCTCGAACTCCTCGGGGTTGCGCGGATGGGTGATCGGGCACTCGCAGTGCATCCGCCGCTCCCCGCTGTCCCGCTGCTTCCCGCCGCCCCACGGCTTCGGGACGGTGCCGGGCGCCACGTCGAGCAGGGGAAGCTCGCTGGGTCCGTGGCAGACGGGGCAGGTGCCCGTGAACACCAGGATGCCGGCGTCGTCCCTGTGCCAGTCCAGGTCGCCCGGCGCGGCCACCTGCCGCACCCGGTACGTCACGGCGTCGTCATGATCGGGCATGCGCGTTCCTCTCCTGTGCGGCCAGGTGGAGGCCGAACAGCGGGGCGTAGTGGACGAGGCGGCGGCGCACCTCGTCCACGGTGAGCTCCGTCTCCTCGGCCGCGAGCTGGATGTGATCGTCCGTCACCTCGCCTTTCAGCCCCGGCTCGGCGCCGGTCAGGTGCTCGCTGAGCAGGACGACGTCCCGCCAGTCGGGCTCGTGCTCGTCGTCGGGGGGCCCGGGGCAGGCGAGTTCCAGCCCGTAGTCCGCGTACGGGGCGAGCGCCTGGTAGGTCGCGTGCAGGGTGCGCTCCAGGCGGACGGCGGTGACGGTGAGGGCGAGGGGGGTGAGGATGCCGTCGCTGAGGGGTTCGTACGTCAGCAGCCGGCGGCACGCCGGGTCGTCCGGTGGGGACGGGAGCCGCCGCTGTGCACGGGGGCCGTCGGTCGAGGTCCCGGCCGGCTTGCGCGGCACCTCGGGTGCGCCGATCCCCTGGTAGAGGCGCAGCCTGGCCGTGGCGGTGGGGAGGTCCCCGCCGCGCTGTTCCGCGTAACGGATGATCTGCCGGTGGGTGATCTCGGCCCGCCACCGGATCTTCATGCGGTCGCAGAGCGCTTCGAACTCCGTGAGGTCGGGGCGCAGCCCACGCGCCTCCTCGGGCACCTCGACGACGTCGATCCCGTACGGCTCCGCCTCCGCGCGCACCGCGTCGGCCACCGCCCCCAGCGTGCTGCGCTGGTCGATGGCGAGAGCGAGCAGGAAGGCGCCGTCGACGACGTCGGCCGTGTCGGGGGGTGCGGCGGAGAAACTCCACAGACCGCCCGTCTGCGACTGCATGGCCCAGTTGGTCTGCGGCAGCAGTGCCGGCCGTTCCTCCCACGGGGTGCTCCACCAGGTCCTGACGGCGTCGGCCGCACGCGCGTCCACCACGCCGGCCGCGGCCAGGGCGGCGACGGCCTCGACCTCGTCCTCGACGGACGCCGGCTCCGGGTGGCGGGCCAGGGCGCGCAGCACCGCCCAGACACCGAGCCGCTCGCCTTCGGGCAGGTCCTCCGAGCCCAGTGAGGCCCACCAGTCAGGTGCCTCGACCGACGCCAGGGGGCCGGGCGCCACGTCGCCCAGACCCAGCCGGACGGTCACGGCTCGCGCCGAGTCGGCCGTCCGGCCCACGTCCGGGTCGCGGCGGTGGGCCGAGAGGCGCACCAGTCTGAGCAGCCCGAACGGCTGGTGGATCAGCTGGGGAACCCCGCTTCGGGTGTGCGGCAGGCGGAGAACGGCCTCCTCGGCCGGCGAGAGCGGGTCGGTGTCGAAGTCTCCGGTGACCTCGTAGCCGTACCGTTCGTAACGCCGTGCGACCGCCGCGATCTCGGAGACGGACAGGTCGCAGCGTGCGGCCAGGAAGGCGGCGACCGCCGGTGTAACCCGGGCCGGGAGGGCCGGTCTGCGTCCGGTGGCCCGGTCACCGCCGAGGAGCAGCACGTCCTTTGGCCCCGGCGTGCAGGAGGCGAGCTCCCCGGCGTCCGGCGGTTCCGGAATCGACGTGTCGAAGATCCTCAGCTGCCGTACCAGCTCCGTGACCTGGCCGATCGTCAGGTGGTAGCGGCCGGCGACCCTCAGCAGCGGGGCGTGTACCGCCCCCTCGGCCACCTCCTCCATGAACCCTGGTGACACGGGCTCGTGCCGGTACGCCTCGTACAAGTCCATCAGCGGTTCGCCGCACGGCACCTCGCCGAGCCGCCGGACGTCCCGCGCCTGCGGTACGGCGATCCCGGCCACGGCGTAACGCCGCAGCACTCGCAGCACGGTGCGCAGGTCCTGGCCGTCGGCTGCCGCCCGCAGCGCCGCCTCCGCCGGGTCCCAGTACGCCAGGTGGGATGAGACGCGGAAGACTTGTGCGTCCAGGAAGTGAGGCCGGGGAAACCCCTTGGGAAGGCCGACGATGGAGGATTCCGTCCTGACCTGGCGCTGGGGGAGGCCCACCAGCTGTGCCCGCCACTCGCTGAACAGTTTCAGTCCGCCGCCGCGGTGTTCGTCATCGTGATAGTCCAGGGCTGTCTGGCTGTTGTCGAGGGGAACGCAGCCGACCGTGCGCAGCGGGACATCGTGCCGCGGCACGAAGGAACTGTCGTACCACTTGGTGATGCTGACCTTTGCCCCGCAGGCCAGCAAGCGGTCGAGCACGATGTCCGACAGGCGTCTGTCCTCCGTCAGCTTCCACAGCCACTCCAGTGGAACCTGGTCCCACTGCGTCAGGTCGCCCGCCGCGTCCGCCAGGTCCCGGTAGGCCAGCTCCCGGTCGAACTTTTCGAGCCGGTTCCGGTCGGCGCTGAGCACGGGACGGTGCCGGCGCCGGAGGTTGACGACGTAGCCGTGCGGACGCGCCGCGCCTCGGACGAAGATGCCGTCCACCAGGCAGGCGCCCTCGCCCGGGACCCACCAGACGTTCGGCGAGACGGCCGTCGGGGACACCGCGACAGGTACCCGCAGCGTGTTGGGCGGCAGCACGTCGGGCCACGACCCGTCCAGCCGGTCCGTGACGGCGACCGCGACGTCGCTGTGCCACACGTTCTCCCGCAGGATGCCGATCAGCGACGGCGGGTTCGCGCTGTACTCCGGCCGCAGATAGAGCCGCACACTGGTGCCGGCCCGCTCCTCGTCGCTGCGGGTGATGTGCATCAGCCCGGAGTCCGCGACGACGTCCACGCGATGGCCGGGCCCGTCGGTGCCGCGGCCGTTGGCGTTGGTGGGCCGGGTGGTGACCCGGATGCTCTCGGCGAGCATGAAGTAGCTGAAGACGCCGATGCCGAAGCGGCTGTTCAGCTCGGGCTCGACGCCCACGCGGCGCCAGCGGCGCAGTTCACGGACCCGGGTGGGGGACTGCTCGTAGCGCCGGCCGGCGCGGGCGAACAGGTCGCGCAGCTCCTCCGCGGTCATGCCGATGCCGTCGTCCGCGCACTCGATGTACACCCGCCCGTCGGTCTCGTCGCGGTCGAGGACGAACCGGACGGTGTAGTCGGCCAGTTGCTTGACGTCGGTGTCGCGGATCTCGCCCGTGCGGGCGGCGTACTGCTGGCGGGCGTGGCGCCGGCGGCAGGCGTCCAGGGCGTTCTGGTAGAGCTCGCGGACGGCGAGCGTGTGGTCGCCGTAGAGCTGGGTGCCCATGATGACGGACTTGACGCCGTCCTCGGCCAGCTGGAAGCGGGGCGGTGGCGCCTCGTAGGCCTCCTCCTGCCCGGGCTCCAGGGCGTCGGTGTTGATGTGCTTGGGCAGCCGTGCGAACAGGTCCGCCTCGGGAAGGGCCTGCCAGAGGCTGCGCGCGGTGCTCGCGGCCGCTTCGGCCTGCCGTTCCAGGGCGAGATGGAGGGCGGCGGTGCCGCAGTCGGCCTCCAGGGTCCAGTCGGTGCGCCCGCCCGGCGTCGTGTCGCGGGACGCCGTGGGGCGGTGCGGGCCGTCCACGGGGCGGAACTCGCCGGCGGCGACCTGCGCCACCACGTCCGCGGGTCTGGTCTCGTGGTGCTCGACGCCGAGGTGGTCGACGACGATGCCGTCCAGCAGCCGGGGGTCGACGGCGAGCAGTTCCGCCAGGTGCAGCAGGCCGGCGAGCTGGCGGGGCCGCCACCACTTGGTGCCGCCGATGCCCAGGCCCTGGGCCAGCGTGGTCTTCCACTTCCTGCCGTCGGGGGCGGTGTCCCCGGGCCGGCCCCGCATCTGCGTGACCACCTGGAGCACCGCCGAGCGCAGCCGTTCCCGGCTCGTCGGGGACGGCCGCGAGCCCAGGCCCGCCGCCCGCCCGGCGGCATCCGTGAGCAGCTCCGCCACCTGCGCGAGGCTGTCCAGGGCGCCCAGCGGCCGGCCGGCACCGGCCGGGTCGGTCAGCTGCTCCCACAGCTGGTCCCAGTCGGCGAGGAGCCGGTGCCGCAGCCACTGCTCGGCGGCCACGGCGGCGTCCGTGCAGCCCGAGGCGGCGAGCCTGCGGCGCCTGGTGTCGATCTGCCCGTACGCCTTGCGGACGTCGGCCATGTCCTGCCGCAGATGGTCCTTGATGCCCTGGGCACCGGCCGGGGGAGTGTCCGGATCCAGCGGCCCGTGGGGCGGATACAGCTCCGCCAGTGCCCGGCGCCCGCACGCCACCGCGGCCTCCCGCACGAAGGGCGTCGCCAGCAGCGTCACGGCCTCCAGCGGGCTGAGCGTGCCCTCGCCCACCGGGACCAGGCGGTCCAGCTGGGTGAGGACCCGCTCCGGGTAGCGGGGGTTCTCCCAGGGGTCGGCGCCGGCCTTGCCGGGGCGGCCGGCGGCGCGGCGGACGGCGAGCACCTTGTCGATCAGGGCGCTCAGGGCGTCCTTGAGCCGGCCCGTGTTCACGTCCTGGCCGGTGTCGATCCGGTGCCAGAGCTCCGACCCGTGCATGGCCCGGGTCCACTCCTGCACACCCGGGCCGGTGCGGCAGATCTCCCGTCCGGCGTGCTCGGCCGCCACGCTCTCGCCGGGGCCGGCGAGCCAGCGGTCCTGCACCCAGTGGCGGCGCGAGCAGCCGTTGTCGTCGGCGATCTCCCGGGTGCGGCGTCGGACGTGGGCGATGACCTCGGCGACGGTGCGCGGTGGCGAGTCGGCGGCCAGCGCTTCGGCGAGGGCCCGGCCGAGGAAGCTGCCCGCCGCGGTGCCCATCGCCTGCTCGCCCGCCGCGCACGCGTGGACGAGGACGACGTTCTCGCGGGTGCGGGACGGGGCCGGCGGTGTGGGGGGAGGGAGCACGTCGGCGCCCGCGTCGTCCCGGCAGGCGTCGACGCACAGCATCACGGTGGCCCGGCTGGTCAGGGTCGCCAGCAGCTGGTCGGGCAGCAGCGGTACGAGGCTCTGGTAGGCGGCGGCGGGCGTGGCGTCGGCCGGGACCAGGTGGTCGACACCGTCGAGGCGTACGCCGTGACCGGAGAAGTACACCAGGACGAAGTCGTCGTCGGCGCACCGGGCGAAGAAGTCGTGGAGGGCCGCGAAGATCTGTGTCCGCGAGGTCTGCTCCAGCGTGTCGAGCACGGTCACGTCACCGTCCGCCCAGCCGGAGGACAGCAGCGCCTCCCGGATGGCCGCCGTGTCCTCGCGGACGAACTCCAGCCCCAGCGGCACCGCGATCAGGAGTGCCCGTGACGTGCCCATCGCTCAGGCGCCCCCCAGTTCACCGAGCGACCACCCACCCGGCCGAAGTCACTTCAGCAGACCGGCAATTATGGCAGACGGCGGCTTTCGGCGCCCTGTGCGCACGGGAGTTCAGGCGTCCCGTCCAGTGCGGCGGGCGTAGGCGCGGGCGGCGCGGGCGCGGTCGCCGCAGCGGGTGGAGCACCACTGGCGGCGGCCGTGCCGCAGCAGGTAGCGGCTGCACGGGGGTGAGCCGCAGGCGGTGAGGCGGCCGGCGTCGGGGCCGGTGAGCAGGTCGGCGGCGTCGGCGGCCAGGGTCGCCAGGGCGTGTTCGAGGATCCGGGTGGTGGGGTGGGTGGCGGCCCGGTGCAGGCCGTGGGTGGCGTCCCAGTGCAGCGGGGCGGTCGCCGGCGCCCTGGTCATCGCCTCGTTGACGGCGGCCAGCGCGCCGGCGGGCGCCGGGTGGCCGTCGACGCGGGAGGCGATCAGCGCCCGGATCTGTTCGCGCAGGGAGCGCAGCTGGGCCGCGCAGACCTCGCGCAGGCCGGCGTCGGCCGGGGCGAGGCCGCGCTCGGCCAGCCAGCGGTTGGCGTCCGCCGGGCTGCGGAGCAGGTCGAGGGTGTGTCCGCCGGGCAGGTCGATGGCGCTGTTGGCGAGGTCGAGCGCCGGGTACTGCTCGGCGCCGGGCGCGGGCGGGGCGGCGGGTTCCAGCGGTTCGGCGGGCACGGTCTCCGTCATGCTTCTCATGGTACGGCTTGCGCCCATCCGTGAGAAAGGGCTACCGTCCTTCTCACGGATAGGCATCGGGTCATCCGTGACAACCTTCTGTGAGGTGCTTCGACGTGTCCTCTTCCGAGCTCCCCGTGCACACCTACGGCGGCCCCACCGCCCTCATCGAGTACGGCGGCCTGCGCTTCCTCACCGACCCGACCTTCGACGCCCCCGGCGACTACCCGATCGGCGGCGGCCGCTCCCTGACCAAGACCGCCCCGTCCCGCACCACTCCGGACGCCCTCGGCCGCGTCGACGTCGTCCTGCTCTCGCACGACGAGCACCCCGACAACCTCGACCGCTCCGGCCGCGCCCTGCTGGCCGAGGTGCCGCTCACGCTCACCACCCCGGGCGGCGCCGAGCGGCTCGGCGCGCGGGCCACCGGGCTCGCGGACTGGGAGTCGGTCGAGCTGGAGCGGCCCGGCGGCGGCACCGTGACCGTGACCGGCGTACCCGCCGTGCACGGGCCCGGCACCAAGGAGCGGGTCGAGCCCGTCAGCGGCCAGGTCGTCGGCTTCGTGCTCACGGGCGAGGGTCTGCCCACGGTCTACGTCAGCGGCGACAACGCGTCCCTGGACGCGGTCCGGGAAATCGCCGACCGGTTCGGGCCCGTCGACACCGCGGTGCTGTTCGCGGGCGCCCCCCGCACCGGCCTCTTCGACGGGGCGCTGCTCGTCCTGGACGGCGCCGGTGCCGCCGAGGCCGCCCGCCTCCTCGGCGCCCGCCGGGTGGTCCCGGTTCACTGCGACAGCTGGACCCACTTCACGGAGGGCCGCGAGGACGTCGTCAAGGCCTTCGCCGAGGCCGGCCTCGCCGACCGGCTGGCCGTGGACTGACGCCGCGCGGGGCGGGCCGGGGCTCGCCGTCGACCGATGCCGCAGGGGGCGGGCCGGCGCGTCGCGGGCCCGCCTCCCGGGGCGAATCGGCTACGGCGTCACCACCTTGCCCCCGAAGGTCACCACCAGGTGGCCGTCCGTGGCGAAGGACCAGCCGAGGGCGCCGCTGTAGGAGGCGCAGCGGGAGCCGTTGGTGCCGGACCAGAACTGGTTGGAGGCGTCCGCGTCGCCGACGGTCTTGTCGTTGGAGCCGCTGACGGTGAAGCGGCACGAGGTGTTGTCGCGGAACACCGACGTCCCCGCGTCCCAGGAGAAGTTGCGCTGGGCGTTGTCGACGCCGACGTTGCCGGCGACGCTCATCGAGCCCGGGTTGGAGTTGTACGTGAACCCGTGCTTGCCGTTCTTGTAGGCGATGCTGTGCCGCACCACGTGGTCGACCGCGATGTCGTCGCCGCCGAGCTTGTAGCCGTTGCGGTCGCCGTTGGAGTTGACGGTGCCGTCCGAGAGCGTGCCGTTGCCGTACGACAGCGAGTACTCGATGGTCACCGGGCCGATGGCGCCGGTGTCGGTCTTGGTGTACAGATCCCAGCCGTCGTCGATGTTGTTGTGGGAGACGGCGTAGCGGAAGACGTTGCCGGTGCCGGTGGTCAGCTTCGCGGCGAAGCCGTCGGCGTCCTCGCCGTCGGAGTCGGCGTTGTCGTGCGACTCGGCGCTCAGGATCAGGTTGTCCGACGGCCACTGGTCCCTGGGCGTGCTGGACGCGATCCGGCCGAGCTGCAGCCCGGTGTCACGGTTGAAGCGGGTCACCGTGCGCTCGACGACGTTGTGACTGCCGCCGACGTAGATGCCGTTGTCCCCGGCGTGCTCGACGACCAGGCCGTACAGGCGCCAGTACGAACCGAACAGCTGGAGCCCGCGGTTGGCGGGGTCCTCCGTCTGCGCGGAGAAGTTCAGCACCGGCGTCTCGCCCGGGTAGGCGGAGAGTGTGGTGCGGGCGGACGCCGTGCCGCCGGTGCCCTGCGGGATGGTGACCGTCGAGGAGTAGCTGTACGTCCCGCCGCGCAGGTAGATCGTGCCGCCCGGTGTGATGCGGCTGATCGCCGAGGGCAGCGTGGTGGGCGCGGACTGCGTCCCGGCGGCGCCGTCGGTGCCGTTCGGCGCCACGTACAGCACCGGGCCGGTCGGCTGCGGGGTGGAGTCGGTGGTGGTGACGTCCAGGTAGTCGAGGTTGGGCAGGCCGCCGGAGGTGGTCGGGGACAGCCGGACGGTGTTGCCGCCCGCGGCGAGCGGCACGGTCACCGTCTTGGTGACCCAGGTCGACCAGGCGCCCGTGGCCTCGAAGGACGGCGTCTGCACGGTGGTGCCGTTGACGATCAGCGAGGCGGGCCGGGCGGAGGTCGTCCCGTTGGCGAACCGGATGCTCAGCGTCGCCTGGCCCGCGCTCGCGGCGTTCACGGTGAACTGGGCGTACGCACCGGTCGCGTTGGTGCCGTTGCAGAAACCGCTGCCGGAGTAGCCGCTCCAGTCGGAGTCGATCGTGCCGGTGCACACCGCCGGGGACGCCTCGGCCTCGTACCGCGCGGAGGCGGCCTCGGCGGAGGCGCCGGACAGTGCGATCAACGTACCGGCCAGCAGGCCGGTGGTGGCGAGGAGGGGTCTGAGATGCATGCGGTCGCCTCCAAGGGTTGTCGGAGAGGGTGGGCGGGTCAGATGAATGAACTGTCTGCGGCTCAGCAAGCGCTTTCAGGAACGTAAGATGGTGCCGTGGACACGTCAATGGACGTGTCCATGATTTTTGTTCAGATATCTGAATGGTGTGACAGACGCCACGAGCGCCCTCCGGAACTCGCCCCGCCCCCGCCCCGACTCCTACCGCGCCCCAGTCGTACGACGTGATCAGGAGGCGTGGTTGATGGACGAGCCCCGGCGCAGGTCGGCGCCCCCGCCCGCCCTGTTCGGCTTCCTGCTGCTCCTCGCCCTGGTCTTCACGGTGTCCTACGCCGTCGGCTCCGCCGTCGGACCGGTGGCGCCCGGGATGCACGGCGGCTCGACCGGCCACCAGCGGGGTGACGGCGATGCGGACGACACCGATGACATGGGTGGCACGCACGGTGGGGACGACATGGGCGACATGCACGGGGAGGGCCACTGATGGCCGTCGAACCGCTCGTCGCGCCGGTGACGACCGACCTGACCGTCGGCGGCATGACCTGCGCGGCCTGTGTGAAACGGGTCGAGAAGAAGCTCGGCCGGCTCGACGGGGTCACCGCGACCGTCAACCTGGCCACCGGCCGGGCCCGGGTGAGCCATCCGCCGCAGATCAGCCCGGCCGACCTCGTCGCCGCCGTCGAAAGCGCCGGCTACACGGCCGCCCTGCCGCAGCCGGTCGGCCGGCCCGCGCGCGACGACGCCGACGCGGCCGGGTCCGCCCGGGCCGAACGGCGGCGACTTCTGGTCACCGCGCTGCTCGCGGTGCCGGTGCTCGTGCTGTCGATGGTGCCCGCGGCGCAGTTCCGGCATTGGCAGTGGCTGTGCTTCGTGCTCGCCGCGCCCGTCGCCGTGTGGAGCGCGTGGCCCTTCCACACCCGGGCGATGCGGGGGCTGCGGCATGCGGCGGCGACCATGGACACGCTGGTGTCGCTGGGCGTGGTGGCTTCCTTCTCCTGGTCGGCGTACGCGCTGTTCCTCGGCGGTGCCGGTGCGCCGGGCATGCGGATGCCGTTCGCCCTGCTGCCCTCGGCCTCCGACGGCACCGCGCATCTCTTCCTCGAAGCGGCCGTCGGCGTCCCGCTGTTCGTGCTGGCCGGACGGCTGCTGGAAGCGCGGGCCCGGCACAGCACCGGGGCGGCGCTGCGCTCGCTCGCCCGGCTCGCCGTCAAGGAGGTCGCGGTGCGGGACGGGGACGGCGTGGAACGGCTCATACCCGTCGAGGAGTTGCGGGTCGGGCAGGTCTTCGTCGTACGGCCGGGGGAGCGGGTGGCGACCGACGGCGTGGTGCGGGAGGGGAGTTCCGCCGTGGACCTGTCCCTGGTCACCGGTGAGAGCGAGCCGGTCGAGGTCGGTCCGGGTGCGGCCGTGGCCGGGGGCGCCGTCAACGCGGGCGGGCTGCTGCTGGTGGAGGCCAGGGCGGTCGGCGCCGACACCCGGCTCGCCCGCATCGCGCGGCTGGTGAGCGAGGCGCAGGCCGGCAAGGCGAGGGCGCAACGGCTCGCCGACACGGTCGCCGGTGTCTTCGTTCCGGTCGTGCTGACGCTCGCGGTCACCACGCTCGGCTTCTGGCTCGGCGCGGGGGCCGACGCGCAGGCGGCCGTCACCGCGTGCGTGGCCGTGCTCGTCGTCGCCTGCCCCTGCGCGCTGGGCCTGGCCACGCCGACCGCGCTGATGGCGGCGACCGGCCGGGGGGCCCGGCTCGGCGTGCTCGTCTCGGGCCCGCGGGCCCTGGAGGGGCTGCGGCACGTCGACACCGTCGTCCTCGACAAGACCGGCACCCTCACCTCCGGGCACATGAGCGTCGCCCGCGTCACCGCCGTACCCGGCGGGCTCGGCGCGGACGCCGTGCTGCGCCTGGCCGGGGCGGTGGAGCAGGGCTCCGAACACCCGCTGGGACGGGCGATCACCGCACACGCCCGGCGCGAACCGCTGCCGCCGGTGCGCGACTTCACCGCGCTGCCGGGCCGCGGGGTGCGCGGCCGGGTGGCGGGCCGTCTGGTCGAAGTCCTCGCCCCGGACGGGTCGTTGCCGCCCGCGCTGACGGACGCCCTGCGCCGTGCCGAGGACGCCGCGCGCACGCCGGTCCTGGTCCGGGTGGACGGGGTGGCCGAGGCGCTCGTCGAGGTGGGGGACACGGTACGGCCGGGCAGCTACCGCGCCGTGGACCGGCTGCGCCGCCTCGGCATACGGCCCGTGCTCGCCACCGGCGACCGGGAAGCGCCCGCGCGCGCCGTCGCGTCGGCCCTCGGCATCGACGAGGTGCACGCCAGGTGCGCCCCCGAGGACAAGGCGGCGCTCGTACGGCAGTTGAGGGCGGACGGGCACCGGGTCGCGGTCGTCGGCGACGGGGTGAACGACGCCGCCGCACTGGCCGGCGCCGACCTCGGCATCGCCATGGGCGGCGGCACCGACGTGGCCATCGGGGCGGCCGACGTGACGCTGGTGCGCGGCGACATCGACTCCCTGGCCGACGCGGTCCGACTCGCCCGGCGCACCCTGGGCACGATCCGCGTCAACCTGCTGTGGGCCTTCGGCTACAACGCGGTGACGCTGCCGCCGGCGATGGTGGGCCTGCTGAACCCGATGCTCGCGGCGGCAGCGATGTCGGTCAGCTCGGTCCTGGTGGTGGCCAACAGCCTGCGGTTGCGGGGGTGGCAGCCGGGGCGGGGACGGGTGCCCGTCCCGCCACCCGGACAAGGACCGCGGGTCCCAGCCGGCGAAGGGCGACCCGATGAGCGGAACCCGGCCGGGGCGCCCGCACCCCGCGCACCACGGGCGGCCCGGACGCGCGGACACGGGCCGGCAGGGCCACGTGGGCGTCCGGTGGCCCACCCGTCGGCGTGTCGCCGATGCCCTGCGTGCCGCGTTCGCGCCCCTCGCGGCCTGTGTGCTCGCCCTCGGTGGGCTGGTCGGCTGGGTCGGGGGCGGGTGGGCGGGGAGTCCGGCGCGTGTCGCCGTCGTCTCCGGCCGGGTCTTCCTGCCGTACGGCGGTACCACGCAGACCGCCGCCTTCTTCGACCTCGCCAACCCGGGCGGCGCCGACGACCGACTGGTTCAGGTCACCTCACCGGCCGTCGACGGCACCCCGGCCCTCAGCCGGCACCGTGCCGCCGGGGCCGGGACCGCCGCCAAGGCCGAGGTGGACACGGCCACCGTGCCGGCCGGCGGCACGCTGTCGATGTCGCCGCACGGCGTCGACGTGACCCTGCCCGCCCGGGCGGAATGGCGGCTGGGCGACCGCGTGCCCTTCACCCTGCGCTTCGAGCGGAGCGGCACCATCGAGACGGTCGCCGTGGTCGTCAGGCCGGGCGGGCGCCTCCCGTGACCGTCGGCCGGTTTCGACCCACGCACCGCCCCGGCGGCGGTCGGATTCCGTACATACCCGGGACGGCCGGCGCCGCGATGCGAGGATGAGACGCGATGACTGCTGGGTGGTGTACGCGCACGGTACGGGCCGCGGTGTTCGCGGCCGTCTGTGTGCTGCTCGCCGCCCTCGGCCACGTCCTGATGTCCGGCCGTGACGTGCCCGCCTGGGCCCTGGCCGGCGGCGCGGCCGGCACCGCCGCCGCGGGCTGGTGCCTGGCCGGACGGGAACGCGGCCTGCCCGCGATCGTGGCCGTCGTCGTCGCCACCCAGGCGCTGCTGCACGAGGCGTTCGAACTCGCCCAGTCGGCGGCCGGAGGCACAGCGGTGCCCATGGGCTCGACGCACATGAGCCACATGGGCATGGACCACATGGCGGCCATGGTTCACGCGGGCACCGCCCACATGGCCATGGGGCAGACGTCCATGAGCCCCCTGCACATGAGTCAGATGTCCATGCCGCCCCTGCACATGAGCCATACCGGTATGCCCGGTGTGCCCGGCATGGACATGGGCGCCATGGGTCACTCCATGACAGGCTCCTCCTCCTTCGGCATGTTCGCCGCCCACCTGCTCGCCGCCCTGCTGTGCGGCCTGTGGCTGGCGTACGGCGAGAGGGCGGCGTTCCGTATCCTGCGGGCCGTCGCCGGACGGCTGGCCGCGCCGCTGCGGCTGCTGCTGGCCCTGCCGGTCACCGCGCACCGCCCGCGCCTGACGCCGCGTCGCCCGCGTTCGGACCGGGCGCCCCGGCTGCTGCTGCTCGTCCACGCGATCACTTCTCGGGGCCCGCCCCTGGGGACCGCTGTCGCCTGACGACAGCCGGCATCCCGAGGTCGCCCCAGCGCGCCTCGGGCCAACGGCCATACGCCCGCACCGGCACGCACGCCGGACCCGGCGCCGTAGGGCCGTCTCCCCGTCTCCCCTTTCACCGGACCGCCCGCACGTCCGTACAGGGCGTTCGCACCGGCACCTGCGCTCAGCGTGCGTTCGCGCGCCCTCGTGCCCGTGACTTTGCGCGCCCGCGGTCCGGATCAGGTCGACCCGAGAAGGACACCAGGTGATGACCCCTGCCCTGCCCACCCCTCGCCGCGCACCGAGCGAGGACGACAAGACCCCGTCCACCGACGAGGCGATCACGGCGTGGGCGCTGGCCGCCCGCGGCGGTGACGCGGACGCCGTCGAGCGCTTCGTGCGCGCCCTGCACCGCGACGTCCGGCGGTACGTCGCGCACCTGTGCGCCGATCCCCAGGCTGTGGACGACCTGGCGCAGGACACGTTCCTGCGCGCGCTCGGCAGCCTGCACCGGTTCCAGGGCCGCTCGTCGGCGCGCGTCTGGCTGCTGTCCATCGCCCGCCGGGCCGTCGTGGACAGCTACCGGTACGCCTCCGCCCGGCCCCGGCCGGCGGACGTACCGGACTGGCAGCTGGCCGTCGAGCTGGCCCAGCCGTGCGACCTGCCCGGCTTCGACGACGGCGTCGCCCTGCTGGACCTGCTGGCGTCGCTGCCGGACGACCGCCGTGAGGCGTTCGTGCTCACCCAGCTCCTCGGCCTGCCCTACGCGGAGGCGGCCGAGGTCAGCGACTGCCCGATCGGCACGGTCCGTTCGCGCGTGGCGCGGGCCAGGGCGACGCTGATCGGCCTGCTGGAGGCCGACGCGGAGGCGGAGCCCGCCGCGCTGGCGGCCGCCTGAGCCGCCGGCGCGGCGGGGAACGGGCCGGAAGCCGTGCCGTGCGCCGGGAACTCGGTGCGGCTTCCGCCCGACTACTGGACCGGGTGACGGGGGTCGCCCGCGTACCGAGTGGATTTCCGGGAGTTGTTCGATGCGTGCTCGTTCGCGTTCGCGTGTGGGGAGCGGTGCGGCGGCCGTCGTACTGGGCGGCCTGCTGGCGGCCGGCTGCGCCGGCGGGGGGAAGGACACGGCGGACGCGAGCGCCGGGAGGACCGTCTCCGGCGGTCACCCGGTGACCGTCACCGACTGCCGGGGTGCCGCCACCACCTTCACCGGCACCCCGCGGAAGATCGTCACCAGCAACGCCTCGGCGCTGGAGCTGCTGCTCCGGCTCGGCGCCGGCGACAAGGTGATCGGCACCGGCTTCCCGCCCGGCAGGGGCGCCCTGCCGCCCGCCCTGGACGCGCAGGCCCGGAAGGTGAGGGTGCTCGGCGACACCGTCATCCCGAAGGAGAAGCTGCTCGGCTCCGGCGCCGACCTCTACATCGACACGTTCGCCTCCATGAGCGGCATGGGCGGCGGGATGGGCGACGCCCCGACCGAGGAGGAGTTCAAGGCGGCCGGGATCAAGCACATCTTCCTCAAGTCCACCGCGTGCGCGGCGCGCGGCGAGGCCCCGGTGACCGACCTGTCCGCCGTCGAGGACGACATCACCACCCTCGGCGCGGTCACCGGCACCGGCGCCAGGGCGAAGGAACTCGTCGCCGGGATGCGGGCGACGGTGGCCGCCGTACAGAAGCGGGTCGGCGGCATCGCGCCCGGCGCCCGCCCGACGTACTTCTTCTTCGACTACGACGCCGGCACCAAGCAGCCCACCGTCGTGTGCAACCGGCAGATCGCCCACGCCGTGATCACGCTGGCCGGCGCCCGCAACGTCTTCGCCTCCTGCGACGGCGACTTCCGGCAGGTCGGCTGGGAGGACGTGGTCGCGAAGGACCCCGACTGGATCCAGCTCGGCGTGCGCGACCGGGGCAGCGCGGCGGCGAACGCCAAGGCGTTCGACGAGGCCGAGCGGTGGCTGCGCGCCAACCCGGCGACCAGCGGCCTGACGGCGGTGCGGCAGAACCACTTCGTACGGATCGGCTCGGAGGCCACCACGATCGCGGGCGTCGAGAACGCCGCCACCGTCGAGGCGATCGCCGACGCCGTCCACCCCGGCAAGGCCGGCTGACCGTGGCGCTCACCCTGCTGCGCCGCAGGACACCGGCATCGCGCGGCGAGCCGTCGTCGAGGGACACGCGCGGCACACTGCCCGCCGGTCCGTCCGCTGCGGTCCTCGCCGTGGCGCTGCTGGCCGCGCTGACGGCCGCCGTCGCCTGGGGTTCGACGTCGATCCCGCTCGCCGAGGTGTGGGGCGTCGTGGGGCGCAGACTGACCGGCGAGGCGCCCCGCCCCGGCACCGGCGACCTGATCGTCTGGCAGCTGCGCGTCCCGCGCGCCCTGCTGGCCGCGCTCGTCGGCGCCGGACTCGGTGTCGTCGGTACGGCCGTGCAGGCGCTGGTGCGCAACCCGCTGGCCGACCCCTATCTGCTCGGCGTCTCCAACGGCGCCTCGCTCGGCGCGGTCGCCGCGATCGTGCTCGGCGCCGGCGCCGGAGGGGCGCTGGGGCTCGGGCTGTCCGGTGCCGCGTTCGCCGGGGCGCTCGCCACGTTCGCGCTGGTGTGGGCGGTGGCCCGGCGCGGCGGCGGGTTCGCGCCGCTGCGGCTGGTGCTGGCCGGGGTGGCGATCGGGCAGTTCCTGTCCGGGTTCACCAGCTATCTGGTGCTGCGGGCCGGGGACGAGCAGCAGACCCACAGCGTGCTGTTCTGGCTCATGGGGAGCCTGAGCGGGGCGACCTGGCAGCTGCTCGCGGCGCCCGCCGTCGCCGTACCCCTCACCCTGCTGTGGCTGCTGGCGCGCGCCCGCGGCCTGAACGCGCTGCTGATGGGCGACGAGACGGCCGCCGGGCTCGGCGTCGACGTGGCGCGGCTGCGCCGGGAGCTGTTCACCGCGACCAGTCTGCTCACCGGCGTCCTGGTCGCCGTGTCCGGTGCGATCGCGTTCGTCGCGCTGATGGTGCCGCACGCCTGCCGGCTGCTCGTCGGGGGCGACCATCGCCGTCTGCTGCCGGTGGCGGCGCTGTCGGGGGCGCTGCTGCTGGTCGTCGTCGATCTCGTCTGCCGTACCGCGCTGGACACCCAGGAACTGCCGGTCGGCGTGGTCACCTCGCTGATCGGGGCCCCGGCCCTGCTGTATCTGCTGCACCGGCGGCTGGGGAGCGGCGCATGAGGATCGACGTCGAGGATCTGCAGGTCGCCTACGCCGGCCGTACCGTCGTCGCGGGCGCGCGCCTGATCGCCGAAGCGGGCGAGATCACGGGACTGGTCGGGCCGAACGGCAGCGGCAAGTCCACCCTGCTGCGCACGGTGTACCGGCATCTGCGGCCCACGGCCGGGCGGGTGCTGCTGGCCGGCACCGATCTGCGGGAGCTGGCCCCGGCCCGGTCGGCGCGGCACGTGGCCGCGCTGCCGCAGGAGCGGGGGAGCGACTTCGAGCTGACCGTGCGCGAGGTGGTCGCCATGGGCCGTACGCCCTACAAGCGGGCCTTCGCCGGCGAGGACGCCACCGACCGGGACCTGGTCGCCCGGGCCCTTGCCGACGTCGGCATGGCAGGGGCCGCCGGGCGCCGCTTCACCGCGCTGTCCGGTGGGGAGCGCCAACGCGTCCTGCTGGCCCGCGCCTTCGCGCAGAGTCCCGACGTGCTCGTCCTCGACGAGCCGACCAACCACCTCGACATCCGCCACCAGGTCGAGCTGCTCGCCCTGCTGCGCGCCCAGCGCCGCACGACCCTGGTCTCGCTGCACGATCTCAACGCGGCCGCGTCCGTCTGCGACCGCCTGCACGTGCTGCACGCCGGGGCGGTGGTCGCCTCCGGGCCGCCGCGCGAGGTGCTCACGCCGGGGCTGATGGCGGAGGTGTTCGGGGTGCGGGCGGCGCTCGTCGAGCACCCGCTGACCGGGGACCCGCTGATCGCCGTCGACCACCGGGCGCCGGCGGATACGGCCGGAACGGCTCGGCAGCCGGAACCGGCCGAGCGGGCCGTGGCGGTCGAGCCGTGACGGGCGGCATACCGGTGCGCGAGGACCGCTGGGGGCTCGTGGCCGTGGCGGGGCTGCTGTCGTTCGTGGCGATGCTCGACATGAACATCGTCAACGTCGCCCTCGCGGACATCGCCGACGGCCTGCACGTCTCCGCCGCCACCGCCCAGTGGGCCGTGCTCGGCTACCAACTCCCCGTGGTGGCCCTGCTGTTGCCCGTGGGGCGGTGGCTGGACGGTGCCGGGACGCGTCCCGCCGTGCTGGCCGCGACCACCGGCTTCGCGCTGTGCAGCGCGCTGGCGGCCACCGCGCCCTGGGCGGCCTGGCTGATCGCCGCCCGCCTCGCGCAGGGTGCGTGCGGGGCGGTGCTGTTCGTGCTGATGCCGGTGCTCGCGATGCGCGCGGTACGGCCGGAGCTGCGCGGGCGGGCGATGAGCGTCCCGGCGACCCTGGGGCCGCTGGGCGCGGTGACCGGGCCGGCCGTGGGCGGACTGCTGCTGGATCGTTTCGGCTGGCAGGCGGTCTTCCTCGCCAAGCTGCCGCTGTGCGCGCTGGCCCTGGGGGTGGCGTGGCGGGTGATGCCGCGTGACGGAAGCGCGCCCGCGCCCGGTCGCCGTACGGCGGGCGACGCCGTTTCCGTGGCCGGCCGTACCGCGGGGGACGCCGTCCCCGTGGCCGCCGCGGTCGCCGCCGTGCTGCTGGCGCTGACCCTCGCGGCGGACCGCCCGGCGTGGCTGGTGCTCACGCTCGCCGCCGTGCCCCCGCTGTGGTGGTGGCTGCGCGGCCCGGGCGGGCGCCCGGTGACCGGCGTCCTGCGCGTTCCGGGGCTGGCGCGGGCGCACGGCGCGGTGCTGGCCCTCGCGACGGGGTTCGCCGCGGCGCACTACGCCGTGGCCCTGCACCTGCGGCGCGACGACGGTGTCAGCGCCACCACGACCGGGCTGACGGTGCTGGCCTTCCCGCTCGGCATGACCCTGGCCGGCCCCCTCGGCGGACGTCTCGCCGACCGGTACGGCGCCCGCCAGGTCGCCGCCGCGGGAGCCGCCCTCACCGGCCTCGGACTGCTGCTGCTCGTCCCGCTGGACGACTGGTCCCCCTGGCAGGTGGCGTGGCGGCTGGGGCTGGCCGGTGCCGGTATGGGGCTCAACGGCGGCCCGGTCCAGGCGCTCGTGCTGGGGGCCGTACCCGGGGAGCGGGCCGCGACCGCCGGGGCCACCGTGCAGCTCGCCCGCAGCCTCGGCTTCACACTCGGGCCGGCCCTGGCCACCGCGGCCTGGAGCCTCTCCGGGCCACACGCCGGGCCGGCGCTCGCCGCGACCGCCGCGTGTCTCGCCGTACCTCTGCTGGCCCTGCCGGGCCGAAGCCCGGGCGCTGTGCCGGCCGAGACCGTGAACTCCGCCCCGACTTGACCCGGGGGGCCTCCGGCCCCGCCTGTGCCTGGCCGGGCAGATTTGCGGCCCCCGGCCCGTGGCCGGCGTCCGGCCTCCGCCCGTACTTGGTCCGGGAGACCTCTGGCCTCTGCCCGCACTTGATTCAGGCGACCCGCACTTGCCCGGATGAACCACCGGCCCTGCCCTGACCTGCACTTGACCCGGCAGATAACCGACCGCACCCGTACCCGCACCTGACCCGGCAGCCTCGCCCCACCCGCCCCCGACCCAGCACCCCCACCCAGGAGACCTCCCCATGTGCGGAATCACCGGCTGGGCGTCCTTCCACGGCGACGCCCGCACCCAGGCCCCGGTCATCGAGGCCATGACCGCCACCCTCACGCCCCGCGGCCCCGATGCCGGCGGCGTCTGGCTCGGTGAACGCGCCGCGATCGGCCACCGCCGCCTGGCGGTCGTCGACCTCGCCGGCGGCGCTCAGCCGATGACGGACCGGCCCGACGAGCCGGCCCTCGTCCTCACCTACAGCGGCGAGGTCTACAACCACCACGCCCTCCGCGCCGAACTGCGCGCCCGCGGCCACCGTTTCCGCACCCGCAGCGACACCGAGGTGGTGTTGCGCGCCTACGCCGAGTGGGGCGAGGCGGCGGCCGAGCACCTGGACGGCATGTTCGCCTTCGCCGTCTGGGACGAGCGGGCACAGCGGCTGGTGCTGGTCCGCGACCGGCTCGGCGTGAAGCCCCTGTTCTGGGCGGCCGTCGACGGCGGCGTGGCCTTCGCCTCCGAACCCAAGGCCCTGTTCGCCCACCCCGGGATCCGGCCGCGGGTGGACGCGGACGGGCTGCGGGAGGCGTACAGCCTGCTGTTCAACACCGGCCCGACCGTGTGGTCCGGTGTCCGTGAGGTCGAGCCGGGCGGGCTGCTCGTCCTGGACCGGGCGGGCGTCCGGGAGCGCCGCTACTGGCAGCTGGAGGCCGGGGAGCACACCGACGACCGGGAGGCGACCGTCGAGCGGGTCCGCGAGCTGGTCAACGCCGCTGCCCGCGCCCAGCTGGAGGCCGACGTCCCGCTGTGCGGCCTGCTCTCCGGCGGCCTCGACTCCACCGTGCTGACCGCGCTGCTCGCCGACGAACTGCGGCTGCGGGAAGGGCCGGACGCGCGGCTGCGCACGTACGCCGTCGACTACAGCGACCAGGCCGCGCACTTCACGGCGGACGTCCTGCGCACCGGCCACGACACGCCGTACGCCATCGAGGCCGGCGCGTTCATCGGCACCGAACACAGCACGGTCGTCCTCGACCCGCGCTCGCTGCTGGACCCCGAGCACCGCAGGGCGGTCGTCGCGGCCCGGGACTCGCCGATCGGTGTCGGCGACATGGACACCTCGCTGTACCTCCTCTTCGGCGAGATACGGCGGCACTCCACGGTCGCCGTGTCCGGCGAGGCGGCGGACGAGGTGTTCGGCGGCTACCCCTGGTTCCACGACCCCCGCGCGCTGGCCGCCCGTACCTTCCCGTGGCTGCTGGTGACCGGCGACGAGGCGGCGATGCCGCTGAACCCCGAACTCGGCCTGAGCATCGACGAGTTCCGCGACGACACCTACCGCACCGCCCTGGCCGCCGTACCGCATCTCGACGGCGAGAGCCCCGCCGAGCACCGGCAGCGCGAGATGCGGCACCTGTCGCTGACCCGCTGGCTGCGCCAGCTCCTGCACCGCAAGGACCGGTTGAGCATGGCGCGGGGGCTGGAGGTGAGGGTCCCGTACTGCGACCACCGCCTCGTCGAGTACGCCTTCTCCGCGCCCTGGTCCCTGCACAGCTTCGACGGCCGGGAGAAGAGCCTGCTGCGGGCGACCGGCACGGGCCTTGCCCCGCGCTCGGTCCTCGGCCGCCCCAAGAACCACTACCCGGCCACCCACCACCCCGACTACAACCGCGGCCTGCAGGCGCTGGCCCGTGACGCCCTCGCCGACGAGCAGGTGCGCGCCCTGGCCGACGAGACCCGCCTGAAGCCCAGCCTCGACACCCCGCCCGAACAGCTGGAGTGGGGCCGGCGCCTGCAGCTGGAACGCGTCGTCGACCTGGCCCTGTGGCTGGACCACCACCGCCCCGAACTCGCCCTGTGAGGAGACCCGTGACCGCCCACGTGACCGCCCACGATCCGCTGCCCGACCCGGTCCCCCTGATGGGCTGCCCCTACAAGGCCGACCCCTACCCCCTGTACGAGCGGATGCGCGAGGCCGGTCCGGTGCACCGCGTCCTGTTCCCCAGCGGCGTCCGGGCGTGGCTGGTCACCGGCTACGACGCCGCGCGCTCCGCACTCACCGACGACCGCCTGGGCAAGAACCACGACCGGGGCAACGACCGCTGGCGCTCCCGGGCCTCGATCATGCCGGAGCCGCAGCACTCCCAGCTCCAGGTGCACCTGCTGCACCAGGACCCGCCGGTCCACACGCGCATGCGGCGCTTCGTCACCGACGCCTTCACCCCGCGCCGGATCGAGAGCCTGCACCCCCGCTTCCAGGAGCTGGCGGACGCGCTGGTCGACGCCCTGCCGGACACCGGCCCCGCCGACCTCGTGGCGGGCTTCGCGGCCCCTTTCCCCTTCCAGGTGCTGGCCGAGGTCATCGGTCTGCCGTCCGGCCTGGCGGCCCGTTTCGACCGTGACTGGGGCAAGGTCGTCCAGCCGGTCGGCCCCACCGACCCGGGCCGCGCGCGGTACGAGGCGCGGCTGCACGGCCTGCAGAGCTACATCGCCGAGGTGGTGGCCCACAAGCGCGCGCGGGGCGGCGACGACCTGCTCGCCCGTCTGGTGCGGGCCCGTGACACCGGCGAACTGTCCCAGGAGCAGCTGGACTCGATGATCTTCCAGCTGCTGGTCGCGGGCCAGGAACCGGTCACCAACCAGATCACCACGGCCCTGATCGCGCTCTTCCGCAACCCGGCCGAGCTGTCCCGCCTCCGCGAGGACCCGTCCCTGCTGCCCCGCGCGGTGGAGGAACTCCTCCGCTACGACAGCGCGTTCGAGCTGACCACCTGGCGTTTCTTCGACCGGGACAGCGACCTGCACGGCACGGCGATCCCGGCCGGCGACTCGGTGATCGTCTCCCTGTGCGCCGCCAACCGCGACCCGGACCGCTTCCCCGACCCCGGCACCCTCGACCTCGACCGCGACCCCAACCCGCACCTCGCCTTCGGCCACGGAATCCACTTCTGCCCGGGCGCCGCCCTGGCCCGCGCCGAACTGCGGATCGCGCTGGGCACCCTGCTGGCCCGCCTGCCCGGCCTGCGCCCGGCGATCGCCGACGAGGACCTCGCGTGGATCCCGGCCGTCCTGGGCCGGGGCACCAGCCGGCTGCCGGCCGGCTACGACCGCCGCCGCTGACGGAGAGCCGCCATGCCGCCGACCACCGCGCCGGACGCGCGCCTGACGAGCGTCAGCTCCGCGATCCTGGCCACGCTGCTGCCGTACCACCGCACGAGCGACCCGGCCCCCGCCCCGGTGGGGGCGTTCGGGCACCAGCTGCGCCGCATCGCCGCGTTCGTCCGCGCCGAGGCGCCTGTCGTGTTCACCCTGCCCGGCTTCCCGTGCAAGTCCCCGAACCCGGCCAAGGTCCTGGGCCACCTCCCCGACCAGGGCGAACGCCTCTCGCTGAGGTTCCTCCACAGCCTGTGCGCACAGATCGAGCGGATCCATCCGCCCGGCGCCCACGTGATCATCTGCTCCGACGGCCACATCTTCGGCGACCTCATCGGCGTCCCCGACGACCGCATCGACGCCTACGCCGACGAGCTGCGCCGGCTGACGCGGCCGGACCTGTCCCACCTCTCCGTCTTCGACCTGCGGGACGTGCTCGGCGATCTCTCCCACGACGCGAAACGCGCCCACGTCCACGAGCGCTACGCCCCACCCCTTCAGACCCTGCGCGCCGAGCTGAGGACCGACGCCGCCGCCCTGGCCCTCTACCGTGGCATCACCCGCTTCCTGGTCGAGGACACCGCCGACTGGCCGGGCACCCGCTCCGCCCTGCAACGGGCCTGCCGCGAACGGGCGTACGGCGTCATCCAGCGCAGCCGCGCCTGGGGCGCCCTGATCGCCGAGCACCACCCGCACGCGGTCCGCCTGTCCATCCACCCCCAGCCGGCCGGCGCCCCCAAGTTCGGCATCCGCCTCCTGGACACCCCCGACGCCTGGACCACCCCCTGGCACGCGACGGCCCTCCACCGGCGGGACGGCACCTGGACCCTCGTGCCCCGCCACGAGGCCGCCCGCCGGGGCCGGCTGGTCCTGCGGGACGGCACACCGAGCCACTTCGAGGAGCGCTGAGGGGGGCGCGGGGCACAAACCCGAAAGGCATATGCGTTCCGATCACTCGTTCGGGTTCGTGTCATGTCTTCGAACGGCTGGCAGGCATCCATCGGACGTCCCCATGAACCCCTTCAAGGAGAGGAGCACTGCTGTGCCATTGACCGTGGAGACCGTGGAAGCCGAGCTGGAGGCAGCGAACCAGGAGGGTGATCCGGCCGCCGACGCGCTGGTGTCCGACCTCATCGACAACCGGGAGGTCGACGGCGTCAACGACCTGTTCCGCACGATCGGAACGCTCAAGCCGCACATGGCCATGTCCGAGCTGTCGAACCTGCCCGAGCGCCTCGCGCAGTTTCTGCACGACGCCTCCGAGGAGCCGCCGGACTGGAGCGAGGCCGACGTCAAGGCCGCCGAGGGCTTCTTCGCCCACCACCACGGCGTGGCCTCCATGCTGCAGGGCACCGTCGGGCTGATCGGCACCTACCTCTCGCCGACCGGCGCCTTCACCCTGCGCTCGACCGGGCGCCTGGGCGGCGTGGAGGGGCCGGGCCGGCGCCTGTCGCAGTCCTCGCGCCTGTTCATCGGCATGGGCGACAAGGACGCCCTGCGCAACGGCACCCTCGCGGCGACCGTGACGAAGGTGCGCCTGGTGCACGCCTCCGTCCGCCAGCTGCACACGAAGAGCGGCACGTGGGACTACGCCAAGTGGGGCGAGCCGGTCTCGCAGAAGTACACCACCGGCGCCGCCTGCGTCTTCAGCGTGCAGATCCTGCAGGCCATGAAGAACCTCGGCGTCCACGTCACCAAGGACGACGCCCAGGGCTTCGTGTGCGCCTGGCACTACGTCAACCACTACCTCGGCACCCCCGACAAGTGGCTGCTGCCCAAGGACGTCGACCTGGTCGACCGGATGTGGAGCATCGAGCGGGAGCGCGAGTGGAGGGCGAGCGAGGACTGCACCTTCATGACCGCGCAGGCCCTGAAGTTCTACAAGGAGCAGATGCTCCCGCCGGGTTCCTACGAGCCGTTCGTCGCCATGGTCCGCACGGCCCTCACCGACAGGTACGCCGACATGGCCGGCATCCCCCAGAGCGCGGTGGACCTGGCCGCCAAGCCGGCCGCGGCCCTGCACAACATCTTCAGCAGCACGGTGGGCGGACTGGGCGGGGACAGCGCGAAGAAGGCGGTCGGGGTCAACCCGTACGACGAGATCCTCGGCATCGCGTCCAAGGCCTTCAACAAGGTCGAGCTGTACGCCCTCACCCACGACCAGGACGACCAGCCCCAGATGCACCAGGAACTCCACGACAACCGCTGACCAAGCCCCGCCCCCCACCCGCAGCGCCCGAGCCGCCCACAGCCACGCCGGGCGCTGCACGGCACCCGAGAGAGTCCCGCCGCGCGCGAAAAACCCAGATCAGGGCCACACCAGGCAATAAGGCTGATGCCCCGCCTCATGCAGCCGGTGTGAGAAGTCCTGCCACTCGTGCAGCGAATGGGAGGGGCGGGGCGCTGGCCTGGGGGTTCGCACGGAAAATGATGCTGACCTGGGATAACTCCTCTCCGTAGTTCTCACAGGTCAACACCGTTTCCCGGGCTCATGTGCCCTGGATGTGCCCTGGTGGCCTTTCACCAGAGGGCACCCTGCTCGGCTGAGGGACCGGCAGAGGGACTCGTTGCAGCCGCGCTTACTCGGGTCTTGGTGTTGATGGCGCGCGGTTCCGTCGTCACGGCGCCCGACTCACGCAGCTGTCGGACGGCCGTGATCACTTGGGCGGGCCGGTAGACGGTCTCCAAGAGCGTGTAGCGCTGGAGTTCCGGGACAGTTCGTCCCTTGGGCGCTTCGGATATGAAGTCATGCAGGATCCGTCGTAGCGGAGCCGTATCCGGTTCGAATACGAGATCCAGCATCTGCTGTTCGGTGTCCCTGGGGTCGCGGTAGCGGACGCCGTAGGAAGGGTCCACCTTCCACATAGCGTCCTTCATCTTCTCCAGTCCTCGCTCGTGCTGGGTGCCGAAGATCAGGTACAGCTTCCTGCCGCCCTCGTCGACCATCTCGAAGTACAGCGTGTGCGTGAAACCGGCCCGGCGTAACGTGGCTCGGTATTGCTCGCGCAGGAAGGTGAACTTGTGCGAGGAGGGCTGCCGGAATACGTCTTGCCACTCCTGGCTGCCGAAGGCTGCGTCGCCGAGTTGCCGGTGGCCGTCGTGTCTCTCGGCGAACCGGGTGAGGAAGGCAGGCTCGAAGGTGACCATGACTTCGGTGCTTCGGAAGCGACCGAGTTCATGCAGGAGCGAGTACGGGATGTCGGGCCCACCGAAGCTGTCCAGGAGGACGAAGAGGGGCTTGCCCAGCCTGCCGGTGCGCTGCAGCTTCCTCAGGAGGGCCGGGTGGAAGTCTCCCTGCTCGATGTCGATCGACAGACGTGCCGTGATGTCTTCCCTGTTTCTCGACTGAGCGAGGGCCATCTGGCGCTGCAATTCTTCTACCCGTCGGGGGTCTTCTTCCATGAGGACCAGCTGCACGCGCTTCGGGGAACGGTGCAGAGCGCGGGCGAAGACCTCGTAGGCGACGACGGGAGATCCGGGCTCGCCCTGCTTGTAGACGCCGGCGCCCGCGAACCCTTCCGCGTAGGTGATCACATCGTTCCGCGACAGCAGAATCGGCGCCCACGCTTCCAAGTACTGCTTGAGTAAGTCGTGTTTGGCGGCCGTGTGCGGATCGCGTTCCCACACGGCATCCTTCGGTACGGCCATGACCGCTCCCCCCTGCTCCCATACCGCCTTGCTGTTGGAGAGGGTCACACACCGTTGCCATATGCCACCAGAGTGCGTACGGCGTCCGTTGAAGATTGGCCGTTACTGCACTGTTGCCACGTGCAGCCGGGGCGGCATCTGGTCCCACGTGATGCCGGCGAGCTCACGGCCTCCGGACTTGGGCGTGCGGCCACCCCACTGTTTGAAGAAGAACGGCACGTCGGCTTCGTTGCAGGCATCCCGGATCTCGACGAGCCATTCCTCTTGCACGGGGCGGTGCTGGGGGCCGGATTCGCCACCGGCGATTACCCAGCCGATGCCGTCCAGGCGCAAGCCTGTCAGAGGGCCGAGCAGTGGTTCACAGGACAAGAACCGCACTGCGGCTGGCACCTGCCGCAGGTCATCAATGCGATCCAGGTGATCCGAGTTCTCGACGGAGACGCCCATCCAGAGGTTGGGAGGCCAGTCGAGTTGGCCTGCCAGTCGCCGGAGTCTGCGGGCCCTCTTCGTCAGGAGTTGATAGGTGTGCTGTGGCGTGTCGGCGATTACCTGGAAGACCTGTTGTACGAAGTCCAAGGGCACCTTGGCGTGGAACAGGTCGCTCATTGAGTTGACGAAAACCATGCGGGGGGTCTTCCACTGGCGTGGGATGGCCAGCGTGTCCGAATGCAGGGCGAGGCCGAAGCCGGGACCGGAGGTCCTGGGGTCACCGTCGGCTTGATACTTGGCCACCCCCATCGCCTTGAGGCGTCTGGATAACGTCAGGGCATAGCAGTTGTCGCACCCGGGGGAGATGCGATCGCAGCCAGTGGTGGGATTCCAGGTCGCCTCAGTCCACTCGATGGTGCTGCGATCGCCCATGGGTCCCCTCCCGTAGCAGTAGGGCAAGGGCGAACCAGCGCTTGCCCACTCTGCGCTTCGACTGCGCTGCCTAACGAGCGACGTACCGAACTGGCACGCGATCACGCCCATCCTTCACGTCGAACGTGCGTTCTGTGAAGGGGGTGCACCCGCCGGGTGGTAGGAGATTCTCGACGGCGGTGGCCTATCCGGAACCGATCACATCGGCGGCGCCGCTGCCCGTCGCGGATGTCACGCCTCCTGCTGGGCGTCGATCTCGGAGATCAGTGCCTCGATCCGCTTCTTGATCTCGTCGCGGATCGGGCGGACGGCCTCGACGCCCTTGCCGGCGGGGTCTTCCAGGGTCCAGTCGAGGTACTTCTTGCCGGGGAAGATCGGGCAGGCGTCGCCGCAGCCCATGGTGATGACGTAGTCGGACGCCTGGACGGCCTCGGTCGTGAGGAGCTTGGGCTGCTGGTCGGCGATGTCGATGCCGACCTCCCTCATCGCTTCGACGGCGGCCGGGTTGACCTGGTCTGCGGGAACGGAGCCGGCGGAGCGGACCTCGATCCGGTCGCCCGCGAGGTGGGAGAGGAAGCCTGCGGCCATCTGTGAACGCCCGGCGTTGTGGATGCAGACGAACAGCACGGAGGCGAGCGGGCTGGAGGGCATCGGTTCTTCCTTCGTCGGTGGATCAGCCCAGGCTGGTATCAGCCAGGAATGATGTGAAAGTATCAGGCCATGCTGACGTCAGTCGACACTGATCTGTTGCGGGTTCTCGCGGACCCGCTCCGCCTCCAGATCGTCACCCTGCTCGCCAAGGAGACGCTCTGCACGACGCACCTGATCGAGGAGACGGGGGCCAAGCAGACCAACCTCTCCAACCATCTGAAGGTGCTGCGCGAGGCGGGGGTCGTGGAGACGGAGCCGTGCGGCCGCTTCACCTACTACCGGCTCAAGCCCGACGTCATCGCCTCGCTTGCCGGTCAGTTCGCCGATCTCGCGGAGACCGCGCGTGCCACCGCCGAGAACAGCGTGAAGCGGTCCTGCCCCTGATTACCCGCCCCAAAGCCACCTGCACCGAGGAGTTCCTGTTGACCGCCACCGAGGCAACCCAGCACGGCAGAACAGGGCAATCCCCCATAGCCCCCGCCGCCGAGCCGCAGTTCGCTCCGGGCGCGACCCCGCCCCGGCGTCCTCCGCTGCTCGCCAAGGCCGCCGCCGAACTCGTCGGCACGGCGGCGCTCGTCGCGATCGTGGTCGGCTCCGGCATCCAGGCCACGGAACTGACCAAGGACGTGGGGCTGCAGCTGCTCGCCAACTCCACGGCCACCGTCTTCGGGCTCGGCGTCCTGATCACCTTGTTCGGTCCGGTCTCCGGTGCGCACTTCAACCCGGCCGTCACCCTGGCCGAGTGGTGGACGGCCCGGCGCGGCGGCCCCGGCGTCACGTTGCGCGAGGCGGCGGCATACGTCCCTGCTCAGATCGCCGGTGCGATCACGGGCTCGGTCCTGGCCGACGCGATGTTCGGCGAACCGCTGGTGAAATGGTCCACCCACGACCGATCGGCCGGCCACCTGCTGCTGGGCGAGGTCGTCGCGACCGCCGGCCTGATCCTGCTGATCTTCGGCCTGGCCCGCACCGACCGCCTCCGCTTCGCGCCCGTGGCCGTGGCTTCGTACATCGGTGCCGCGTACTGGTTCACCTCGTCCACGTCCTTCGCGAACCCGGCGGTGACCATCGGCCGCGCCTTCACCGACACCTTCGCCGGCATCGCGCCCGCGTCGGTGGCGGGGTTCATCGGCATGCAGCTCGTCGGAGTCGTGGTCGGACTCGCGCTGGTGGCGCTCGTCTTCATGCCCGGCCGGGAAGCCGCCGAATGACGCGGACAGCTCCGGTCGTGGTGATCGGTGGTGGCCAGTCCGGGCTTGCCGCCGGCTATCACCTTCGCCGGCTGGGCGTCGACTTCGTCATCCTCGACGCCCAGACCACTCCGGGAGGTGCCTGGCAGCACGCCTGGGACTCCCTTCGCCTGTTCTCCCCGGCCGCGTACTCCTCTCTGCCCGGCCGTCTCATGCCACCGCAGGCCGGCGCGACCTACCCCGACGCGCAGCACGTTGTGGAGTACCTCGCCGCCTTTGAGAAGCGGTACGAGTTGCCCGTCGAGCGACCCGTACGGGTTCTCGGCATCCGCCGGGACGGCGGACTCCTGCGGGTGGAGACCGACTCCGGTACCTGGCGGGCGGCAGCGGTGATCAGTGCCACCGGCACCTGGTGGCGGCCCTTCCTGCCCGCGATTGCAGGCCGCGGAGACTTCGGTGGCCGTCAGCTGCACACCGTTGATTACCAGAGCCCGCGGGACTTCGCCGGTCGCCGCGTGATCGTGGTCGGCGGCGGCAACTCCGGCGCCCAGATCGCCGCCGACCTCGCCCACAACACCGAGCTGACCTGGGTCACGCAGCGCCCACCCCGTTTCCTGCCCGACGACGTCGACGGCCGCGTTCTGTTCGACGTCGCGACCGCCCGCCGCCGTGCCCTCGACGAGGGGCGCACGGACACGGGGGGCGTCGCCTCGCTCGGGGACGTCGTCGCCGTACCGCCGGTCCGAGATGCCCGCGACCGGGGCCTGCTCAGGGCGGCGCCGATGTTCACGCGGCTCACTCCCACTGGGGCCGAATGGGCCGACGGCACGCGCGCCGAGGCGGACGCGATCATCTGGTGCACCGGCTTCCGACCGGCGCTGTCCCACCTGGCACCGCTCCGGCTGCGGGACCGCCGCGGGCACATCGCCGTCGACGGTACGCGTGCGGTGGACGAGCCGCGCCTGCACCTGCTCGGTTACGGCGACTGGACCGGGCCGGCCTCGGCCACGCTCATCGGGGTCGGGCGGTCGGCCCGGGAAGCCGCCCGTGAAATCGCTGCCTCGCTCGGGTAGGTGCCAAGTCGCCACGGTCGGTGAAATTCGCTGTGTGCGCTCCTGGGCCGAGCGTCTAATAGGGCGATGGAGCAAGCAAGACCCGCTGCGGCCGGGAACGACGACCTGCCTGAGCTGACGCTCGTGGTGGAAACGGCCCTAGGTGTGTTCGTGCGGAGCGTGCCGGCTGCGCTTCCCCTCCCGGAAGGTGTCGACCAGGGGACCGGGGCGGAGATGGCGGCTCATCGAGCAGCGGCGACGTGGGGACTCCCGGACTTCGTCTGCCACTCCGCAATCAAGCGCGTCTCGTCGGGGCAGCGGGAGTTGGGTGACCGGATGCTTCTGACCGGCAGCCGAGGTGTTGTCGTTCAGGTCAAGAGCCGGGAGGGCGCCTACAAGGACGATGCCAGTGAGCGGAACTGGCTGCGGAACAGGGGCGCCAAAGCTGCGCGCCAGGCGAAGGGGACTGTGCGCAGCCTGCGTTCGGCCCCGGCTGAGTTCGAGAACGGACGCGGCCAGACTCTCACCGTCGACGGCAACGACTACCAGTGGATCGGCGTCGTCGTGCTCGACCACGACCGCATACCCGATGACACCGTCGTTGACTGCGCGCTGCCCGGCCTGCCCTGCGTAGCCTTGGCGCGGCGGGACTGGGACTTCCTGTTCGACCAGCTGCGTTCGACTACCGCGGTGGTCAACTACCTCTTCCGCGTGGCCAACATGGACTCGGTGGCTCTCGGGGACGAGCCCGTGCGCTACTACGACCTCGCTGCAGCGGACGCCGACGCGCCTCCCGGAGAGATAAGCCCTGAGGTCGCCGAACTCGGCGGGATCCACTTCTCCGTACCGCTGCTTCCGCAGGCGCCGGTGGGATCCGATCGCGCGCACCGGGTCATGCGCCTCATCCTTGAAGACATCGCCATCAGTCCGCTCGGCCAGCACATGAGCGAAGCCAACCGCTTGCTCCTGCTCTCCGAGGTCGATGAGCTGCCGGTAGGCGCCCGCGCCGAGTGGGGCCAGCTGCTGCTCGACATGCTGCGCGAGGTTCGTCAGGTTCCCCCCAGCCATTGCAAGTGGCGCTGGCGCCGTTCCATCGCTCCATCCGGCACCCGACAGATGATCTTCGGGTGCGCGACGCGCTTCGGCCCCGATATCCAGGCGGCCTTTCAGTCATATGTCCTGCTGCGCCATCACGAGCTGCACCAGCAGACGGGCCTGGCGGATCAAACGGCGACGCTCGGTGTGCTGCTGACTCCCCGTACTGACGGAACGCGCCCATGGGACACCACCCTGCTGCGCACAGAAGGAGACAACCAGCTCACGCCGGAAGAGGTGAAGCAATATTCGGCGCTCTGGAATCGGCAGCGCACCGATGCGGCCGGCACGTAAGCGGACTGGTCAGTCGATGACCGCGCTACGGCGCTCCACCAGGACCACGTCGCGCCAGCGGCCGTGGTGGCGCCCGATGCGCTCGCGGGTGCCGATGACGCGGAAGCCGGCCCGTTGGTGCAGGGCGATGCTGGCGGTGTTCTCCGGGAAGATGCCGGACTGGATGGTCCAGATCCCGGCCGCCTCGGTGGAGTCGATCAGTGCCTTGAGCAAGGTGGAAGCCACTCCGCGGCCGCGGGCGTCGGGGTGGACGTACACGGAGTGCTCGACGACACCGGCGTAGGCGCAGCGGTCGGAGACCTTTGTGGCGGCCACCCAGCCGAGCACGACCCCATGCTCGTCCAGGGCGACGAAGCGGTGCCCGGGCAGCTTCGCAGCGTCGAATGCTTGCCACGTCGGGACGGCCGTCTCGAAGGTGGCGTTGCCCTCGTCGATTCCGGCCTGGTAGATCGCCAGGACCTCGTCGGCATGTGAGGTGGCCATCGGCGCGACGGTCACACCGGTCGGGTTGCTCACGGTGGCGTACTCCGGGGGGTGATGGGCGAGGTCAGACCGCTGCCGGCGCGATGGTCAGCAGCTTGCCCATCGCGGCCAGCACGGAGGGCTCCACCCGGTAGTACACCCAGGTACCGCGCCGCTCCGAGGTCAGCAGGCCGGCCTCCTTCAGCTTCTTCAGGTGGTGGGAGACGGTCGGCTGGGAGACGCCCACATCGGAGATGTCGCACACGCACGCCTCGCCGCCCTCGTGCGAGGCCACCGCCGAGAAGAGGCGCAGCCGTACCGGGTCGCCCAGCGCCTTGAACATCCGCGCGGCCGTCTCGGCCTCGTCCGCGGTGAAAGGGCGCTCGGTGAGCGGCGGGCAGCACGGCGCCACGGCGTCGGAGGCGGGCTCGATCAACGGCAGCACCTTAGTGTTCGACATGCATCTATGTTGACACATGTCGAACCAGGTGGGCGAGGGGTCTCAGTCGGCGAGCGAGGGCAGCAGACTAGTTTCGATGAATGTCTATGTTGACGCGTGTCGAATCAGCTGCCATGCTGGCGGCGCAAGCCATCGACAAATGTCGAAGCAAAGGGGAAATCGTGAACGCGCCCGCCACTGGCCAGCTGCCCGTCGTCGTCATCGGCGCGGGCCCCGTCGGCCTCGCTGCCGCCGCCCACCTCGTCGAGCGCGGCCTCGAACCGCTGGTCCTGGAGGCTGGCCCCTCCGCCGGCACCGCCGTGCGCGACTGGGCGCACGTACGGCTGTTCTCCCCGTGGGCCGAGGTTACCGACCCGGCCGCCGAGAAGCTCCTCGCCCCCACCGGCTGGGTCCGCCCGGACGGCGCGACGTACCCCACCGGCGGTGACTGGGCCGAGCAGTATCTGCAGCCGCTCGCCGACGTCCTCGGCGACAAGATCCGCTACGGCGCCACCGTGACGGGTGTCGCGCGCGCCGGCCGCGACCGCATCGTCGACGCCGACCGCGACGAGCAGCCTTTCACCGTGCACATCGAGCTGGTGGGCGGCCGCGAGGAGCGCATCGCCGCCCGCGCCATGATCGACGCCTCAGGCACCTGGTCCATCCCCAGTCCGATGGGCGCCGACGGGCTCCCCGCCCTCGGCGAGAAGGCGGCGGTTGACCGCATCTCCTACCGCGTCCCCGACCTGCGGGACCCGGCCATTCGCGCCCGGTACGCAGGCAAGCGCACCGCGGTCGTCGGCTCCGGGGCCTCCGCCTTCACCGCGCTGGCCTACCTCGCCGACCTGGCCATGGAAAAGCCCGGCACCCACGCGGCATGGGTCCTGCGGCGCGGCATCGGTGCGAACACCTTCGGCGGTGGCGAGGCCGACCAGCTCCCCGCCCGGGGCGCCCTGGGGCTGCGCGCCAAGGCCGCCGTCGAGGACGGCCACGCGAGCGCGGTGACCGGCTTCCGTACACGGGCCGTGGAACGGGACGGTGACCGGCTGGTCCTGGTCGCCGAGGACGGCCGCCGCCTGGACCCGGTCGACGAGGTCCTCGTGCTGACCGGCTTCCGCCCCGACCTGTCCTTCCTCTCCGAGGTCCGCCTCGGCCTCGACGAACGTCTCCAGGCCCCCGTCGCGCTGGCCCCGCTGATCGACCCGAACATCCACTCCTGCGGCACGGTCTACCCTCACGGCGTCAACGAGCTCGCCCACCCCGAGCAGGACCTCTACCTGGTCGGCATGAAGTCCTACGGCCGGGCGCCCACGTTCCTCGCGCTGACCGGCTACGAGCAGGTCCGCTCCGTCGCCGCCGCGCTCGCCGGCGACCGCGAGGCCGCCGAGCGTGTCGAGCTGACCCTGCCGGAGACCGGCGTGTGCGGCGGTGCCGGCCTCTACGAGGCCCCCGACACCGCATCCGAGGGCGGCGAAGGCGGTGGCTGCTGCGGCGCCCCGGCCACGCTCCACATCGGCGTCGGCATCCCGACTGCCACCTCCGGCGGCTGCTGAACTCCCCACCCACCCAAGGAGATACGCCATGTCCCGCGTACAGCTCGCCCTCCGCGTCCCCGACCTCGACGCCTCCGTCGCTTTCTACAGCAAGCTGTTCGGCACCGAACCCGCCAAACTCCGCGACGGCTACGCCAACTTCGCCATCACCGAGCCCCCGCTCAAGCTCGTCCTCATCGAAGGCACCGTGGAAGAGGCCACCCGCCTGGACCACCTCGGCGTCGAGGTCGAATCGACCGAGTCCGTTCACGCCGCCACTACCCGCCTGAGCGAGGCGGGCCTGACCACCACCGAGGAGGCTGACACCACCTGCTGTTACGCCCTCCAGGACAAGGTCTGGGTCCACGGCCCTGGCCAGGAGCCCTGGGAGGTGTACGTCGTCAAGGCCGACGCCGACACCCTGACCAAGCAGCAGGGCAGCAGCTGCTGCACCACCCCGGGAGCGTCAGAGGCAGAGGAACCTGCTGCTGCGGGCGGCTGCTGCTGATCGGACCATGATCAATCTCCACGCCAGCGGGGTCGTGACCGGTACGGGGGACCGGTCACGGCCCCGCGCCGCCATGCCGGCCCTCTGTGCCGGTCGCGTGCGATGGGCGGCGGAGCCGTTTGGCGCCGAGACCATCGATCGCCTCGTGCAGGGTCATGTCCAGTGGTGCGCTCAGTCAGTTCCAACCGTCCAGCGACACCTGAGGCCCACCGGCCAGGTAGCGATGAAGGGCGCTGGCGGTGGTCTCCACGAACTCCTTGGGGATGGCGCCGGTGTCGACCCAGCGGACTTGGGCGTGCTTGCGCGGTTCGCGGTTCTCCGGCTCGCCGGACCATTCGTGGGCGACGAAGACGACCGTGAGGAAGCCGTTGGGGGCTTCCACGCCCCAGGCGCCGTGGATGACGTGGGCGACCTTGAGCGCTTCCGGCTTGACGGTCAGACCGGTCTCCTCGTACAGCTCGCGGACGGCCGTCGCGGTGACCGGCTCGCCGGGCTCGTTTTTGCCGACCGGGAGGTCCCACTTGCCCTTGGCGAATTTGGCCTGCTCGCTGCGCTGAAGGAGGACCACGCGGTTGTTGGCCTCGTCGTGGATGATGACGGCGGCGACCAGCAGGGTCATGGATTCCAGAGCGGGCCGGAGCCCCTCGGGCTGATCATCGGTTGTCGGCTGAGCCACGGGGGTCCCTTCCTCGCCGGGTCGGTGGGCATCTCGGCCGTAGCTCTCGATGGGCTCCTCTACTTGAAGGCGAGCTCTCGGAAGCTGTTGCGGATATCAGTCAGCGGTGCGCGGTCGCGGGTGTAGTAGAGCTTGTTGGTCAGGAGCACCGCCCAGCGGCCCTTGATGGGGGAGATCCACATGCCCGTGCCGGTGAAGCCGTAGTGGACCCAGACGTCCTCCTCGGTGGTGGTACCGGGAGCTTGGTGCCAGAACAGGCCGCGAGCGGGCTGGAGCTGCCCCGTCTCGATGGCCAGGGACCTGTTGATCCACTCGATGCCGAAGCCAGCCCGGAGCTGTGACGCTGCGGGGGCGAGCGTGTACTGGAGGAAGGTGGCGAGGTCGTCGAGGACGGTGAAGACGCCGGCAATGCCGCAGACGCCGCCCAGGAGGCGGGCCGAGAAGTCGTGGGCGACTCCCTTGAGGTGGGTGTCGGTGTCCTGGTCGAGTTCGGTGGGGGCGCAGCGGGCGGCGAGGTCGGCGGGCAGGGGGCCGAAGCGGGTGCCGGTCATGCCCAGGGGGTGCCAGGTGCGGGCGGTGGCCAGCTGGTCCAAGGGGCGGCCGGAGAGGTGTTCGGCGAGGTAGCCGAGGATGAGGGCGGCCCGGTCGGTGTACTCGACGGCTTCTCCGGGTGTCCGATGGAGTTGTTCTTGGAGGACGCCTCGGCGGATCTCGTGGGGGTCGGTGCCGTAGAGGTTCTTCAGCTGCGCCCGCAGTGGGACGCCGGCGGTGTGCGTCAACAACTGCCGGGCGGTGACGGCTCCGAGTGGGTGCCCGGTGACCTCCCGCCAGAAGCTGCCGAGCGGCTGGTCTAGATCAAGGGTGCCGTCCTCCCACAGGGCCCCGATGGAGGACCAGACGGCCAGGATCTTGGTGAGGCTGGCGGCGTCGAAGACGGTGTCGGTATGCATCGGCACGTCCGGCTCGTCGGGGTCGAGGACGCCGGTGGTGCCGTGGGCGAGGGTGCCGGTGGCATCGCCGACGGCCCACACGGCGCCCGGGTACACCTTGTCGCGGACTCCCTCGTCGAGGAGGGCTTCGATGCGGTCGCGGTCGTACGTCATGGTCTCCCTCTTCGCCGGGGTGTCCCGTCGGTCAGCGTAGTGACGTTCGCGGAGCGGTTCGGGTAGTGACGTGTCGGGTCGTCTGGCGGTCGGTTCAAGTGAGCTGTCGGCCGAGGTCGGTCAGCAACCGTGCGGTCGCCGAGAGGGGATAGCGTGCCGCGTTTGCATAGCCCGCCTGTCGCAGGGCAGTCAGCAGCCCAGGTGTCTTTCTCAGCCGGTCGAGGTCGCGCGCGAGTGCGGCGGAGTGGGTGAAGTCGGTGGCCATGCCGGAAGCGGCGAGGGCTTGGTTGAGGCCGGGGACGGGCTGGTAGAGGACGGGTAGCCCGCATGCCTGGGCTTCCAGCGCGACCAGTCCCATGGCCTCCAAGGTGGTGGACGGCACGACGAGCACGTCGTGTTCGGTGAAGGCTTTCCACAGCTGTGGGCGGTGGAGCCAGCCGAGGTAGCGGACTCGTACGCCGGCTCGTTGCAGTAGCGGGGCCAGTGCGTGGAACTGGGCTTTGGGCGCTGCGACTCTCAGCTCGACGCCGGGCACGGGAGCCAGGCTCTTGATCAGGGCCTCGGCACCCTTTTCGGCGGTCAGGCGTCCTGCGTACAGGAGCCGCAGGTGGCTGGTGGAGGTGCGTGCTGGCCGGGCGGGCGGGGCGGTAAGCAGGTGGTCGGGGATGCCCCAGGGGATGTGGGTGATCTTGCGGCGTTCGATCTGCGGGGCGAGCTTGAGGAGGCGGTCGGCCATCGCGTTGGTGGGGACCACGATGGCGTCGGCGGCCCTGGCTGTCTCGCGCAGTACTTGGAGCTGGTCTCGGTGGGTCTCGGCGAAGAGCAGGTCCGTGCCGTGGACGAGGGCGATCCGGGGGTGTGCGGGTAGGGCGCGGATGAGGGCTGGGGTGGCGCCGAACGCGAGGTGCTGCAAGTGGAGGACGTCGATCCGTGTGGGATCGAGCGTGGCTGTAAGCGCTCTGCGCAGGGTGGTGACGTAGCGGCTGAAGGCTGTTCCTTCCAGGCATTTGCCTGCTGCGGGGAGCAGGTTGAGGCCGGCGGGTGGACGGGGAGCGTGACCAGGTGGTGCGAGCATGAAGGCGCGGGCCGGGATGAGGGGTTGCTCGCCGGTGTAGAGGTCGAGGAAGAGCTCGACGCTGCCGCCAGGGCTTCCGACGGGGAGATCCAGGAAGGTGGCGGCCATCGGGCCGGTGGCCGAGCTGGCGTTCACCGCGCTCCTCCGTCGATCTCCTCGTAGAGGCGCGAGATGTCGATGCCTTCCGTGGACGCGTACTTGGCGGGCTGCTGCTGGTAGCTGGCCGGGGCGCCGAAGGCGGTGAGGAAGACGAGCTTGCCGAAGGTCATGCCTGGATACACGCGCACCGGTCGGACGGCGCGGATCTCCAGCGTCCAGCGGATCGCGTGGCCCTGGTGCCCAAGCGGAGCCGACACGTGGACCCAGATGCCCAGGGAGCCGGTGGTGCGGTCGCCGTTGAGCATCTGCGCGTACGTCTCCGAACCAGTCCGCTCCAGTGTGATGCCCAGGTACAGCAGGCCAGGGCGCAGCACCAGGCCGACGTCGGGGATGGCCTGCTCGGTGAAGGTGGTGGGCATTGCGGCGTCGAGGTCGCCGTCGCAGACGCGGATGGTGTTGCCGAGGCGCCAGTCGTAGGCGTTGGGGGAGACGCGGCTGGGCTCGTACGGGTCGATGGTGATCTCGCCGGCCTCGACGGCGGCGGCGATGGCGGGCCCGGTGAGAATCACGATGCCACCACCTGGAGCCGGGCGAGGTCTCGCCAGTAGGCGGAGGGCTGCGGTCCTGCGGCGGCCTGGTACTTGCCCCGGTAGAGGTCGATGGCGCCGGTGGAGAGGAAGAACATGATCTGCCCGATCTTCATGCCGGCGTACACGCGCAGCGGTCGGATCGGGGTGAGCATGAGCGTCCACTGGCCGTGGAAGCCGATGTCGCCGATGGGGGCGGTGATCTCGACAAACAGGCCGAGACGTCCGACGGAGGAGCGGCCGAACAGCAGCGGCACGAACGTGTCGGAGCCGACCTCTTCGAGGGTGTGGCCGAGGTAGAGCTCGCCCGGCTGGAGGATGTGCCCGTCCGGGCCGATGTTGGATTCGCGGGTGGGGTTGGGCCGGTGGGCGTCCAAGACAGGGCCTGTGTAGGTGATCAGGGTGGGCCCCAGACGCACGTTGTAGCTGTTGGGATTGACCTGGTCGGCGGCGAACGGGGTGATGCGGAGGCGGCCGTCGTGAGCGGCTGCGGTGATCTCCGGGCCGGTGAGGATCATTAACGGCCTCCTTCCGCGGTGTCGGGAGCGGTGAGGACGTGCTGGACAGCCTGGTCCAGACGCAGGCCGGCCTCGTGCGTGCGCTCGCCGAGGTAGGTGTCGGCGAGGTAGTCGGTGGTCAGCACGGTGGTGACGGCATCCGGCAAGGGATCGGGGGCGGTGACGAGCGGGCCGGTCTGGGTGGTCAGCTGTGACAGCCAGCCGGGGAGGTCGCTGCGTGCCAGCTCAGGTACTTGGGCGTGCACCAGCTGGTTGCCGAACGGTTCGATGGAGAGCAGGTGGCCCTGGGTGACGGTGTCGCCGAGGGGTACGGCGCGTAGTGCCGTCTCGTTGAGGATGACCGCGTCTGCCCCGAGTGCCGTACGCAGGCGGGCGGCGAGGTCCAGGAGCAGGTTGCGCCGGTCGAGGGGCTGGTGGCGGTAGGCCGGACTGAGGGGGCCGAGGACGGCGGTCAGCTGCTGCCTGACCTCCTCGATGCGTGAGCGCAGGCCCGCAAGCTCCGCGGGGACGAAGCTCGGGAGCTGATCCGGGAAGGATGTAGTGCCCGCGCCCCATCCCGCGCCCACGGGCGTGGCGATCGCATAGCCTTCGGCGAGTTCCCGGCCCTTGACGACCAGGGTGCCGTCGACTCGGACCGGCCCATACTGATCGCTGTGGCAGTGCCCGGCGAAGACCACGTCGAGGAAGGGACAGGCCGCCGCGAGTTCCTGGTCTTCGTCGAAGCCGGAGTGGCTGAGCAGGACCCAGCTGTCCACCTCATGGTGGTGGGCGAGAATCACCTCGCGCAGGGCCTGGAGGGGATCGGTGACGCAGTGGCCGGCTCGTTGGGCGGCCGGGATCGAGTGGAAGGCTTGCCAACCGATCACAGCGGTTACGCCGACGCGCCGTCCATCGATGTCGGCGATGTACAGGCGGCGGAACAGGGCGTCGCCAGTGTTGGCATCGACGGCGTTGGCGCAGACAGTGCGCCGGTGAAGGTCGGCTTCGAAGTGGTGGGGCCAGCCATGGTTGCCAGGGGCCAGCACGTCGTACAGCCCGAGCAGGATCTCCCGCTCGATCGCGCCGCGACCGAGGCGGTAGTACCCACTGCCTTCGAAGAAGTCGCCGCAGTCCACGATGAGCGAGGTCGGGCGTAGCGCGTGGAGGTGGGTCAAGAACGGCGCGGCGTTGTCGAAAGCGGAATGGACGTCGGTCGTGGCGACGATCTGGCGGAGGACGCGGCCATCGCTGGTCATGGGGTGACCTCGCAGATGTCGGCGCCCAGGGTGCGCAGCTTGCCGGACAGGTCGGCGTGGCCGCGGCGCAGCTGGTCGAGGCCGCCGATGGTGGTGACGCCTCGGGCGGTGAGACCGACAACCATGAGGGCGGAACCGGTACGGATGTCGGTTGCTTCGACGCCCGCGCCCGTCAGCTGCTGGGGCCCGGTCAGACGGCATTCGGTGGGAGAGATCTCCTCGATCTCGGCGCCCAGGCGGGACAGCTGAGGCAGCAGGTTGCCGTGGCGGCCGGGATTGATGGCGTCGGCGAACAGATGCGTGCCGGGCAGTCCGAGGGCGAGTGCCATGAGCGGTGGTTCGAAGTCGGCGTCGAGGCCCGCCGGGCTCAGGGAAGCGATGGCCCGCAGGGGACGACCAGTGGGTACTGCCTCCTGGGCGCGGACAGTGAGGCCATCCGATGCTGCGTCTGCGGGGATGCCGAGCTGATGAAGGGCAGCCACGAACGGGCGTACGTCCTTGCCCTGCACGCCGTCGATACGGGCAGTACCGCGGGTCGTGGCGATCGCGCAGGCCAGCGTGGCTGCCTCGATCTTGTCTCCGGGCACGGTCCAGGCAGCGGGGGCAGTCGGCGGCGAGGAGGGCGGCGAGAGAGTGAGTACATGCTCGGCGGCGCGCGTCTCCCAGCCCACCGAGCTCAGGGCGTCGAGCACGCTCAGGACTTCGGGCGAGAGGTTGGGCTGGCCCAGCCGTAAGGGCCGGCCGGTTGTGAGGGCGCGCAGTGTCGCGGCCACGGTCGCACCCCGAGAGCGGAAGGGCAGTGCGATGGAGACGGTGTCCGTGTGAGACCTGAGGGCCTCGATGCCGTATCCGGAGCTGTCCTGCCGACTCCGGTCGCCGAACGCCTCGTACACCTTGAAGTGCAGCTCCATCCCGCGCGCACCGATCCGGCAGCCGCCCGGCCAGGGCAGCCGTGCCTGGCCGTAACGCGCGAGCAGGGCGGGGACGAGGTAGTACGAGGCGCGGATGTGGGCTGCCTGCGCCAGATCGGGCAGCCGTTGAGATGCCTCCGTCGGCAGGATCACGTAAGTGGTCGGTTCGCCGACGGGCTGCGTGACATGCCAGCCCGCCTGTTGCAGCAGAGTGAGCATGATCTGGACGTCCGTGCTGTCCGGGACGTTGCTCAATCGGACCGGCCGACCGAGGGCCGCCGCGGTGGCCAGGAGCGGCAGAGCGGCGTTCTTGGAGCCGTCGACACTCACGGTGCCGGCGAGCGGCGGTCCAGGGCGTACGGCGATCACCTCGGCGGCCACGCCGGAGGCGTGGGTGGTTGTCATCATCAACTCCTCTGCAGGGGGGAGAAACAGGCGACTTCCTGGCTGGGTTTGCTGGGCAGGTCGATTTCGGCCCAGCAGCGCTTGCCGGTCACGGTCGGTTCGGCGTGGTACCGGTCGGCGAGAGCGGCGACGAGGAACAGGCCCCGGCCGCCCTCGCTGTCCGCGTCGGGCAGAGTCGGCTGGGGAAGGACCGGGCTCGTGTCGCAGACCTCGATCCGCAGGACGGCCTCGTCGAGACAGACCGCGAGCGAGACCGATCCGGTGCCGGCGTACTGGACCGCGTTGGTGACGAGCTCGCTGACCAGCAGTTCGGCCGTGTGCACCACCTCGGTGCCCAGTCCCGCGTCCCAGCCCGCTATCGCGTCCACGGCCTGGTGCCGGGCCTTGCTTGCTGCGGCGGGCGTCGCGGGTAGGGAGAGAGCGAGCTGATGCGCTTCCATGAGCGGCCTCCCGGTGTAGGTGGGGCCACACCAAGCAACCAGTCCGTCGCCGTGGGTGGTGAGCCCTGACGCGTGCGCTGCATGGCTTATGCAGGAGCTGCATCACGGCCAACTACGGCTGATCTATGCTCGATTGAGCAGGCAGGATCAGCGACGGCGGAAGGAGCCGTGGCAGATGGCCGACGCGCATGGGGAAGCGAGACGGATCGGAGAACGGATCCGTCGGGCGCGGGTGTTACAGCGGCGTTCACAGCACGACGTGGCCGCAGCGCTCGGGTATCACCAGTCCAAGGTGAGCCGTCTGGAGAGCGGTCGCGGCACGGAGGACATCCGCGTACTACGCGCCATCGCGCAGGAACTGAACATCCTGCCTCATGAGTTGGGCCTCGCCCCATCTCAGGACGTCTCCGCCGCCGATCAAGAAGCTGACGACATGCACCGCCGCTCCTTCCTCGCCGCGAGCATCGCAGCGCTCGCGGCCCCGGCCGGCTCTTCGGCCTCGCACACCGCCCTCGTCCAGGCCCTCCTGCCCGGTCCCGGCCCTGCGGGCACCGGTGGCCCCCAGGACACCGCCGTTCTGTATGAGCGCGTCGGATTAGCACTCAGGCTCTTCCATACCTGCCACTACACGGAGCTGGAGCGCACCCTCCCAAGCCTGATCGCCGACCTGCGGATGGCTGCCAGCGATGCGACGGACAGGGACCTCGTGTCCCGGCTCCTAGCCACGGCGTATCAGACGACGACGAGCCTGTTGCTCAAGCAGCACGACCAGGGCAACGCATGGCTCGCCGTCGGCCGGGCGATGGCCGAGGCCGAACGCTCGGGGGATCCGGTGGTCCTCGCCTCCAGCGTCCGCGTCCAGGCCCACGTGCTGGTCCGAGAGAAGCACGCCACTGAGGCCGTCACCTTGGTCCGGCACACCGCCGACCAGCTCACCGGCTCCTACGATCGGCGCTCTCCGAAGTACCTCGCCGCTGTCGGACTGCTGCTCCTGCGCGGAGTGACTGCGGCCAGCAGCCGCGGTGATCGCGCGGCCACAAAGGAATTCCTCACCGAGGCCAAGGAAGTCTCGCGGTACGTCACTCTCGACCGGCCCGACGCCTGGGCCACCTTCAGCCCGACCAATGTCGCCTTGCATGAGCTGAGCGCTTTGGTGGCCTTCGGCGACGCCGGCCTCGCCCTTCAGGCGGCCCGGCCCCTCATGCGCCGGCACATCCCGGTGCCCGAACGCCGCGCCGCACTGTGGGTGGAGGCGGCCCGCGCCTATAGCCAGCAGGGCCGCCTGGCCGACGGCTACCAGGCCCTACGTATCGCCGAGACCTGCGCCGCCCAGGACATCCGCCGCCCCGACGTCCGCAGCCTGGTCGCGGATATGGCCGCCCGAGACCGCCGACGTACTCTGCCGGAACTGCACCACTTCAGTCGCCAACTGGGAGTCCCCGCGTGACCGAACCGACCGCCCCGGACAAGAAGCCCTTCCTGTACGTCGTTGTGTGCGCGGCAGGCGTGGCCCGTGACGTCGGCAAGCTGATCACAGCCGCCCAGGAGGCGAACTGGGATGTCGGCGTCATCGCTACACCGCAGGGATTTGGCTTCATCGACGCCACGGCGATCGAGGCACAGACCGGTTACCCGATCCGCTCCGCCTGGCGTTCACCGGGAGACCCGCGCCCCCTGCCCCCGGCGGATGCGATCGCCGTGGCTCCCGCCACCTTCAACACGATCAACAAGTGGGTCGCCGGGATCTCCGACACTCTCGCCCTGGGCATCCTGTGCGAGGCGTACGGCATGGGCATCCCGACCGTGGCTTTGCCCTACCTGAACTCTGCCCAGGCCGCCCACCCCGCCTACCAGCAGAGCCTGGACCGGCTGCGGGGGATGGGTGTCCTGATCGGTTCCTGTGAACCGCACCGGCCGAGGGCCGGCGGCGCGGCGGAGCGCTTCCGCTGGGAGGAAGCTCTTGAACTGCTGGAGCCTCTGGTCGGCACGGCGCGGTGACGCCCTTTCCTCTCGCGCGTAGCTCCATTCACGGGTAGCCGCGTACAGTGCTCGCGTTGCCTCAGTGACCGCAGCTCAAGGCGTCACCGCCCTGGTCCCTTCAGATGGTCAGTTGGGCAATCTGCGGGGCGCCTCCAAGGCCCGAGATCAGGCTGATCTTGGGTACGGGCTTTTCCGCTCTGCGGCGACCGGCAATCTCGGACTTGATGGCTTCTAGAGTCGTGACAGACCACTGAGCCTGGGCCGTAGCCAAGACAAGGCCAACCGCTCCGACGAGCGTGCACCCTTCTATGAGCTTGCCTGCCTCGCGTCGACGTTGCTTTGCACTGTCGCCGAGGGAGTCGTTGCTCTTGGCTTCGCCTACCCATAGCTCCTCCGTGGTGGCCAGGGCAAAGTCCATCTCAACGAACCGGTTTCCGTCTTTGATTAGTTCGAACTCCTCGCAGACCAGTGCCTGCCGCGCCCAGTACTGGCTGCGTAGATACTGCGTGGCCAGTAGTGGCACGTCTCCGTCGTTCATGACGAGTTCCAAGACTGCGGGATGAAGGTCGTAGAACCAGCGGGGCTCGTGCGCTGCTGGCCTCCAGCGTTCCTTTGTTAGCTGGTTTTCCCCTCCGCAGCGCCTGCAGCGGTAGCTCTGACTGATCTCGGACAGAGGGTAGAACTCTAGAATGGGACAGTGACCGCAGCCAAGGATCAGTCCGCGGCGCAGCACGCCCTGTGAGGTCCATTGATCGATTTGCCCTCTGCGTGCTGTCAGGTCCCAGTCAGTGTCGTCGTGGGCTGCGACCGCTTCCCACGAGAGAACTACTGCGGATTTGAGCTTCCATCGGCTGCCTTCCGGGACGTCGTCTTGTGCGGAATTCGGCAAGAAGCGGCGAAGCAAAGCCCATCCTGGGCTCGCTGCCAGCGTTTCCAGATCGTTGCGGGATCCAAGGAGGCGTTCGGTTATGGCAGCTCGTTTTCCAGCAGGGCTGGGAAGCACTTCGACAGCACGCGTTGATGCTGTGACCTGGAGCATGCGCTTGATGCCGGGCCAGGCCAGCTTCGGGGATGCGAGTGAGCCAGCTAGCGATGCTCCGCTGGGGACGAAGTCGAACCGGTGAGACCAATATGTGACGCCACCGTCGCCGGCGCGAACGAAAGTCTCCCATGGGTTTTGGCCCGTTGCGGTGACTGTTGAGGAGAGGGCGGGGAGAGGAGGCAATGGGTGGTTATGGGCGATTAGAGTGACCTGCCAGCGATGCCTGTTCGGATCGAGGCCGCGCGGCACCTCTGCTGCCAGGGAGAGCGACGTCTGGAGCGATCCGTCTGATTCCACAGTGACAGGCAAAGAACGTGGCTGGTCCCAGGCATCCCGCAGCACCACCATGAACGGGTTATCCAGATTGATGTCGATAGGAGCAACCACATCGAAGCGGCGCTCCTCCTCTTCTGGCTCGATATGCCGTATGGGGCGGCTTTCCCATCTCGCGTTGATGCGCTGGTGGGTCTCTTCAGTGCTCAGCGACGCGCTTGTCACCAGCAACCGGTCCGATCCGCGACCAGAGAACAACCACATGTCGCTGATTCCAGGCTCTGCCCATGGAAGCCACGTTACCGAGCCGCGGATCTGCCGCAGGACTTCGGCGAGCGCGAAGTCTTCGGGCTGATTCCCTAGGACAGCGACGCGCTCCCGGGGTCGAAGGAATCTTGTGATTGGGACACACAACCCGGCCTCGTGGGAACGCATCGCTTTGGAATCGTCACGCACGCCGGGGTGCAACTGCGACAGAAGCGGCGACTCAGTGCCGCGGGTGGCGGCTTCCTGCCACTCCTTATCCGTGATCTGCCCGCCGATCGTGGATGCTTCGATGCCAACATGCATCGCGTAGGCCAGGGCATCCGCAGTACTCACCAGACTCCTCGGTACACCGATGAGAGGGGATGTGGCCACGGCAGCCAGTGGCGTCAGTTCGCGAGGGTTGTCGTCGTCAAACAGATGGCTGCATTGGATAAGGTCTTCTCGCCTATTGGGAGCAAGTTGCAGACGAAGATGATCAGCGGCCGCTTCTGCCTCCTGTACTACGGGACTGTTCCACGGCTCCTTGCACAGCATCTGCCTGAAGTGATCGGCCGCAGCACTGTCAGATATCCCCCTTTCGGTCAGCAGCCGGTCGATGGCACCCGGATTGAGGCCGTCGTATGTGGCCCACGAAGGCACGTAGGCAAGCACGTGATCTGGGTTCAAGCGGGCCAGGCATCGATCGACAGCGGGGTGTCCGACCGCGCTGGCAGGCACGACCACGCTTCCGCTGCAGCCCCACACCGCCGACAGTCGGGCGAGAGCGGCTGCCGTCCAGACAAACCAGTCCCCGTCATCGTGTGGCGCCACTACCACCATCCGGGGCGGCCTGGCCGCGTAGGACAGCGGAAGGAAGGTGATGGAACGCTCCGGCATCCGTGCAGTCTCGCACCGCAAGAGCTGCCCCCAGAGGTCGGCTCCTCAATGCGACGTTCTCCCAAGAACTGACATGGCCAACCTGCCCCAGCATGTCTCGGATCACTTAGCCCCGACGAACGGTGCTTACCTGCCGTGCATGCAGCCGCTCAGGGAGCGCGGCGGTTGCCGGCGTGTGATCGGGATCCGCCGAGGGCTTGGTTGCACCTCGTGCCTGTGCTGCAGGGGCTCGTGTCTTGGGCGCCGGCCCTTTGCCCACGCGTTGGACGCGCCAGGTAAGGGTCCTGGCGATGGAGCGGGCGTCGTCCAACGTGTACTGCCGTGCGGCGTGCTGGAGAAGCTGGTCGGGATCGTGGCCGGCGTTCTCGGCTTCGGTCAGTGCGGGCCAGGCGGGATCGTTGAGGACCTGCTGGGCGTGGTCGGGCAAGGTCACGAGGATCCGCTTGGCGTGTCGCTCCATGGTGCGGGCCAATGGTTTGCGCTGGGCCAGGGCGGCCAGCGGTGCGGCGGCGGCTTGCTGGTAGGCGGCCTGCAGGTGGACCAGGGCTTGGTGGGCGGCGGCGACTTGCTGGTCGTGCCGGCGGGCTTGGTGCCAGCGGGCTGTGGCGATGATGACGAGCACGGCGATGTCGAGGAACATAGCCAGCCCGGACCCGTCACCGGTGACCGGCGCGGTGCGCAGGGCGCGTATGGCGCCCCGTAGGGCGCGGGCCTGGTCCTGATGGGCGCGGATACGGGAGCGGGTGGCGCGCTCGAACGCCGTGGCGGCCTGCTGCAGTTATGACCGCAGGTGGCTGGGGGCGAGAAGCGGTAGGACGTCGATGGCTCCGCCTAGGGCCGCGATGTGGGCCTGGGCGGCTGCCTCGTCGCCGGGGCGGGCGTACAACCGCAGCGTCTTCAACATGGGCGACTGGAAGCGCGCTCTGGCTGCCGCCGGCGTGATCCCTCCCCGCGAGCGCGGGGCGAGGTACCTCCAGGCGGCTCCCGAAGACGGGATGCACGCCCTCCGGCACGCCTACGCCTCCGTGCTCCTGGACGCGGGGGAGAGCATCAAGGCGCTCTCCGAGTACCTCGGCCACTCGGACCCGGGCTTCACGCTCCGGACGTACACGCACCTGCTGCCGTCCAGCGAGACGCGGACCCGCAAGGCGATAGACGACGCCTTCACCGAAGCCCAGGCAGCAGAGGCTCAGGGCACATCAGTGCCCCCAGAGAAACCCGTGTGCCCTCAATGTGCCCTGGCGGCCTGACGGCCTCGCTCGGGCACTAGCGAGGGTGGGGTCCGAAAACCCCACCCGAACCCTGCGAAACCCCAGCTCAGGGCCACACCAGGCAATAAGGCTGATGCCCCGCCTCATGCAGCCGGTGTGAGAAGTCCTGCCACTCGTGCAGCAGCTGGTACACGTTGAACGCGTCCCGCGGTCCGCCCCGGTCCGGGACCGTGGACCAGATGAACGCCGCCGCGCCGACCGCTTCCTCGCCGATGTCGCGCAGGGGGTCGACGACCGTCATGGGGAGTTTCACGACCGCGTAGTCGGGGTGCAGCACGACCAGTTCCAGGGGCGGCACCTTGTGCAGGGGGACGCCTTCGATGCCCGTCAGGACCATCGCGGCCATCGTCTCCGGCTTGATCTTGGTGAACATGCCGTTCATGCCGAGCTCGTCGCCGCCGAGTTCCTCGGGGCGCATCGAGATCGGGACGCGGGCCGCGGTCGCCCCGTCCGGAGCGCCGAAGTACTTGTACGTCACCCCCACCCGACCACCATTCCTGCTCCCCGTCCGCAGACGGTCGACCCGGCTCAGCCGGTCCAGCCGCTCCGGCTCGTTCGCTGCACCCTGTGCCTGACGTGCGTCGTTCGCTTCCTCCGCGTCGCGCCGGTGCCTTCCCCGCCGGGCACGTCGAGGACCCAGGTCATCGGTCCCCTCGCCCAGTCCGCCACCGCGATGCATATCTCCACCCGACTGCTTTTCTAGGATGCGCGGCCCGGGCCGCGCAACCCGATCATCGTGTCAGTGACCTCCCCCACGGTCACACGCCGAAACGTGCGCTGGAACAGCTGTCCGCAGGTTTTTCGAATAGCCCCCGACACGACCCTTCGTCATGTCCATACGTATGCGGGCACCAGTTTCTCAGATGGGCGGGGTGCGGATCTCTCGGATTGCCGGCGGGGTGCGGATCTCCGGGACCGGCGCGCTCGGCCTACTCTGAGGGGGTCACCCCGTAGCAAGCCGGAGAAGGTCGGAGAAGTCGCACGTCATGAGCGAACTGCCCTATCCCTATGAAGCGCCTGCCTCCCAGGCACTGTTCGACCGTGCGGCGGTCGTCACGCCCGGCGGCGTGAACTCGCCGGTGCGCGCCTTCCGGGCCGTCGGCGGCACGCCCAGGTTCATGGTGTCCGGCACCGGCCCGTACCTCACCGACGCCGACGGGCGCGAGTACGTCGACCTGGTCTGCTCCTGGGGACCCATGATCCTCGGGCACGCGCACCCCGAGGTGATCGCCGCGGTGCAGGAGGCCGTCGCCCGCGGTACGTCCTTCGGCACGCCCGGTGAGGGCGAGGTGGCGCTCGCCGAGGAGATCGTCGCCCGGGTGGCGCCCGTGGAGCAGGTGCGGCTGGTCAGCAGCGGCACGGAAGCGACCATGTCCGCGATCCGGCTCGCTCGCGGGTTCACCCAGCGGTCCAAGGTGATCAAGTTCGCCGGGTGCTACCACGGGCACGTGGACTCGCTCCTCGCCTCCGCCGGGTCGGGTGTGGCCACGTTCGCGCTGCCGGACACGCCCGGGGTCACCGGTGCGCAGGCCGGCGACACCATCGTGCTGCCGTACAACGACCTGGAGGCCGTGCAGGAGGCCTTCCACCGGCACCCCGGCGAGATCGCCTGTGTGATCACCGAGGCCTCGCCCGGCAACATGGGCGTCGTGCCGCCGCTGCCCGGGTTCAACCAGGGGCTGAAGGACGCCTGCCAGAAGAACGGCGCCCTGTACATCTCCGACGAGGTCATGACCGGCTTCCGTACCAGCCGGGCCGGCTGGTACGGCATCGACGGGGTCAAGCCCGACCTGATGACCTTCGGCAAGGTCATGGGCGGTGGCTTCCCGGCCGCCGCGTTCGGCGGTCGGGCCGATGTGATGGCCCACCTCGCCCCGGCCGGGCCGGTCTACCAGGCCGGCACCCTCTCCGGTAACCCCGTCGCCACCGCCGCCGGGCTCGCCCAGCTGCGCCTCCTGGACGACGCCGCCTACGACACGGTGAACGCCGTCTCGGCGCAGATCCAGTCCCTGGTCACCGAGGCGCTGGCCAAGGAGGGCGTCGCGCACCGGCTGCAGACCGCCTCCAACATGTTCTCCGTGTTCTTCACCGACCGTGAGGTCCGCACCTACGAGGACGCGAAGAAGCAGGAGTCGTTCCGCTTCACCGCCTTCTTCCACTCCCTGCTGGAGAACGGCGTCTACCTGCCGCCGTCGTCCTTCGAGTCCTGGTTCGTGTCCACCGCGCACGACGAGCGGGCCATCCAGAAGATCGCCGACGCCCTTCCGGCGGCGGCCCGAGCCGCGGCGGAGGCCACCGCGTGAGCGACAGCAGCAAGGACATCACCGTCGTCCATCTGATGCGGCACGGCGAGGTCGCCAACCCGGACGGCATTCTGTACGGGCGGCTGCCCGGGTACCACCTGTCCGAGCTCGGGCGGAAGATGGCCGAGCGGGTCGCCGAGCACCTCTCCTCGCGGGACGTCACCTATGTGTGCTCCTCGCCGCTGGAGCGGGCGCAGGAGACGGCGACCCCGATCGCCAAGGCGCACGGGTTGGACATCGCCACCGACGAGCGGCTGATCGAGGCCGACAACGTCTTCCAGGGCAAGACCTTCGGCGTCGGCGACGGCGCGCTGCGCAAGCCGGGCAACTGGAAACACCTCACCAACCCGTTCAAGCCGTCCTGGGGCGAGCCGTACGTCGACCAGGTGGTGCGGATGATGGGCGCGCTGGACTCGGCCAAGGACGCCGCCCGCGGGCACGAGGCCGTGCTCGTCTCCCACCAGCTGCCGATCTGGATCGTGCGCTCCTACGTCGAGCGGCGCCGGCTGTGGCACGACCCGCGCAAGCGGCAGTGCACGCTCGCCTCGCTGACGACGTTCACGTACCAGGGAGACAAGATCGTCTCCGTCGGCTACACCGAGCCGGCCCGCGACCTGGTCCCGGCCCACCTGCTGGCCGGCGCCAAGCCGGTCAAGGGCAAGGACAAGGCCTTCGGCGCCTGACCCTCCGTAAGACCGAACGCAACAATCCGACCAACTCCCTTCGGGGTTGGCACAGTTTTGTTACGTTCGTGGCGTAACGCATACACGCTCGCGGAACCCCCCGGTTCGTCGCGCCCTCTGACTGGGTGACCACCCAAGGACGTGACGAATCGGGGAATTCATGCGCACCTTCTCCCGCAGGGGAATGCTCGGCCTCGGCGCGGGGGCCGCGGCGGCCGCGTCACTCGCGGGCTGCGGCGGTCTCACGTCGTCGGGCGGGTCGGGTCATCAAGGCGGTTCCGGTTCCAGCTCCGGTCCCGGGAAGGACCCGTCGAGCTCCCCCTCGGCCGAGGCCCGCCCCATCGGTGACGGCTCCACGGCGTACACCGGCAAGCAGCCGCACCAGCCGGACGCGCCGCAGCCGCTGGAGCCGGGGCAGGAGCCGCCGCAGTTCGTCGTGTTCTCCTGGGACGGCGCCGGCGAGGTCGGCAACGGCCTCTTCCCGCGCTTCCTGGACCTCGCCAAGGAGCACGGGGCGAGCATGACCTTCTTCCTGTCCGGGCTGTATCTGCTGCCCGAGTCGAAGAAGCGCCTGTACGACCCGCCGAACAACCGGCGGGGCGCCTCCGACATCGGCTACCTCACCGACGCGCACATCCGGTCCACCCTGGAGAACGTGCGCCGCGCCTGGCTCGAAGGCCACGAGATCGGCACCCACTTCAACGGCCACTTCTGTGGCGAGGGTCACGGATCGGTCGCCCACTGGACGCCGCGGCAGTGGCGCAGCGAGATCGACCAGGCGAAGTCCTTCGTCAAGCAGTGGAGGACCAACACCGGCTGGAGCGATCTGCCGCCGCTGCCCTTCGACTACGACAAGGAGCTGGTCGGCGGCCGTACGCCCTGTCTGCTCGGCCAGGACAACCTGCTGCCCACCGCCCGTGCGCTGGGCTGGCGCTACGACGCCTCCTCGCCGGGCGGCCGGCAGACGTGGCCCACGAAGAAGCAGGGCATATGGGACCTGCCCCTGCAGCAGATACCTTTCCCCGGACGCCGGTTCGAGGTGCTGTCGATGGACTACAACATGCTGGCCAACCAGTCGATCAACTCGACCAAGGCCCCCGCGCACAACTACCCGGGCTGGCGCCGGCAGTCCGCGCAGGCGTACATATCGGGCTTCGAGCGGGCATATGGGACGAACCGGGCGCCGCTGTTCATCGGCAACCACTTCGAGCAGTGGAACGGCGGCATCTACATGGACGCCGTCGAGGAGGCGTTCAAGCACATCGCGAGGGAGAAGGAGAAGGGCGCCGACGTCCGCCTGGTCTCCTTCAAGCAGTTCGTGGACTGGATGGACGTGCAGAAGCCCGAGGTGCTCGCCAAGCTGCGCACCCTGGAGGTCGGGCAGCGTCCCGCGGGCGGCTGGAAGGCATTTCTGGCCGACCCGGGCAAGGGCTCCGCGAACGCCGCCTGAAATGCGGGTTTCCGCCCGCAAGGGGGGTGCCCAAGATCCCCCTGACGGACATGCGAAACTTTTCACATGAGTGCCGCCAGCCGCGCCCCCCAGCGCTCGTTCCGCACCAGAGCCGCCCGTAACCGTGCCGTCCTGCTCGCCGCCACGGCCGCGGCGGGCGCGCTGACCCTGTCCGGGTGCACCTCCGGAGGCACCTCGGGCGGAGGCGGCGACACCAACTTCGTGATGGGCAAGGACGGCATCGCCACCGCCGACAAGGGCGAGCGGGCCGACGCCCCCGACCTGTCCGGCGAGACCGTCGACGGCAAACAGCTCGACGTCGCCGCCTACAAGGGCAAGGTCGTCGTCATCAACGTGTGGGGCTCCTGGTGCCCGCCCTGCCGCGCCGAGGCGCCCGGCTTCGAGAACGTGTACCAGGAGCTCAAGGGCCAGGGCGTGCAGTTCGTGGGCATCAACACCCGCGACACCACCACCGACAAGGCCCTGTCCTTCGAGAAGAACTTCGGCATCAGCTACCCGAGCCTGTACGACCCGGCGGGCCGGCTGATGCTGCGCTTCAAGAAGGGCACGCTCAACCCGCAGTCCATCCCCTCCACGCTCGTCATCGACCGCCAGGGGAAGATCGCGGCCCGCACGCTGCAGCCGCTGTCGGAGGACAGGCTGCGGTCGATGATCAAACCGGTCCTCGCGGAGAAGTGACGTGAGCGAAGTCACCACCCTCGCCGCGGTCGCGGACCCCAACGGCACGGTGCTCAACGGCGCCCTGCTGGCGGCCCTGCCGATCGCGCTGCTCGGCGGACTCGTCTCCTTCTTCTCGCCCTGCGTCCTGCCGCTCGTCCCCGGTTACCTCTCCTACGTCACCGGGGTCAGCGGCACCGACCTCGCTGACGCCCGGCGCGGCCGGATGGTCGCCGGCGCCTCCCTGTTCGTCCTCGGCTTCACCGCCGTCTACGTCTCCACCGGCGCCTTCTTCGGCTACTTCGGCCAGAGCGTCCAGGAGCACAAGGACGTCCTGAGCAAGGTCCTCGGCGTCGTCATGATCCTCATGGGCGCCTTCTTCATGGGCCTGATGCCCTGGCTGACGCAGCGGGAGTTCCGCTTCCACACCCGGCCGGTGACCGGGCTCGTCGGCGCCCCCGTCCTCGGCGCGCTGTTCGGCATCGGCTGGACCCCGTGCATCGGCCCGACCCTCGCCGCCGTGCAGGGACTCGCCATGGACCAGGCCAGCGCGGGCCGCGGCGCCCTGCTGACCATCGCCTACTGCCTGGGCCTCGGTGTGCCGTTCGTGCTCACCGCGGTCGCCTTCCGCAAGGCGCTCGGCGCCTTCGGCTGGGTCAAGCGCCACTATGTCTGGGTGATGCGCGTCGGCGGCACCATGATGATCGCGACCGGTCTGCTCCTGCTGACCGGCGCCTGGGACCGCCTCGTGCAGGACATGCAGACCTGGTCCGACGGCTTCACTGTGGGGATCTGACCCGATGAGCACTACCTCGAAGAACGGGTTCGACCCGGCCCCGTCCGACACCGAGGGCCTGGCGGCGGCCGGCTCCCAGCTGTCCACCGCGCCGCAGGAGGAGCTGTCCGCTCCGCCTGCGCTCGGCGTCATCGGCTGGGCCCGCTGGTTCTGGCGCCAGCTCACCTCCATGCGGGTCGCGCTGCTGCTGCTCCTGCTGCTGTCGCTGGGCGCCATCCCGGGCTCCCTGATCCCGCAGACCGGCAGCGACGAGACCAAGGTCGAGCTGTTCCGCCGCGACCACTCCACGCTGGCGCCGATCTACGACAAGCTCGGCCTGTTCCACGTCTACAGCTCGGTGTGGTTCTCCGCGATCTACATCCTGCTGTTCGTCTCCCTCATCGGCTGCATCGTCCCGCGCACCTGGCAGTTCGTCGGGCAGCTGCGCGGCCGCCCGCCGGGTGCGCCCAGGCGGCTGACCCGGCTGCCCGCGCACACCACCTGGCGCACCGAGGCCGAGCCCGAGCAGGTCCGCGAGGCCGCGCTCGCGCTGCTGAAGAAGCGCCGCTTCCGCGCCCACATCGCCGGGGACGCCGTCGCCGCCGAGAAGGGGTACCTGCGGGAGCTGGGCAACCTGGTCTTCCACATCTCGCTGATCGTGATGCTCGTCGCGTTCGCCGCGGGACAGCTGTTCAAGTCCGAGGGCGACAAGCTCATCGTCGAGGGCGACGGCTTCTCCAACACGCTCACCCAGTACGACGACTTCAAGTCCGGCAGCCTGTTCTCCACCGACGACATGGAGCCGTTCAGCTTCAAGCTGGACGACTTCAAGGGGACGTACGAGGTCACCGGGCCCAACCGGGGCACGCCGCGCACCTACGAGGCGCACCTGACCTACAGCGTCGGCGCCTACGGCAAGGACCGCAAGACCACCGTCAAGGTGAACGAGCCGCTTGAGGTCGGCGACTCCAAGGTCTACCTCGTCAGCCACGGGTACGCGCCCGTCGTCACCGTCCGCGACGGCAAGGGCAACGTCGTCATGAAGGACGCCGTGCCGCTGCTGCCGCAGGACGGCAACGTCACCTCCAGCGGCGCGATCAAGGTGATGGACGGCTACCACGACGCGAAGGGGATGAAGGACCAGCTCGGCTTCCAGGCCGTCTTCATCCCCACCTTCGCCGGTGAGGGCAAGGGCTCGATGCTCTCCCAGTTCCCCTCGCTGCTGAACCCCCGTCTGGCGCTGAACGCCTACCACGGCGACCTGGGCGTCAACGCGGGCATCCCGCAGAGCGTGTACCAGCTCGACACCAAGCACCTCAAGCAGTTCAAGAACGCCAAGGGCGACCCGCTCGCCGAGCGCCTGAAGGTCGGGGAGACCATGCGGCTCCCGAACGGCGCCGGCTCGATCACCTTCGACGGTGTCAAGGAGTGGGCGGGCTTCCAGGTCACCCGGCAGCCCGCCAGCGGCTGGGCGCTCGGCGGTGCCATCGCCGCGATCTTCGGTCTCGCCGCGTCCCTGTTCATCCAGCGCCGCCGCGTGTGGGTGCGGGCGGTCAAGGGCGACGACGGCGTGACGGTCGTCGAGATGGCCGGGCTCGGCCGCAGCGAGTCCGCGAAGGTACCGGAGGAGCTCGGTCAGCTCGCCGGAACCCTGTACGACCAGGCGCCGGGCGCACCCGAGCCCGATTCCGCAGCCGACCCCTCAGAAGTCTCCGTACCCGAAGGGGCTGAGAAGCAGTGACCCTCGCCGCCGCCACCAACGAACACCTCGCGAACATCAGCAATGTGCTGATCTACTCCGCGATGGCCGTCTACACCCTGGCCTTCTTCGCCTACATCGCCGAGTGGCTGTTCGGCAGTCGCAGCAAGGTCGCCCGCACCGCGGCCGCGCTCACCGCCACACCGCAGACGGCGCAGGCGCCGGCCGTCACCGTCAACAAGGCCGGCGGCACCGCCGTGCTGGAGCGGCCCAAGGTCACCGTGCGGTCCGCGTCCGGCTCCCGGGACGTGCCGGACGGCCCCGGCGCGCACGGCGGGGACGAGCAGGGCGACCTGTACGGCCGGATCGCGGTCTCGCTGACCGTGCTCGCCTTCCTCGTCGAGTTCGGCGGGGTCCTCACGCGCGCGCTGTCGGTGCAGCGGGCGCCGTGGGGCAACATGTACGAGTTCAACATCACCTTCTCCACCGTCGCGGTCGGCGTGTACCTCGGCCTGCTGGCGCTGAAGAAGAACGTCCGCTGGCTCGGCCTGTTCCTGGTCACCACGGTCCTGCTCGACCTGGGTCTGGCCGTCACGGTGCTGTACACGGCCAGTGACCAGCTGGTGCCGGCGCTGCACTCGTACTGGCTGTACATCCACGTCTCCACCGCGATCTTCTGCGGCGCCACCTTCTACGTGGGCGCGGTCTCGACGATCATGTACCTGTTCAAGGACTCGTACGAGAGCAAGCTCGCGAGCGGCGGCAAGCCCGGCACCTTCGCCCGCTCGGTGCTGGAGCGCATGCCGTCGTCGGCGTCGCTGGACAAGTTCTCCTACCGGATCAACGCGGCCGTCTTCCCGCTGTGGACGTTCACGATCATCGCGGGCGCCATCTGGGCCGGTGACGCCTGGGGCCGCTACTGGGGCTGGGACCCCAAGGAGACCTGGTCCTTCATCACCTGGGTCGCCTACGCCGGTTATCTGCACGCCCGCGCCACCGCCGGCTGGAAGGGCCGCAAGGCCGCCTACCTGGCGCTGATCGCGTTCGCGTGCTGGCTGTTCAACTACTACGGCGTCAACCTCTTCGTCTCCGGCAAGCACTCCTACGCGGGCGTCTGAGCCGCGCTCGCCTCCACCCCCACCGGTCGCCGACACTGGTGTCATGAGCGGTTCCATCGCACAGGGCACCAGCCAGACCCACGGGAACACGCACATACTCCACTTCCTGGTGCGGCTCCCGAAACGCATGGAGGACGTCTGGCCCGCGGTCGCGACCCCGGAGGGCCTCGCCGCCTGGTACACCCCGGCCGACGTCCTCCAGCCCCGGCTCGGCGGCACCGTCGCCCTGCGGGACCTCGGCAGCGGCCAGGTCACCGCCTGGGACGTGGACCGGGTCGCCGAGTACACGGTCCACGGCGGCGGCCGGCTCCGCTTCCACCTGGAACGCGCCGGTGACACCGCCAGCACGCTGCGCTTCACCCACGAGTTCCAGGGCGAGCACGAGTCGGAGCGCGATTGGCGGGAGCGGTTCGAGCGGCTGACGGCGTGGGCGGAGGGCGAGGGCTGAGCACCGGCTCAGGCGCCGATGTCCTCCCGCCACAGCGCCGGGTGCCGCTCGATGAAGTCCCGCATCAGCGCGACGCACTCCGCGTCGTCGAGCAGCACGATCTCCACGCCGTGCTCGGCGAGCCAGTCGTGCCCGCCGTGGAAGGTGGTCGCCTCGCCGATCACCACCCGCGAGATCCCGAACTGCCGGATAAGCCCCGAGCAGTACCAGCAGGGGGACAGGGTCGTGACCATCGTCGTCCCGCGATACGACCGCTGCCGTCCCGCCGCCCGGAACGCCGCCGTCTCCGCGTGCGTCGAGGGGTCGTCGTCCTGGACGCGCCGGTTGCGGCCGCGCCCGAGCAGGGTGCCGTCCGCTCCGTAGAGCGCGGCCCCGATCGGGATGCCGCCCTCGGCGAGCCCGGCGCGGGCCTCAGCGAGGGCGGTGGCGAGCCGGCGGCGGGCCTGTGCCCGGTCCAAGGGGTCCATGGGATCACTGTGCGGGCCGGGACGGCACCGGGCAAGGGCGCGCAGATCAGCGACCCTCGGCGTACAGGTCCTCCACCACGTCCGCGAACTCGCGCAGGATCGACTCGCGGCGCAGCTTCATCGACGGGGTGAGATGGCCCGCCTCCTCGGTGAAGTCCACCGGCAGGACCGCGAAGCGGCGGATGGACTCGGGGCGGGAGACCATCCGGTTGGCCTCGTCGAGCGCGCGCTGCAGGACCGCGTACAGCTCCTCGTCGCCGATGAGGAGCTCGGCCGGGACCGGGTGCTTGCCGTTCATCCGGCGCCAGTGGCTGACGCCGTCCATGTCCAGGGTGATCAGCGCCGAGATGTACGGCAGACCGTCGCCGACCAGCATGACCTGGGAGATCAGCGGGTGCTGGCGCAGCCAGTTCTCCAGCGGCGCGGGGGCCACGCTCTTGCCGCCGGCCGTGATCAGCATCTCCTTCTTGCGGCCGGTGATCGTCAGATACCCCTCGTCGTCCAGCTCGCCGAGGTCGCCCGTGGCCAGCCAGCCGTCCTGCGCGGCCGGGACGACACCACCGGCCGCCGGGTCCCAGTAACCGCGCAGCACATGGTCGCCGGCGACCAGGATCTCGCCGTCGGCGGCGATCCGGACTCGGGTGCCGGGCAGCGGCCAGCCGACCGTGCCCAGGCGCGGCTTGAGCGGCGGGGTGACCGTGGTGGCGCCGGTGGTCTCGGTCAGGCCGTAGCCCTCGAAGATCTCGATGCCGACGCCCGCGTAGAAGGCGGCGAGGCGCTGGCCGAGCGGGGAGCCGCCGCAGATCGCGTACCGCACCCGGCCGCCCATCGCCTGCCGGATCTTGCGGTACACCAGGGGGTCGTACAGCGCCCGCCCCGCCTTCAGCGACGCGGTCGGGCCGCCGCCGGTGCCGGTCTGCCGGTCCTCGACCGCCTTGCCGTAGCGCCGGGCCACCGCCGCCGCCCGGTCGAACGTGGACAGCTTGCCGCCGGCCTCGGCCTTGGCGCGGGCGGAGTTGAAGACCTTCTCCAGCATGTACGGGATGGTCAGCAGGCAGGTGGGCCGGAAGGCCGCGAGGTCGGGCAGCAGGTCCTCCGGCTTCAGGCTGGGGGCGTGGCCGAGCCGGACCCGGGCGCGTATGCAGGCGATGGCCACCATCCGGCCGAAGACGTGCGACATCGGCAGGAACAGCAGCACCGACGGCTCGTCCTCGGTCTTCGCCCGGAACACCGGGTAGAGCAGCTCGATGGCGTTGTCGACCTCGGCGAAGAAGTTGCCGTGGCTGAGCGCGCAGCCCTTGGGGCGGCCGGTGGTGCCGGAGGTGTAGATCAGCGTGGCGAGCGTGTCGGGGCCGAGCACCCCGCGCCGTACGTCGACCTCCTGGTCGGGCACCTGTGCCGTGCCCACCTCGCCGAGGCGCTCGACGTGGCCCTTCTCCATCACCCACACGTTGCGCAGGTCCGGCAGACGGTCCCGCTCCGGGCCGATGGCGGCGGCCTGCGCGACGGTCTCCGTGACCAGGGTGACCGCGCCGGAGTCCTGGAGGATCCAGCGGGTCTGGAACGGCGAGGAGGTCGGGTAGACGGGCACGGTCACCAGGCCCGCCGCCCACGCGGCGAAGTCGAGCAGGGTCCACTCGTACGTCGTGCGCGCCATGATCGCGATGCGGTCGCCCGGCATCAGCCCCTCGGAGATCAGCCCCTTGGCCACGGCGTGGACCTGCGCGGCGAACTCGGCCGCCGTCACGTCCGTCCACCGGCCGGACGGGGTCCGGCGGCTGAGCACCACCGCGTTCGGCGCGGCGTCGGCGTTGTCGAAGGGCAGGTCGGCGAGCGAGCCGTGGCGGACCGGCTGGGCCAGGGGCGGGACGTACGCCTCCCTGACCGCACCGCCCAGCCGCTTGGTCTCCGGTGTCACCAGGACGGGACCCCGGGGGCCGTCGTAGTCGGTGGAGGCGTGGCTGGGGTACGGCGTGGACACGGGCGGCTCCTGGTGCGTGCAGCAGCGGCACTGCTTGCTGCAAGACGTACGTGCCTCGCCCGGCGGGGCGTTCACCCGCGGTGGCGTCAGCAGACGGTTACCGCCGGTTAGGCAGGGGAATCGTACGGGGCCCCTGTGGGGGCCTTGTGCGGGTTCCGAGGTGTTCCGGAGCCGGGGGTGTGCAGCGTCGGGGACTATGTGAGAGGGGCTCACGTTGCCCAGGTCACAGGCGTTTTGGCGCGGCTACGGCCGTTCCAGGACCGCCGTGACGCCCTGGCCGCCCGCCGCGCACACCGAGATCAGCCCGCGCCGACCCGCCGCGCTCGGCGAGCAGCTCGGCGAGGGTGGCCACGATCCGCGCGCCGGTCGCCGCGAAGGGGTGCCCGGTGGCCGACGAGGGCCGTCGGAGCGGGCGAAGGGGATGCGGCTGCCGCCGACGATCGCGACACGCCGGGCCGTGGGCGGTGTCGGGGCGTGGTGTGCCAGGGGGCTCATCTCGACCGGCTCCTCCTGCGTGTCATAGGCTTACCGCCGGTAACCTTACTCCAGAGTAAGCAACTCGTACCCCGCGAGGAGAGGTCTTCATGGCCGACCGCTATCTGAGCTTCACCGCCACCGCGCCCGGCCGCTTCCTCACCCGGCGGCTCGGCCTGCCCCAGCCCGCACCGCTGCGCCGCTGGTCGCCCCAGGCACCCGCGCTCACCGGCGGCCTGCTGCAGCTGACCGCCGGCACCTCCCGGGCGGACCTCGCACCCGTGCTGGCCCGCACCCGCCTCGGCGCCGGCACCGGCCGGCCCGCCGCCGTCGTCCTGGACGCCACCGGCGTGGCGGACGTGGCGGCGCTGGCCGAGGTGCACGCGGCCCTGCACCCGGTCGTCCGGTCCGTCGCGGCGAGCGGCCGGATCGTCGTCGTCGGCGCACCGCTCGACCCGCGCGACCACCACCAGGCCGCCGCCCAGCAGGCGCTGGAGGGCTTCACCCGCTGTCTCGGCAAGGAGATCGGCCGGGGCATCACCGTCAACCTGGTCCGGCTCACCGACGCGGCCGCCGCCGAGTCGACCCTGCGCTTCCTGCTGTCGCCGAAGTCGGCCTACGTCAGCGGGCAGGTGATCGAGGTCGGTGCCGGCGCGGCCGAGACCCCGGACGACTGGGATCGGCCCCTCGCCGGCCGCACCGCCCTGGTCACCGGCGCCGCCCGGGGCATCGGCGAGGCGGTCGCCGAGACGCTGGCCAGGGACGGGGCGCGGGTCGTCGTCCTCGACGTGCCGCAGGCCGAACAGGACGCCCGGCGCGTCGCCGAGCGGCTCGGCGGGAGCGCCCTCGCCCTCGACATCACGGCCGCCGACGCCGGCGAGCGCATCGCCGAGGCGCTGCCCGACGGGCTCGACATCCTGATCCACAACGCCGGCATCACCCGCGACCGGCGGCTGGCCAACATGCCCGCCGAGCGCTGGACCGCGGTGCTCGACGTCAACCTCGCGAGCGTCCTGCGCACCACGGACGCGCTGCTCGCCAAGGGCACCCTGCGGCGCGGCGGGCGGATCGTGGCGACGGCCTCCATCGCCGGGCTCGCGGGCAACGCCGGGCAGACCAACTACGGTGCGAGCAAGGCGGGGATCGCCGGGCTGGTGCGCGCGCTCGCGCCCCGGGCGGCGGACGAGCACGGGGTGACCGTGAACGCGGTCGCGCCCGGGTTCATCGAGACGAAGATGACCGCCGCCGTACCGCTGTTCATCCGGGAGGCCGGCCGCCGGATGAACTCCCTCGCCCAGGGCGGCCTGCCCGCCGACGTCGCCGAGACCACCGCCTGGCTCGCCCACCCGGCGTCCGGCGCGGTCAACGGGCAGGTCGTGCGGGTGTGCGGGCAGAGCCTGCTGGGGGCCTGATGGACGAGACGACCACCGGGGGAGTGATGGACGGGACCGAGACCCTGACCCGGGTGCCCGCGCTGGCGCCCCTGCTGGCCCGTGGCGCGCTGCTGTCCCCGCTGAAGCGGCCCCGCCCGGACGCCGACCTGCCCGGCACCCGGCTCCTGCTGCCGGGCCTGCGCATCGACCTGGCCCGGCTCGCCGCCTACGAGCGGGTGTGCGGGTTCGCCACCGGCGACGACGCGCTGCCGGTCACCTATCCGCACGTCCTCGGCTTCCCGCTCGCCATGCGGCTGATGAGCGCCCGCCGCTTCCCGCTGCCGCTGCTCGGCCTGGTGCACACGTCGATCGAGATCACCCGGCACACCGCGCTCGCCGCCACGGGGACGTACGGTCTCGGGGTGCGCGTCGACCGGCTGGCACCGCACCGGCGCGGCACGGAGGCGGTCGTGGTGACCGAACTGCGGGACGGGGACGTCGTCGTATGGGAGTCGACGAGCACGTACCTGGCGCGGCACCGGACGGCGGCGCCGGCCACCGGGGAGGCGGGGGAGGCGGAGGAGCCGAGGGTCGTGGAGGAGGAGCCGCTCCCCACCGTCGCCGAGTGGCGGCTCGGCGCGGACCTCGGGCGCCGCTACGGCGCCGTCTCCGGTGACCGCAACCCCATCCATCTGCACCCGCTCACCGCCCGGCTGTTCGGCTTCCCGCGGGCCATCGCGCACGGCATGTGGACCGTGGCGCGCTGCCTGGCCGCCCACGGGGTGACCGACGCGGCCTTCGTACGGGCCCGGTTCCGGGCCCCGGTGCTGCTGCCCGGGACGGTGCGGTACGCGGCGGACGGCGAGGGCCGGTTCGCGCTGCGCGGCGGGGAGCGGGTGCACCTGACCGGGCTCGCCGTGCCGCTCGGCTCACGCGGGCGGGGGTGACCAGCGCCGCCCGGTCATGAGGTTGCCGAGGCCCGACCAGGCGAAGTTCATCAGGGTCGCCGCCGACTGCCGCGCCGAGACGCCATCGGTGGCGTTGGCCCGGGCCGCGAGGGACTCGGCGGCGCCGACCAGGGCCTCGGCGAGCCCGGCGACCTCCTCCTCGGGCAGGTCGGGATTGCGGTGGGCGTCGCGGGCGGCGAGCGCGATCAGCCGGGTCACGACGGCGACGAGTTCCGCACGCCGCGCGGCGACCTCGGTCGCGAACGGCTCACCGTGGGTGCGGGCTTGCAGATGCAGCACCGACCAGGCGTCCGGGTGGCGCGCGGTGTGCGTGAAGAACGCCAGCAGCCCGTCCCACAGTTGACGGTCGGCCGGCAGCCGCGGGTCCACGGCGGCGCGGACCGCCTCGGTGAGCGCGCCGGCCTCACGGCGGATGACGGCCGTGAAGAGGTCTTCCTTGGAGTTCAGGTACAGGTACACCAACGGCTTGGAGACACCGGCGAGTTCGGCGATGTCGTCCATGGCGGCGGCCATGTAGCCGCGCCGGCCGAAGATGCGCACGGCCGCGTCCAGCATCTGCTGCTCACGGACCGCCCTCGGCATCCGCTTGCTCTTCACCGCACCCGAACCCATGCGCACTAGCGTACGGGCCGGGTCAGCTCCTCCGGGATACGCCGAAGGGCGGCGAGGAGTCGCTCCCCGCCGCCCTTCGGACACGACTGGCGTCAGGCCGCCGCGGCCACCGGCTCGCGCTCCTGCGCCGGTTCCGGCTCGTCCACCGGGGAGGCGCCGCCGACCGAGTCGTAGGCCGTGCGGTCGAGGAGGTTCTCGCGGGCCGAGACGATGACCGGGACCAGCGCCTGGCCGGCCACGTTGGTGGCGGTGCGCATCATGTCCAGGATCGGGTCGATCGCGAGGAGCAGGCCGACGCCCTCCATGGGCAGGCCCAGCGTGGACAGGGTCAGGGTCAGCATGACCGTCGCGCCGGTGAGGCCGGCGGTGGCGGCGGAGCCGACCACGGAGACGAAGGCGATCAGCAGGTAGTCGCCCACGTTCAGCTGGATGTCGAAGATCTGCGCGACGAAGATCGCGGCGATGGCCGGGTAGATCGCGGCGCAGCCGTCCATCTTGGTGGTCGCGCCGAACGGCACCGCGAAGGAGGCGTACTCCTTCGGCACGCCGAGCCGCTCGGTGACCTTCTGCGTCACGGGCATCGTGCCGACCGAGGAGCGGGAGACGAACGCCAGCTGGATCGCGGGCCAGGCGCCCTTGAAGAACTGCAGCGGGTTGGCCTTGGCGACGGTCGCCAGCAGCGTCGGGTAGACGACGAACAGGACGATCGCGCAGCCGACGTAGATGTCGGCGGTGAACGTGGCGTACTTGCCGATCAGGTCCCAGCCGTAGGTGGCGATGGCGCGGCCGATGAGGCCGACGGTGCCCAGAGGGGCGAGCCGGATGACCCACCACAGGGCCTTCTGCAGCAGTTCCAGCACGGACTCGCTCAGGGTGAGGATCGGCTGGGCCTTCTCACCGAGCTGCAGCGCGGCGATACCGGCGACGGCGGCCATGAAGACGATCTGCAGCACGTTCAGCTCGGTGAACGGCGTGATCACGTCGGTCGGGACGATGCCGGTGAGGAAGTCGAGCCAGGAGCCGGTGTGGTCCGGCTTGGCGCCGTCCTTCGGGGTGAGGCCGGTGCCGGCGCCGGGGTTGGTGAGCAGGCCGATCGCCAGGCCGATGCTCACCGCGATCAGCGAGGTGATCATGAACCACAGGAGGGTGCGGGACGCCAGGCGTGCCGCGTTGTTGACCTTCCGCAGGTTGGTGATCGAGACCAGGATCGCGAAGAAGACGAGCGGGGCGACGGCGAGCTTCAGCAGGCCGACGAAGGTGCCGCCGATCTTGTCCAGGGTGGTCACCAGCCAGGACACGTCCTGGCTGCGGGCTATCCAGCCGAGCAGGGCGCCGAGGACGAGGCCGGCGAGTATCTGGGCCCAGAAGGGCACCTTGAAGGACTTCGTGTTCGAGGACACGGACATGCTCCGTTGGGGACGCGTAGGGACTGACGTGGACGGGGGGTCGCGAGACGTCAGGGGCGACAGATCCCGGACGCGCACCGGCAGAGATCCACGTGCAAGCGCGCCACGAGCAGAAGGCTCGGAAGATGAGGGGACGCGGCTGCTGACTTCACCCTAAGACGTTAACACTTGAACTTTGAGAATCTCAAAGCCTTGCTTTGAGAGGCCGGACACCGCATCCACCCATACAACGCAAAGCGCCCCGGCGACCGAGGTCACCGGGGCGCCCGCAACGCACGGAGTGCCTTACGACGTCTGGCCCTGGGCCCGGGCGGCGTCGTCGGCGAGGTCCTCCTGGCTCTGGTTGGCCTGGAGGCCCGCCTGCATGCTGGAGCGGATGCGGTCGACCTTCGGGGCGATCCTCTGCGACGCCCGGTCGCGCTCACCGCGCAGCGCGACGAAGCTGATCGGCGCGGAGATCACCAGCGCGAGCAGCACGACCCACATGCCGTTGGAGGAGCCGAGGCCGCGCGGTACGACGCCGGAGTAGACGAGGCCCCAGACGACCAAGAGGCAGCCCGCGAAGATACCGAGGCGCATCAGCGTGTAGCGGAGCATCTCAATCCACTCTTCCGATTCCAAACAGGGGCAGAGCCTCCAGTGAAGCACGCCCCCGTCCGGATCATGGAAGTGGGTGCCCGCGCGTCAGAGCAGCGGCAGCAGCATGGTGATGTCGTCCCGGTCGTCCCCCGGCGCCACCCGGATCGCCCCGGGCACCCGGCCGACCTCCTTGTACCCGCAGGAACCGTAGAACCGCTCCAGGCCGAGGCCGCCCCGGCAGGTCAGCCGGATCGCCTCGATGCCGTCGAAGCCGCGCGCCGCGTCCGCGGCCGCCGCCAGCAGGTCACGGCCGTATCCCTTGCCCTGGTGACGCGGGTGCACCATCACCGTGTACAGCCACACCCAGTGCGTCATCAGCCGGTGCGTGTTGAAGGAGAAGAAGGCGGTCGCCGCCACCTGCCCGTCCTCGTCGCGCCCGACGAGCAGCCGGGTCCGCCCCTCCGTCATCGCCGCGAAGTGCTTCACCAGCTCCGGCCGGATCGTCTCCCGGTCCACCGGCGCCACGAAGCCGACGGCCCCGCCGGCGTTGGAGACGTCGGTCCACAGGTCGAGGATGCCGTCGCGCAGACCGGCGTCGATGGAGGGGTCCAGCGTGAAGGTAAGGGGCATGACCCCATCGTATCTATTACGACAGCACGCGTGCCGCCGTTTCGAGATCCGAGACGAGCCCCCGGTATGCCGACTCCCGGTCGTCCGCCCGCAGCACCGACGACGGATGCACCGTCGGCACCAGTCGCTCGCTGCGCCCGTGGATCTCCCGCTCCAGCACCGTCCCACGCACCTCGGTCACCCGGAACGACGAGCCGAGCAGCGCCTTGCCGGCGGTCGCCCCGAGCACCACGATCAGCTCCGGCTCCACCACGGCCAGCTCCGCCGCCAGCCACGGCCCGCACGCCGTCATCTCCCGCAGACTCGGCGCCTTGTGGATCCGCCGCTTGCGCGGCTCGGCCTGGGTGAACTTGAAGTGCTTCACGGCATTGGTGACATAGGCCTCCGCCGGATCGATCCCGGCCTCGGCGAGAGCCTTGTCGAGCAGCTTCCCGGCGGGCCCGACGAACGGCTTCCCCTGCCGGTCCTCCTGATCCCCGGGCTGCTCCCCGATGAGCATCACGCGGGCGTCGGTGTTCCCCGCACCGAAGACGGTCTGAGTGGCGGCGAGGTGCAAGGGGCAGCCGCGACACTCGGCGGCGGCTTTGCGCAGGGCAGGAAGCCCACCCCGCTCGGGAACGAAGGGCGCGGCGTCGTACTGATCTTCGGGTGCCTTCGAAGACATGCGCCCCGAGTACCCACCCCAGGGGCGCGGGACTCTGCCGATATGCGGCTACGCCGCGTGGGCGCGACCAGCCCCCACGCACCCGCACCCGAAAACGACCCGATCAAACCCTCATCGGCTGAGGCGACTCCCGACGCGAAGCGTCAGGCCCGTCGTACTCCCGAATGATCTCGTACCGCGTGTTCCGCTCCACCGGCCGGAACCCCGCGTCGCGGATCAGCTCCAGCAGATCCTCACGCGTCAGCTTGTTCGGCGTACCGAAGTTGTCCGCATCGTGCGTGATCTTGTACTCGACGACCGAACCGTCCATGTCGTCCGCCCCGTACTGCAGCGCCAGCTGGGCCGTGTTCACACCGTGCATCACCCAGAAGACCTTGACGTGCGGCACGTTGTCGAACAGCAGCCGGGAGACGGCGAAGGTCTTCAGCGCCTCCGCGCCGGTCGCCATCTGGGTCCGGGCCTGAAGGCGGTTGCGGATCTTGCCGTCCTTCATGTCCACGAAGTCGTGCTGGTAGCGCAGCGGGATGAAGACCTGGAAACCGCCGGTCTCGTCCTGCAGCTCACGCAGCCGCAGCACGTGGTCCACCCGGTGCCGGGGCTCCTCGATGTGGCCGTACAGCATGGTGCACGGGGTCTTCAGACCCTTCTCGTGCGCCAGCCGGTGGATGCGGGACCAGTCCTCCCAGTGGGTGCGGTGGTCCACGATGTGCTGGCGGACCTCCCAGTCGAAGATCTCCGCGCCGCCGCCGGTGAGGGACTCCAGACCGGCGTCGATCAGCTCGTCGAGGATCTCCGAGGCGGACAGCCCGGAGATCGTCTCGAAGTGGTGGATCTCCGTCGCCGTGAACGCCTTCAGCGACACGTTCGGCAGCGCGGCCTTCAGCTCCCGCAGCGAACGCGGGTAGTAGCGCCACGGCAGGTTCGGGTGCAGCCCGTTGACGATGTGCAGCTCGGTGAGGTTCTCCGACTCCATCGCCTTGGCGAGCTTGACGGCCTCCTCGATGCGCATCGTGTACGCGTCCTTCTCGCCCGGCTTGCGCTGGAAGGAGCAGTACGCACAGGAGGCCGTGCACACGTTGGTCATGTTCAGGTGCCGGTTGACGTTGAAGTGCACGACGTCGCCGTTCTTGCGGGTCCGCACCTCGTGCGCCAGGCCGCCGAGCCAGGCCAGGTCGTCCGACTCGTAGAGCGCGATGCCGTCCTCGCGGGACAGCCGCTCACCGGAGCGGACCTTCTCCTCCAGCTCGCGCTTGAGCCCGACGTCCATGGCAACACCCTTTCTGTGACAGCACGGCCAACGGTATCCCTAGACCTCTTCGGGAAGCTCCCCGACCCGGTTCTCCCACTTCGTGGAGAGCACGATGGTGGTACGGGTCCGGGAGACGCCCTTGGTCCCGGACAGCCGCCGGATGATCTTCTCCAGGCCGTCCACGTCGGTCGCCCGCACCTTGAGCATGTAGGAGTCGTCACCGGCGATGAACCAGCAGTCCTCGATCTCCGGCAGCTCCTTCAGCCGCTGCGCCACGTCCTCGTGGTCGGCGGCGTCGGAGAGCGAGATGCCGATCAGCGCCGTGACGCCGAGGCCCAGCGAGGCCGCGTCGACGGTGGCCCGGTAGCCGGTGATGACACCGGCCGCCTCCAGCCGGTTGATGCGGTCGGTGACGCTGGGGCCCGACAGGCCGACGAGGCGCCCCAGCTCCGCGTAGGAGGCCCGGCCGTTCTCCCTCAGGGCCTGGATGAGCTGCCTGTCCACGGCGTCCATGCGATTGAAAGCCTTCCACTGAAGAGATCGAGGAGATCTGGGAGTTCGTGCGAGTCGATCGTGCCGGTCGTGCCGCTCAACCGTTCCCACCGCGCAGTTCGCCCTTCCAGCGGCGGTACAGGTCGTGCGGGACGCCGGCGGCGTCGAGGACGCGTCCGGCGACGAAGTCCACCAGGTCCTGGATGTGCGTCGCCCCCGCGTAGAAGGCCGGCGAGGCGGGCACCACGCTCGCGCCCGCGTCGTCCAGGGCCACCAGGTGCCGTAGCGTCTGGCCGTTCAAGGGGGTCTCCCGTACGGCCACGACCAGCGTCCGGCGCTCTTTCAGTGTGACGCTCGCCGCCCGCTGGAGCAGGTCCTTCGACAGCCCGAGCGCGACACCGGCGACACAGGCCGTGGAGGCCGGCACGATCAGCATGCCCTTGACCGGATACGACCCCGAGGACGGCCCGGCGGCCAGGTCACCGGCGCTCCAGTACCGCACGCCGGAGACGTCCACGGCGAAGGTGTCCGGCTTGCCGTCGGCACCCCGCGCCAGCCACTGGGCGAGGTCGTCCCGCCAGTGGGCGTCCCGGAAGGAGATGCCGGTCTCGTCGAGCAGCGTGAGCCGCGAGGCCCGGCTGACCACCAGGTCGACGCTCTCCCCGGCCGCGATCAGCGCCCGCAGCACGGCGGCCGCGTAGGGCGTCCCGGATGCACCGGACACCCCCACGATCCAAGGCTCGCGCTGCGATTTCCCTGCGTTCACATCTTGAGCGTACCGGTGCGTGCCGGGATGCCCCGGCCCGGTACCGCCCCCACTACACCGTGAGTCCCCGCACCAGCAGGTCGAGCAGCGCGCAGACGAACAGGGCGATGCCGATGAAACCGTTGACCGAGAAGAACGCCCTGTTCACCCGGGACAGGTCGTGCGGCCGGACGATCGTGTGCTCGTACAGGAAGGCCGCCGCGACGATCAGCAGACCCAGCCAGAAGAAGAAGCCCGCGTCCGTGACCACCGCGTACCAGACGAACAGGGCCGTCGTGACGGCGTGGCAGCCGCGCGCGCCCCAGATCGCCGCCGGGACGCCGAAGCGCGCCGGCACCGACATCACGCCGATCTCGCGGTCCGTCTCGACGTCCTGGCAGGCGTAGATGAGGTCGAAGCCGCCGATCCAGACGCCGACGGCGAGGCCGAGGACGACGGCCGTCCAGGACCACTCGCCGGTGATCGCCAGCCAGCCGCCGATCGGGCCCATCGCCTGGGCCAGACCGAGGATGGCCTGCGGGAAGTTGGTGAACCGCTTGCCGTACGGATAGACCACCATCGGGATCACGGCGACCGGGGCGAGGGCCAGGCACAGCGGGTTGAGCATCGCCGCCGCGCCGAGGAAGACGACGACCGCGATCAGGGCGCCGGTCCACGCGTGCCGGACGGACATCGCGCCCGTGACCAGCTCGCGCTGGGCCGTGCGCGGGTTGCGCGCGTCGATCTCCCGGTCGATGATCCGGTTCACCGCCATGGCGAAGGTGCGCAGGCCCACCATGCAGACGGTGACCAGCAGCAGCCGGCCCCAGTGGATGTTCCGGTCCCACTCGTACATCGCCGTGAGGGAGGCGATGTAGGCGAAGGGCAGGGCGAAGACCGAGTGCTCGATCATCACCAGGCGCAGGAAGGCCTTGGTGCGTCCCGGCTGGGGGATCGCGGCGGACGCGCTGCTCACAGGCCGTACTCCTTCCAGCGGCGGTCCACCAGGGCCGCCGTCGCGGGGTCGGACTCGACCATGTCCGGCCAGCCGCCGTCGCGCGTGTAGCCCTCCTCGGGCCACTTCCTCGTCGCGTCGATGCCCGCCTTGCCGCCCCAGAACTGCTGGTAGGAGGCGTGGTCGAGGTGATCGACGGGGCCTTCGACGACCGTGAGGTCACGGGCGTAGTCGGTGTTGCCGAGCGCGCGCCAGGCGACCTCGTGCAGATCGTGCACGTCGCAGTCGGCGTCGACGACCACGATCAGCTTGGTCAGGGACATCATGTGCGCGCCCCAGATCGCGTGCATCACCTTCTGCGCGTGCTTGGGGTACTTCTTGTCGATCGAGACGATCGCGCAGTTGTGGAAGCCGCCGGCCTCGGGCAGGTGGTAGTCCACGATGTCCGGCACGATGATCTTCAGCAGGGGCAGGAAGAAACGCTCCGTCGCCCGGCCCAGCGGGCCGTCCTCGGTCGGCGGACGGCCGACCACGATCGACTGGAGCAGCGGGCGCCTGCGCATGGTCACGCAGTCGATCTTCAGCGCCGGGAACGGCTCCTGCGGCGTGTAGAAGCCGGTGTGGTCGCCGAAGGGGCCCTCCGGGAGCATCTCGCCCGGCTCCAGCCAGCCCTCCAGAACGACCTCGGCGTTCGCCGGGACCTGCAGCGGGACCGTCTTGCAGTCGACCATCTCGATCCGCTTGCCCGCGACGAACCCGGCGAACAGGTACTCGTCGATGTCACCGGGGAGCGGGGCGGTCGAGGCGTAGGTCACGGCCGGCGGGCAGCCGAACGCGATGGCGACCGGCAGCCGTTCACCGCGCCGCGCGGCCACCTGGTAGTGGTTGCGGCTGTCCTTGTGGATCTGCCAGTGCATGCCGATGGTGCGCTTGTCGTGGCGCTGGAGGCGGTACAGGCCGAGGTTGCGGACGCCCGACTCCGGGTCCTTGGTGTGGGTCAGGCCCAGGTTGAAGAAGGAACCGCCGTCCTTCGGCCAGGTGAACAGCGCGGGCAGCTGCTCCAGGTCCACGTCGTCGCCGGTGAGGACGACCTCCTGGACCGGGGCGTCCTTGACCTTCTTCGGCGGTACGTGGGTCATCGCGCCGAGCTTGCCGAACGCCTCGCGCACCCCGACGAACCCGTGCGGCAGCTCCGGCTTCAGCAGCCCGCCGATGCGGTCGGAGATCTCGCCGTACGACTTCAGGCCGAGCGCCTTCAGCAGACGGCGGTCGGTGCCGAAGACGTTCATCGCCAGGGGCATCGCGGACCCCTTGACGTTCTCGAAGAGGAGGGCGGGACCGCCGGCCTTGTTCACCCGGTCGACGATCTCCCCGACCTCCAGATACGGGTCCACCTCGGCCTTGATGCGCTTGAGGTCGCCCTCGCGCTCCAGCGCCCTGAGCAGGGAGCGAAGATCGTCGTAAGCCATGCGATCCAGTATCGGTCACGGGCTAGTCTGAGCCCGTCACCGGGGCCGTCTCACGCCCCTCGCCGTCTCCTGGGGGATCTCCCGTCCATGCTCAGGTATCTGCCCTTCCTGCTGGTGCTGGCGCTGTGGATCTACGCCTTCATCGACTGCCTGAACACTCCCGAGGAAGAGGTGCGGGGGCTGCCCAAGGTGGTGTGGGTGATCATCATCCTGCTCTTCGGCGAGGTGCTGGTCGGGCCGGTCGCCTGGCTGGTGGCCGGCAAGGAGCGCGGCCCGCGTCCGGCCTCCGGCTCCACCCCCTCGGAATGGCACCGCGGCCACCGCACCGAGTGGGTCGCCCCCGACGACAACCCCGAGTTCCTGAAGTCGCTGCGCGAGGAGAACAAGAAGGACGAGGCCCTGCTCAAGGAGTGGGAGGCCGACCTGCGCCGCCGCGAGGAGGAGCTGCGCCGCAAGGAGCGCGGCGAGGACGAGCAGAGCTGATGGAACTGCGGCTGCTGGTCACCTTCGAGAAGGTCGCCACCGTGCTGAGCTTCACCCGCGCGGCGGCCGAGCTGAACTACGCCCAGTCCAGCGTGACCGCCCAGATCCGCGCCCTGGAGGACGCCCTCGGCAGCCAGCTGTTCGACCGGCTCGGCAGCCGCATCCGGCTCACCGAGGCCGGCGAGCGGCTGCTGCCGTACGCCCGGCAGATCATCGAGCTGACCGAGGAGGCCCGCGCGGCCGTCGCCGGCACCGAGGAGCCCTCCGGCACACTCGCCGTCGGCACGATGGAGTCGCTGACCAACTACCGGCTCCCGCCGCTGCTGGAGTTCTTCCACCACCGCTACCCGAAGGTCCGCCTCACCCTGCGCCCCACCCTCGGCGACGAGACCCGGCAGGCGCTGCGCCAGGGCACCTACGACCTGGGCTTCCTGATGGAGGAGGAGACCGAGCACCCGGGCCTGGAGAGCGAGGTGCTGGCCGTCGAACCGCTGGCGCTCGTCGCGGCGCCGGGCCATCGGCTGTACGGCGGTGAGGTCACCGTCGCCGACCTGGTGCGCGAGCCGCTGCTGGCCACCGAGCCCGGCTGCGCCTACCGGGACCTGTTCGAGCGGGAGCTGACGGCCGTGGCGGCCGTGGAGTTCCGGGAGTTCGGCACGATCGAGGCCACCAAACGCGCGGCGGCGGCCGGCCTCGGGATCTGTCTGCTGCCCGAGGTGACGGTCGCCGCCGAACTCGCGGAGGGCTCACTCGTACGGCTGGAGTGGCAGCCGCCGTTCACGCTTTCGACGCAGCTGGCGTGGCGGGCCGGGAAGCGGCTGCCGCGGCACGCCCGGCTGTTCCTGGAGCGGGCGCGGCGGCTGGTGTCCGAGCAAGGGTGACCTTGAGGCTGGCCCCGGCGATCAGCGGGATGCCGAGAGCCTGCACCAGGCCGATGTGGTGGCCGTACACCGCCCAGTCCGCCACCATCGCCACCACCGGGTAGACGAATGCCAGGACGGCGATCTTCGCGGTGGGCAGCTGGGCGTAGGCGGCGTACATCAGGACGTACATCACGCCGGTGTGGACGAACCCGAGCCCCACCAGCCAGCCCCAGTCCCAGCCGGTGCCGGCCATCGCGCCGAAGTCGGCGAAGGGCAGCAGCAGGGGGATGCCGACGAGCACCTGCACGAGCGCGATCAGGTGCGGCCGGACCCCTGAGATCCGCTTGGTCACCAGGGTGGACAGGGCGTACAGCAGCGCGGCGAGGAGCGCCTGGCCGACGCCGAGGATGTACGTTCCGCCGCCGCTCGCGAGGTCGTCGGGGGTGACACCGGAGACGAGGACGAGCCCGGCGAAGGCCACGGCGACCCAGCCGACCTTGGCGGCGGTCAGCCGCTCCCGGAAGAGGAGGGCGCCCAGCAGCACCACGTAGAAGGGCTGGGTGTGGTAGACGACCGTGGCCACCGAGATCGAGGTGTTCTCGTACGACTCGAACAGGAACACCCAGTTGAAGACGATGAAGACGCCGCCGAGCACGGCGAGGCCGAGGGTGCGCGGGGTGAAGCCGTGGTCGCGCAGCCAGCCGCGGGCGATGACATAGCCGCCGAGGGCGAGGGCGCCGAACAGGACACGGAAGAAGACGACGTTGAAGGGCGAGGCGCCCGACTCGACGACGAAGACGCCGAGGGTGCCGGAGAGCACCATCGCGGTCGTCAGCTGGGCCGTGCCCCGTTGCGTTGAGGTCATGTCCACGACGCTACGAGCGCGCGGCGGGCCTGGTCCACGCGCCAGTGCGGGGCCTTGCCGATGGGGTCATCGGCCCTGCCGATGGCGGCCGTTCTAGGTCCTCGCCCACTGCTGGGACGCCGCCCCGGCGCGGCACGTCTGGGTCGACACACCGCCACCGAAAGCGACGTCCAGACAGCCGCCGTTGAACACGCTGACCAGGCTGGAGCCGGGGCCCGTCCGCCAGAGCATGGCGCTGCTGCCCAGGGCGCAGTCGTCCACGAAGACGGCCTGGCCGTTCATGTTGGCCTTCAGGCAGGAGCCGCTGGAGCGGTTGACGACCTTGACGGTGCCGTCGCCCGCGCTGCGGAAGGTCCAGGAGGCGGCGGAGCCGGAACAGGCGCCGAAGCCGGTGGAGCCGTAGACCTGGGTGAGGCACTTGCCGTTCTCGCCGTTGCGGAGGTGGGCGTAGGCGGGGAGGGGGTTGGGGGGTGGTGCCGGTGCCGGTGGTGGTTCCGGTGGTGGTGGAGCCGGTGTCTGAGCCGGAGTTCGAGTTTGAGCCGGTGGTCCCGCCCGTGCCGGACGTGGAGCCGTTGGTGCTGCCGGAGGTTGTGGTTCCGCTCGCGCCCGTGCCGCCCTGCGTGCCGCCGCCCGTGGGGGGCGCGGTGGTGGGGGAGGCGGGGGGCCGTGTGCCCGGCGGGCGGGTGGCGGGCGAGGCGCCGGGCGAGGCGTTCGCCGGGGCGGTGGGGGCGGGCGTGGAGGTGACCTGCGCGGACGCGCTCGGGCCTGCCTCTCCGTGGGAGGGGGAGGAGGCGTACGGCAGCAGTTGCAGGACGACGGTGGTGGCGGCGGTGACCACGACGATCGGTACGACGGCCAGGAGTACGCGGGTGCGGCGGCGCTTGCGGTCCGGAGTGTCCTTGGGTTCCGGCTGTTTCGGGGTGGGTGGTGGTGTCGGTGCCGGAGCCGGGGTCGTCGCCGTGGGGGTCGGGGTGGGTGGGGGCGTTGCCGCGAAGGCGGCGCGCTCGGTGAGGCGTTCGGTGAGGGTGTCGGGCCAGCCGGGGTGTTCCGGGGCGTGGGCGGCTGCGAGGTCGAGCAGTTCCTCGGCGGTGGGCCGGCCCTCGGGGTCCTTGTCCAGGCAGGACGCCACCACGGAGGCCAGCTCGGCGTCGAGCGCGCGCAGGGGTTCCAGGTCGGGTTCCTCGTGCACGATCCGGTACAGCACGGCGTGCCCGGACTCGTCGCCGAAGGGCGGCCGCCCGCATCCCGCGTACGCGGCCACCGAGCCCAGCGCGAACACGTCCACGGCGCCGGTGAGCCGGCGGGCCCCGGAGGCCTGTTCCGGGGACATGTAGGCGGGCGTGCCGACCACCATGCCGGTGCGGGTCAGCTGGCTCTGCTCGGCGGCGCGGGCGACACCGAAGTCGATCAGGGTCACGCCGTCCACGGTCAGCATCACGTTGGACGGTTTGACGTCCCGGTGCACCATGCCGAGCTCGTGCACCGCGGCGAGCCCCTTGGCGGCCTCGCGCAGCAGCAGCCACAGGGCTCCTGCGGGCAGCGGGCCCCCGTGCAGGTCGACGGCCTCGCGCAGGGTGAGGCCGGGGACGTAGGCGGTGGCGAACCACGGCGGGCGGGCCTCGCGGTCGCCGGCGATGAGGCGTGCGGTGGCGTGCTCGGGCAGCCGGGCCAGGTTGTCCAGCTCGTGTCCGAAGCGGCGCAGGAAGTCCTTGTCCTCGCCGGCCACGGAGGGCAGCACCTGCTTGACGGCGGCGTACCCGTGCTCGTGCACGCCGAGGTACACCCGGCCCATGCCGCCCGACCCGAGCCGCCCGATCAGCGGGAAGGGGCCGATGCGCTGTGGATCGTCCTCCTGAAGCGGTTCGGCTCCGCTGCCGGTGAGGTCGAAGCCGTGTTCGCCGTTCACTGTCTCCCCGTTCGCTCAGCGCGGGAAAGAGCGTACTGGGTACGGGGGTTGGGGTGGCAACGGATCATGTCGCCTGCGGGTGTCGTTGTGGTTGCTCGCGGGTGCCTGCGGCGGCCTGTGCGGGTTGCGTCGTGGTTGCTCGCGCAGTTCCCCGCGCCCCTTATATGCCTGCGGCGGCCCGTTGCTGTCGCGTCGTGGCTGGTGTAGCGCCTTGGGTCCGGTGGGTGGGTCGGGGCCGGGGTGGGGGGTATCCGTCCTCGGTCCGGCCCACTGTCTCCGACGCGGTGAGGGTCGGCGGTGCCGGCCGCTGCGGGCGGACACCCCCCACCCCGTCCCCTTCTCGCCGTGTGCGGCTGCAGGCCGCCATCGCTACCGCCTAGCTGCGGGCAGCCGTGGTCGGGACTTCCGTCTGCCGCCGCTGCGGGCAGTCGTGCCGCTGGGGCGGCACGGGTGGGCGCAGCGGCACCCCGTCGCGCCGGGCTGCGTGACCAACCCCCGGCCCGCCACGGCTCCGGGTGACAGCGGATGTACCTCAGCTGAGCCCCTCTTCGACGGTCGGGCCCCGTTACGCCACCCCCGCCGCCCGCAGCAGTGCCGTCGTTGCCGCCGCGCCCAGGACGACCACCGCGAACGGCGCACGCCGCCAGGCCAGGGCGGCGCCCGCCAGTACCCCCGCCGGCCGGGCCCAGCCCGCGAAGCCGCCGGAGTCGGTCAGCGCCCCGGTCGCCAGAAGGGCGACGAGCAGCACGACGGCGCCCGTGGACAACAACTCCTGAAGACGCGCCGGAACGGCCACACGCCCGTGCAGCACCGGACCGACCAACCGGAACGCGTACGTTCCCACGGCCAGCGCGAGGATCACGGCGACCGTCGGGCTCATCGCCGTACCCCCGTCGCGGCGGCGAGTCCGGCGAGCGCCAGCAGGACGGGCACACCGGCGGGAACGAGCGGCGTCGCCACCACGGCGAGCACGGCGCCGAGCAGCGCGCAGCGCCGCACGGCGGAGTCGGTGCGCAGGACGGGCAGTACCAGGGCGACCAGCACGGCAGGGAACGCGGCGTCGAGACCATACGTGGCGGTGTCCCCGAGCGCCGTCCCGGCCAGGGCACCGCACAGCACGCCGACGTTCCACACGGCGAACAGACCGAGCCCCGAGATCCAGAAGGCGGCCCGGCGGCGCGCGGGGTCGGACTGGGCGAGGGCGAAGGCCACGGTCTCGTCGGTCACCAGGTGCGCACCGACGAGCCGGGCCAGCCGCCCGGTGCCGATCACGTCGGCCACGGCGAGGCTGAAGGCGGCCGTGCGGGTGTTCAGCAGCAGCCCGGTCGCCGCGGCGGCGAGCGGACCGCCCCCGGCGAGGAGCACGCCGACCGCGCTGAACTGGGCCGACCCGGCGTACACCAGCAGGGACATGGCGACCGGCACCCACACCGGCAGTCCGCCCGCGACGCAGACCGCGCCGAAGGAGACGCCCACGACTCCGCTGGCCACCCAGACCAGGGAGGCGTCGCGGGCGAGAGGTGTCAGGATGGAAGCCGGTGTTCGGAGCAGCGAACGCATGTTTTCTACGATGAACAGTCCCGCCGTGTTCGTCAAGGCGAACGATCGTACTTGTGGAGCGAACAACACCATGACTGCCGACGGCGCGCAGCGCCCGCCCCGACTGCCCCTGGAATGGATCGCCGCGAGTCTGCGGCGTGAGCGCACCCGTGCTGGTCTGTCCTTGTCCGAGCTGGCCAAGCGGGCCGGGATCGCGAAGTCGACGCTGTCCCAGCTGGAGGCGGCGAGCGGCAACCCGAGCATGGAGACGATCTGGGCCCTGGCGGTGGCGCTCGGCGTCCCGTTCAGCGCGCTGGTGGAGCCGCCGGCGTCGACGGTCCAGGTGATCCGGGCGGGTCAGGGACCCGAGGTGGGCTCGGAGCAGGCCCGGTACGCGGCGACCCTGCTGTCGGCGAGCCCGCCGGGCGCCCGGCGGGACATCTACCGGCTGCGGGCGGAACCGGGCCCGGCCCGCGAGTCGGAACCGCACATCCCGGGGACGGTGGAGCACCTGATCGTCAGCACGGGGCGGGTGAAGGCGGGCCCGGCGGGGGAGGAGGCCGAGCTGGGGCCCGGCGATTACATGACGTATCGCGGGGACGTTCCGCACTCGTACGAGGCGCTGGAGCCCGGGACGACGTTCGTGCTGGTGATGCAGCACATCTGAGAGCTCGGCCCGTACCGGCGAATTCACCGGAAATTCATCCGGTCCGGGGTCTGCGAGTGGACGAAAAGGCAGGAGCCCCGTCGCCGGAAGACCGGCGCGGGGCTCCTTGGGTGCTGCGCTAGGACGCGATCAGACCGGGGTGACGTTCTCGGCCTGCGGGCCCTTCGGACCCTGGGTCACGTCGAAGCTCACCTGCTGGTTCTCCTCAAGGGAGCGGAAGCCGGTGGCGTTGATCGCGGAGTAGTGAACGAAGACGTCGGGGCCGCCGCCCTCCTGGGCGATGAAGCCAAAGCCCTTTTCGGCGTTGAACCACTTAACGGTTCCGGTAGCCATAAGCCCTCCTTGGGCTCAAAAGGGTTGCCCTGCTCCAGAACCTGCAAGTGTGAAAACAAGTCATGCCGCACAACTGCATTCTTCTGAAAACGACTAGAGCCCGCGGTCACATGCTCCGCAGGCTCTGTACTGCAAGGGAAACCAAACTGCAACTTGTGGCGAGCCTAGCACGGCAGAGCCGGAAAGCAATAGAGGTCAAGATCACGTCACCCGGATGTTTGACACACGTGCGGCCGGTTGACGTAACGCGCGGCCGGGGTCGACGGAAGGTCGGTGGGTGATGGGGTCTAGTCTCGCGATGTGGACAATTCTCGCACCCGGCCGCGTGTCGGCCACATCCAGTTCCTCAACTGCCTGCCCCTGTACTGGGGGCTCGCGAGAACGGGCACGCTCCTCGACTTCGAGCTGACCAAGGACACGCCCGAGAAGCTCAGCGAGCGGCTGATCCGCGGCGACCTCGACATCGGGCCCGTCACCCTGGTCGAGTTCCTGCGCAACGCCGACGACCTGGTCGCCTTCCCCGACATCGCGGTCGGCTGCGACGGCCCCGTCATGTCCTGCGTGATCGTCTCCCAGGTCCCGCTGGACCGGCTGGACGGCGCCCGCGTCGCCCTCGGCTCCACCTCCCGCACCTCGGTCCGCCTCGCCCAGCTGCTGCTGGCGGAACGCTTCGGCGTACGGCCCGACTACTACACCTGCCCGCCCGACCTCAGCCTGATGATGCAGGAGGCGGAGGCCGCCGTACTGATCGGCGACGCGGCCCTGCGCGCCAACCTGATCGACGGCCCGCGCTACGGCCTGGAGGTCCACGACCTCGGCCAGCTCTGGAAGGACTGGACCGGCCTCCCCTTCGTCTTCGCGGTCTGGGCCGCGCGCCGGGACTATGCCGCCCGCGAGCCGCTGATCACCCGCCAGGTCCACGAGGCCTTCCTGGCCTCGCGCAACCTCTCCCTGGAAGAGGTCACCAAGGTCGCCGAACAGGCCGCCCGCTGGGAAGCCTTCGACGAGCCGACCCTGGCCCGCTACTTCACCACCCTCGACTTCAGCTTCGGCACCCCCCAACTGGAGGCGGTAGCAGAATTCGCCCGCCGAGTAGGCCCAACGACAGGCTTCCCGGCGAACGTGAAGGTCGACCTACTGGAGACGTAGTCCAACGTTGGCCGGCGCTGCGTCGGGCCGGGGGTGGGGAGGCACGACTGCCCGCACCTAGGTGAGCCACGACGGCGCGGCACCCGCGTACGGCGAGAAGGGGACGGGGTGGGGGGTGTCCGCCCGCAGCGGCCGGCACCGCCGACCCTCACCGCGTCGGAGACAGTGGGCCGGACCGAGGACGGATACCCCCCACCCGGCCCCGACTCACCCACCGGACCCAAGGCGCTACACCAGCCACGACGCGACAGCGACGGGCCGCCGCAGGCATATAAGGGGCGCGGGGAACTGCGCGACCAGCCACGACGCAACCCGCACAGGCCGCCGCAGGCACCCGCGAGCAACCACAACGACACCCGCAGACAACCAACAACCCACCGGAGGTCACACCGGCGTAGTAACCGTCAGATGCTCCCACCCCAAGGTGCAGCATCCCCTTCCCCGGCGTAACCGCCCCACCCACCATGCTCCGGTTGGTCCGGATACCGATCAGCTCACCGGCGGAGCTGTCCTGCGGCGACAGCAGAATGCCCCGCCGCGCCTTCTTCATGTCGACCTGCCAGCCGGAGAACCCGTCGCAGATCTCCTCCTCGTCACCGGCGATGACCACGGCCAGCCCCTCGTCGGCCCCCCGCTCGACGATGCGCTTGAAGACGTCCTCGGCGTCACAGTCGTCGTACACCTCCGCGTCGTCCGCGAGGACGACGATCGGCCGCGACGGATCGGCCGTCCCGACGATCTCCTCCAGCTCGTCCTCGTCGATGTCGCGCCCGGTGAAGACCTTCAGGACACCCTCCCGCCCCTCCAGCTCCCGCAGCGGCGAAGGACGCGGCGCGGCCAGCACCAGCCGCACGCCCTGCTCCAGCAGCGACCGCGCCATGGTCATCAGCACCGTGCTGCGCCCGGACTTCGCCGGCCCGCCGATCACGAACGCCGGGATGCCCTCGCCGAGGTCCGGCCCGAAGGCCGTCAGTTCGTCGCCGCCGACACCCACCAGCGCCCACAGCGGGGACGCGCTCGTGGCTGGGTCCCGCATCGCCCAGGCGTCCTCGAAGGAGATCCGGCTGGGCAGCACGTCCACCCGGAACGGACGCCGCGCCCGCGGCACCCCCGCGTCGCGCGCCGCCGCCGCCTCGCCGATCTCGACGAGCGCGGCCGCCTGCCCCTGACCGGTGGTGTCCTCCGCGAGCAGCGCGAACTGCGTCTCCGTCGCGGTCTCGGCGCGGTACGCCCGCCCCGGCGGGATCTCCTCGGGCACCTTGCGGGCGTTGATGTCCAGCATGGAGAAGTCACCGCGGTCGGCGAGACGCAGACCGTACTTGTCCTCCGTCAGCGAGGAGATCCGCCCGGTCAGCAGCTGCCGGTCACCGGTGATCACCATGTGGATGCCGACGCTCGCACCCTCCCGCATCATCGCGAACAACTGGTCGGTGAGGTCCCCGTGGTTGTACTCGCCGAGCGTGGGCAGCCAGCCCTCCCACCGGTCGAGCAGCACCACGATGTGCGGCAGCCGCTCGTCCTCGACGACGGCGGCCCGCTGCTCCCCGATGTCCGCGAAGCCCTTGTCCGCCAGCAGTTCCTGGCGCCGGGTGAGTTCCCCGGTGAGCCGGTTGAACAGCCGGACGATCCGCTCCAGCTGGTTGCGGCCGACGACCGCGCCGCAGTGCGGCAGCCGGGTCAGCGCGTTCAGCGCGCCGTTGCCGCAGTCGATGCCGTACAGGTGGACGTCCGCGCTCGACAGCGTGCGGGCCAGCGAACCGGCGATGGTCCGCAGCACCTGCGAGCGGCCGCTGCGCGGGGCGCCCGCGACGAGCAGGTGCCCGAAGGTGGCGAAGTCGACGACGACCGGCCGCCGGGTCTGGTCGGCCGGCAGGTCCGCCACACCGTACGGCGCGGCCGGCAGCGCCCCCTCGCTGCGCACCTCCGGGATCTGCTCCAGCAGCAGCGTCTCCTCCAGGGCGGGCAGCCACGGGGAGTGCTGGGCGGGGATGCCGAGGGCCTGGTTGGCCTCCCGTACGGCGTCCACCAGCACCTTGAGGTCGGTGATCTCGTCGTCCTCGCGCGCCTCGGTCTTCGGCTTGGCCAGCGCGGCCCGGCCCAGGTCCGGCCAGGTCAGCTGACCGGCCCACGGCGCGAGCGTCTGCGGGTCGGCGGCACCGGGGCGACGGCCACCGACGCGGCCCGACTGGAAGGGGATCAGGGAGGCGTGGCCGAGCCGGACGTAGGCCCGGCCGGGCGTGGACTTGCTGATGTGCCCGGCGTCGGGCGCGTCGATGACGTCCGTCGACTCGCCGGCGTCGGTCACGCGCAGCGCGATGCGCAGGTTGGTGTTGGCGCGGATCTCGGGCGAGACGACACCGCTCGGCCGCTGGGTGGCGAGCAGCAGGTGGATGCCGAGGGAGCGGCCTCGCTGGGCGATGTTGACCAGGCCGGTGACGAAGTCGGGCAGGTCACGCACCATGGACGCGAACTCGTCGATGACGATGAGCAGTCGGGGCACCGGCGCGTGCGACGGGTCGCGGCGCACCAGGTCCTGGTAGTCCTCGATGTCCTTGGCGTCGGCGGCGGCCAGGATGTGCTCGCGCCGCTTCAGCTCGGCGCCCAGCGACTCCAGGGCGCGCTCGACGAGGTGCGCGTCGAGGTCGGTGACCATGCCGACGGTGTGCGGCAGCTTCACACAGTCCTTGAACGCCGAACCACCCTTGTAGTCGACGAGCACGAACGTCATGTTCTCCGGCGTGTTGGCCACGGCCAGCGACGCCACGATGGTCTGCAGCAGCTCCGACTTACCGGAACCGGTCGTACCGGCGATCAGGCCGTGCGGGCCGTCCCGCCGCATGTCGATGCCGAACGGGCCGTCGTAGGACTCGCCGATGACCGCCATCGTCGACTGCCCGCCCATCCGCCAGCGCGCGGCGATCGCGTCACCGGTCGGCGGCTCCAGCTGCAGCACGTCCAGCAGGCGGCTGGCCGACGGCAGCGCGGAGTCCTCGGTCTCGCCGCTGATGTCGCGCAGCGGCGACAGCGAACGCGACAGCCGGCCGCACCAGGCGGGCGAGACGAAGTCCGGCCGTACGTCGGTCATCCGGCGCGCGCCGCTCTGCTGCACCCGCAGCCGCAGCTCCAGTGCCTGGTCCGCCTCCCGGTAGGAGGCCTGCTCGGCAGCCTGATGCCAGGCCTGGAAGGAGGGGAAGCCACCGGCGGCGGGCTGCGGTACGGCCGTCGTCGCGGGCGCGGCGCCGTCCTCGCTGCGGCGCGGCTCGGCGACGACGACGCCCTGGCACTCGCCGGGCAGGAACCGCTCCTCCTCGTCGAGGCAGATGGCGTAGATGGCGACGGCCGGGCCCTCGCGCAGCAGCCGTACGACACCCGGCAGGGAGCGCAGCCGCCGAGAGCCGTCCCAGACGACGACGATGTCGGGGTCGGAGAACGCCGGCCCGTCCCCGCGCTTGCCGGACTCCTTCAGCGCCTTCTGCCGGGCGTCCAGCAGCTGGGTCAGCTCGCCGACCCGCGCGCCGACGGTCTCGGAGTCGGTGCCGATGAGCACGTTGACGTCCTGCCCGCTGGAGGGGTGGGCGTGCGGCAGCCAGCGCACCCAGTCCCAGCGGGGGTGCGCCTCGTTCTCGGTGAGGATGTAGAACTGCACGTCCATCGGGCTGTGCAGGACGGCGCTCTGCGCGACCGCCCACCGGCCCAGCGCCTGTGCGGAGTCCCCGGGTCCGGCGATGCCGATCACGCCGAGGTCCTTCAGCGGCAGGGCGACGGGCGCGTCCTCGATGTACCAGCTCACCTGGCGCTTGTGCTCGTCCTGCTCGGGGTCGTCGAGCAGCACCTCGGAGCGGACCCGGCCGGTGCCGACACGGATCAGCAGATGGTCGGCGTCGGTGCGCCGGCGCTCCCACAGACGGGTGCGCGGGCCGGTGCCGAAGGCGAGCACGGCGGCCGGGTCGGGGATCGCGGCACGCCGGTCGGAGCGCTCGGTGCGCAGCGCCTCCTGCGCGTCGGCCTCGATGCGGGCCTTGTGCTCCTTGTACTCCTTGAGCTGTTTGGCGTGCGACTTGCGGCCGTGCTTCTTGTCCACGTAGTAGTTCGCGAAGAGCATGATCGGGCTCATCACGGCCATGACGAGGTAGTACCAGCGCTTGAAGACCATGACCGAGACGACCGCGCCCACCAGCGGCATCAGCGCCATCAGCCAGGGCAGCGGCCGCGCCTCGAACTCCTTGACCGGAGTGGGCAGCCGGAAGTGGGTCTTGCGCTCGGGGGGCCGCAGTCGCGGGGGCCGGTTGTAGTCCAGGCCGATCCCGTCGTCCGACCACTTCAGGGCGGCGTCCGGGGGAGTGTAGGCGACGAGCTCGAACAGGCTGTTGCCGAGGGCGAGTTGCGCCCCCAGCGGCCACGAGTCCCCGTCGAGCGCCTCGCCGTCGAGCCGGGCGTCGTCCGCCGCCTCGTGGACGACGAGTTTGCAGGTGCCGTCGATGGCGATGGACAAGGTGGCGGCGCGGTCGGCGAGTTCGGGGTCGTCGATGCGCAACTGCGCGGCGGGCCCGCTGCCGATGTCGTACCGCCCCACCCCCAGCCGGTGCACGGCGCCGGCCGCCGGCCCGCCGACGACCCGGAACTCCACGACACCGGTGGGCTCTCCGAGCACGCACCCCGCGGGGTCGTGCAGGCTGACGACGGCACCCTCGCGCAGCGGCGACCCGACGACGGTCGCGGACGGATCCAGCGGATAGCCGTCGACGAAGGCGGCGGGGGCACCGCCGTGGCCCCGCTGGCCTCCGATGGGAATGATCTGCGCCCCGTCGCCCGCTCCGACCAGCCGCGCCAGCTCCCGAGTGACGTCGCCGACCGTCGACTCCGGATCGGCGTCGAGCACCACGTCGGCACTGGCACCGACGATGGGGTCGACGACGGTCAGACTCAGGCGCACGTTCGTCCTCCTCGCAGGGCTGGAGCCGCCCCCGGAACGCTCAACACAGTCCCAGCGACCTTAGCCGCCTTCGCTTTCGGGGCGACAACGGGATACGCACGGGTTCACGAATCTCTCGCACAACCGGCCTGCAGCCGCACGGGCCCCACCCGTAGGATCTTTGCTCATGCGGACGCTGCGGCGGTGTGCGCCGGAGGAACCGCGTGACGTCAGCCGACGGGGGAAGGCCCTGCGGCACATCAGAAACGGGAGGGAGCCGTCATGGCCGGCAAGGGAGACGCGAATCTTACTTACGCCGAGATGGAGAAGAAGGCCGGTGATCTCATCAAGGCGATGCACGACATGGAAGGCCAGCTGAAGGGCATCGAGCGCGGCGTCGAGGAGCTCGTCCAGAACGGCTTCACGACGCAGAAGGCCTCCGGCGCCTACGAGGACTCCATCAAGGACTTCACCAAGGGCGCGGCGAAGACCATCCAGGGCCTGCACGGTCTGTCCAAGTTCCTGACGAACGCGAAGAAGGCGTACGAGGACCTGGACGACCAGCTGGCCAAGGGTGCCAAGGGCTGACCGGACCGGCTGACGGTCCTTCGGTGCGGCGGGACGCGACTGTCCCGCCGCACCGCATTGGTTCCGCGCGGTCCGCCCTGAGCCGGCGGATCGACATCATGGGGGCGTTGTGGGCAACGGAAGCGATTACCAACGGCTCGATCTCGATGTGATCGAGAGCATGGGCAAGGGACTGAGCAGCATCAAGAAGGCGTTCGACGGAATCGGCAAACTGGACGACTACTCCGACGACTTCGGCAGCGACCATCTGGCCGACAAGTTCGGCGACTTCGCCGACAACTGGGAGATCAGCCGGGAGAAGCTGACCGGCGAGGTCGACGCGCTGGCGCAGATCGCGAAGGCGGCCGCGAAGGCGTACGACGACGTCGACCACCAGTTGGCCGAGGCGATTCGCGGTGCTCAGGACCCCAAGGGCAAGACCCAGGGTCCGAAGGTCGGTCCGAAGGTCAAGGGGAAGTAGCCATGGGAGGAAGGCCGCGCGACTGGCACCCGGTGGCGGACAGTGATCCGATCCCCGGGGACCCGGACCGTATCGCGTCGCTGGGCAAGACCCTGCGCAAGACCGCCGACGAACTCGAACGGCAGATCAAGAATCTCAAGGCGGTCTGCGAGGTCGACGCCTGGGACAGCAAGGCGGGCAAGGAGTTCCGCGAAAAGGCGAAGGGCAACGTCAAAAAGCTGGAGGCCGCCTTCAAGCGGTACGACACCGCGGCGACGGCCATCGGGAACGCGGTCGTCGAAGTCGGCGGCACCTACGCGGACAAGGTGCACGCCCCGTACCGCGACTACGCCTCCGACCTCAACCGCGCCCAGGAGATAGCCGACGCCGCGCTGAAGGACGCCCAGGAGGCCGAGGGCCGCAAGGGCGCCGCGCAGAAGAGCATCGACGGCCTGTCCGACAAGGGGCGCAAGAAAGAGGACGTCGACAAGGACCGCAAGGACCTGGAGGCCAAGCGGGACGCGGCCAAGGACGAGATCGACGCCGCCCGCGAGAAGATCAACGAGGCCAAGAAGATCCGCGACGAGGCGGCCAAGCGCGCCGCGGACTCCATCGACGCGATCGTCAACCACGACTCCCTGAAGGACGGCTTCTGGGACAAGCTGGTCAAGGACATCGCGGACATCACGTCATGGATCGCGACGGTCTGCGGAATCCTGTCGTTGATCGTCGGCTGGATCCCGGTGATCGGACAAGCCTTGGCCGGTGTGCTCGGCGCCATCGCCATGATCGCGACCATCATCAATTTCGTGGCCACCTTCGTCCAGGTGCTCCAGGGCAACGCGGAGTGGATGGACCTGGGAATGGCCGCCCTGGGCTTTTTGATGATGGGCGTCGGCAAGGGCTTCTCCAAGATCGCCGGAAAGTTCGCGAAGGGGGCTCTGGCCAAGCTGGGCAAGGCGGGGGTCGCCCGTACAGCACGCCAGATCAGCCGGGCCAACAAGAACCTGCGGCGACTGTCCGGAAAGCAGAACAACCTGGCCAAGGGCGATGTGTGGAAGTCGCTGAAGGAGCCTTTCACCGAGCCGTTCTCCAAGGGTGCCTGGAGCCAGAACCTCAAAACCCTCAAGCCCGGCAGCGGAAACTACAGCCAGGCCTGGAACGAACTGCGCGGCCGAGGCGGCGGCAGCCTTCTCAAGGGCCTTCCGAAGTCGTTCTCCATGGCCGACCCGGGAGTCGCCTCCGACCTCAAGTCGGTCAAATTGGGAACGGCCGCGCTGGGCGGACAGTTCGACGCCAGTGCCTTGAACAAGATCTCCAAGACGGCCAGCCGCATGTCGGTGGTGGGAGCCGGCATTACGCTGGGCGGGCTGGGCCTGGACGGCAACCTCGACCCGCTCCTCGGCTGACGCCCCGCTGAAAGGAAAGAGACGTGACCCCACCGAACGAGGGCGCCCCGCTGGCCGAGACCTACGAGTGCATCTTCGAGTTCCAGCCCGGCTGGATCGACCTGACGCTTCAGGACGGCACGAAGGCGGCGGCCAAGGCGCTGGCCACGGAGGTGGTGAATCGCCTCAATCCGCTCGGCCTGGAGATCGAGAAGAGCGCGGTCTTCGACGACATGGTGGAGCGGGCGGTCGACCTCAATGAGGACGTCCCGGTCCTGGCGGCGGCGTACTACACGGAGGCGGGTGAGGCGCTCGCCAACCTCGTGGTCGACGGCTACGGCGACGAGGGCGTGCCCCGGCCGAGCGTCGAGGAGGTCACCCCGCTGCTGCTGCAGTGGGCGAACGGCGAGGCCACCGGGGAACCCCAGATCACCCGCCTCGAACTGCCCGCCGGGCCGGCGGTGCGGGTGCAGTCGCTGCTGAAGGTCAAGCGCATGCTGGGGCTCGGCCGCAAGCTGACGGAGTTCGTCCGCTACGCCGTCTTCCCGCCGGGGATGCAGACGCTCATCGTCGTCACGGTGACCTGGGAAAAGGTCGCGCTCAGCGACGAGATCACGGAACTGGCCGACGAGGCCGTGAAGACCATGCGGATCAACCTGCTGCCTTCCGGCGGCCACACCGCGCCGGCCGACGGAGGGAAGGCATGAAGACGGCGGAGCAGTTCACCTCGCCCCCCTCGGACTACCGCGTCATCGTGCCGGACGGCTGGTTCCAGATCCCGCTCGATCCGCCGGACGAGCGCGACCGCTCCATCGTGGCGCTCGGCGACCTGACCTTCCGCGGTGTGGACAACGCGCCGCACCTGAAGAAGGAGTTCATGCAGGACCTCCAGCGGAAGGCGAAGGACGCCTACCGCGTCGGCGGAACCGAGCTGTACCTCTCCACGCTCACCGTCGGCCCGGTGCCGCTCGCCTCCTCGCTGCTGGTCAGCGTCCCGGCACCGGACGAGTGGCCGCGCACCGACGACGCCGAGGAACTCGCCGAGCACTTGGCGGGCGGCGGCCACGGCAAGGGCGGCGAGGTGGACGTGGTCACGCTCCCGGCGGCCGGCCGGGCGGTACGCGTCCGCTACAAGGAGGCGGCGGACCCCGCGCGCCAGCTGGGCAACACCATGCCCACGACGACCCTCACGTACTACGTCCCGATCCCGGCCACCGCCCGCTGGCTGATGCTGAACTTCTCGACCCCGGTCGACCCGCTCGCCGACCAGATGGTCCAGCTGTTCGACACGGTGGCGGAAACGCTGCACTGGGCCTGAGGCGTATGCGGGAATCAGCAAGGAGCACCGGCGCCCTGGCAGCGATACTCGGCGCCGGCGCGGGCATCGTCCTGGCCCTGGGGGCAGGAAAGTGGTTCGCCCGCACGACGGCACCGGAGCTGTTCGACGGAACGGGCACATCCGTAGCCTTCGGCATCGTGTCGGGAGCGGTCGCACTGACCGCCGCTCTCACCGCCTGGAAGCTGCACGACCAGCCTCCGCCCGACACCCCGCTCCACCGCACGACCCGCCTCTCCGCCATCGCGCTGTGCACCGCACTCGCCCTCGGCCCCGTGCTGTACCTGCTGATGTCCCTGCCCGGCCGCAACTGCCCCTCCTACCGCACCGGCTGCGAGTACATCCCCGGCTCGGGCCCGGCCCTGACGGCATGCGCCGCGACGCTGGCCCTGGCGGGCTGGACGACGTACCGCGTCCGGACCACCCGCGCGGATCGCCGCCGGGCGGATGAGCGGGAACGGCTGCGCAGGCTCCGCAAGAAGGGCAAGGGGAAGAGCCGCCGGGTGGGGTGAAGAGAACCCATGCATGGACGACGAGTGATGGCTGACCGAAGCTTGCCCACCGCTGCGGGTCTCTCCCACGCTGTACGGCCGCGCATGGCGCCGGCCTACGCTGTCGACCTCCCGCGGCACGCCCGCATCTATGGGGACGGTCGTGCACTGATCGTCCGCGATCGGAGTTTACGGGAACGCCGGTATCCCGTGGGGCGGGATGGAATCACCCGCGCGGTCTTCGTTCCGCCGTCCGGTCGGAACACCTCCACGAAATCACCGTTCACCGACCGGTGGGGTGTGGTCGACTTCCAGGCTTCCGATGGCACGCCCATCCTGCGTGTGCCGCTGGCCGATTGGCTTCCCGAGACCGGACTCGTCGGCCTGCTCCACCTCAGCCCCGAAGATTGCCTGGAGCGCACCGGCCTGCGTGCGCTCGCGGCGGGACTGGGCATCTCATGGGGCGGGACGGAGCAGCCGACATCGGACGCGGGCTCCGAGGGACACCCCAAGCGGGCGACTCTCCATGATGTGCCTGCCTGGCACAGCTGGCTGCGGGGACTCGGCACGTTCGTTTGGTTTGTGTTCTTCCTGCTCCTTCCCATGTCCGGTAACGGCGGAACGTGGACTTTCCTGATCGCCGCCGTCGGACTATTCCTCCTGCCGGGAACCGAAGTTGCGGCGCGACTGGTGCACTGGTCGCGCACCAGGGGTGACGCACCGTTCGAAAAGGCGACAGTGGTCAGGCCCTCACCCGAACCGGGTGGCGGAGCATCCCGACGATTCGTCGAGACGGCAGCGGTGCGGATTTTGCCGACAGACGTCGTTCTGACGAACGCTGTCGGTGAGGAGCGTTGGCTGGCCCGGAACACGGGGCACGGAGTCGTTCGGCTGGTGCGGCTGCTTGACGGCTCTTCGGGAGCCTTTCTGGGCGTCGAACTCAGGGACGGCGCCAACGCCGCGCGGGCGCTCCTCCCTTGGAAATGGTGGTTTGCCGGCCCGTCGGGCCCGGAGAGGTGGGCCCGTCTCGTGGACGCTCTAGGCGTACCCGCCGTGGACGAGAAGGTTCGGCCCTCTCAAGATCTCAGTCGGTGGTGGGAGCGGCATGCCCTGGCCGCCGACGCCATGAGGATGTCCCCGATCGCAGCCAAGGAAGCCCGCAGGCGAACCAGCCGGCACTTGTCGGTAGTCGGCGGAGCCGAGGTACTCGTGGTCACGCTGTACAGCCTGATTCCGCTCGCTGGGCTGGCCTCCAGCCACGGAGCAGCCTTTGCCGTCGGAGCCCTCGCGGCCCTGACCGTTCTCGGGGAACTCGGACCCGTCATCGGCCACCAGCTCAACAGTCGAATGAAGCTGGACCGCCCGATCGCCCCGGGCCTTCGCTAGGGGGGCGCCTTGCAACGCGGGCATGTGCACGGAGGATAGACCGACGTGAAAGGCACGGGTTGGTCAGCGTGTCCGACGGCCAGGTACTCGGTTTTGCCGCGGTCGTCGACCACCCTCCCGTCGGCTGCGATTCGGTAGACGCGAAGGGTGAGGCGTGAACGGCGTTCCGTCGGGCCGAGGAGGTCCAGGACGTCGGTGGTGGTTGGGTAGTGGACGGCGCACTCGGACCACGCGTAAACGTTGAAGCCGGGGCCGGTGGCCGCGTGGACCTCGTGCACCAGAACCGGGGTGCCGGTGAAGCGTTGGCACCGGGCACACATGCGGACCGGGAGGCGGGGCGTCTGTGTCATCAGGCGGTGTACGGCGTCGCCTACCCGGCTGAGGCCGAGGCGACCAACGAGGTGAGCGACTCCGAACAGGAGTGAGACGGGCGCGACCGCCGCTTTCGGGCGGAATCCCAGACATGTCGCGCCCTTCCTTGCTGGTTATCGATCGCGATGGCCTGCAACGTCGTCACCAACACGTCAACCGGGGTCGAGATCGAGCCAGTTCATGGCAGAACCCCGGTGTGGCCCCACTGGTCACATCCGTAGGATCTTTGCGCATGCGGACGCTGCCGCAGGTGGCACGGCCGCTGATCCATCGATGACCACGTCTGCCAGGGGGGCTACTGCATGAGTGACCTGCGACTCGACGACACGATCTTCGCTGATCTGCGGACGACGTTCTCCACCATCAGTGACCGTATGGAAGCCACTCGCCGCACGCTGCGGGGCGCGGACGCATCCGCCGTCGGTGAGGGCGGTCTCGTCGAGGACGTGCAGGAGTTCGCCGACGACTGGGCCTACGGCATCAAACAACTGGGCAAGCACACGCACGGCGCGGTGAAGCTGATCAACAAGATCGGTGAGTCCTTCGACAAGCTCGACGTCGACCTCGCCGAGTCGCTCCGGTCCAAGAAGAAGGGGAAGTAGGCGTGGCGCGGCCGTCCTTTCCGCACATCGGCTGGGACCCCACCCCGGGCAGTGTGGAAGACACTCGTGAGCTGGCCAAGAAGCTCGGCGCTCTGGCAGGCGACCTGGGAACCGCCGTGCGGGAGCTGGAGCAGATCGAGTGCGGGGCGTGGAAGGGGAAGACCGCGGTCGCCTTCGTCAAGTACGTCGGCGAGGACGTCACGCCGCTGATCCGCAAGAGCTACGAGTCCTTCGACAAGGCCTCGCGGGCCCTGCACCGGTGGGCGAACCAGCTTCAGGAGTTCCAGGCGGAGGCCAACGGTCTGGAGAAGGTGGCCGGCGAGAAGCTCGGCGCCGAGGCCGACGCCAAGGCGAAGGCGGGCGGCAAGGGCAGCGACGAACTCGGCAAGGCATCGGGGGCGGTCGACAAGGTCATCCGGGACGTCCACGACCTGGAGGACCGCTTCCGGCGGGCCGCCGCGCTCATCAGCAAGGAACTGGACAAGGCCGGCAACCTTGCTCCCGACGAGCCCGGCTTCTGGGACAAGCTGGGCAAGGGCATCGCGGACGCCTGGGACGCGACCGGCGAATGGCTCAAGGAACACGCCGATCTCATCAAGGCGATCGGTGACGTCCTCAGCAACATCACGGCGTTGATGGGCCTGCTCGCCATCGTCACGCTGCCATTCCCGCCTCTCGCAGCCATTTTCGGCACCGCCGCACTCATCGGCAGCGGTCTTTCCCTCGCGGCCCACGGAATTGCCATGGCGGCAGGCGCAGACGTGAGTTGGCTGACGATGGGGACCGATGCGCTGGGACTGTTGCCGGGTATCGGCATGTTCAGCAGGAGCATCAAGGTCGCGGGCGGGACCGCCAAACTCGCCAGAGGGGCAGCGCTTGCCAAGGTCGGTCTGCTGGGCAAGGGCTTCCAGGCCACTGAGCTCGGTGCGTCAAGGATTCTCATGTCCATGGGCAAGGCCTCGAAGGACCTCAAGGGTGGACTCGGGATCGGTGGCCTGGTGAAGATCGGAGGCAAGTCGGACTACGTCTACGAGGTTTCACATGCGGGTAGCGGCTTGGCATCGCGAATGGGAGGCCTCGTCAGTGCCGGCTACCACGAGGGGCAATGGCTCGGTACCAAGGGCATCAACACTCTCACGAAGTGGAACGTCGATCCGCTGAGCGACGCGGGAAGGCTCGTCGACGGTACTCTCAAGATCGCACCCAAGATCGCCTCCAACATCAAAGAGGCCGTTTCAGGTGATTAGGCTGAGAATCTGTATCGACCCGCGTAGGGAGTGCGCACGGAATGAACGTTTGGCAGCCTGAGCCCGGTGAGACACTCCTTTCCCGCGCCCCCGTGACGTTTGCGACAGGTGCTGCCACGCGCGTCAAGGGGATGCGCTGGTTTCGCGACACCGACGGCAACGACATTCAGCACGAATTGCCGGGCTGGCCCGAAGGCCCCTCCTTCACCGCGCGTTCGACGACAGGCATTGCGGCCCGGAAGTCCCTCAAGGGCGCTGCCATGGTGGTGGGGGCGGCCATCATGGCTGTGATCAGCGCTGCGGGAGGCAACCTCAGCACGCCGTCCGATGACTCCGGTTCCGACACCCCCGACGACCCGTCGGAGGAAGTCGACGACTTTCCGGTGATGTGGGCGGCGCCCGGAACAATCGCCCGCACGCTTCCGTGGCAGCTGGATCAAGACCGTTTCGATCAAAAGCACCACTGCACCCATGCGATCGTCACCGACCGCAGACTCGTCATCGTCAGTCTTCCCTTCAACAAGAAGGATTTTGAGGCGATCGACGATGACGTCCTGTGGGAATGCTCGCGAGCGGACATTCGTAACGTCGAGCTGAAGGACTTCAAGGACGGAAACGACTTCAAAGTCGTTTTCGTGGACGGTTCGTGGTGCAGGCTCTCCTGCAACTGGCGGAGGAAGCTCACGCGGTATCTCGTTGAGCCAGTGGAGATCCTCCCTCTGGAATCTTTGAATGCAAAGCAGCGCGAAACTGTCCTGGCCTTCGCCGCAAGCGTTCAGATGCCGGAATCCGTCTCCCCCATCATCGCCCGTAATTCTTGCGGGCATTACTGGGTCGATATTCTGCTGCCGAGTAGGTTCACCTCCGCTTTCGGGGCATCGGAGACGAGTATCTTGATGGACTCCGAGGGCGATGAGGTTGATATCGTGGATTATCACCCAGAAGACTTCTGACGCTCGCGGTCATCGACTCGGAACGGCCATACGCCCATGACATCCTTCACTGACGACCCAATGCTCCTCCGCTCGGCCCCCGCAGAGAATGATCCTCCGCCCATCTGGTTCCTGGCCCCGGAAGGATTCTTCGCGCTCCCTCTGGCCGCCACCGCCGAAGAGCGCACAGAACGCGCGCAGGCATTCGTCCGTGAGCTCTACTCCCGTGGCGACGAAACCCTCTGGGGTCCCGCAGCCCCCTACTTCTCGGCGATGGCCGAACTTCTGGAGGGCTCCGGTGTCTCCTACGCCGCGATGGGCCTGTTCTCCACGTCCGAAGAGGAAAGCACTGCCGAAGGCGACGTCGTCAGGCGCGATCCGTCCGACGGTGCTGCTCAGTGCGCCTTCACCCTGGCGGCCGTCCCCACCGACCAGGAGGACGTCGATACCGACGTAGTGGCCCAGGGAATTCTTGCAGCCCTGTCCAAGGATCCGTACCACGACGTCCAATGGCTCGATCTGCCGTGCGGTCCCGCGGTGTCATGCGTCACGTGGCGCGAATTCAAACTCAACCCGCAGGTGACAGCGAGCGGCGAGGCGACCGAGCTGGTCACCGCTCAGATCCAGGTGCACATCCCGTTCCCTACAGGCCCGTACACCGCCGTCTTCACGCTCTTCACAGCGGCTGTGGACTACTGGACCCGATTCATCGACCTGATGGGTGCCATTCTGCAGACGGTCTCTTTCGTGGATCCCTCCGAGGAGGCCATGGAGGCGGTGTAGCCGTGCGGTTCACCGTGAACCTCCTGGAGTGAAGCACCGCCAGCGACACCATGACGGTCCGCTCGTGTGAAGGAAGCTTCACCGGCCCGCCTGTCCGGCATCACTTCTCCGGACTCGGGGGCTTCGGCCGCTTGCGTACGATCTTGTCGTAAGCAAAGCCGCGTCCTGAGGGAGTCGTTGACCGTGAACCGCCCCGCCCGGCTACTGACAGCCGCGCTCACCGTATCCGCGGCCCTGCTGCTGACCGCCTGCGGATCGGGAGGGGGCGACAGCTCGTCCTCGGACAAGATCAAGGGGGCGGACACGGGTGGGGCGTCCTCGTCTCCCTCTCCCACGGCCCAGCAGGGCGGAGTCAAGCGGCCGGCGATCACCCTGCCCCAGGGGTTCGAGGCCGAGTTCCAGAGCTGGACGAACAGTGACCCGAAGCTGCAGGCGATCCTCGACGACGGGCGGGAGGAACTGCGTGCCGAGTACGCGGCGGTCGGTGAGGCCGACGTGAACTCTCCGGCCGTGGCGTTCTACAACTCGGACGCCACACTGCCCAACACCCGTAAGTGGATCAAGCAGTTCGTCGACCACGACGAGACCCTAATCGGCAAGGTGACCGTCTTCGACCCGCAGGTCCACATCAGCGACAGCGGGTCGGGCGTGCTCTTCTACTGCGTGGACGAGCGCAAGGCCTCCACCAAGGAGCGCAAGTCCGGGAAGGTCACGAACACGCCCAACACGCCGAAGCACGTGCTCCAGTACCGGACCCGGCTCGACAAGAGCGCGCAGGGCGTGTGGAAGCTCAGCTCCGTGAACGTCGTGCCCGGGGGGTGCAACTGATGCGTCGGGCAGCCAGCGCGGCCGTTCTCCTCGCCGCGGCGGTCGGTGTCTCCCTCCTGGCCTCGCCGGCCGCGCACGCCATCGGCGACGAGGGTGACAAGGCTCCCTCCGGCGGGCCGTCGGGCAACGCCTCCGGCAACACCCTCACCGCTTCCGCCACGACCACGCAGATCCGGGTCAAGCAGGTCAGTGGCGGTTCCTCTGGCGGATCGACCAAGCCGCTCGCTCCCGTGGACGTCAACTGGGAGCCGCCGGCCTGCTGGTACGAGCCGGTCGCGACGCCCGAGCAGCTCAAGGACGCCGTCGAGCGTCTGAAGAAGGGCGGGGACCTCGTGCCCGTCACGCCCTCGCTCAGCTGGGGCGAGGACCTGATGGTGAACCACTACGAGAAGGGCCGGGCCGACGACAGCGAACCGGTCTACAAGAACTACAACCTCGGCAAGGACGGGATGTTCTGGCGCGGGGTGATCAACAAGGACCGGGAGGACGACCCGGCGTCGTACGACTGCGAGCGCACGCTTTTCTGGCAGGACGGCCGCACCCTCCCCGCCGACAAGCACGCCCCCACCCCCGACGTCCTGGCCGCCTACGCCTACGACAAGGTGCATGTGCCGCAGACCGAGATCGAGGTGAAGCCCGAGGGGCGGTCGACGGTGAATCTGCCGACCTGGGTGTGGCTGGACAAGGCCAAGTTCCAGGAGGTCAAGGTGCGTGCCGAGCTGCCGGAGGCCGGGGTGTGGGCGGAGACGACGGCCAAGCCGGTCGCGCTGCATCTGGATCCCGGGACCGCCGACGCGCAGACCTACCCGGCGTCGGGGAACTGTGCCATCAACGCCGACGGGAGCATCGGTACGCCGTACACCGCGGGGAGTGCGGGTAGGACGCCGCCGTGCGGGATCACGTACCTGCGGGCCAGCGACGGTGGGGCGTACCGGCTCAAGGCGTCGATCACCTGGCAGATCTCGTGGGAGGGCTCCGGTGGGGCCAAGGGGGATCTGCCGGACGGGGTGTTCGAGACGACGCAGGCGATGACGGTGCGGGAGATCCAGGCCGTCAACCGCTGACGGCCTGGGTCCCGTGTGGTTCTGCTTCCTTACCTGTTGACCGACTGGACTTCCTGCACCTTCACGGCCTGGTTGTTGCCGAAAGTGCCCTTGGGGAGTTCGGTCGGTCGCGGGTTGCCCGTGCCCGTCCAGGTGATCTGCCAGGTCACCGTGGCGCGGAGGTTGTAGGTGCCGGTGCCCGAGGAGCGCAGGTACTTGATACCGCAGGGGGGTGTCAGGTTCGCCTTCCCCTTGGCGTACGGCTCTCCGACCGAGCCGTTGTTGATGGTGCACTCGCCCGATGCCGGGTAGGTCTCGGCGTCGGGTGTACCCGGCTCAAGCTTGAGCGAGATGGGCTTGGCGGTGGTGGTGGCCTGGATGTTGAGGCCACCCACGTTGATGGCGGCGGTGACGGAGACCTCCTTGAACGTGGCCTTGTCGAGCCAGGCCCACGTCGGGAGGTTGACCTTGGTCGTGCCGGCCGGGGCCAGGGTGACCTTGGTCGTCGGCAACTGGATCCGGTTGTAGGCGAGTTCGGCCAGGATCTCCGGCGTGATCGCGTTCTTGACGGGCGGGGCGGCGCCGTTCTCCACCCAGAACGGCGGCTCGTTGCAGGCCTGGGCTGCCGGCTCCATCCAGCGGTCCTCGTCGACGACCGCGACCCACCAGTTGCCCTTGTCCTTCTGGTCGAGGTTGTAGTTCTTGTACTTGCCGTCCTTGTACTCGTTCCGGAACATGCCGACGGACGTCTTGGCGTAGCTGTGCTGGCCGGGTGTGTTGATTGTCTCGTTGTACATGTTCTCGACGTACTTGGAGAACTCGTCGGCGCTTCGCGGCTCGTACCAGCAGGCCGGCGGGGTCCAGTCGCCGACCGGCTGGACCTTCCCCGCACTTCCGCTTCTGCCGCTGGAGACGGAGCCGCTGTAGGTCACCTTGGACACGATGCTCGTGCCGTCCTGGCCGCCGCTCGTCTCGGCCTTCTGCCCGTTCGACTTGCCGGGTGTGCCCCAGGCGAAGGCGACGCCGGGCGTGAGGGCCAGGGCTCCTGCGGCGAGTCCCACCACCAGCCAGTGGCGTCTGCGCGTTATGGAGTGCACCTCTTGTTCCCCCGCTCCGATTCCAGCTTGGTGGTCTGCCAGACACCCTTGTCGTTCTTCTCCAGGCGCGTGCTGTACAGCACGTACGAGTCGTTCGTGGCGGGTGTCCGGTCGACCTTCTGAGTCTTCCGGTTCTTGTTGAACGCCTTCGTCTCGTCGGCGCAATAGGTCACTCCGGCGCTCTTCGCGTCGAAGACGCTGATGTCCGGGGCGTAGTAGCGCACCGCGCCCGAGTAGGTGAGCCCGGCGTCGACGATGCCCTTGACCCAGTCCTGGCTGCCTGCCAGCGCGGTACCGGTCTGGTAGAAGGCGAGAGCTTTGGAGTTCGGATCGCCCTGGGTGACGGCGTAGGTCACCGCGGACTGTGCTCGGCCGGCGTCCGCCAGGACCTCGTCCTTCGCGGCGTCCCCCGTCTTCCACCCCTCGAACGTCTCCGTGACGTCCTTCGGGAGGGTCAGGTCGGGACGCTGGACCTGGTTCGCCGAGGAGCTCGGCGACGCCGAAGCCGACGTGTCGCCCGTGTCCGCCCCCGCGATCTTGTCGTTGTCCTCGGACTTCCCGTCGCCGCCACCGCAGGCCGTCAGCAGCAGGGCTGCGGTCGCGGCGAGCGCGGCAGCAACGGGCAAAGTGCGGCGCTTCACAGTGGACTCCCCGTGAGACAGATGTTCAGTCAAGGGCACAGACGGTATCGGCGCGGCAGTTGGTTTCGCCAGAGCGAACTTCCCTGAGCAACGGGGCAAAACCGACCTCATGGCCCTGTGGCCTCCGCCTCACCGTGCGGCACCCTGGCCCCGGACCCGCTCGACGACCCAGGTCGCCCCGACCAGCAAGGTGAACAGCGGTGCCCCGATGATGGTGACCCGGGCCCTGAAGTTCGGCCCCGTGCCCAGTCGTTCCCTCAGCGACTCAGCCATGCCCGCGTCGGCCCCGGCTGAAGTCGCCCCGGCCGACCCGGTTCGCCAGGCCGTCGTCGGCCTCTCGTAGCAGTGAGCCGTACCCCGTCGCCGCCCATACGCTCCGCTCGGCGGGGACGTCGAAGTACGGGACCGTTCGGCCGTCCGGGGTCGTGTCCGTCAGGACCTCCGGGGGGCGGCGCTTGGACAGTGCCTCCCCGCACCTCGCGCAGGGGGCGATGTCGAGGCCCTCGCGGCGGCCCAGGGGGCGCCAGGTGCGGCGGGTGGTGGACTCGCCGTGCAGGGGGTTGAAGAAGCACAGGGGGCGGCTGGTGCCCGAGAGGGCGTCGCGGCCCTCGGCGGTCAGGGCCAGCGCGCCGGCCAGGTCCGGCAGGCCCCGTGCCGCGTCGAGCACCGCTCCCGCCGCGGCGTAGGCGTCCAGGGCCCGCTGCAGGCCCGGCGTCGTCGCGGGGTCCGCCTGGCGCGTGGCCTCGCCCAGCGCCAGGATCTCCGCCTCGGCCCGGCGCCGTACCGCCGCCTCGTCGGCCGCGCGGGCCGAGGCGAGGACCACGTCGCGCAGGGGGGTGGGGCGGTGGCGGCGGCTGCGGAGGAGGAGCATCGCCGCGAGGACCACGAGGGGTACGGCGGTCAGGGGCCACCAGGGCAGGGCGGAATGCGAAGTCGACGGGCGGGGCGACGGGGTCGGGGGAGTGGAGCCGTCCAGGTCCTTCGTCGCCTCCTCGTACACCGCCGTCCCGTCGCCCTCCGCGACCAGGTCCACCGCCTTGGCCGCCCGGTCCGCCAGCCCCGCGTCCCGCATCTCGTCCAGGAAGCCGACCGCGGCGGCCGCGTCCCGGGACTGGTGGGTGTCGCTCGGCCACTCGTAGCCGTTGAGGGAGTCGGCGAAGTCGCCGTCCGTGGTGATGAGGATGAGCTCGCGCTGCGCCAGCCGGTCCCGGACGACCCCGGCGAGCACCTCCGGGTCCCCGTCGAACGCGTCGCCGCGCACCAGCGGGGTGAGCACCACCTTGATCGGCAGTCCGGTCCGGGCGATCCGCGCGGCCAGCTGCCGTTGCCGGGCGGGCGGTACGGCTCCGGCGTACGCGTCGGCGACGTAGACCGGCGAGGTGCGCAGCGCGTCGGCGATGCGCTCGCCCGCGCTCGACGGGTCCGCGGCGAGGGCGGGCGCGGCGCCGGGCAGAAGCAGCAGGAGAACCGCGGCCAGCAGCGCCGTCACGGTGTACCCGGCCCGCGGGGGCGTGTCATGCGACATGGGCCGACTCCCTCACCTTCTCCGTCAGTCGTACGACCCCGTCGGCCAGCGCCGTCAGCGGGCCGCCGGAGTCGTCGTGGCGCACGCGTGGGCCGCCGCCGGGGGCCGGCAGGGTCAGGAAGCGGCCGGGGACGGACGCCGGGTTCGTCACCGACGTGTCCCGGCACTGTTCGCACACCGGCAGCCGGCGGCGCAGGCCGTCGTGGGCGTGCACCCGCACCTGGCGGCGGGCGGCCGCCGGGCCGTGCAGCGGGTTGACCGCGCAGTACCGGTCGACGACCTCGCCCGCCCGGGCGGCCCGGCCCGCGCGGGCCAGGACGATCACCGCGAGCAGCGTGGCGGGCTCCCGGGTGCGTGCGAGGCGGGTGGCGTCGCCGTCCAGGAGCAGCAGGGAGGCGTCGTAGCAGTCCCGGATGCGGGAGGCGGCCGGGCCGTCGTCCTGCGGGAGGGTCAAGTCGGTGAGGAAGGCCTTCAGTTCGGTGCGTGCCGTGCGTCTGAGGTACGAAAGTGACGGCGCGGTCGGTGCCTTGAGCGGCGTGGCCGGGGCCGGGCGGCGGCGTCGCAGGAGGGCGCGGACGATGCCCAGCAGGGCGGCCAGCACGCCGAAGAGCAGGCCCGCGGCGAGGGCGCCGACCGCAAGGCCGGGCCAGAAGTCGCCGGAGTACAGCGGGCGCAGGGCCGTGCCCTCGACCGGCTCCGGGTCGGCTGCGGTGAACGTGTCCGGGTCCGTCGTGCGCGGCGTCCTGTCCAGGTGGGTCATCAGCGCGTCGAGGCGCTCGCCCAGCAGGTGGTCCACGGCACGGTCCGCCTTGTCGTCGCCGTAGGCGATGGACTCGGGCAGGTCGTAGGTCAGGTGGGAACCGTCCAGGCGCAGGCCGTGGTTGAAGACGTCGATGGAGCCGGACGACGGGTCTGCCACGACGTACACGCCGTCCCGGTGCAGCCTCGCCTGGACCGCGGCGGCGAACACCTCCTCGTCGCCGCCGGACTCGTCGTCCGGGGTCTGCGGGACGAGTGCGATGTACACCGGGCCGCCGCCCGTGGAACGGGCGAAGGACGCGATGCGCTCGTGCAGATGCCGTCGCTGCGCCGCGTCCAGCACCCGGGGGCTCTCCGGGTCCTCGTAGACCGGGTCGTGGGCCAGCGCCGTCGCCACGCGCGTGACGCGGGCCGTCAGGTCGCCCTCGGTGGGCGGGGGCTCGGGGCCCGACTTGGTCTGGTCGAAGACGAGCGGCGCGGTCACGGCGATCGCGGCGGCGGCGAGCAGCGCGGCGGCGGGCGCGATCCAGCCCGTCCGCCTCCGGGCGCCCTTGGCGCCCTCCCCGCGTCGCCTCACGTACCGCGCCGACAGCAGGATCAGCAGGGGTACGCCGGTGAGCAGGATGCCGGTGAGGAACGACTGGTTGTCGCGGTCGACCGGGCCGAGGTACATCTCGGCGGGCTCGGCGCCGTCCCCGTACTTCTCACGGGCCGCCTCCGCGCGCGCGGCGGCCTTGGCGGGGCCCTCGGCGATGACGTCCACGAACGTCTGGAAGTTGTACAGGGGGCCGGCGTCGTAGGGCACTTCGTACACCGTCACGGTCCACGCGTCGTCGGCGGGCGCCCGGACGCCGAACGGGGCGGCCTGCTGGACGCCCATGTCGTCGAGCAGGACGTACAGCCCGTCCCGGCCGAGCCGGTCGTGCACCGCGCCGAGCAGCGCCTTGCCGTCCCGGGTGCCGAGGGTGGGCAGGAGGATGACGTACGTCGGTACGCCGGTGCGCTGGGCCTGCCGGCGCAGGAACGGCGCCGCCGTGGACACCGGTACCTCGCGCGGGAGTTGGTCGGTGACGTACACCGGGTCGGTGCGCAGCCGCCCGGCGAGGTAGGCGGCCTGGCCGGCGGCGCTGTCGTCGGCGGTCTTCGTGGAGGCCGGGGTGCTGTCGTCGGCCGCCGTCGCCGAGGCCGCCGTGCCGAGCAGCAGCGCGCACAGGACGAGGAGCCCGGTGAGTGCGCCCCTACTGCGATGACCGGACGCGACCCTCATTCCCCTCACCCCTCCACCTTTTTACCCCGCATACCGGCCCAGCGCTCCCGCCTTGTTCGCCGGTCGCGAGACGGTCGCGCTCATCGGAGCCGGGCGTTCTGCGCGTTCACCACCGCCGGCATCGGCTTGGCGTCGCTGGGCCGGTTCTGGGCGATGGCCATGCCGTTGACGGAGAAGTACACGGCCACGACGTCGCCGGCGCGTACGGCCTCGGTGTGCAGGGCGTGGGTGACGCCGTTGACGGTCAGTGTGGCCTTGAAGGCGGTCCGCTCGTCGCCGGCCGGGGCGGTGGGCTGCTCGGCCGCGACGGAGGCGTAGGTGGTGCCGGCGTTCTTCGACGTGGCGGTGAACCCTGCGCCGCAGGCGCCCACCGCCTTCTCCAGACCGGACAGCGCCGACCGGGCGCCTCCCGGGGCGTAGGCGGTGAGCGTCACGTAGGTGGGGGCGTCGCTCATGCTGTCGGTCTTGACGACCCGCGTGAGGTCGGCCTGCGGCTCGCCGAGCGGCAGCTGGTTCATGGCGTACGCCAGCGGGGCGCAGACGGCCTTGTCGAGCCGCACCTCGCTGGGGGAGGCGGCGAAGGCGTAGTCCTCGCCGGGCTTCTCCACGCTGCGGCCGCCCACCTGCGCCGGGGTCACCATCAGCTGCGCGAGGCGTTCGGCCGGGCCGGCCTGCCGGGTCGGCGCGGCGGAACCGCTCGACTTGCCGGAACCGTCCGAGCCGCCCGAGGCGTCCGAACCGTTGCCGGAGCACGCGGCGAGGGCGGCCAGGGCGACGACGGTGAGTGCGGCCGTGGTCAACGCGCCACGCTTGCTCGCGGGGGACGTCGGAGGCGTGGAAGTCGTGGACTTCGGAGGCATGGAAGTGGTGGACGTCATGGTCGCGGAAGTCGTGGACGTCATGGGTAAAGATCATGGCATGCCCCTTCCGTGCCTCCGTGAGTGAATGGTGCAGAGATCGTGCGTGCCGGGTGACGAAGCAACAGCCGGCGGCCGGCCGTGACAGGTGCGCCGCTTCGCTGGCGCACAGCTGGTGAAGGCAGGTGGGGTCCGCTGTTCAACGGTGTGTCACGCTGCCGTAGTTGCAGATGAACAACCGGGTGTGGGGTGCACCGCATGCGGCCCGGCTCGCCTTGAGGGGCTTATGCACGGCTGATACCGTGCGATCGCTTGACACTCGCCCCCGCGCCGGTTAAACGCGCGGTTCTCGGTGGATCTCGACGGGTCTCCGTGGATCTCTGGTGAAGTGTCCGGAATTGCCATGAAGGCAAAGTAGTTGACCGACAACAGCTTGGGTGTACGGGGAGCGGTTGCGTGAAGATCCAGGAGCGTACGGGGGCGGGCGCGGGACGTTCCGCGGCTCCGGCTCAGCCGATGGTCGGTGACCGGCTTCCCACGCCGCCGCGGGAGCGCAAGCCGGCGCTCGCGGCGCTGGCGGTGCTGCTGATCCTGGTGGGTGCGCTGGGCGCGACGATGCTCGTGCTGCGCGCCGGGGACCGGGTGGAGGTCATTCAGGCCAAGGGCACGATCGAGGCGGGCGAGTCCGTCTCCGACTCCAACGTCACCTCGGTGATGGTCGCCGCCGACGACAGCATCGACTACATCAAGTGGTCGCAGCTGGGCGCCCTGAAGTCCCTGAAGGCGAAGTCGACCATCTACGCGGGAACGGTCCTCGTCGGCCAGATGTTCGCCGCGGGGGAGACCACCCCGGCCGGCAAGGCCTCCGTCGGCGTGGCCCTGAAGGAGGGCCAGTACCCGGCGGACATCAAGTCCGGTGACACGGTGGCCGTGTACAACGTGGACGCGGCCGGCTCGGGCTCCGGCTCGGACAAGTCGGGCGCCGGCTCCACCTCCTCCGGTGGTCTGCTCGTCGCCAAGGCCAAGGTGAACAACGTCGCCGACAAGAGCGACTCCACCATCAGCACGGGCAACCTCTCCCTGACCCTCCTCGTCGACCAGGCGGACGCCGCTGCCGTGGCCCGTGCCGCTTCGGCGAACGCGGTCGCCATCGTGCGCGTCTCCGGCAACTAGAAGGCGGCACCCGACCCATGGCCCTCATCGCCCTCGCCGCCGACAAGGGTTCCCCCGGCGTCACCACCGCGGCCGTCGCCCTCGCGGCGGTCTGGCCGCGGCGGGTGCTACTGGCCGAGACCGACCCGGCCGGCGGTGACCTCGTCTACCGCAGCGCCGCCGCGCACGGCGGACCGCTCAACCCGAACCTCGGCATGCTGTCGATCGCCGCGACCGCCCGCCGCGGTCTCGTCCCCGACCAGCTGTGGGACCACGTCCAGCCGCTCAGTGGCGGCCTGGAGGTGCTCGTCGGGCTCGGCATCGCCGAGCAGGCCGCCGGTCTGACCGGGCTGTGGCCGACCCTCGGGCACGCCTTCGCCGCGCTGGCCGACTCCCCGAACGCCCCCGCCGACGTCATCGCCGACTGCGGCCGGATCAGCGGGGACACCCCGGCCGTCGAGCTGTTCCCGCACGCCGCCCTGGTCCTGCTGATCTCCCGCACCGAGCCCGAGTCCCTCGCCCGGGTCCGCGACCGTGCCGCAGCGCTGGCCGCCAAGCTGCACGGCGGGCCGCGCGGCGCGGCGAGCCTGGCGAACCCGGTGATCGGCGTCGTCCTGGTCGCCGACCCGAGCAACGCGGGCAAGCTGGTCAACCAGGTCAACGACATGCTCGTCCACGCGCAGACCGGCGCCCGCGTGGTCGGCACCATCGCCGACGACCCGGCGGGCGCCGAGCAGCTCGCCGGCCGCCGGCGCGGCCGCCTGGACAAGTCGCTGCTGATCCGTTCCGCCCGCAAGGTCACCGCCGACCTGTACCAGCAGTACGGCGCCGCCTGGTCCGTGCCCGCGGGCGGGCACCCGATGAGCGGGCAGGCGGGGGCCGGCCGATGACCGCTGTCGACCACCAGTTGGTCAAGCGGTTCCGGCAGGACGCCGGCGACCGCATCGCCGAGCAGCGGCGCCTGGACCAGGCGAGCGGTGTCACGCCGATGTCCAGCGAGGACGAGCGGCAGTACGCCCGTGCCGTCATAGCCCAGATACTGGAGGAGTACGCCCGCGCGGAGATCAACGCGGGCCGCACTCCGCTGGACGCGGAGACCGAGGAGCAGTACGCGGCCGCCGTGCACGCGGCGCTGTTCGGCGTCGGCCGGCTCCAGCCGCTGCTGGACGACCCGCAGGTCGAGAACATCGACATCAACGGCTGCGACCAGGTCTTCATCGGCTACGCCGACGGGCGTGAGACCAAGGGCGAGCCGGTCGCCGAGACCGACGAGGAGCTCATCGAGCTCATCCAGGTGCTCGGCGCCTACTCGGGTCTGTCCTCCCGCCCCTTCGACTCCGCCAATCCGCAGCTCGACCTGCGGCTGCCCGACGGCTCGCGTCTGTCGGCGGTCATGGACGTGGCCCGGCGGCCGGCGCTGTCCATCCGACGCGCCCGCATGGGCAAGGTGTTCATCTCCGACCTGGTCGGCAACGGCACCCTCACCCCGGAGCTCGGGCACTTCCTGGCCTGCGCGGTCCGCGCCCGCAAGAACATCATGATCGCGGGTGCCACCAACGCCGGTAAGACGACGCTGCTGCGCGCCCTCGCCAACGAGATCCCGCCGCACGAGCGCCTCATCACCGTCGAGCGCGCCCTGGAGCTGGGCCTGGACACCTTCCCCGATCTCCACCCCAACGTGGTGGCGTTCGAGGAGCGGCTGCCCAACTCCGAGGGGCAGGGCGCCATCTCCATGGCCGAACTGGTGCGCCGCTCGCTGCGTATGAACCCCTCCCGGGTCATCGTCGGTGAGGTCCTCGGCGACGAGATCGTCACCATGCTGAACGCGATGTCGCAGGGCAACGACGGCTCGCTGTCCACGATCCACGCCAACAGCTCGCACGAGGTGTTCAACCGTATTTCCACCTACGCCCTGCAGGCCGCCGAGCGGCTGCCCATCGAGGCCAGCCAGATGCTGATCGCGGGCGCGGTGAATTTCGTCGTCTTCATCCAGCGGCGCAACAACTACGCCACCGGCGGCCGCCTGCAGCGCATGGTCACCTCCGTGCGCGAGGTCAACGGCGTCGACGGGCGCGTGCTGTCCAGCGAGGTGTTCGCGGAGGCGCCCGACGGCCGGGTCGTACCGCACGCGCCCATCGCCTGCCTGGAGGACCTGATCGCACACGGCTACCAGCCGCACGGGACATGGGGGTGAGCATGACGACCGATCTGGCGCTCGGCTCGCTCGGTTCGATGGGCGGCCTGTTCTCCACCACCGTCCTGTACGCACTCGCCTGCGGCGTCGCCGTCGGCGGCGGACTCGCGCTGCTCATGCTGGCGATCCGCGGCCTGCCCGCCAAGCCCGAGCACGAGAAGCAGAAGGCGAGCGAGCGCGCAGGCGAGCTGATCCGGTTCGCCGGTCAGCGCGGCTCGCTGGCCGCCATCGTCGGCCTGGCCGTGCTGCTGCTGACCCGCTGGGTGGTGGCCGGCGCCGCGGCGGCCGTCCTCGTCTTCTTCTGGGACCGCCTCTTCGGCGGCGCCGCGGAGGAACGTGCCGCCATGCGCCGCGTGGAGGCCCTCGCCTCCTGGACGGAGTCGCTGCGCGACACCATCGCCGGCGCGGTCGGCCTGGAGCAGGCCATCCCCGCCTCCGCGCGGGCCGCGGCCCCGATCCTCCGACCCCACCTGGACGCCCTCGTCGACCGGCTGCGCTCGCGCACCCCGCTGCCGGACGCGCTGCAGCTGCTCGCCGACGAGATCGACGACGCCTCCGCCGACATCATCGTCGCGGCGCTCATCCTCAACGCCCGTCTGCGCGGCCCCGGTCTGCGGCAGGTGCTCGGCGCGCTCGCCAAGTCGGCGCGCGAGGAGGTCGACATGCGCCAGCGCGTGATGGCGCAGCGCGCCTCGACCCGCCGCTCGGTGCAGATCGTGGTGGCGGTGTCCATCGCCTTCGTGCTCGGCCTGTCCATCTTCAACCGCGACTTCGTCTCCCCGTACGGCACGCCGGCAGGCCAGCTCGTGCTGGCCTGCGTCTGCGGCCTGTTCGCGCTCGGCTTCTGGTGGCTGCGCAAGCTGTCCACCATCGAGACGCCGGAACGCTTCCTGGTCCGTGACGAGTCGTCGGTGCAGTTCGTCCGGCCCCGTACGCCCATGCAGCAGCAGGAGGAGGGGGTACGCCGATGAACCTCACGATGCCGATCGTGGTCGGCGTGGTCTTCGGTCTGGGCGTCTACGCCCTCGTCCGCGCCCTGATGCCGACCAGACGCAGCGCGATCCAGCAGGTCGCCCGGATCGACGCGATGCGGGCGCGGGGCTCGGCGTACGAGACGCAGGCGCGGGCCCAGGAGACCGGCCGGCTCGGCACCCTGCGGGCCCAGGTCGGCACCCGTGTCGCCGAGTTCTACCTCCAGCAGGGCTGGGAGCAGCGCTCGCTGCGGGCGGACCTGGCGGTGCTGGACCGCAGCTGGGAGAAGTTCCTGGCGACCAAGGCGCTGCTGGGGGTGCGGGCCTGTTCTTCGGCCCGTTCCTGTTCGCGGTGGTGTGGACGCTGGGCTTCGGCAAGAGCCCGATCATCCCGGTGTGGCTGGCGCTGATGTGCGGCGCGCTGTTCTTCTTCCTGCCCGACCTGGAGGTCCGGCGCGACGCCGCCGACAAGCGGCGCGACCTGCGGCGCGTCATCGGGGCGTACCTGGACCTGGTGTCGATGAGCCTGGCGGGCGGGCGCGGTCTGCCGGAGGCGCTGATGGCGGCCGCGGAGGTCTCCGACGGCTGGGCCAACCAGCGCATCAAGTACGCCCTCGCTGACGCCCGCATCACCGGCGTCAGCCAGTGGCAGGCGCTCGGGGCGCTCGGCGAGGAGCTGGGCGTGGAGGAGCTGAAGGACCTCTCCGCCTCCCTCGCCCTGGTGGCCGACGACGGCGCCAAGGTCCGCGAGTCCCTCGCCTCCCGCGCCGAGACCATGCGCCACCGCGAGCTGGCCGAGATCGAGGGCAGCGCGGGCGAGAAGTCGCAGTCGATGCTCGTGGCCCAGCTGCTGCTGTGCGCCGGATTCCTGGTGTTCCTGATCTTCCCGGCGGCGATGCGGGTGTTCCAGGTCTGACACGTCTGACGTCAAAGACGACCCAAGTCAAATGTTCGACAGCCTTCGACAGGCCTTCGAGAGGACAACTCACCATGAACGGACGGAACTTCTCCACCGGCATCCCGGCCGTGGACTTCCTGGTCACCTTCCTGCGCGGCCGCGTCGAGCGTGCCCGCTCCGGCGAGCTGGACCGCGGTGCCTCCGCGGTCGAGTGGGTCATCATCTCCGCGGTCGTCGTGGCGATCGTGGGAGTGGTGGCCGCGATCATCAACGCCGCGCTGAGCGAGGGCGCCAACAAGGTCGGCGACTGCATCAAGGGCGCGGACGCGGGCAAGACCTGCTGAGTGCCGTAACTACGGGGTTGACGGGGATACACGTGGGCGTGGGCAGATGGATGCGCCGCAGGGTGTCGGCCGCGCGTGAGGCGGCGGGCGCCCGGGGCGACTCCGGCATGACGGCGATCGAGTTCGTGCTGCTCACCCCCGTCCTGTTCTTCATGATCTTCGCGACGGTGCAGTTCGCGCTGTACTTCTTCGCCGACCACGTCGCCCAGGCGGCGGCCCAGGCGGGCGCCCGCAAGGCCCGCGCCACGGCGCACGACCAGCCGGGGGCGTGGCGAGGCAAGGCGCGTGACGTGGTCGACGACTACATCAGCCAGCTCGGCCCGCAGCTGGTGCTGTCGCCGGACGTGAAGATGCTCCAGCCGGAGCAGAACACGGTCGGCGTGGAGATCTCGGCCCGCATCCCGACGGTCTTCCCCGGCCTGGACCTGACGGTGCACGCACAGTCGGTGGGGCCGGTGGAGCGGTTCGTGCGGGAGGGGGAGGGGTAGATGCGCTCCCTGCGGCAACGGGGTTTCGGCGACGACCGGGGCCTGTCGACGGTCGAGGTGGTGATCCTCGCACCGGTGATGATCCTGTTCATCCTGGTCCTGGTGGCCTTCGGCCAGCTGGTCGAGGGCCGCGGAGCCCTCGACGGGGCGGCGCGGGACGCGGCGCGGGCGGGGTCCATCCAGAAGGACCACGGCACAGCCATGGCGGAGGCGCGCAAGGTGGCCGAGTCGGACCTCGCGGACGTCTGCTCGGGCCCGGTGTCGGTCGTGCAGACCAGCCAGGGTTTCGCGCCGGACACCATCTTCACGGTCGAGGTCAGCTGCCAGGTGCGAGGCTTGGCGATGCTCGGTCTGAACGTTCCGACGACCCTGTCGGCGTCGTTCAGTTCTCCGCTGGACCCCTTCCGGAGGTCGGCGTGAGGCAGTGGTGGCATGAGCGTGTCTCCCGTCTGGACGACCGCGGCTCCGGGGCCGGTGCGGTGATCATCTTCGCGATCGTCTTCCTCTCCCTGTCGGCCTTCGTGATCGACGGCGGCCTGTCCATCTCCAAGCGGGAGCGCGCGGCGGACATCGCGGAGCAGGCGGCCCGCTACGCCGCCCAGGACATAGACAAGGAAGCCCTCTACGACAACGAGGGCGGCCCGGCGCCGATCAACTACCAGAACTGCGACGCCCGCGTGAAGGCGTTCGCCCGCGAGATGGACATGACCGGCGCGGACATCGCCGCGACCCACTGCGTGGCAGCCAACGCCCAGCGGGTGGAGGTCGAGGTCCAGCTGACGTACAGCCCGGTCTTCACCGGCATGTTCTACGGCGGCGACGTGGTGGTCCACGGTCAGGCGGTGGCGGAGAACCAGGTGGGCTGAGCGGTCTGACCTGTCCGATCGATCCAGAGCCCGCCCAGGGAGGTTGCAGCGTGTTCGGCCGTCAGAAGAGCGACCCGGTGATCGACCCGGTCTCCTGGGACCGCGCGGGCCACTTTCTGGTCGGGGACGTGCTGCGGCCGCCCGGGCTGGCCCGTAAGGCGGTGCGGGACCGGCGGGCGGTCCGCTTCCCCACGGAGATCAAGGGGGTGCGCTACTACGCGCCCTCCGTGCTCGTGACCGCGGCGGGCGGGGAGACGCCGTCGTACGCGCTGCACGACGCCACCGCGCCGGACGTCCTCCTGTGCGCGCTCACCCCGGAGGAGTCCGGCGCTCGCTACCGCGTCACCGATGCCGACGGCGCGGAGCTCGGTCTGATCCACCGCACGCCGGCCGCGAAGCGCACCCTGCAGCACACCTGGTGGTTTCAGCAGGCCGGCCACCCGGACGTCGTCGCCCGCTACCACTGGGCGCGGGGCAGCGCCAAGGAGATCGTGGGGCGGGGCAGGGAACGGCTGGCGCAGGGGGCCGGCGCGGCCGTCGGGGGTGTGGTGGCTGCCCTCCTCGACGGGAGCGAGGGCGGCGACCAGCCGGCCCGCGCACCGCGCCCGGTCACCTGGCGCACGCAGGACGAGACGGAAACGGTCGTCCTGACCTCGGTGCCCCTCGAGGGCGTGCGGACGTACCTGCCCCACGCCCCGTGGCTGGACCGACGGCTGGCGTTCGCGGTGGCGGTGCTGCGGGAAGCGTGAAGGGCGGTCCCGTGCGATCAGCCGAAGTGCTTGCGGATCTCTCTGGGTGCCCGGCCCTCACTTCCCGCCGTCGCCCTTGCCGCCGCCCTTCTCCTCCGTCTTCACGCCCTCGCCGGCCTTCTTCGCCAGGTCGTCGTCGAGCTTCTTGAACTCGCGGACGACGGCGTCGGCCATGTCGGCGAGGGCGTCGAACTGCTGGGAGATGTCCTCGCGGCCGTCCTCCCAGTTGGACTCGAAGTCGTCGAGGGCGTCGTTGACGCTGCCGTCGCCGATGTCGTCCCTGAACGACTCGAACAGCTTCTTGGTGTGGTTCAGCCGCGACTTGAGCGACCGCAGCCGGCCGCCGTAACCCTCCAACTCGCTCAGCGGCAGCGCGAGATCGGGCTTTCCCTTGCCCATGCCGGGACCCCCTCGGATCAGACGAAGCGAAACGTACGCGTCACCGCGTCAAAGATGTCATGGAACGCCTCGGCGGAGGTCCCGTAGCGATCGGCGACACCGAGGGCTGTGTGGAGTTCACGCAGGCCGTACCGGTCAGAAGGAGGCGAGCGCCTCGTCGGCGAGGTCAGCGGTTGACCGACTGGATCTCCTGGACGTTCATGTCCTGTGTCGTCTCGAAGGTGCCGTCCGGGAGGTCGCCCTTGGCGCCGCCCGTGCCCTGCCAGGAGATCTGCCAGGTGATGGATGCCTTGAGGTGGTACGGGGCGCCGTTGGTGGCGCGGAGGTAGCGGATGCCGCACGGCGGGGTCTTGCCGGCGTCGCCCGCGGTGTACGGGGTGCCGATCGAGCCGTCGGTGTTGATCGTGCAGTCACCGGAGGCGGGGAAGGTCTCGGCGTCCTCGGTACCGGGGTTCAGGTGGAGGGCGACCGGCTTGGCGGTGGTCTCCGCCCACAGCCCCGTGTTGGGCAACTCGGCGCGGACCTTGACCTCCTGGAAGGTGCCCTTGTCCAGCCAGACCCAGGTCGGCAGATTCACGGTCGACTTGCCGGCGGGCTTCAGCTCGATCTCGGTCTCGGGGACCTTGACGTGGTTGTAGGCGTACTCGGCCAGCATCTTCGGCGTCGGCGCGTGCGGGATCTTCGGGACCTGGCCGGCGTCCTGCCAGAACATGATCCTGCCGCAGTCCCAGGATTCGGGGTCGGAGGCGTCGGGGGCGACGCTGCGCCAGAAGTAGCCGTCCTTGCCGATGTTGTAGTTCTTGTAGCCCTCGGCGACGGTGTACGCGTCGTCGAAGTTGTGTTCCGGCTTGCCGTCCTGGTAGTGGTCCGTCCACAGTCCCTTGCCGAACCAGGACTCGTGGATGCCGACGTCTCCGTTGCCGTCCGTCCTGTCCACGAACGCCTTGAGCTGCTCGCCGGTGAAGACGGGTTCGTACCAGCACGCCGGCGGCTTCCAGTTCACGTCCACGGAGGACACGGCGCCGCGCTTGCCGCCGGTGGGGCCGCTGACCTGACGGACCTTGATACGGGAGTAGGTGGCGGAGGCGTAGATGTCCCCGTCGTCGGCGCCACCGGACGGCTTCTTCGATTCGCCTTCATGCCCGGGACTGCCCAGGGCGACGGCGGGCGAAGGGAGCAGAGCCGCGCCGAGTGCCAGCGAGAGCAGCAGTCCCACGCCGACGCGTCGAGTGGTGTTCATCGTCAGCACGCCCCCGGTTGGGTCTCGACTGTCAGGGTCTTCCACACGCCGTTCGCCTGCTTGGCCAGGCTCGTCCGGTACTGCACCTTGGGGGACTCGCCCTTGGGGGTGCCCGCGGTCTCGCCGGTCTTCAGGTCCTTGCTGTACCCCTTGCTCTCGTCGACGCAGTAGAAGAGCGTGGCTCGCTTCTTCGTCTCGCCGAGGTAGGAGATCTGGGGATCGGAGACCGTGACCTTGCCGACGATCGTCAACCCCTTGTAGCCCTTTACCCAGGCGGAGCCGGTGCTCATCGCCGACGTTCCGCTGTAGAAGGCCAGCGCGTCGTACTGGGGATTCCCCGCGATGATGGCCGCGTACGACGCCCTGAGCCGCTCCTTGCCGTCGTTGAGGGCCGTCTGCAGCTCGGGGTCGCTGTTCGTCCAGCTCTGGAACTCGGCCTGGAAGCTGCCCGGAAGCGTGACCACCGGCCGCTTCGCATCCGACGCCCCCGAGGGTGACGCCGTAGCCGACGGGCTCCCCGACCCCGTGTCCGCCCCCTTGATGTCGTCCGTCGACTTGTCGTCCCCGCCGCCGCAGGCGGTCAGTAGGAGGGCCGCCGTCGCGGCGAGCGTGGTGGCGGTCAGGGCGCGTCGGGCCACGGTCGTTCTCCCCCGGTGGTCGGCGTAAGGGCATGCACGATGCAGTCAGTGACGCTAGCAGGGGGCCGTAAAGAGGGTTTGCGGGGCTTCGGGGGATCGTGTGGGGAAGGTGAGGAGTGTGTGATGTGGTCGCCACCCCGGCCGCCACCCGGTCCGCATGCGGGCAACTGCCGCCTTTCCGGCACCCCGTGAGCAATCCCCCGCACATGTTCCGGTTCCGTCCCGGTGCCATGGCGCTGTCAGTCGTAGTCAATAAGATCTCTGTAGGCTCAAACCACCCACCCCCACGCACCAGACCGTCACCAGACCATCCCTCCACACTCGACCCCAGGACACCCGCCATGGCGCGACGCAGGACTTCCAGCTCGACGGGAAGCTCGGGCAATTCGACGGGCCCGCGGAACCGGACTCCACAGCCGGTGCGGGTGCGGCGGCGTACGTTCGGGGACTTCGTGAAGGCGTTCCTCGCCTTCGTCGCCCTGGCCGCACTCGTCGTCGGTGTGCCCCTGGCGCTGGCGTCGCAGGTGGGCTGGCCGCTGCCGAGCGGTGCGCCCAGCCTGGACTGGCTCCAGCAGGAGATCACCGTCCAGACCTTCCTGCACATCCTCACCGTCGTGGTGTGGCTGGCCTGGGCGCAGTTCACCGCGTGCGTGCTCGTCGAGGTCAAGGCCGCCGTGTCGGGGGTCGGCGTGCCGGGCCGGGTGCCCGGTGCCGGGCCGAGTCAGCTGCTCGCCCGGCAGCTCGTCGCCGCGCTGCTGCTCGTCGGCGCGACGGCGGCCAGCCTGACGCCGGGTCTGTCGCAGCTGGGGCACAGCCTGGAGGGCAACCAGAAGCCCACCGTCGCCGCCGCCCAGCAGACGCCGGGACTGTTCGCGCAGACGCAGGAGCAGACGGCGAACGCCGCCTCCGCGCTGGCCGAGCAGGCGGCACACGCGCGTGCCGACAGCCAGGCCAGGCACGGGGACACCAAGTACTACCGGATCCAGCCGCCGGAGGGGCGTCACCACGACTCCCTGTGGGAGATCGCCGAGCGGCACCTCGGCGACGGCCGCCGGTACAAGGAGATCTACGAGCTCAACAAGGACCGCATCCAGCCCGACGGCTCCCGGCTGTCCGAGGCCAGCCTCATCCGGCCCGGCTGGATCATGGAGATGCCCGGTGACGCCCGTGGCGGCGACCTCGTCGAGATGCCGGACGACGCCGCCCAGGTCTCGCCCGAGGTCCAGCAGCAGATCCACGACTACGCCAAGAGCGGTCAGCATGCGCAGGGTGACCAGGCCCAGGGTGGTGGCGCTCAGGGCGGCGGGCATGTCTCCGTGCCCGAGCAGCGGCCCGCCCCCGACCACCAGCAGCCCCACCAGCAGCCCGCCCAGCCCGCCCCGCACGCACAGCAGCAGCACGACACCAGTGACTTCGGGCTGCCCCAGGCCCTCCTCGCCGCCCCGCTCCTCGCCGCCGGTCTGCTCGGCGCCCTCGGCCGGCGCCGCCGGCAGGCGCTGTGGCAGTCGGCGATAGGCACGCTGGGCCGGCGCGGCATGGAGCCGCCCACCCCGACCGGGGACGCGCTGGACGCGCAGGACGCGCTGCTCGTCGGCGCCGACCCCGAGGGCGTACGCCTCCTCGACCGCTCGCTGCGCGGGCTCGCCGCGTCCCTCGCGCAGGAGTCGCGGCCGCTGCCCGTCGTGTACGCGGCCTGGCTGACCGGCGGCGACCTGCACCTGCAGCTGGCCCAGCCCGCCGGCAAGCCGCCCGCGCCCTGGCAGCTCGGCCAGGACCAGACCTTCTGGGTGCTGGCGAAGAACGACGCCCAGAACTACGGCGACAGCGACACCGCCGCCCCCTACCCGGGTCTGGTCTCCCTCGGCACCATGGACGACTCCCGCCTCCTGCTCAACCTGGAGGCCGTGCCCGGCATCGTCTCCCTGAGCGGCCGCGAGGCCGACCGGGACGCCGTCTTCGCCTCCGTGGCCGCCGAACTGGCCACCAACGGCTGGTCGGACCGCATGACCATCACCCTCGTCGGCTTCGGCGAGGACCTCACCGCGCTCGCCCCCAACCGGCTGCGCCACCTCGACGGCATCGAGGCCCTGCTGGAGACCATGGAGGCCGAGACCCGGCAGCGGCGCGGCGCGCTCGGCGCCGCCGGCCACGACTCGGTGCTGACCGGCCGTACCGGTCCCGCCCAGCACGCCCGCTGGGCGCCGCACCTCGTCCTGCTCGCCGCCCAGCCCTCCGCCGAGGAGGCCCGCCGGCTCGCCGAGCTCGCCGCCGACGCCAGCCGCCTCGGCATCGGCTACCTCATCGGCAGCGAGAGCGGTGAACTGCCCGGCGCCGCCTGGGAGATGGAGATCTCCGGCGACGGCAAGCTGCGCGCCCCGCTGCTCGGCCTGGAGCTGGACGCGCAGATGCTGCCCGCCGCCCAGCGGCAGGCCGTCGTCGAGCTGTTCGTCGAGGCGGACCCCGAGCACGGCGGCCCGGACGGACCGACGACCACCCCGCCGTTCCTCGTCGACGTCAGCGAGCAGGGCCGCCCCGCCGTCTACGCCCGCCTGGTCGGGTCGTACGAGATCATCGGCCTGGAGGCGCCCGACGACGAGCGCAGCGCGCTGCTGCACGAGGCGCTCGCCCTGCTGCTCCTGCACCGCGAGGGCGTGCACCCGCGCGTGCTGTCCTCCGCGCTGTGGCCGCGCGGCGTCACCGACGACGTCCGCGAGGCGCTGCTGGAGCGGCTGCGCGCCTGGCTCGGCACCGACCCGGACGGCACCCCGCGCCTGACCACCGACGCCACCGGACGGCTCGTCCTCGCCAAGTCGGTCGTCTCCGACCTGGACGTGCTGCGCTCCCTCTACCACGAGGCCACGCAGGGCCGGGGCGTCGGCAGCCGCGCCGTGCGCGGACGGCTGCTCACCGACGCGCTCGTCCTGGTGCGCGGCCCGCTGCTCGCCGACCGTCCCGCCGGCCGCTACCGCTGGCTCACCCACGAGATCGTCGACGCCCAGCTGCCGCTGCTGGTCGCCGACATCGGGCTGGCGCTGTCGGAGTTCCACCTGGAGAAGGACCGCGCCGAGCGGGCGATCGAGGCGCTGAACGCCGCGCTGCGGACCGCTCCGGACGACGAGCGGCTGTGGCACGAGCTGCTGCGCGCCACGCACGCCACCGGTGACCCGGAGCGGCTCCAGGCGCTCGCCGCGGACCTCGTGTCCCGCAGCGGCGCCCGCGGCCTGCCGCCGCGCACCGAGGCACTGCTCGACGAGCTGCTGCCGACGTGGCGTGAGGGCGCCGCGGCCGTCGGATGAGCGACCCGGGCCCTCTGATCGTCGTCGCCGCCGCGCTGTGGGGCGCGGTGGCGGGGGCGCTGCTGCCGAGGGCGGCGTACCGCTTCTGCGTGCCCTCCGCGCAGGAGGGCGAGGAGCAGGAGGGGTGGCGGCGGGAGTGCCCGCACGGGCACCCCGTCCGGGGCTGGCTCGGCCCGGCCCCCTGCCGCACGTGCCGGCAGTCGTACGGCCCCCATGCCTGGCCCCTCGCGCTCGTCACCGCCCTGCTGTGCGCCGCGCTCGCCGCCGCCACCGGCATCCGGCCCGAGCTGGGCGTGTGGCTGCTGCTGGCGCCCGCCGGCGTCCTGCTCGCCCTCGTGGATCTGCGGGTGCAGCGGCTGCCCGACCCGCTCACCCTGCCGCTGGCCGGGGCCGCCGCGCTGCTGCTGGGCCTGGCCGCGCTGGCGCCCGAGCATGCCGGGCACTGGACGACGGCCCTGCTCGGCGCCCTCGCCCTGGGCGGCGGCTACTTCCTGCTGTTCCTGATCAACCCGGCCGGCATGGCCTTCGGCGATGTGAAGCTGGCGCTGGGAGTGGGGGCCGTCCTCGGCTGGTACGGCTGGCCGACGCTGCTGCTGGGCACCTTCGCCGGGTTCCTGTTCGGGGCGCTGTACGGCGGTTTCCTGGTCGTCGCGCGGGGCGCCGGGCGGCGCACGGCCATCGCGTTCGGGCCGTTCCTGCTCGCGGGGGCTTTCGCGGGGCTGCTGGTCGGCGCGTACACGGCCTGAGGTCAGCGGCGTCGGACGCCTGGCGTACGCTGGTTCGGTCCGTTACACCCCTTACGAAAGGGACGCTCCGGTGACCGAGAAGGCCGACCTCCAGTCCGTCCTCGACCGTGCCGCCGCGGGCGGACGGATCACCCCCGAGGAGGCGCTCGACCTCTACCGGGACGCCCCGCTGCACGCGCTCGGCGCCGCCGCCGACGCCGTGCGCCGCCGCCGGTACGCGGGCACCGAGCACATCGCGACGTACATCATCGAGCGGAACATCAACTACACGAACGTGTGCGTCACGGCGTGCAAGTTCTGCGCCTTCTACGCCCCGCCGAAGAGCGACAAGGGCTGGACCCGCGACCTCGACGACATCCTGCGCCGCTGCGCGGAGACCGTGGAGCTGGGCGGCACCCAGATCATGTTCCAGGGCGGCCACCACCCGGACTTCGGCGTCGAGTACTACGAGACGCACTTCAAGGCCATCAAGGACGCCTTCCCGCAGCTGGTGATCCACTCGCTGGGCGCGTCCGAGGTGGAGCACATGGCCCGGATCAGCGGTGTGTCGGTCGAGGAGGCCATCACCCGCATCCACGAGGCCGGCCTGGACTCCTTCGCGGGCGCCGGCGCCGAGCTGCTGCCCGAGCGGCCGCGCAAGGCCATCGCCCCGCTGAAGGAGTCCGGCGAGCGCTGGCTGGAGATCATGGAGACCGCGCACCGGCTGGGCGTGGAGTCGACGTCGACGATGCTGATGGGCACCGGCGAGACCAACGCCGAGCGCATCGAGCACCTGCGGATGATCCGCGACGTGCAGGACCGCACGGGCGGCTTCCGCGCGTTCATCCCGTACACCTACCAGCCGGAGAACAACCACCTGAAGGGCCGCACCCAGACGACCCTCTTCGAGTACCTGCGCATCATCGCGGTCGCCCGTCTGTTCCTGGACAACGTGGCCCACATCCAGGGCTCCTGGCTGACCACCGGCAAGGAGGTCGGGCAGCTCTCCCTGCACTACGGCGCGGACGACCTCGGCTCGATCATGCTGGAGGAGAACGTGGTCTCCTCCGCCGGTGCCAAGCACCGCTCCAACCGCATGGAGATCATCGACCTGATCCGCAAGGCGGGCCGCGTCCCGGCGCAGCGTTCGACGACGTACGAGCACCTCGTCGTGCACGACGACCCGGCGAACGACCCGGTCGACGACCGCGTGGTCTCCCACATCTCCTCGACGGCGATCGAGGGCGGCACGGCCCACCCCGAGCTGAAGCTGCTCGCGTCCAACTGACGCCGCCGTGCTGACGATTCACGCCGACTCCCGGGGCCGCGCGCTGGCCGTGCAGGGCGAGTGGATCGCCACCGCCGGGCCCCTGGAGGAGGTGCGCGCCGCGCATCCGGCGGCCCGCGTGCGCGAGTGGCCGGGCATCCTCACCCCGGGGCTGGTCAACCTGTACGGCAACGAGCTGCTGGAGGAGGCCTACCACCCGGACCCGCGGGAGGCCGCGGAACTCGGCACCGAGCCGCTGACGGGGGAGGCGCTGGCGGCGCTCGCGCTGGACGAGGTGCGCTGGGGTGCGAGCGCCCGGCGCGGGGTGCAGCGCATGCTGGCGCACGGCACGGTCGCGGCGGCCTGCGAGCCGCTCGCCAACCGCGCGGTGCAGGACGCGGTGCGGCGCACCGGGCTGGGTGTGGTGGGCCGCCTCGGCAGACCGCAGGGGCCCGCCTCCCTCGACCCGTACTCCTGCGGGGCGCCCGTGGAGTTCGCGCCCGAACGGGAGGCCGGCTCGGCAGCCCGGTTCGCGGTGTTCGACGTACGGGACGTCTCGGAGCTGGCGGAACGCGGGGCCGGCACGTGCGTGGCGACGGTCGTCGCGGGACGCCTGGTGTACCGGCGCCGCTGACTACCCCGAGAACGCCTGCGCGAACGCCCCGTCCTGCTGCTCCACCCCGCTGCAATCGGTGGCCACGTCCTCGGCGGAGGAGCCGTCCGCGCACTGCCGGTCGCGGAACGTCGACCACATCGACACCCATGCGATGCCCTTCCGCACGGCGAACTCCCGCACCTCCGCCGCGTCGGCGAGCGTGAACGTCTCACCGGCGACGTCGTTCACGCCGATCATCGAGGTGAGCGCCATGCCCCGCCAGGCCGCCGCGTCCGAGCCGCCGAACACCTGCTTCAGCTGGGCGTGGGCGGCGGTCGCGGCGGTGACGGCGTAGCCGCCCATGTCACCGGCGTACGACTCGCCGTAGTTCATGGTCATCAGGTTGACCGTGGAGACCTGTACGTCGTACGTGTTCGCGGACGCCAGCAGCGCCAGGCTGTCCGCGTCCAGCCCGGCCGGCATCACCGGCAGCGTGAAGGAGACCTCCAGGCCGGGCCGTTCCTTCTGCAGCTCGGCGATGGCCCGGGAGCGCAGGGCGACGGAGGCGGAGTCGGTCAGCTCGTCGCCCTCGATGTCGAAGTCGGCCCGGGTGGCGCCCACCGCGTCCAGGGCGGCGCCGTACGCCTGCGCCAGTGCGGAGACGCTGCCGCAGACCGCCGCCAGCTCCTTGCCGGAGGCGCCGCCGAAGGAGACGCGGACGTCGGAGCCGTTCTTCTTCAGCGCCGCGATCCGGGAAGTCACCGACGTGTCGGTGAGGGCGTGGGTTCCGTTCCAACTCGCGGTGCAAGCAGTGCCGTTCGCTATGACGAAGGCCGCGTTGTACGTCGTCGGGGAGCCTGCGGAGTCGAGGGCCGAGGCGGTGGTGGCGCTCACGTAGGGCTCGTAGAGCGTGCTCGGTGAAGTACTGGGTGAAGTGCTGGGTGAAGTGTTGCTCGGGGCGCTTTCGGCGGCGTTCTGGTCGGGGGCGCACCCCGCCGTGGCCAGGACGAAAAGGCAACCGAGCGCGGCCGCCCACCTCTTGTGACTCCTCATGGCCCGGAAACTGTCACAGCCACCTGTGCGGCGGCACAGGTTCCTTCTCAGGAAACAGACAGGCCGGCGGCATTCATGGGTGGCTCATAACGCATCCCGAGCTTTCCATATGAACGCTCCCTAATGTCCGGGGAATGCATTCCGAGCACGTCATCGAAAAACACGCCGCCGACGGGCCCGTGTTCGTGGACACCTCCGGCCGCCGCGCCAAGCTGCTGCGCCGACTCGGCCTGCTGGTCGGCGCGGTCTGCCTCGGGTACGCGGCCGTGCTGGTCCTGGCGTTCATGGGCTGGGGCATCTCACTGACCCCTTCCTCGCTGCTGCCGTTCGGCGGCACGGCGGGCGGTGGCCGGGACCTGCCCGGGCAGTTCCGCCCCTACGGCGGCGCCGCCCCCACCGCCGTACCCACCACCGTCCCGTCCGCCTCCGCGGTCCCCGCCGCCGACTGACCGGAGCGACACGACCCCATGCCCATCTCTTCCTCCCGCGGCCGCCGACGCGCCCCCACCCGTATCGAGCGGGCGGCCGGCAAGGCCGCGGCCCTGCAGCGCCCGCGCGTCATCGTCGCCCTGCTGCTCCTGCTGGCGCTGACCAGCGTGATGCTCCTCGACGGCTATCTGCGCGCGGAGGTCGGCGGTGACCAGCGCGTGCGCACCGGTGCGAGTGCCGGCCAGGTGCCGCAGAGCATCCTCGACGGCGGGCCGATCCTCACCTTCCGGGGCGGACGGGCGACCACCGTCTCGGTGCCGGACAAGACGATCGCGCTCACCTTCGACGACGGCCCCGACCCGACCTGGACCCCCCAGGTGCTGAAGATCCTTGAGGAGTACGACGTCCCCGGCACGTTCTTCCTGGTCGGCTCGATGGTCTCGCGCTACCCGGGGATCGTCAGGTCGATGGTCGAGCAGGGCAACGAGGTGGGCGTCCACACCTTCACCCATGTCGACCTCTCCTACCAGAGCGACGCCCGCGTCCGGCGGGAGATGACCCAGACCCAGCTGGCGCTCGCGGGCGCCGCCGGGATCACGACCACGCTGTTCCGGGCGCCGTACTCCTCCCGGACCGACGCCATCGACGACTACAGCTGGCCGGTCTACCGCGAGCTGGGCGAGGACGGCTACACCAGCGTGTTCATCGACACCGACAGCGACGACTGGAAGCGGCCCGGCGTGTCGAAGATCGTCCAGTGGGCCACGCCGAAGGACGGCAAGGGCGCCTCGGTGCTGTTCCACGACGCGGGCGGCGAGCGCTCGCAGACCATCGCGGCGCTGCCCCGGTACATCAAGGAGATGCGGGCGAAGGGATACACCTTCACCACCATCAGCGGGGTCATGGAGAAGCAGCGCACCGGTGCCGGGGCATCGGGGAGTTCCGTCGGCGTGGGCGGGCCGGGGCCGGGCGGGCTCCAGGGCGCCCACCGCACCGCCACCGGCGCCACCCTGTACGAGGGCAAGGCGCTCATCGCCGCCGTCGCCGTGGCCGAGTGGACCGTGCCGGTGCTGTCGGCCGGACTGCTGGTCGTCGGCGTGGCCGTGATGGGCCGGTTCGGGATGATGCTGCTCCTGGCCCGCCGCCACCACCGCCGGCGCAACCGGCGCCGCTTCCGCTGGGGAGAGCCGGTCACCCGCCCGGTCAGCGTGATCGTCCCGGCGTACAACGAGAAGGAGTGCATCGCCAACACCCTCGCCTCACTGGCGCGGAGCACCCACCCGATCGAGATCATCGTGGTGGACGACGGCTCCACGGACGGCACCGCCGGCATCGCCGAGTCGCTCGGCATGCCCAACGTGCGCGTCGTCCGGCAGGAGAACGCGGGCAAGCCGGCCGCGCTCAACAACGGCGTGCGGCACGCCTCGTACGACATCGTCGTGATGATGGACGGCGACACCGTCTTCGAACCGGACACCGTGCGGCAGCTGGTCCAGCCCTTCGCCGACCCGTCCGTCGGCGCGGTCGCGGGCAACGCCAAGGTGGGCAACCGGAACACGGTCATCGGGGCCTGGCAGCACATCGAGTACGTCATGGGCTTCAACCTCGACCGGCGCATGTACGACCTGCTGCGCTGCATGCCGACGATCCCCGGGGCCATCGGCGCGTTCCGGCGGGAGGCCGTGCTGGAGGTCGGCGGGATGAGCGAGGACACGCTCGCCGAGGACACCGACATCACCATCGCCCTGCACCGCGCCGGCTGGCGGGTGGTCTACCAGGAGCACGCGCGCGCGTGGACGGAGGCGCCGGGCTCGCTCAAGCAGCTGTGGTCGCAGCGCTACCGCTGGTCGTACGGCACGATGCAGGCCCTGTGGAAGCACCGCAAGTCGCTCACGGACCGGGGACCTTCGGGGCGTTTCGGGCGCGTCGGCATGCCGCTGGTCGTCCTCTTCCAGATCGTCACGCCGGTCTTCGCGCCGCTGATCGACGTGTTCACCGTCTACTCGATGATCTTCATCGACTTCCGGGCGGCCCTGCTGGCCTGGCTCGCCGTGCTCGGCGTGCAGCTGCTGTGCGCGGCGTACGCCTTCCGTCTGGACCGGGAGAAGTACCGCTATCTGCTGATGATGCCGCTCCAGCAGCTGGCCTACCGGCAGATGATGTACCTCGTCCTCATCCACTCCTGCGTCACGGCGCTGACCGGCGGCCGGCTGCGCTGGCAGAAGCTGAAGCGCACCGGCGAGGTCGGCACGCCGGCGGGGGTGAGCTGAGGTGGGGGCGCACAGCAGGAGCGCGGTACGGGCCGTGCGGGCCGCCCCCGCGTCCGGCCGGGACCGTTATTTCGACACGCTCCGGGCCGTGGCCCTGGTCCGAGTCGTCACCTACCACACCTTCGGCTGGGCCTGGGCCGGATACGTCTTCCCCTCGATGGGGGTCATGTTCGGCCTGGCCGGGACCCTGATGGCGAGGTCGCTGGAGCGGCCGGCGCTCGCGGTGGTGCGCGGCCGGCTGCGCCGCCTCCTGCCGCCGTTCTGGTTCTGGGGTGTCTTCGTCGTCCTCGCCATGCTGGTGCACGGCTGGATGCCGGGATGGCAGGCCGTCTACTGGATCGTGCCGCTCGGCGACGCGCCGGGCAGCGCGTGGGGCGAGCAGGCCTGGGAGATCCTCTGGTATCTGCGCACCTATCTGTGGTTCGTGCTGCTGTCCCCGCTGCTGCTGCGGGTCTTCCGGCTCGCTCCGGTGCCGGTGCTGCTTGTCTCGCTCCTCCCGGTCGTCGTCTTCCAGTACGTCCGGCAGCCGCCGGACGGCCGGCTCGGCAGCGCCCTGTGGGACCTGGCGACCTACCTGTTCTGCTGGCTGCTCGGCTTCGCGCACCGCGACGGGGTGCTCGCGCGGACGCGGCCCGCTCCGGTCGTCGTGTTCTCGCTCGCCGCGCTCGCGTTCGGCGGCTGGTACGCCTTCGCCCACCGCGCCGAGTTCGGCACCTACGACCTGGACGAGAACCCGCTCGCGCAGGCTTTCTGGTCGGCCGGGTTCGTGGCGCTGCTGATGTGGGCCAAGGAACGCCTGCGGACCGACTTCGCCGGGCTCGCCCGCCTGCCCCGGCTGGACCGGCTGGTCACCGTCTTCAACGCCCGCGCGGTGACGCTCTACCTCTGGCACGAGATCGCCCTGATCCTCGCGGTGCCGCTGACCGACCGGCTGTGGGACGTGCCGGCCTTCGCCGCCCATCTGCCGCTGGGCAGCCAGTGGTTCCTGTTCGGCGTCGGCTGGCTGCTGATCGGCGCGTTCGTGCTGCTGTGCGGGTGGGTGGAGGACGTCGCCGCGCGCAAGAAGCCGCGGCTCCTGCCGGGAGGGCGTACTGCAACAATGGGCGCGTGACCCGCGCATCCCTGGACAAGCAGCCGCACGAAGTCGCCTCGATGTTCGACAACGTGGCGGAACGGTACGACCTGACCAACGACGTGCTGTCCCTGGGGCAGGACCGCCGCTGGCGCAAGGAGGTGGCCAAGGCCGTCGACGCCCGGCCCGCGCAGAAGGTGCTCGACCTGGCCGCCGGTACGGCGACCTCCTCGCTGCCCTTCGCGCAGAGCGGTGCCTACGTCGTGCCCTGCGACTTCTCGCTCGGCATGCTGCAGGTGGGCAAGCGCAAGCACACCTGGCTGCCCTTCACCGCCGGCGACGCGACGAGGCTGCCGTTCAAGGACGACACCTTCGACGCGGTGACGATCTCCTTCGGGCTGCGCAACGTGCAGGACTTCGACGCGGCCCTGCGCGAGATGTACCGGGTGACACGCCCGGGCGGCCGGGTGGTCATCTGCGAGTTCTCGCACCCGACGTGGGCGCCGTTCCGGACCGTCTACACCGAGTACCTGATGCGCGCCCTACCGCCGGTGGCCCGGGCGGTGTCCTCCAACCCGGACGCGTACGTCTACCTCGCCGAGTCCATCCGCGCCTGGCCGGACCAGCCCGCCCTCGCCGAACGGCTGCGCAAGGCCGGCTGGACCAAGGTGGCCTGGCGCAACCTGACGGGTGGCGTGGTGGCGCTGCACCGGGGGTTCAAGGAGAGCTGAGGGCACCCGCGTCTTCGCGGGGCCGGTATCGCCACGCCCGGGGAGGCCGGCCTGCTCAGCCGCTGCCGATCACCGCGTACGGATCGCCCGGTTCGTCCAGCTCCCGCTGCAACCCGCCGCGCGGCGTATGCGGCAGGCGCGGCTCGTGCACGCCCGCACCGCCGCCTCCCTCGCCCTCGCCGAAGTCGAACCACACGGTGACCACGGCCCCGCGCGGCACCTCGACGCCGGGCGGCGGGTACTGCCGTACGACGTGGTCGACCACCGTGCGGCGGAAGTCGGGCCGGTCGGGCGCGGCGAGCAGGACTCCGTGCGCGGTGGCTCTCTCGCGCGCGTCAACGGCCATCAGACCGACGAGCCTGGGCACACGGACTTCGGGTGTTCTGGGTGTTATCGGCACGGATGTCACCCCCAGCGGTACTGGAAGGGTAACCGCCCGGGGGTGCCGACCGGAAGCGTCAAGTCGCGTTCCGTAGCGAACTATTACTCAGGGTTACAGCTCCAGGCGGTAGCAGTGGCCCTGCCGCTTCCGCTCCGGCGACACGAACGTCTCCGCGAGCCGCATCCCCAGCCGCTGCGTGACCGCGATCGAGCGGGCGTTGCGGGCGTCGACCATGGCGACGACGCTGCCCACGCCCGCCGCACGCACCCGTTCCAGCGTCATCAGCGCCGCCGCGGTGACGTACCCCTTGCCCCAGTGCTCGCGGCCGAGCCGCCAGCCGATCTCGATCTCGCCGGCCGGTCCCCACGCGTACGGCCACGGCTGGGCGCCGGTGAAGCCGACGACCCGGTCCTGCTCGTCGACCATGGTCCACAGGCAGAAGCCGCGCTCGGCGTCGTGTCTGCGCTGCCGGGCGGTGAGCTCCTCGTAGACGGACAGCTCGGCGGGACCGCCCTGGAACTCCATGACGTCCGGGTGGGCGAAGATCCGGTGCCAGGCCACCGCGTCCTCGTCGGTGGGGACGCGCAGCCGTACCACGGGCAGAGTTCGGTTCACGGGGCAGCCCTTCAGCCGGTTGATCAATTCTGCTGAATAGACTGCCCATGTCCAGTGCCGGTCGGCACACAGATTTCGAACTTGGGGAGATCCCGCTGTGAGTGTCGTGACCGAGCCCCTCTCCGAGAACACCGCAGATGTGATCGTCGTGGGCGCGGGCCCGGCCGGCTCCACGACCGCCTACCACCTCGCCCGCGCCGGGCTCGACGTGCTGCTGCTGGAGAAGACCGCGTTCCCGCGCGAGAAGGTGTGCGGCGACGGCCTCACCCCGCGCGCCGTCAAGCAGCTCGTGGCGATGGGCATCGACATCTCCGAGGAGGCCGGCTGGCTGCGCAACAAGGGCCTGCGGATCATCGGCGGCGGGGTGCGGCTGCAGCTGGACTGGCCGGATCTCGCCTCCTTCCCGAACTACGGCCTGGTCCGCAAGCGTGACGACTTCGACGAGCAGCTGGCCCGCCAGGCGCAGAAGGCGGGCGCGCGGCTCTTCGAGCGCTGCAACGTCTCCGGCCCGATCGTCGACGACCGCACCGGCCGCATCACCGGCGTCACCGCCAAGCTCGGCGAGGAGAAGCGCGAGGTCACCTTCCACGCGCCGCTCGTCGTCGCCGCCGACGGCAACTCCACCCGGCTGTCCCTGGCGATGGGCCTGCACCGTCGCGAGGACCGCCCGATGGGCGTGGCCGTGCGGACGTACTTCGAAAGCCCCCGCCACGACGACGACTACCTGGAGTCCTGGCTGGAGCTGTGGGACCGCCGCGGCCCCCAGGACCGCCTGCTGCCCGGCTACGGCTGGATCTTCGGCATGGGCGACGGCACCTCCAACGTCGGCCTCGGCGTGCTCAACACCTCCGACTCCTTCAAGGAGCTGGACTGGCGCGAGGTGCTCAAGGCCTGGTGCGCCTCCATGCCGGAGGACTGGGGCTACACCCCGGACAACATGACCGGCCCGATCCGCGGCGCCGCCCTCCCCATGGCCTTCAACCGCCAGCCGCACTACACCAAGGGCCTGCTGCTGGTCGGCGACGCCGGCGGCCTGGTGAACCCCTTCAACGGCGAGGGCATCGCCTACGCCATGGAGTCCGGCCAGCTCGCCGCCGACGTCATCGTCCAGGCGCACGCGCGGGCCACGCCCGGGCAGCGCGAACTCGCCCTGCAGCGCTACCCGCGCATCCTGAAGGACACCTACGGCGGCTACTACACGCTCGGCCGCGCCTTCGTGAAGCTCATCGGCAACCCGAAGGTCATGCAGATCGCCACGCAGCGCGGCCTGACCCACCCGATGCTGATGAAGTTCACCCTCAAGCTGCTCGCCAACCTCACCGACCCGACGGGCGGCGACGCGATGGACCGCATCATCAACGGCCTGAGCAAGGTGGCCCCGAAGGCATAGCCCTCCGGGCGGCCACCCACGGCCGGCGCTCCCAGCGGGGGCGCCGGCTTTTCCGTGTGTGTACGCCGAGGGGGCCTGCCCGGTGTGCGCGGCGAGGGCGCCCGGCGTGCGTGGCACAGGGCCCCCGGTGCGCGCGGCGAGGGCGCCCGGTGCGTACGCCGAAGGGTCGCTGCCTCGACCGGCTGCGACCCTTCGCCCCTTTTACGGCTGTACGTGCGCCTGTGTCAGGCGAACGCCCATGATGTGTGCGTGTGTCAGAGGACGCGCACCGCTCCGCTCGGCGGGTCGTAGGACAGGTCCCGCTCGACGACGCCCGAGGACGGGTTCTGCGCGCCGACGAACATGCCGCCGCCGACGTACACGGCCACGTGGTACGCGCTGCCCGCGCTGCCCCAGTAGAGGATGTCGCCGGGCTGAAGGTTGCTCAGCGAGACCTGGGTGCCCGCGGTGGACTGGTCCTGCGAGACGCGCGGGAGGTCGATGCCGACCTGCTTGAAGGCCGTCTGCACCAGGCCCGAGCAGTCGTAGGCGGACGGGCCGGTGGCGCCGGAGACGTAGGCCTTGCCGACCTGCGCCTTGACGAAGTCGACGACCGCGGCGGCCGAACCGGTCGCGGAGGACGAGCTGGTGGAGACGTCGGCGCTCACGGAGGCGGACAGCGTGGTCCGCTCGGAGCTGCGGGAAGCGCGCTCGGCACGCTCGGCGGCCTTCTTGCGCGCGGCCTCCTCGGCCTTCTTCTTGGCCTCCGCCGCCTTCTTCTTGGCCTCGGCGAGGTCCTTTTCGGCCTGCTTCGCGGCCTTCGCGGCAGCCGCGTCACGCTCGGCACGCAGCTCGTAGTTCGCGGCCGCCAGCTGCGTGGCCTCCGCGGACTGGGCGACCTGGGCGGATATGTCCGCCGTCAGGGTGGGCAGTTCGAGCGTCTGCGTCACCGGCTCGGCGGCGTTCGCCGACGAGGCCGACGCGCCGGCCACTGCCAGGGTGCTGAGGACGCCACCGGCAACTCCGGCCCGCATCGCGATTTTCGACGCGCTGCGGCGGGGCTTCCGGTGGCTGCGTATGTGAGCGGTGTGGGACATGGAAACAACCGGTATCAGGGGCTCCTTCATACCTTCAAGAAACGTGTCCTGCGCCACAGTTGCTCAACCAAGCCCGTGAATCCCGGGCGTGTCGTTCTTTATTGACGCCGTAACGGACATTGCGGGCGCAGCTCAACACGGCTTTGATCACGTACTTTCGTCATTACGCCCGAATTGCCCTCCGCCTACCACTGGTTGGGCTGGTTGGCCAAGCCCGGTTCTCATGGGCCTCTCATCGATGTGGCGGAGGTCACGGAACGGTCACCGCACCGCCCGCGTCCCCGGGAGTTGATCACGGCCGGATCACGACGGCGGGGACTTCGTGAACGCGTGCACGCGTCCACGGCCGTGCCGCGCGTCCCCCTGATGTGTGAACGCGGCCTCTAGCAAGAGATCACGTCCAGGGCGAATTTGCCTGCCGCCGGATCGGCTTGATATTGAGGCGACCCCTCTGAGCTGCTCTGACGAGCGAAAATGTCACCTCTGGTGATCACTCGGACGCTTCCTGTGTGAAGATCACCGCTCATACGACTTCATGATCCTTCGTCAGGTGGTGGAGATCACAAAGGTTGTGCAATACCCCGTGTCGCAGATCACAGACCGGCGGGCATAAGATGCACGCGGTTGGGCTTGTGACCTGCTTCACATGTTCCCGATCTTCGCCGGGGCAGGCGGGGTTCATGGGGCTGATGGGGCGGCTGTGAGACCGACCGCAACCGCCAGCAGTCAGTGCCGACTGAGAGGAGCGAGGAGCGGTGAACGCGTATGCGCCCATCCTCGTACTGGGAGCCCTCGGGGCAGGCTTTGCGATCTTCTCCGTGGTCATGGCCACGCTGATCGGTCCGAAGCGGTACAACCGCGCCAAACTCGAAGCCTACGAGTGCGGTATCGAGCCGACCCCCACGCCGGCCGGCGGCGGGCGCTTCCCCATCAAGTACTACCTGACGGCGATGCTCTTCATCGTCTTCGACATCGAGATCGTCTTCCTCTACCCCTGGGCCGTCACCTTCGACGCCCTGGGGATCTTCGGGCTCGTGGAGATGCTGCTCTTCGTGCTCACCGTCTTCGTCGCCTACGCCTATGTCTGGCGGCGCGGCGGCCTGGAATGGGACTGAGGGGCCTAAAGACATGGGACTCGAAGAAAAGCTTCCGAGCGGCTTCCTGCTGACCACCGTCGAACAGGCCGCGGGCTGGGTGCGCAAGGCGTCCGTCTTCCCCGCGACCTTCGGCCTCGCCTGCTGCGCCATCGAGATGATGACCACCGGCGCCGGCCGCTACGACCTGGCCCGCTTCGGCATGGAGGTCTTCCGCGGCTCGCCGCGCCAGGCCGACCTGATGATCGTCGCCGGCCGGGTCAGCCAGAAGATGGCGCCGGTGCTCAGGCAGGTCTACGACCAGATGCCGAACCCCAAGTGGGTGATCTCCATGGGCGTGTGCGCCTCCTCGGGCGGCATGTTCAACAACTACGCGATCGTCCAGGGCGTCGACCACATCGTCCCCGTCGACATCTATCTGCCCGGCTGCCCGCCGCGGCCCGAGATGCTGATGGACGCGATCCTCAAGCTCCACCAGAAGATCCAGACCTCCAAGCTCGGCGTGAACGCCGAGGAGGCGGCCCGGGAGGCTGAGGAAGCGGCGCTCAAGGCCCTGCCCACGATCGAGATGAAGGGGCTGCTGCGGTGAGCGACGCGAACGGCACCTCGGCCAACGGTGCGAACGGGTCCAACGGCGCGAACGGGGTCAACCCGGAGAAGGACCTCAGCGCCTCCAACCTCCCCGGCCAGCGCGGCCAGGGCGGCGAGGAGATCCGCGTCCAGCGCGGCATGTTCGGCGCGAACAACGGCGGCGACACCTCCGGCTACGGCGGCCTGGTCCGCTCGGTCCGCCTCCCGGGACCGGCGAGCAGGCCCTACGGCGGCTGGTTCGACGAGGTGGCCGACGAACTCGAAGGCGCGCTGGAGGAACAGGGACTCCTCGCGGAGAACGCCATCGAGAAGACGGTCGTCGACCGCGGCGAGCTCACCTTCCACATCGAGCGCGAGCACCTGCTGCGCGTGGCGCAGACCCTGCGCGACGACCCGGCCCTGCGCTTCGAGCTGTGCACCGGCGTCAGCGGCGTGCACTACCCGGGCGACAAGGGGCGCGAGCTGCACGCCGTCTACCACCTGCGCTCGATCACCCACAACCGGCTGATCCGCCTCGAAGTCAGCGCCCCCGACGCCGACCCGCGCATCCCGTCGCTGGTCTCCGTCTATCCGACGAACGACTGGCACGAGCGCGAGACCTACGACTTCTTCGGGATCGTCTTCGACGGTCACCCGGCCCTGACCCGGATCATGATGCCGGACGACTGGCAGGGCCACCCGCAGCGCAAGGACTACCCCCTCGGCGGCATCCCCGTCGAGTACAAGGGCGCCCAGATCCCGGCTCCGGACCAGCGGAGGTCGTACTCGTGAGCAACACGCAGTCACACGCCGCGTCGGCGGCCTCGGCCCGCGAGACCACCGAGGGCACCGTCTACACGGTCACCGGCGGCGACTGGGACGAGGTCGTCCAGTCCGCCGCCAGGGCCGACGACGAGCGCATCGTCGTCAACATGGGTCCCCAGCACCCCTCCACCCACGGCGTGCTGCGGCTGATCCTGGAGATCGAGGGCGAGACGGTCACCGAGGCCCGCTGCGGCATCGGCTACCTCCACACCGGCATCGAGAAGAACCTCGAATACCGGACCTGGACGCAGGGCACCACGTTCGTGACGCGCATGGACTACCTGACGTCCTTCTTCAACGAGACCGCGTACTGCCTCGCCGTGGAGAAGCTCCTCGGCATCGAGGACCAGATCAGCGAACGGGCCAAGATCATCCGGGTGCTCCTGATGGAGCTGAACCGGCTCTCCTCCCACCTGGTGTGCATCGCCACCGGCGGCATGGAGCTCGGCGCGACCACGATCATGATCTACGGGTTCCGCGACCGCGAGATGATCCTCGACCTCTACGAGCTCATCACCGGCCTGCGCATGAACCACGCCTACATCCGCCCCGGCGGACTCGCCCAGGACCTGCCGCCCGGCGCGGTGGACCAGATCCGCGAGTTCGTGAAGAAGATGAACAAGAACCTCCCGGAGTACGACAAGCTCGCCACCGGGAACCCCATCTTCAAGGCCCGTATGCAGGACATCGGCTACCTCGACCTGGCCGGCTGCATGGCCCTCGGCGCGACGGGGCCCATCCTGCGCGCCACCGGCCTGCCGCACGACCTGCGCAAGACCCAGCCGTACTGCGACTACGAGACCTACGACTTCGAGGTCCCGACCGCCGACTCCTGCGACGCCTACGGCCGTTTCCTGATCCGGCTGGAGGAGATGCGCCAGTCGCTCAGGATCGTCGAGCAGTGCCTGGACCGGCTCCAGCCCGGCCCGGTCATGGTCGCCGACAAGAAGATCGCCTGGCCCGCCCAGCTCGCCCTGGGACCGGACGGACTGGGCAACTCCCTGGACCACATCAAGAAGATCATGGGCTCCTCCATGGAGGCCCTGATCCACCACTTCAAGCTGGTCACGGAGGGCTTCCGCGTCCCGCCGGGACAGGCGTACGCGGCGGTCGAGTCACCCAAGGGCGAACTCGGTGTGCACGCCGTCTCCGACGGCGGCACCCGCCCCTACCGGGTCCACTTCCGTGACCCGTCCTTCACCAACCTGCAGGCCATGGCGGCGATGTGCGAGGGCGGCCAGGTCGCCGACGTCATCGTCGCCGTCGCGTCCATCGACCCCGTGATGGGAGGCGTCGACCGGTGACCACCTCTTCTTCGGAGCGGGGCGTCAGCCTGGGCATGCCCGAGCTGCCCGCGCCCGACTACCCGGACGAGGTCCGGGCCCGGCTGGAGACGGACGCGCGCGAGATCATCGCCCGCTATCCCGACTCCCGCTCGGCGCTCCTCCCCCTGCTGCACCTGGTGCAGTCGGAGGAGGGCCACGTCACGCGCACCGGGATGCAGTTCTGCGCGGACATGCTCGGCCTGACCACGGCCGAGGTCACCGCGGTCGCCACCTTCTACACCATGTACCGGCGCAGGAAGAGCGGCGACTACCAGGTCGGTGTGTGCACCAACACGCTGTGCGCGGTGATGGGCGGCGACGCGATCTTCGCCGAGCTCCAGGAGCACCTCGGCGTCGGCAACGGCGAGACCACCGACGACGGCAAGGTCACCCTGGAGCACATCGAGTGCAACGCGGCCTGCGACTTCGCACCCGTCGTGATGGTCAACTGGGAGTTCTTCGACAACCAGACCCCCGACAGCGCCCGCCGTCTCGTGGACGACCTGCGCGCGGGACGCCCGGTCACGCCCACGCGCGGTGCGCCGCTGTGCACCTTCAAGGAGACCGCGCGGATCCTGGCCGGCTTCCCCGACGAGCGGCCGGGGGCCGTCGAGGCGGGCGGCAGCGCGGGACCGGCGTCGCTGGTGGGCCTCCGCCTGGCCAAGGGGGAGGCCGCACCCGCGCGCGTGGTCCATCCGCGCGGAGGTCCTCATGAGGAGCCGCAGGACAGGGTGCACGAGCCCTCGCCGGCCGAGCACCTCAGCTCCCATGACGCGCCGCAGGACACGTCGGCCAGCGACCCGGCCCACCCGGCCGGTCCTACTGCCGAGGAGGGGGAGTGATGACCTTGGCACCCGAACTGAAGGAGAACAGCCCGGAGAAGCTGCTCGCACCCGTGCTGTCGGCCTTCTGGGACGAGGACCGGTCCTGGTCCCTGGACGTCTACCGGCGGCACGAGGGGTACGAGGGACTCCGCAAGGCGCTCGCCATGTCACCGGACGACGTGATCGCGTACGTCAAGGACTCCGGTCTGCGCGGGCGCGGCGGCGCGGGATTCCCGACGGGCATGAAGTGGCAGTTCATCCCGCAGGGCGATGGAAAGCCGCACTATCTGGTTGTCAACGCCGACGAGTCGGAGCCCGGGACGTGCAAGGACATCCCGCTCCTCTTCGCGAACCCGCACAGCCTCATCGAGGGCATTGTGATCGCGTGCTACGCCATCAGGTCGTCGCATGCCTTCATCTATCTGCGTGGTGAAGTCGTCCCCGTTCTGCGGCGGCTGCACGAGGCCGTGCGCGAGGCCTACGCGGCGGGCTTCCTCGGCGAGAACATCCTGGGCAGCGGACTCGATCTGAACCTCACCGTGCACGCCGGTGCGGGGGCGTACATCTGCGGTGAGGAGACCGCGCTGCTCGACTCGCTCGAAGGCCGCCGGGGTCAACCGCGGCTCCGTCCCCCCTTCCCCGCTGTGGCCGGCCTGTACGCCTGCCCGACTGTTGTGAACAACGTCGAGTCGATCGCGTCGGTTCCCGCGATCCTGAACCGGGGCAAGGACTGGTTCCGGTCGATGGGCAGCGAGAAGTCCCCGGGCTTCACGCTCTACTCCCTCTCCGGCCATGTCGCGAGCCCCGGCCAGTACGAGGCGCCGCTCGGGATCACCCTGCGCCAGCTGCTCGACATGAGCGGCGGCATGCGCCCCGGGCACCGGCTGAAGTTCTGGACGCCGGGCGGCTCCTCGACCCCGATGTTCACCGACGAGCACCTCGACGTGCCCCTCGACTACGAGGGCGTGGGCGCCGCGGGCTCCATGCTCGGCACCAAGGCCCTGCAGTGCTTCGACGAGACCACCTGCGTCGTGCGCGCCGTGACCCGCTGGACGGAGTTCTACGCCCACGAGTCCTGCGGCAAGTGCACGCCCTGCCGTGAAGGCACCTACTGGCTGGTGCAGTTGCTGCGGGACATCGAGGCCGGCAAGGGCACGATGAGCGACCTCGACAAGCTCGCCGACATCGCCGACAACATCAACGGCAAGTCCTTCTGCGCTCTCGGCGACGGTGCCGCCTCGCCGATCTTCTCCTCGCTGAAGTACTTCCGCGAGGAGTACGAGCAGCACATCACGGGCCGCGGCTGCCCCTTCGACCCGGCCAAGTCGACGGCCTGGGCCGACCGCACGGAGGTGAACGCATGACCGTGACCACCGACGCCGCCAAGGGCGGGGGAGAGGCGGCACTCCCGCCGGAGGACCTGGTGACGCTGACCATCGACGGCGTCGAGATCAGCGTGCCCAAGGGCACCCTGGTCATCCGGGCCGCCGAACAGCTCGGCATCGAGATCCCCCGGTTCTGCGACCACCCCCTGCTCGACCCGGCCGGCGCCTGCCGGCAGTGCATCGTCGAGGTCGAGGGCCAGCGCAAGCCGATGGCGTCCTGCACGATCACCTGCACCGACGGCATGGTCGTGAAGACGCAGCTCAGCTCGCCCGTCGCGGAGAAGGCGCAGAAGGGTGTGATGGAGCTGCTGCTCATCAACCACCCGCTGGACTGCCCGGTCTGCGACAAGGGCGGCGAGTGCCCGCTGCAGAACCAGGCCATGTCGCACGGCCAGGCCGAGTCCCGCTTCGAGGGCAGGAAGCGCACCTACGAGAAGCCGGTCCCGATCTCCACGCAGGTGCTGCTGGACCGCGAACGGTGCGTGCTGTGCGCGCGCTGCACCCGCTTCTCCAACCAGATCGCCGGCGACCCGATGATCGAGCTGATCGAGCGGGGCGCCCTGCAGCAGGTCGGCACCGGCGAGGGCGACCCGTTCGAGTCGTACTTCTCCGGCAACACCATCCAGATCTGCCCGGTCGGCGCGCTCACCTCGGCGGCCTACCGGTTCCGCTCCCGACCCTTCGACCTGGTCTCCTCGCCGTCGGTGTGCGAGCACTGCTCGGGCGGCTGCGCCACGCGCACCGACCACCGGCGCGGCAAGGTCATGCGGCGCCTGGCCGGCTTCGACCCCGAGGTCAACGAGGAGTGGATCTGCGACAAGGGGCGCTTCGCCTTCCGCTACGCCCAGCAGAAGGACCGTCTCACCACGCCGCTGGTGCGCAACGCTGAGGGTGAGCTGGAGCCGGCGTCCTGGCCGGAGGCGCTGCGGATCGCCGCACAGGGCCTGCTCGCCTCGCGCGGCCGCACCGGAGTGCTCACCGGCGGCCGGCTCACCGTCGAGGACGCCTACGCGTACAGCAAGTTCGCGCGCGTGGCGCTCGACACCAACGACATCGACTTCCGCGCGCGCGTGCACAGCAGCGAGGAGGCCGACTTCCTGGCCGCGCGCGTGGCCGGCCGAGGCCGTGACCTCGACGGCACGGGCGTCACCTACACCGCGCTGGAGAAGGCGCCGGCGGTCCTGCTGGTCGGCTTCGAGTCGGAGGAGGAGGCGCCCGGCGTCTTCCTCCGCCTGCGCAAGGCCTGGCGCAAGCACGGGCAGAAGGTGTTCGCGCTCGCCACGCACGCCACCCGCGGTCTGACGAAGGCGGGCGGCACGCTGCTGCCGGCCGCTCCCGGCACCGAGACCGAATGGCTGGACGCCCTCGCCAGCGGCGTCGGCCTGGAGGAGGACGGCGCGGCGGCGGCCGAGGCGCTGCGCACCGAGGGCGCGGTGATCGTCGTCGGCGAGCGGCTGGCCGCGGTGGCCGGCGGTCTCACCGCCGCCGTGCGGATCGCCTCCGCGACCGGCGCCGGCCTGGTGTGGATCCCGCGCCGGGCCGGGGAGCGCGGTGCGATCGAGGCCGGTGCGCTGCCGTCGCTGCTGCCGGGCGGCCGTCCGGCCACCGACCCGCGCGCGCGTGAGGAGGTCGCCGCCGTCTGGGGCGTCGCCGAACTCCCGCACCGCTTCGGCCGCGACACCGGGCAGATCGTGGAGGCCGCCGCGAGCGGCGAACTCCAGGCGCTGCTCGTCGCCGGCGTGGAGGTCGCCGACCTGCCCGACCCGGCACGCGCGCGTGCCGCGCTCGACGAGGTCGGCTTCGTGGTGTCGCTGGAGCTGCGGCCCGGCGAGGTCACCGAGCACGCCGACGTCGTCCTGCCGGTCGCGGCGGTCGCCGAGAAGGCGGGCACCTTCCTGAACTGGGAGGGCCGGGTGCGCTTCTTCGAGGCGGCGCTCAAGCCCGACCAGATGACCCGCCCGCTGCCGCCCGCCGACGCGCGCGTGCTGCAGATGCTCGCCGACGCCATGGACGTCCACCTGGGCCTGCCGGACCTGCGCACCACGCGCGCGGAGATCGACCGGCTCGGCCCCTGGGACGGGCCGCGCGCCACCGACCCGGTGGAGAGCGCGGGCCAGCTGCCCCGGCCCGCGGCCGGTGAGGCGGTGCTCGCCGGACACCGGCTGCTGCTCGACCAGGGCGTGCTGCAGGAGGGCGACGAGGCGCTCGCCGGGACCCGGCACGCGGCCCACGCGCGCGTGTCGGCCGCGACGGCCGCCGAGTCCGGCGTCAAGGACGGCGACCTGCTCGCCGTGACCGGCCCGGCCGGCGTCGTCGAACTCCCCCTGCAGATCACCGAGATGCCCGACCGCGTCGTCTGGCTCCCGCTGAACTCCGTCGGCGGCGGTGTCGCCTCCGACACCGGGGCGCTGCCCGGCTCCCTCGTCCGCATCGGTCCGGCGACCGCCGTCGCCGACGCCCCGAAGGAGGTGGAGGGATGAGCCCGTACCTCGCCGCTGAAGACCTCTCCATGTTCGGCCACGACCCGTGGTGGCTGGTCGTCATCAAGGCGGTCTTCTGCTTCGCCTTCCTGATGGTGACCGTGCTGTTCTCCATCGTCTGGGAGCGCAAGGTCGTCGCCTGGATGCAGCTGCGCATCGGCCCGAACCGGCACGGACCCTGGGGCATGCTCCAGTCCCTCGCCGACGGCATCAAGCTGATGCTGAAGGAGGACGTCGTCGTCAAGCGCGCGGACAAGGTGGTCTACGTCCTCGCGCCGATCGTCGCCGCCATCCCGGCGTTCATGGCGATCGCGGTGATCCCCTTCGGCCCGGCCGGCAACGAGATCTCGATCTTCGGCCAGCGCACCACGATGCAGCTCACCGACCTGCCGATCGCGATGCTCTACATCCTCGCGGTCGCCTCGGTCGGCATCTACGGCATCGTGCTGGCGGGCTGGAGCTCCGGTTCGACGTACCCGCTGCTCGGCGGACTGCGCTCCTGCGCGCAGATGATCTCCTACGAGATCGCCATGGGCGCCGCGTTCGCCTCGGTGTTCCTGTACTCCGGGTCGATGTCGACGTCGACGATCGTGGAGCAGCAGCACGACCGCTGGTACATCCTGCTGCTGCCGGTCTCCTTCATCCTCTACATCGTCACCATGGTCGGCGAGACCAACCGCGCCCCCTTCGACATGCCGGAGTCCGAGGGCGACCTGGTCGGCGGCTTCAACACCGAGTACTCCTCGATCAAGTTCGCGATGTTCATGCTCGCCGAGTACGTGAACATGGTGACGGTGTCGGCGGTGTCGACCACCCTCTTCCTCGGCGGCTGGCGTGCACCCTGGCCCATCAGCACCTTCTGGGAGGGCGCCAACCACGGCTGGTGGCCGCTGCTGTGGTTCGTGGTCAAGGTGCAGCTGCTGCTGTTCTTCTTCATCTGGCTGCGCGGCACGCTGCCCCGCGTCCGCTACGACCAGCTGATGAAGCTCGGCTGGAAGGTCCTCATCCCGGTGTCGGTGGTGTGGCTGATGCTGGTCGCGACCGTGCGGGCACTGCGCAACGAGAACTACGACTTCGCCGACATCGCCCTCTACGTCGGCGGCGGTGTCCTGGCCCTGCTGCTGTTGTCCTTCGTCGTCGACATGTTCCGCGAGAAGACGAAGAAGGAGGAGCGGGTCGCCGAGCAGCCCGCCGGCTTCGACCCGATGGCCGGTGGATTCCCCGTGCCGCCGCTGCCCGGGCAGGAGCTGCCGCCGGTGCCCCGGCGCCGTTCACGCCGCGAGCGTGAGCTGATTGTCAGTGGTGGGCCCGATACTCACAGTGACGGATCTCTGGATGGAAAGGAGGCGTCCGATGGCTGAGGAGCCCAAGGAGACCAAGCCCGGTTTCCTCAACCCGGTGGCCGGCTTCGGCGTGACCTTCAAGGCCATGTTCAAGAAGCGGCTGACCGAGCAGTACCCGGAGCAGAAGAAGACCACGGCTCCGCGGTTCCACGGACGGCACCAGCTCAACCGCCATCCGGACGGCCTGGAGAAGTGCGTCGGCTGCGAGCTGTGCGCCTGGGCCTGCCCCGCCGACGCCATCTACGTGGAGGGCGCCGACAACACCGACGAGGAGCGCTACTCGCCGGGCGAGCGGTACGGCCGCGTCTACCAGATCAACTACGCCCGCTGCATCCTGTGCGGGCTGTGCATCGAGGCGTGCCCCACGCGCGCGCTGACGATGACCAACGAGTTCGAGCTGGCCGACTCCAGCCGCGCGAACCTCATCTACACCAAGGAACAGCTGCTCGCCGGCCTCGAAGAGGGCATGGTCGACACCCCGCACGCGATCTACCCGGGGATGGACGAGCAGGACTACTACCGGGGCCTGGTCACCGAGGCCGCCCCCGGCACGGTCCGGCAGGTCGCCGTCTCCAAGGGCGAGGTCCCGCAGGAGGCCGCGTCCACCTTCGGCGAGGAGGAACCGGCGTCGGAGAAGGTGATCGGCCGATGACCGCGCAACTCGCCGCCTACTCCACCTCCACCGGAGAGGCCTTCCAGTTCTGGGTCCTCGGCACGATCGCGGTGATCGGCGCCCTGTGCACCGTCTTCATGAAGAAGGCCGTGCACAGCGCCCTCTGCCTCGCCGGGACCATGATCGTCCTGGCGGTGTTCTACCTCGCCAACGGCGCCTACTTCCTCGGCATCGTGCAGATCGTCGTCTACACCGGCGCGATCATGATGCTGTTCCTGTTCGTGGTGATGCTCGTCGGCGTCACCGCGGCGGACTCCCTGAAGGAGACCATCAAGGGCCAGCGCTGGCTGGCCCTGGTGTGCGGACTCGGCTTCGGCATCCTGCTGTTCGCCGGGATCGGCAACGCCTCCCTGAAGGAGTTCAACGGCACCGGCCAGGCGAACGCGAACGGCAACGTGGAGGGGCTCGCGTCCCTCATCTTCACCAAGTACGTGTTCGCCTTCGAGATCACCGGCGCCCTGCTGATCACGGCCGCCGTCGGCGCCATGGTGCTCACCCACCGCGAGCGCACCGAGCGCGCCCGGACCCAGCGCGAGCTGGCCGAACAGCGGGTGCGCGAGGGCACGTACATCCCGCCGCTGCCGGCGCCCGGTGTGTACGCCCGGCACAACGCCGTGGACATCGCGGGCCTGCTGCCCGACGGCACCCCGTCCGAGCTCACCGTCAGCAAGACGCTGCGCGAGCGCGGCCAGATCCGTGACGTGTCCGCCGAGGCCCTCAACGACCTCAAGGCGCTGGAGCAGCGCGCGGCGGAGCGTCTGGAGCGGGGCGCGATCGAGCCGGCGGCCTTCAAGCGGACCGAGGAGGCGTCGAAGTGAACCCGGTCAACTACCTGTACCTGGCGGCCCTGTTGTTCACGATCGGCGCCACCGGCGTACTGATCCGGCGCAACGCCATCGTGGTCTTCATGTGCATCGAGCTGATGCTGAACGCCTGCAACCTCGCGTTCGTCGCCTTCTCCCGGATGCACGGCAACCTCGACGGCCAGATCATCGCGTTCTTCACGATGGTCGTCGCCGCAGCGGAGGTCGTGGTCGGGCTCGCGATCATCGTGTCGCTGTTCCGTACCCGCCACTCGGCCTCGGTCGACGACGCCAGCCTGATGAAGCTGTAAGGGGTCGGAAGAATCGTGGAGAACCTGATCGCGCTGCTCATCGCGGCGCCCCTGCTCGGAGCGGCCGTCCTCCTGGTCGGTGGCCGGCGCCTGGACCGCGTCGGCCACTGGATCGGCGTGGCCCTGTCCGCCCTGTCCTTCGTGTTCGGCCTCGTCCTCTTCTCCGACCTGCTGGGCAAGGACGCAGCGGACCGCACGCTGACCCAGCACCTGTTCAGCTGGATCCCGGTCGAGGGCTTCCAGGCGGACGTCGCCTTCCGCCTGGACCAGCTGTCGATGACGTTCGTCCTGCTGATCACCGGTGTCGGCTCGCTGATCCACCTGTACTCGGTCGGGTACATGGAGCACGACGAGCGCCGCCGCCGCTTCTTCGGCTACCTCAACTTGTTCCTCGCGGCGATGCTGCTGCTCGTCCTCGCCGACAACTACCTGCTGCTGTACGTCGGCTGGGAGGGCGTCGGTCTCGCCTCCTACCTGCTCATCGGCTTCTGGCAGCACAAGCCCAGCGCGGCCACCGCGGCGAAGAAGGCCTTCCTGGTCAACCGCGTCGGCGACATGGGCCTGTCCATCGCCATCATGCTGATGTTCACCACCTTCGGCACCTTCGCCTTCGGCCCGCTGCTCGGCACCCACGAGGAGCCCGGCCTGGCCGGTGACGCGAGCGAGGGCAAGCTCACCGCGATCGCCCTGATGCTGCTGCTCGCGGCCTGCGGCAAGTCCGCCCAGGTGCCGCTGCAGTCCTGGCTCGGGGACGCCATGGAGGGCCCGACCCCGGTCTCGGCCCTGATCCACGCCGCGACGATGGTGACCGCGGGTGTCTACCTCATCGTCCGCTCCGCCGCGATCTTCAACGCGGCGCCCGACGCGCAGCTGGTCGTCACGGTGGTCGGCGCGGTCACGCTCCTGTTCGGTGCGATCGTCGGTTGCGCCAAGGACGACATCAAGAAGGCGCTGGCCGGCTCGACCATGTCGCAGATCGGCTACATGGTGCTGGCCGCGGGTCTCGGCCCCATCGGCTACGTCTTCGCGATCATGCACCTGGTGACGCACGGCTTCTTCAAGGCCGGCCTCTTCCTCGGCGCCGGTTCGGTCATGCACGGCATGAACGACGAGGTCGACATGCGCCGCTACGGCGGCCTGCGCAAGTACATGCCGATCACGTTCATCACCTTCGGCCTCGGCTACCTCGCCATCATCGGCTTCCCGGGCCTGTCCGGCTTCTTCTCCAAGGACAAGATCATCGAGGCGGCGTTCGCCAAGGGCGGCACCGAGGGCTGGATCCTCGGCGGCGCGGCCCTGCTGGGCGCGGCCATCACCGCCTTCTACATGACGCGCGTGATGCTGATGACGTTCTTCGGCGAGGAGCGCTGGCGCAACGCGCCGACGCCGTCCCCGGCCGAGCCCAGTGTGGAGCCGGCCGCCGAGACCCGCGGCGAGTACAGCGCGCCGCACCCGCACGAGTCGCCGAAGGTCATGACGATCCCGATGATCGTGCTGGCCGTCGGTTCGGTCTTCGGCGGCGCGTTCTTCAGCATCGGCGACCGCTTCCTGAACTGGCTGGAGCCGGTCACCGGGCACAGCGAGGGCGACTCGCCGCTCAGCGCGGCGACGGTCACCGGCGCCACCATGGTGTGCCTCGTCATCGGCGTGGCCATCGCCTGGGCGCAGTACGGCCGCAAGCCCGTCCCGGCGGTCGCCCCGCGCGGCTCGCTGCTCACCCGGGCCGCCCGCCGCGACCTGCTGCAGGACGACTTCAACCACGTCGTCCTGGTCCGCGGCGGCGAGCACCTGACGCGCTCCCTGGTCTACGTCGACCACACCCTGGTCGACGGTGTCGTCAACGGCACGGCGGCCTCGGTCGGCGGCCTGTCCGGACGGTTGCGGCGAGTGCAGAACGGCTTCGCGCGGTCGTACGCGGTCTCGATGTTCGGCGGTGCGGCACTCCTCATTGCCGCGACCCTGCTGATGAGGGCGGTCTGATACCGATGTCCTTTCCTCTGCTGACAGCGACGGCGGCGCTCCCGGCCATCGGGGCCATCGCCACGGCCGCCGTCCCGGCCGCGCGGCGCACCGCCGCCAAGTGGCTGGCGCTGCTGTTCTCGCTCGCCACGCTCGCCCTGGCCGCCACCGTCCTGGTCCGCTTCGACCCCGACGGCGACCGCTACCAGCTCACCGAGTCGCACGCCTGGATCAAGGAATTCGGGGTGCGCTACGAACTGGGCGTGGACGGCATCGCGGTGGCGCTGATCGCGCTGACCGCGCTGCTGATCCCGTTCATCCTCCTGGCGGGCTGGCACGACGCCGACCCGCTGGAGACCGGCAGCCGGCGCTGGCGGCCCACCCAGGGCTTCTTCGCGCTGATCCTGGCCGTCGAGGCGATGGTGATCCTCTCCTTCGAGGCCACCGACGTCTTCCTCTTCTACATCTTCTTCGAAGCCATGCTCATCCCGATGTACTTCCTCATCGGCGGCTTCGGGGACCGTGCCCACGAGCACGGCGAGGAGACGGCCGCCACCCAGCGGTCGTACGCGGCGGTGAAGTTCCTGCTCTACAACCTGGTCGGCGGTCTGATCATGCTGGCCGCGGTGATCGGCCTGTACGTGGTCGCCGGGAGCTTCTCCCTCACCGAGATCGCGCAGGCCCGCGCGGGCGGCTCGCTGGACATGGCGACCAGCACCGAACGCTGGCTGTTCCTCGGCTTCTTCTTCGCCTTCGCGGTGAAGGCGCCGCTGTGGCCGCTGCACACCTGGCTGCCCAACGCCATGCAGGAGTCCACCGCCCCGGTGGCCGTCCTCATCACGGCGGTCGTCGACAAGGTCGGCACCTTCGCGATGCTGCGCTTCTGCCTCCAGCTCTTCCCGGAGGCGTCGAAGTGGGCGACGCCGGTCATCCTCGTCCTGGCGCTGATCAGCATCATCTACGGCGCGCTGCTGGCGGTCGGCCAGCGGGACATCAAGCGCCTGGTGGCGTACGCGTCGATCTCGCACTTCGGGTTCATCATCCTGGGCATCTTCGCGATGACCAGCCAGGGTCAGTCCGGCGCGACGCTGTACATGGTCAACCACGGGATCTCGACGGCCGCGCTGATGCTGGTCGCGGGCTTCCTGATCTCCCGGCGCGGCTCGCGGCTCATCGCCGACTACGGCGGTGTGCAGAAGGTGGCCCCGGTGCTCGCCGGCACGTTCCTGATCGGCGGTCTGGCGACCCTGTCGCTGCCCGGACTCGCGCCGTTCGTCAGCGAGTTCCTCGTCCTGGTCGGCGCGTTCTCCCGCTATCCGGCCATCGGCATCATCGCCACCTTCGGCATCGTCCTCGCCGCGCTCTACACGTTGGTGCTGTACCAGCGCACGATGACCGGCCCGGTGAAGCCGGAGGTCTCGGCGATGCCCGACCTGCGGGTGCGCGAGCTGGTGGTCGTCGCCCCGCTGGTCGTCCTGCTGATCTTCCTGGGCGTCTACCCGAAGCCCGTCACGGACATCGTCAACCCGGCGGTCAAGCAGACCCTGTCGGACGTACACAAGAAGGACCCCCGGCCCGAGGTGGAGGCGGCCAAGTGAGCACAGCAGCCGTCCACAGCCTGTGGACAACCGCGGCCGACCCGATCGCGAAGATCGACGCGCCGAAGATCGAATACGGGCAATTGTCGCCCACCCTGATCGTCATCGGCGCCGCGATCGTCGGAGTCCTCATCGAGGCGTTCGTCCCGCGCAGAACCCGCTACTACGCACACCTGTTCGTCTCCGTCGTGGCGCTGGCGGCCGCCTTCGCCGCGGTCGTCGCGCTCGCCGCGGACGGCTACGGCACCACCAAGGCGCGCATCGCCGCCATGGGTGCGATCGCCGTCGACGGCCCGGCGCTGTTCCTGCAGGGGACGATCCTGCTGGCGGCCCTGGTCGGCCTGTTCACCTTCGCCGAGCGGCGTCTGGACCCCGCGGCGCACGGCCGGCCGGTGGACTCCTTCGCCGCGCAGGCCGCGGCCGTACCGGGCGGCGACAGCGAGAAGGCGGCCGTGAAGGCCGGCTTCACCACCACCGAGGTCTTCCCGCTGCTGCTGTTCGCGGTCGCCGGCATGCTGGTCTTCCCCTCGGCCAACGACCTGCTGACCCTGTTCATCGCGCTGGAAGTGTTCTCGCTCCCGCTGTACCTGCTGTGCGCACTGGCCCGCCGCAAGCGGCTGATGTCGCAGGAGGCCGCGGTGAAGTACTTCCTGCTCGGCGCGTTCGCCTCCGCGTTCACCCTGTTCGGCATCGCCCTGCTGTACGGCTACGCCGGCTCGGTGTCCTACGGCACGATCGCCCAGGTCGTCGACGGCACGATCAGCAACGTCGACCCGGCCCTGGCCAACACCATGGGCAACGACGCGCTGCTGCTGCTCGGCACCGCGATGATCGTGATGGGCCTGCTGTTCAAGGTCGGCGCGGTGCCCTTCCACATGTGGACGCCGGACGTCTACCAGGGCGCCCCGACGCCGGTGACCGGCTTCATGGCCGCGGCGACCAAGGTGGCGGCCTTCGGCGCCCTGCTGCGCATCCTGTACGTCGTCCTGCCGGGCATGCGCTGGGACTGGCGGCCGGTCATGTGGGGCGTCGCGATCGTCACCATGCTGGGCGGTGCGATCGTCGCGATCACCCAGACCGACATCAAGCGGCTGCTGGCGTACTCGTCGATCGTGCACGCGGGATTCATCCTCGCGGGTGTCATCGCCACCACGCCGGACGGCGTCTCGTCGGTGCTGTTCTACCTGGCCGCGTACTCGTTCGTGACCATCGGCGCGTTCGCCGTGGTGACGCTGGTGCGCGACGCGGGCGGCGAGGCCACGCACCTGTCCAAGTGGGCGGGGCTCGGCCGGCGCTCGCCGCTGGTGGCGGCGGTGTTCGCGGTGTTCCTGCTGGCCTTCGCGGGCATCCCGCTCACCTCCGGCTTCGCCGGGAAGTTCGCCGTGTTCAAGGCGGCCGCCGAGGGCGGCGCGGCCCCGCTGGTCGTGATCGGTGTGATCTCGTCGGCCGTCGCGGCGTTCTTCTACATCCGGGTGATCGTGCTGATGTTCTTCAGCGAGCCGCGTCCGGAGGGGCCGACGGTCGCCGTGCCGTCGCCGCTGACGATGACGGCGATCGGCGTGGGTGTCGCGGTCACGCTGGTGCTCGGTGTGGCGCCGCAGTACTTCCTGGACCTGGCGAGCCAGGCGGGTGTCTTCGTGCGCTGAGCCGTTCGCTCTCCTACGGCCGTGGGCCCCGGTTCCTTCCCCGAGGAACCGGGGCCCACGCGTGCCCGACCGGGGGCAGGGCGTGCGTCAGGCGTGCGGCATGTCGGAGGCCGGGCAGGTCACGTCGGGGTTCCACTGGGCGAACAGGCCGTTGCGGTTCGGCTTGTACAGCCAGGCGTGCAGGTCGTAGTGGCGCGGCATGCCGGGGTAGTGCCCGGCCATCGGCCCCTGGAAGTCCTGCCCGAAGATCTGCGGCCGCCCGCCCGTGGCGTCGGCGGTCGGGACGACCCACTCCACCCCGACCAGCCGGCGTCCGCCGTTGCCGTCGTCCTCGTAGAGCAGACCGGCCGGCTTCTCCGGGTCCAGCGAGCCGAAGAGGGACTCGTTGAAGTAGTGGTAGCCCATGCCGCCCTGGTCGCGGGCCAGGCACATGTGCGCCTCGTAGCCGTCGGCGAGCGCGTTCGGCAGGTAGCTGTACTTCGCGGTCGCCGCGTAGGTGCGGGCGAGCCGCCCCTGCAGGGCCGGGCCGGGATCGGCGGCGTCGGCGTGGGCGGGCGCGGCGGTCAGGGGCAGGCAGAGGGACGCGGTCAGGGCGAGGACGGCCTTGGCGAGACGGGGGCGCATGCGGAGAACTCCTCGACGGCAGCGGGACAGGGTGGGTGCGGGATCCCCCCGGTCCCGCCCGAGCAGCATGTCCCGCACGTCAGGGGCTCGCCACGTCGGACGGGCCATTGGACTGAGGTACGACGACGGCACGCGAGGCCGACGACGAGGTCCGATGATCACACCGCTCGCCTGTGGATAACTCCGGCGCTGTCGGCGCGGGCCCCTATCGTGGAGGCAGTGGTCGAGGGACGACGCACGGGGGACGGGACAATGGCCGGGACGGGCGTGATCAGCGAGATGGCAGAGATGACCGAGGTGCCGGGCGTGGGCGCGAGCGAGGCGCTGGCCACGCTGCACCGGGTCTTCGGATACGGGGCCTTCCGCGGCGAGCAGGAAGCGATCATCGAGCATGTGGTGGCCGGCGGCGACGCGGTCGTCCTGATGCCGACCGGCGGCGGAAAGTCGCTGTGCTACCAGATCCCGTCCCTGGTCAGAGCCGGTACGGGGATCGTCGTCTCGCCGCTCATCGCGCTCATGCAGGACCAGGTGGACGCGCTGCGGGCGCTCGGCGTGCGCGCCGGCTTCATCAACTCCACGCAGGACTTCGACGAGCGGCGCGTGGTGGAGGCCGAGTTCCTGGCGGGTGAGCTGGACCTGCTCTACCTGGCGCCGGAGCGGCTGCGGCTCGACGCCACCCTGGACCTGCTCGCCCGCGGGAAGATCTCGGTCTTCGCCATCGACGAGGCGCACTGCGTCTCCCAGTGGGGCCACGACTTCCGGCCCGACTACCTCACCCTGTCGCTGCTCGGCGAGCGCTGGCCGGACGTCCCGCGCATCGCGCTCACCGCCACGGCGACCCGCGCGACGCACCAGGAGATCACCGAGCGGCTGAACATGCCGCGGGCCCGCCACTTCGTGGCCAGCTTCGACCGGCCCAACATCCAGTACCGGATCGTGTCCAAGGCGGACCCGAAGAAGCAGCTGCTGAGCTTCCTGCGCCAGGAGCACGCGGGCGACGCCGGCATCGTGTACTGCCTGTCGCGCAACTCGGTGGAGCGGACGGCGGAGTTCCTCACCGCCAACGGCGTCGAGGCGGTCCCGTACCACGCGGGCCTGGACGCCGGCACGCGCGCGGCGCACCAGTCCCGCTTCCTGCGCGAGGACGGCCTGGTCGTGGTGGCGACCATCGCCTTCGGCATGGGCATCGACAAGCCGGACGTGCGCTTCGTCGCCCATCTGGACCTGCCGAAGTCGGTCGAGGGCTATTACCAGGAGACCGGCCGCGCCGGCCGTGACGGGCTGCCCTCCACGGCCTGGATGGCGTACGGCCTCAACGACGTCATCCAGCAGCGCAAGCTCATCCAGTCCGGCGAGGGCGACGAGGCCTTCCGGCGGCGGGCCCAGTCCCACCTGGACGCCATGCTCGCCCTGTGCGAGACGGCCCGGTGCCGGCGTGGCCAGCTCCTGGCCTACTTCGGGCAGGAGCCGGGGGCGGAGGGCTGCGGCAACTGCGACACCTGCCTGACCCCGCCGGAGACCTGGGACGGCACGGTCGCCGCGCAGAAGGTGCTGTCGACGGTGGTGCGGCTGCAGCGCGAGCGCGGACAGAAGTTCGGCACCGGGCAGATCGTGGACATCCTGCTGGGCAAGCGCACCGGCAAGGTGATCCAGTTCGACCACGACCAGCTGTCGGTGTTCGGCATCGGCCAGGAGCTCACCGAGGGCGAATGGCGCGGTGTGGTGCGCCAGTTGCTCGCCCAGGGGCTGCTCGCCGTCGAGGGCGAGTACGGCACGCTGGTGCTGACCGAGGCCAGCGGGTCGGTGCTGCGGCGTGAGCGGGAGGTGCCGCTGCGCAAGGAGCCGAAGAAGCCGACGGCGTCGCGGTCGGGCTCGGCCGGTTCCTCGGGCCGTGGCGGTGAACGCCGGCCCAAGGCAGCCGCGGCCGAGCTGCCCGAGGCGCTTCAGCCGGCCTTCGAGGCCCTGCGCGCCTGGCGTGCCGAACAGGCCCGTGAGCAGGGCGTCCCGGCGTACGTCATCTTCCACGACGCCACGCTGCGGGAGATCGTCACGGCGTGGCCGACGTCGGTGCGTGAGCTGGGCACGGTCAGCGGGGTCGGCCTGAAGAAGCTGGAGACGTACGGGGAGGGCGTGCTCGCCGTCCTGGCGGGCCTGGACGGGCCGCCCAGCGTGGCGAGGACGCTGGCGTCGGCCACGCCCGGCGAGCAGGATCCGGGCGCGATGGACGACTGGCCCGACGCCGAACCGGAGCCGGAGGACTGGATATAGGGCGCGCGGTGTGCGGCGGTCGCTCTCGGACGGCGTCCGCCGCACACCTTGAAGCCCCGCTCGTCACAGCCCCCGTGCCGCGTACGCCCTGACGTCCGCGTCCGTGTCCGCGGTGGCCGTGGCGAGCGCCGCCCGGGCTCCCTCGGCGTCGCCGTGCCGGGTGAGGGCGAGGACCGCGGCCTTGCGTACGTCGGCGTTCGGGTCGGCGACGGCCTTGGCGAGCGCGGGCACGGCCAGGTCGGCGGCCACGGCCGACAGGGCGGTCGCGGCACCGGCGCGTACCTGCCAGGCCGGGTCGGTCAGGGCGGCGACGGCCCGTGCGGCCAGGGGGGCCGGGCAGCCGGCGGTGCCCAGCGCCTCGTAGGCCGCCCCGCGCACCAGCGCGTCGGGGTCCTCGGTGAGGCCGCCGAGGGCCTGGTGCAGGGTGCCGGGCTCCGCGGCGTTCGCGCGGGTGGTCGCCGCCACCGTGGCCAGCGCCTTGGCGAGCGTCACCCGGACCTCGCGGGAGGGGTCGGCGGTGGCGGCGCGGGCCAGTTCGTCGGCGGCGTCGACGGAGACCAGGGCCCGTACGGCCGCGATGCGGACGGTGATGTCGGCGTCGGTCAGGGACCCGGCGAACAGTGCGGCGTCCCCCAGGCGCAGGGCGCGCAGTACGTCGAGCGCGGCGGCGCGGACCACGGCGTCCGGCTCGGTCAGGGCGGCGGCGAGGCCGTCGCGCAGGGCGGGTTCGGGCGGAAGGGTCTCGACGAGCTCACGGAGGGAGGCAGCGGCGGCGGACCGCACCTCGGCGGCGGGGTCGCGCAGTGCGGCGGCCAGGGCGGGCCCGGTGCCGGCGGGCAGCGTCTCGGTCAGGACGGCCACCGCCTCGCGCCGGACGGCGGCTGACGGGTCGGCCAAGTAGGGGCGCAGCGCGTCCAGTTCGGGCTGTTCCTCGGCGAGGGCGACGAGCTGCAGGAGGCGCTCCGCGTCCTGTCCGGCGTCGGGCTGGGCCGGGGGAGCCGTCCGGGGAGCGGGGCGCCGCTCGGAGTCGTCGCCGGCGGGCCGGACCGCCAGGGGTGCCGCGTCCCGCGACCCGGCCGTCGCCACGTCCTGTGCGTGGACCTCGCCGAGGGAGCGGGAGGGGCCGCCGACGGGCACGTACCCCTCCACGGGGACCAGATAGGGAGCCACGGGGCGGGCCGTGAACTCCATCGCACCAGAGGGGGACTTGTGCAGATCGAGATGGTGGAACCAGGAGGCGTCGTCGCGCGCCGGATGGTCGAGGCGCTCGTGGTAGAGGCCCCAGCGGGACTCCGTGCGGGCCAGGGAGGCACGCGCGGCCATCTCCGCGCAGTCGCGGATGAAGGTGACCTCCGCGCAGCGCATCAGCTCATGCGCGGTACGCGCGCCCATCGCGGCGATGTCGGCGCGCATCCGCTCGAACGCCTCCAGCGCAAGGGAGAGCCGGGCGCCCGACTTCGGCGGGGCGACATAGTCGTTCACGAAGCGGCGCAGCTTGTACTCGACCTGCTGCTGCGGGGGGCCGGCCGGGTTGCGCAGCGGGCGGTAGATCAGCTCGTGCGCCTCGCGCAGCTGCTCCTCGGGCAGCTCGCCCTCGTAGGCGGTGTACTGGGCGGCGTCCGCGCCGGCCAGGTCGCCGAAGACGAACGCGCCGATCATGTAGTTGTGCGGCACGCAGGCCAGGTCGCCGGCCGCGTACAGGCGGGGCACGGTCGTACGGGCGTGGTCGTCCACGCGGACGCCGGAGGCGGAGTGGCCGCCGCACAGGCCGATCTCGGAGATGTGCATCTCGATGTCGTGGGTGCGGTAGTCGTGGCCGCGTCCGGCGTGGAAGGTGCCGCGGGTGGGGCGCTCGGTGGAGTGCAGGATCGACTCCAGCGCCGTGACCGACTCCTCCGGGAGGTGGCTGAGCTTGAGGTAGACGGGGCCCCGGTCGGAGGCGACCTCGGCCGCGAACTCGGCCATCATCTGCCCCGACCAGTAGTCGGAGTCGACGAAGCGCTCACCGTGCCGGTTGACCTGGTAGCCGCCGAACGGGTTGGCGACATAGGCGCAGGCGGGACCGTTGTAGTCCTTGATCAGCGGGTTGATCTGGAAGCACTCGATACCGGTGAGCTCGGCACCGGCGTGGTAGGCCATGGCGTAGCCGTCGCCGGCGTTGGTGGGGTTCTCGTAGGTGCCGTACAGGTAGCCGGAGGCGGGCAGGCCGAGGCGGCCGCAGGCGCCGGTGGCGAGGATCACCGCGCCCGCGCGGACGGTGACGAACGCGCCGGTGCGGGTGTTGAAGCCGACCGCGCCCACCGCCCGGCCCTGCGCGGTCAGCACCCGCACCGGCATCACCCGGTTCTCGATGCGGATCCGCTCCCGCATCTCCCGGCGGCGCAGCTGCCGGTAGAGGACCTTCTTGACGTCCTTGCCCTCCGGCATCGGCAGCACATAGGAGCCGGAGCGGTGGACCTGGCGGACCGCGTACTCGCCGTGCTCGTCCTTCTCGAACTTCACGCCGTAGGACTCCAGCCGCTGCACCATCGAGAAGCCGCGCGTCGCGGTCTGGCGGACGGTGGACTGGTCGACGATGCCGTCGTTGGCGCGGGTGATCTCGGCGACGTAGTCGTCGGGTTCGGCCCGGCCGGGGACGACCGCGTTGTTGACGCCGTCCATGCCCATGGCGAGCGCGCCCGAGTGACGGACGTGGGCCTTCTCCAGCAGCAGGACGTTCGCGCCGTGCTCGGCGGCGGTCAGCGCGGCCATCGTCCCGGCGGTGCCGCCGCCGATGACGAGGACGTCGCAGGTCAGCTCCTCGGCGTCACCGAGGGCGGGGATCGCCAGGGGAGTGTCCGCAGTGGTGTTCACGTCAGTCACCGGGGTGCCTTTCAACTACCGAGCGAGGTGAGGATGTCGCGGCGCAGCGCCGTGCGCGCGGGGTCGTCGTGCGCCGCACGGTCGCGGGGACGGGGCACATCGGTCACGGCGGTGAGCTCGCCGGAGCCGAGCAGCGCCACGCGGTCGCCGAGGAAGAGGGCCTCGTCGACGTCGTGGGTGACGAAGACGACGGTGGCGCCCGTGCCGTGCAACACCTCCACCAGCAGGTCCTGCATACCGGCGCGGGTCTGCGCGTCCAGCGCGCCGAACGGCTCGTCCATCAGCACGGCACGGGGGCGGCCGGCCAGGGCGCGGGCCAGCTGGGCACGCTGGCGCTGCCCGCCCGAGACACGGTGGGGCAACTGCCCGGCCTGCTCGGCGAGATGGACGCGGGTGAGCCATTCCTCGGCCTCCACCCGGCGGGCGCGGCGCGGGACGCCGGAGATGGCGAGGGGGAGTTCCACGTTGGCCCGCAGCGTGCGCCAGGGCAGCAGCGCGTCCTCCTGGAAGACCAGGGCACGCTCGGCCGCCGGTCCGGTCAGTGGCCGGCCGTCCTGCTCCACCGTTCCGGCCAGCGGGGGCAGCAGCCCCGCGAGAGTGCGCAGCAGGGTCGACTTGCCGCAGCCGGAGGGGCCGACGACGGTGAGGATCTCGCCGGGCGCGATGTCCAGGTCGACGCCGGCGATGGCGGGTGCGTCCGGGCGGCCGAGGGTGACGCCGCGCAGGGTGAGCCGGGTGCCGCGCGCGGCCTGGGCCGGACGGGGCGTGGGCCGGGTGGCGGTGCGGGTTTCAGACGAGGTGCTCATCGCGTGCCTCCTCGCTTCGCGACGGGGACGCCGTGGCCACGACGGCGCCTCTCGGCACCTTCGGCGAGGCCGGACGGACGCGTACCGCGGGGACCTGGGAGGTGCGGGGCAGCCAGTGAGTGAGGCGGCGGCCGAGGAGTTCCACGGCGGTGGAGGTGATCCAGCCGAGCACGCCGATGGTGACCATGCCGACGAACACGCCCGGGTAGTCGACGACGGTGTAGTCCTGCCAGGTGCGATAGCCCACGCCGTACTGGCCGGAGATCATCTCGGCGGAGATCACGCAGATCCAGGACACGCCGATGCCGACCGACAGTCCGCCGAAGATGCCGGGCAGCGCGCCCGGCAGGACGACCGAGCCGAGGACGCGCCACCGCCCGCCGCCCATGGTGCGCACCGCCTCCTCCCAGACCGGGGTGAGGGCGCGCACCGCGTGCCGGGTGGAGACCAGGACGGGGAAGAAGGCGGCGGTGCAGGTGATGAAGACGATGCCTTGTTCGTTGGACGGGAAGAGCAGGATCGCGACGGGGACGAGGGCGATGGCGGGGATGGGACGGACCACTTCCAGCAGTGGGCCGAGCAGGTCCTCGGCGAGCCGCGAGCGGGCCACGAGCACGCCGGTGGCGACGCCCAGGACGGCCGCGAGGAGGAAGCCGGAGGCGATACGGGTCAGGCTGTCGGTGAGGTCCGTCCAGTAGTCGGGGCCGCTCACCCGCTCGGCGAAGGTGCGGACGACGTCGGTGACCGTGGGGAACTGCGAGAAGCGCAGCCACAGGTCGACGTCCAGGCTGGTCAGCAGCTGCCACACGCCGAGAGCGGCGGCCAGCGACAGGACGCGCAGCGCGTACCGGGTCATGAGGCCCGCTCCAGTGCTTCGGCGTACGTGACGACCCGCGCGCCGCCGTGCCCGTCGACGTAGGCCCGGGCGGTCGCCGGGGCGACGAACGGCAGCAGCTTGGTGCCGTCGGCCACCCACACCGCCTTGTCGGCGAACCACGGGGTGCCGGTGGTGGCGTCGGCGACGTAGGCGGCGCGGACGGTGTCGCGGTGCCGTTTCACATGGCTCAGCAGGGCCGCGGGGGAGGGCAGCTGAAGCGTCTTGTCCGCGCCCTTGGGCCAGACCTCGGCGGCGGCCGGGGCGGGGGTGGCGGTCAGTCGCCGGGTGTAGTCGGCGCCGAGGGCCTGCTTGACGTAGTGGTCGTCGACGAAGGCGTCCACGTCGATGTCGCCGGTCAGTTTCGCCGCCTTCAGGATCGCCACGTCCTGCTTGAGCGCGGCGACGAGCTGAGGCTTGACGGCCGGGTCGAAGGTGGCGATGCCGTGGGCGCCGTTGTAGAGGTAGACGACCTCGGCGGGCAGCCCGGTGGCGTCGGCGACCTTCTCGGCGGCGGTCACGGGGTGGGCGCCGAGGTAGTCGGTGGCTTCGGTCTGGGCCTTGAGGAAGGCCTCCAGCACGGCCGGGTGCTTCTTCGCGAAGTCCTCGCGTGCGGTGACGCCGTGGAAGGTGGGCAGGTTCAGCTGGGCGCCGTCGTACAGCGCCTTCGCCTTGCCCTGGTAGGCGAGCAGGCCGGGCCAGGCGACGAACTGCGACAGCGCGTCGGCGCTCCCCGCGGTCAGGGCGGAGGCGCCGACGGCGGGCTGCTGGTTGAGCTTCTCGATGCCCTTGTCGGGGTCGATGCCGGCGCGTTGCAGGGCCCGGACGAGCGTGCCGTCGGCGGCGGAGCCGACGGAGGTGGACACCTTCTTGCCCTTGAGGTCGGTCAGGGAGGCGAGCGGGGAGTCGGGCGCGGTGACGATGGTGTTGAGTCCGCCGCGGAGGTTGTAGCCGGTGACGGAGACCAGGTGGGTGGGGCGGTTCAGCTGCTTGCCGCGGGCGGCGTTGATGAGCAGCGGGAAGTCGCCCATCGAACCGATGTCGATCTTGCCGGCGGTCATCTGGGCGGTGATGGGGGCGCCGGTGGCGTAGTCCTGCCAGACGACCTTGTAGCTGTGGCCGTCGTGCAGGGCGTTCAGCTGCTTCTCGAACGAGCCGAGGGAGCGCAGCAGGGTGCCGGCGGTGACGGTGTTGATGGTCCGGGACTGGTAGCCGACGGTGACGGTGACCGTGGCGCCGTCACCGCCCGCCGCGGCGTTGCCGCCGCAGGCGGTCACGGACGCGAGGAGCACGACGGCGACAGCAAGGGCTTGGGGCTTCATGGGGTGGGGACCTCTCACCGGAGCAGATAGGGCATGTTGACCGTGACGGCTCCGGTGGGACAGCGGGCCGCGCACGGGCCGCAGTACCAGCACTCGTCGACGTGCATGTACGCCTTGCCGCTGGAGGTGTCGATGGCGAGGGAGTCCAGCGGGCACATGTCCACGCAGAGCGTGCAGCCGTCGATGCACTTGGACTCGTCGATGGTCACGGGCACGTCGGCCCGCTGGGGCACCAAGGGCATGGCTGTCTCCAGAGATCCGGAAAAGTCCGCAGGGATGTCCGCGGGAGAAGTCGCCGCGGCCGTGAACCGATCGGGCCCTGCCGAACGATGAAGAGGTGAAGGGCCGGCGGGACCGGAGCGGACCGGAAGGGGGCGGGATGGGTACGGGAAGGTGTCAGACGGAGCGGTGCAGCAGTCCGCTCATGGAGATGCGGTCGCCGCGGAAGCGGATGAACTCCAGGTCCACCGGGCGCCCGTCACACAGGTGCGTGAGACGCTCCAGCATCAGGACGGCCGCTGAGCGCGGCGCCTCCAGTACGGCGGCGGAGTGGGCGTCCGCGTTCACCGCCTCCAGGGTGATCTCGGCATGGCCGAGACGCAGGCCGGTGATGGCCTCCAGGAGACGGAAGACGTCGGTGTTCTCCAGATCGGCGCCGAGCAGGGCGGTGCCGATGTCGAGCGGGATGTAGGTCAGGTCGAGCGAGAGCGGCAGTCCGTTCAGGCGGCGCAGCCGCTCGATGTAGAGGACGTCGGCTCCGGGCGGGACGTGCAGCCGGTCGGCAACGGGTCCCGGCGCGGGGACGGGGCCCATGGTGCGGACCTCGTTGGTGACCCGGCCGTGTTCGTGCAGGGTTTCGGCCAGGCCCATCAGACGGTCGAGCCCATGGGGGTACTTACGGGCGACGACGACCGTGCCGACGCCGGGCAGGCGGTCGACGAGGCCCTCGGAGCGCAGGAGGTCGAGAGCCTGCCGGACGGTGTTGCGGGAGGTGCGGTAGTCGGTGGCGAGGACGGATTCATGGGGGAGCGTGCCGGTCTCGAAGCCGCCGGTGAGGAGCTGGCGGCGGAGCAGATCGGCGAGCTGCCGGGCCCGGTCGGCGCGCAGCCGGCGCCGTGCGCGGTGGGCGGCGACGGTGGTCGCGCCCTGCCCGGCGTGGTCCCGGATGCGGTCGGTGGCTGGCATGGCTGGAACCATACCGACGAGGTAGGAAACGGAGTGTTGCCGAAGTGTTGCGCCACTTGACGACCCGTCGGATGTGGATCTGACCTGGGGCTTCGAGTGGCAGCGGGAAAGATCTGCCACTCCTTGAGCGGGTTCGGTGCGGGCGCCCGACGTCCTGGCCGGGCGGCTCGGTGCGGACGGCCGGTGCCCTGGCCTGGCCGCTCGGTGCGGACGGTCGGTGCCCTGGACTGGACGCCCGGTGTGCGTCAGGTCAGCGCTGTCAGCCCGGGGGCGAAGGCGATCAGCAGCGGCAGCAGGGGGACCAGCGCGGCCACGGTCGTCGTCAGGGCCCGGCGGCGGCGGTCCAGCCGGGGCGGGGGCTGGAGCAGGCGGTCGACCCGCTCGCCCAGCAGGCGGTGGCTGGAGGCGCAGGAGAGCACGCCGCGGTGCTGGTTCAGCTCGATCAGGGCCAGGGCGGTGGTCAGGTGGCCGCAGCGGCGGGAGGCGGTGTCGTCGGCGGCCAGTTCGACCAGGCGGTGGGTCTGGTCGCAGAAGTGGGCGAAGAGCGGAACGCGGGGGAAACCGGTGGCCAGTGCGGTGGACAGGTGCAGCAGCCAGTCGTGGTGGGCGCGGGCGTGGTCGCGCTCGTGGGTGAGGACGGCGTCGAGCTGGTGGGAGGTGAGGCGGTGCAGGGCGCCGGTGGTGACGACCAGCTGGGGCGGATGGCCGGGCATCCACCAGGCGTCGGGGTACTCGTCCTCCAGCACGAGCAGCGGGCCGCGCGCCGGGCCCAGCCCGGCCGGCAGCTCGGGGGCGCGTTCGCGCAGATGGGCCCGGGCCAGGCCGCGGCGCTTCCGGGCCTCCACCAGCTCACGGGCGAGCATCGCGGTGGTCCAGGCGGCACCGCAGGCCAGCAGCAGGGTGAGCGCCACCGCCCAGGCCGGCGCCGACGCCAGGTCGTACGCCTCGGTCACACCCGGAGGCGCGGGCGCGAACAGCTGGGTGCGCACGGTGTGGAAGACGGCGGCGGTGCTGAGCGCCAGGGCGGCCAGGCAGCACAGCAGGACGGTCGCGACGAGGCACTGCCACACCCACAGGGCGACGACCGGCTCCCGCTCGGGCCAGGCGGCCCGGGTCAGCGCGCGCGGGACCGGTACGGCGGCCGTGAGGGCGACGACACTCAGCAGGAGCAGGCAGACGGTCATGCCACGGGCTCCGGATCCTGGTCGGACGGGGGCAGGGGTGGTCGTGCGGGCGGCGGACGCGGTCGCTCGGCGGCTCGGTGAGCGCGTCCGCCGCCAGTATGACGGCCCCAGCGGTGACACGTCAGCCCGTGACGACGGCCCGGGGTCGGGGGTGTCAGGCCGTGACGACGGCCCGGGGTCGGGGGTGTCGGCCCGTGACGACGGCCCGGGGCCGGGGGTGTCGGCCCGTGACGCCGGCCCCGGGTCCGGGGTGTCAGTCCGTGACGATGCGGCCCGTCACCTCGCCCAGGCCCACCCGGGCGCCGTCCGGGCCGGGAGCCCAGGCGGACAGGGTCACCACGTCGCCGTCCTGAAGGAAGGTCCGCTTGCCTTCGGGGAGTTCGAGAGGGTCGCGGCCGTTCCAGGTCAGCTCCAGCAGGGAGCCGCGCTGCGCGGGCTCGGGGCCGCTGACCGTGCCGGAGCCGTAGAGGTCGCCGGTGCGCAGCGAGGCGCCGTTGACCGTCATGTGCGCCAGCTGCTGGGCGGCCGTCCAGTACATGGTGGAGAAGGGGGGCTCGGAGACGACATGGCCGTTGATGGCGACGGAGATGCGCAGGTCGTAGCCGCCGGGCTCGTCGGTGGAGTCGTCGAGGTAGGGCAGCAGCGGGTGGGTGCGCTCCGGGGGTGCCACCCGGGCCTCCTCCAGGGCCTCCAGCGGGGTGATCCACGCCGACACCGAGGTGGCGAAGGACTTGCCGAGGAAGGGGCCGAGGGGGACGTACTCCCAGGCCTGGATGTCGCGGGCCGACCAGTCGTTGAGCAGGCACAGCCCGAAGACGTGGTCGCGGAAGTCGCCGAGGGCGACCGGCTCGCCGAGGGCGGAGGGGGCGCCGACGACGAAGCCGACCTCGGCCTCGATGTCGAGGCGGACGGAGGGGCCGAAGACGGGTGCCGCGTCCGTCGGGGCCTTGCGCTGGCCCGAGGGGCGCCGGATGTCGGTGCCGGAGACCACCACGGTGCCGGAGCGGCCGTGGTAGCCGATGGGCAGGTGCTTCCAGTTGGGGGTGAGGGAGTCGGCGGCGTCGGGGCGGAAGATCTGGCCGACGTTGCGGGCGTGGTTCTCGGACGCGTAGAAGTCGACGTAGTCGGCGACCTCGAAGGGCAGATGCAGGGTCACCGAGGACAGGGGGTGGAAGAACGGCTCCACGGCCTCGCGGTGCGAGGGCACCGTCACCCACGCCGTCAGTGCGCGCCGTACGTCGGACCAGGTGGTGCGGCCGGCGGCGAGGAGCGGGTTCAGCGAGGGCTGGGCGAGCAGGGCGGCGTAGGGGGAACCGAGCGCCATGGCCGCCGCGCCGGCGTCGAGCACGTGGTCGCCGAGCCGGACGCCGACCCGCCGCTCGGCCGGAGAACCGGCCGGCGAGAAGACGCCGTACGGAAGATTGTGCGCACCGAAGGGGTCGCCTTCGGGGACGTCGAAGGGGGGCATGCGGTGCAGCCTCGCTTTCGTGCACGTGGGACACGGCGCCAGGGCCGTGCGGTCAGGTGGTCGCGGCACACGTTACGGCGGAGGCACCTGTCTTGGGCAGTGTCTAAAGAGTTTGCAATGTCCCTTTTGGTCTTGTCGGAGGTGGCAATTCCGGCTTAGCGTCCTTTGCGGGGAAACACGGGCGGAGCCATCCGTTCCGTCGGGGGGACACGTGGGGGGACCCGTGGCCAGGAGTGCCGGAAGCGTGCCGTTCGAGGCCGACCGTGGGGTGCCGGGCCTGATCGTGAAGTTCGGTGACTATCCGCTGCATCACGGCGGTGTAGGGGCGATCCGCAGTCTGGGGCGCCTCGGCGTGCCCATGTACGCGATCACCGAGGACCGCTGCACGCCGGCCGCCGCCTCGCGCTATCTCCGGCGGGCGTTCGTGTGGCGGACGACGGGTACGGAGGAGCCGGGGCGCCTGGTGGAGGGGCTGCTGCGGATCGGGCGCCGGATCGGCCGGCCGGCCGTGCTCATCCCCACCGACGAGGAGGCCGCGGTGCTGATCGCCGAGCACCAGGAGCAGCTGGCCGGGCCGTTCCTCTTCCCGCGCGTCGCCCCGGACCTGCCGCGCCGGCTGGCCAGCAAGCAGGGGCTGCACGAGCTGTGCGCCGAGCACGGCATCCCCAGCCCGGCGGCCGCGTTCCCGCGGTCGTACGACGACATCGTGGCGTTCGCCGAGAGGGCCCGCTTCCCGGTGGTGGCCAAGAACCGGGAGGCGTTCCTGCGCCGCGCGCGGCCGGCGGTCAACGGCACCACCCGCATCGCCACCCGCGACGTGCTGCTGGCCCTCGCCCGGGACTGGGGCGAGCGGCCCGGGGTGATCCTGCAGGAGTACCTGCCGCGGGAGCAGGCAGAGGACTGGATCGTGCACGCCTGCTTCGGGGCGGACTCCACGCCGCTGGCGATGTTCACCGGCGTTAAGGTCCGCTCCTGGCCGCCGCACGCCGGAATGACGGCGCACGCCTACGTCGTCGACAACCCGGAACTCGCCGACCTCGCCGCACGTTTCATCAAACAGATCGGCTTCACCGGGATCATCGACCTCGATCTGCGCTTCGACCGGCGCGACGGACTGTACAAACTCCTCGACTTCAACCCGCGCATGGGCGCCCAGTTCCGGCTCTTCGAGAACGAGGCGGGAGTGGACGTGGTCCGCGCCATGCACCTGGATCTGACCGGGCGCACCGTTCCGGAGGGGGAACAGCGCGCCGGTCACCGCTACATCGTGGAGAACATCGACCTGCCCGCCCTGCTCGCCTACCGCCGCAGCGGCTATACGACGCCGCACGCGCCGGCCCGGGCGAGCGGCACGGAGCTGGCCTGGTTCGCGGGTGACGACCCGCTGCCGTTCCTCACGATGCTGGCGCGCTTCGCGCGACCCGGCGTGAAGCACCTGTATCAGCTGTGGCGGACGCACCGCCGCGGCAGCACCGGACCGGGCGGACGCCTGCAGCCGTAGCACCCGTCCCGGCCGGAACACGAAGTGACGAAGTGTGACGTCCTGGGGAGGGACTTCGTGAACCAACCGGTTGCCGTCATCGGGGCGGGCCCGTTCGGCCTGTCCACCGCCGCCCATCTGCGGGCGCGCGCCGTCCCGGTCCGCGTCTTCGGTGATCCCATGGTCAGCTGGCGCGACCACATGCCCGCCGGGATGCTCCTGAAATCGACCCCCGCGGCCTCCGACATCGACTGCCCGCAGCGCGGGCACACCCTCGCCGACTACTGCACCGAGGCCGGCATCCGGCGCCTGGTCACCGACGAGGACATCGTTCCCGTCGAGACGTTCATCGCCTACGGCGAGTGGTTCCAGCAGCAGCTGGTGCCCGAGCTGGAGCGGGTGCGGGTGGTCTCCGTGGACCGGCGCACCGGCGGCGGATTCGAGCTGAAGCTGGACTCCGGGGAGCAGTTCACCGCGCGGGCCGTGGTCGTGGCGACCGGTCTGTCCGGCCTGTCCCACCTGCCCCGCGAGCTGGCCGCGGCCGCGCCGGACGGACCCGCCGCCACGGCCCCGGTCTCGCACAGCTCCCAGCACCACGACCTCACCCGCTTCGCCGGCCGCGAGCTGATCGTCGTCGGCGCGGGACAGTCGGCGCTGGAGACCGCGGTGCTCGCCGCCGAGGCCGGTGCCCGGGTCCGGGTGGTCGCCCGTGGCCGGGGCCGGGTCGCCTTCGGGGCGCCGCCGTGGGACCAGCCCCGGCTGCGGCCCCGGTCGCCGTTCGGCCGGGCCTGGTCGCTGTGGGCGCTCAGCTACTACCCGCACCCCTACCGCTATCTGCCCGCCGGGATACGCCACCACCTGGTCCGCCGGGTCCTCGGTCCGCTCGGGGCCTGGTGGCTGCGCGAGCGGTTCGCGGGGAAGGTGCGGGTCAGCGAGGTGGCACGGATCGTGCGGGCGGAGGCGACGGGCGAGGGCACCGCCCTCACCGTCCGCACCCACGCCGGACGCACCGAGCGGCTCACCGCCGACCATGTGATCGCGGCGACCGGCTACCGGGTGAACATCGCGGCCATGGACTTCCTCGGCCACGAACTGCGTACCGCGCTCGCCGTCAGCCGCGGCGCCCCGAGGCTCGGCGCCGGGTATGTGTCGTCGGTCCCCGGCCTGTACTTCACGGGCCTGCCGGCCGCCGCCTCCTACGGCCCGGTGATGCGGTTCGTGTGCGGCACGGAGTTCGCCTCCCCGCGGCTGGCCCGGCACCTGCAGGCGGCACACGGCTGACAGGGCTCCGCGCGCGGGGCGCGGCGCCCCTCGCCCCCGGCCCGGAGGGCTACGCCTCCTGCGCGTGCTGCCAGGCCAGGAAGCCGGTGATCAGTTCCGGCGGGTTGGCGGCCTCGGTGGCCTCCACCTCCCAGCCGGGGCAGTCCATGTCGAAGACGACCACCGGCAGCGGGCGGCCGAGGACCTTCTCGATCAGGCCGCTCGCGTGCAGATGGCGGGCGAGGTCGAGGCAGGAGTCGGCGAAGTACTGGCGCAGCAGGTCGCCCTGGGCGTCCCGCTCCTCGCGCACGGCCTCGGGCACGGCGGGGTCGTCGGGGTCGCCGTCGAACCAGAGCCCCAGCTGCCGGGCGCGCGCGGTGAACAGCGGGGCGCCGGCCGGGTCCTCGGGGACGTTGCCGAGGGTCTCGAAGCCGTCGAGGAGCCAGCAGGCGTAGTTCCAGCGGGCCTCGCCGGGGTCCTCGGGGCGCCGCTCGCGCTCGTACTGGGACTCGGTGTTGTAGCCGATGGCCACGTAGGGGTGGCGGTTGTCGTAGTCCACGCGCCAGATACGGAAGGAGAGGGCGTAGATCTCGGGGACGTCCGCGGTGGGGAAGCGTTCGAGGACGCCTGCGGCGGCCTGCCTCAGATGCTGCTGGAAACGGTCCGGTCCGGTCGTCACTGGGTGCGCCTCCCCACGGTCAGTGAGGCAACAGCCTCCCACGGTGCCGCGGGCCCGCGTGGGCCGGGGGAGGGGGAAACCGGTGGTGAACGGGTGACCTGTGGGGTCCGTATTCTCTGATCATGGCCGCACCCCTCGCATATGCCCTCATCGCCACTGACCTGGACGGAACGCTGCTGCGCGGCGACGACACGCTCTCCGACCGGTCCCTGGCCGCGCTCGCCCGGGTGGCCGATGCCGGCGCGCGCCACCTGGTGGTGACCGGCCGCCCGGCGCCCCGGGTGCGGCCGCTGCTGGAGGACCTGGGCTCCACGGGGCTCGCGGTGTGCGGGCAGGGCGCGCAGGTGTACGACGCCCGCGCGGACCGCCTGCTGTGGTCGGTGACGCTCGACCGGGAGCTGGCCGAGACCGCGCTCGGCAAGATCGAGGCCGAGGTGGGGCAGGTGTACGCCGCGGTCGACCAGGACGGGGTGGACGGGCTGACGCTGATCGAGCCCGGCTACCGGATGCCGCACCCGACCCTGCCGGCGGTGCGGGTCGGGCGGCGCGACGACCTGTGGGAGGAGCCGATCAGCAAGGTGCTGCTGCGCCATCCCGACCTGTCCGACGACGAGTTGGCGGCGACGGCGCGCGCGGTGGTCGGCTCGCTGGCGACGGTGACCATGTCGGGGCCGGGGACCGTGGAGCTCCAGCCGTGCGGGATCACCAAGGCGACCGGGCTGGCGCTGGCCGCCGAACACCTCGGACTGGGCCCCGAGCGGGCCCTGGCCTTCGGGGACATGCCGAACGACATCCCGATGTTCGCCTGGGCCGCCCGCGGAGTGGCCATGGCCAACGCCCATCCCGAGCTGAAGGCCGTCGCCGACGAGGTCACCTTGTCGAACGAGGACGACGGCATCGCCGTCGTCCTCGAACGTCTCTTCCCCTGATGAGGCAGGGGCTCACCCGGTGTGACGGGGTGGGTGACTCAGTACGCGCCGAACACGTTGTCGATCGAGCCGTAGCGGGCGGCCGCGTAGTTGCAGGCCGCGGTGATGTTGGCGATCGGGTCGTAGGGGTCCATGGAGGTGCCCGGCACGTGGTAGGCGAGGAACGTCGGGTCGATGACCTGCAGCAGGCCCTTGGACGGGGTGCCGGCGACCGCGTTGGAGTCCCACAGGTTGATGGCGGCGGGGTTGCCGGAGGACTCCCGGATCACGTTGCGGTAGATGCCGTCGTAGGTCCCGGGGATGCCGCGCTGGGCCATGATGTCCAGCGACTGGCGGATCCAGCCGTCGAGGTTGTTCGGGTAGACCGAGTTCGCGGCGGTGATCACGGTCGCCGAGGTGGCGGTGGTGGCCGGGGTGGCCGCGGAGGCGCTGGTCGCGCCGAAGAGCGGGAGCGCGAGGGCGGCGGCACCGGTGCCGGCGACGGCGAGGGTGCGGACGATGCGGGACGTGCGGGTGCGGCGGTGCTGACCGGCAGCAGGCATGACGAAGTTCCTCTCCCACGCCTGCGAGGTGAGCTGTCGGGTTCGGGCTGGAGATGCCCGGCCGGCCGCGAAGGCGGCACGGCTTCACCCCGAGCCGGCCCGGGGTGTCGTCGGCTGACGACGCCCGGTTCGGCGACTTACCTGGGTCCCCCGCTCCTGCCGTACACGGATGAGTTGGTCCGATGGGTGATGCCGGACGGCGGCAGGATTCGGCGTCCGCCCGACAGGCCGGGAAGTTATGCGAGAGCGCATGCCGGGAACAAGTACCGAATTCACCTATCACCCCAGTTGACCTTGGTCGAGGCCGTTTGGACCGCTTGATCCTTTGCGGTCGCCAAGGCCCAACCGGCCTGTGCCCGCAAGGGGAAACGGGGTGCGGGACGGGTGGTGGCCGGCGGGCGGGGCGCGTGACCCAATTCACTGGCGTCACAGCTGCCACACAATTGGAACCAAGGTGACTAAGGCGAATCGGCTGATTAATTACGGCAAAACGGGCAGTCGGGTCGTGTTGTGGCAAGGCGGGGGCCGGTGGTTCGCAGAGGGTGAGGTGGTGGTCTTCAGGGTGTGAGCGTGGTCCATATCGGTACTTTTCGGTTGATCAGATTTGATCAGTAAACATATCGGGCGTGATCCGATACCGCCGGGCCTGTAACCGTGGGCGCTATCGGTGATCGAAACGTGACCGGATACGCTGACTTGAGTGATGTCAGCGACCTATCGACAAACCGTGTAATCGCCAACCGGCACCAGCAGACAGGAGACCCCTCGTGACCGTCGTCGGGCCGTTCGGGCTTAGCGTGCGGGACCAGGCTCTCGAAGCCGATGTCCAGGCCGGATTGGCGGCTGTCGAGGAAGGGTTGCTCGAAGCCACCAAGAGCGAGGTTCCCTTCATCACGGAGGCCGCCCAGCACCTGGTGCGGGCGGGCGGGAAGCGGTTCAGGCCGCTGCTCGTGATGCTCGCGGCGCAGTTCGGTGACCCCTACGCCCCGGGTGTCGTCCCGTCGGCCGTCGTGGTGGAGCTGACCCACCTCGCGACGCTGTACCACGACGACGTCATGGACGAGGCCGCCGTGCGGCGCGGCGTGGCCAGCGCGAACACCCGGTGGGGCAACTCGGTCGCCGTACTGACCGGGGACTTCCTCTTCGCCCGGGCCTCGCAGATCCTCGCCGACCTCGGGCCCGAGGCGGTACGCGTACAGGCACTGGCGTTCGAGCGGCTGGTCACCGGGCAGATCCTGGAGACCGCCGGCCCGCAGGACGGGCGGGACCCGGTCGACCACTACCTTGAGGTGCTCGGCGGCAAGACGGGGTCGCTGGTGGCCGTGTCGTGCCGGTTCGGGGCGATGATGTCCGGCGCCGACGAGACGGTCGTCGACGTGCTGACGCAGTACGGGGAGCGCCTCGGCGTCGCCTTCCAGCTGGCCGACGACGTGCTCGACATCGCGTCCGACTCGCACGAGTCGGGCAAGACGCCGGGGACGGACCTGCGCGAGGGCATCGCGACGCTGCCCGTGCTGCGGCTGCGTGAGCGGGCCGAGCGGCTCGGGCTGCCCGAGGACCGCGCGCTGTGCGAGCTGCTGGACTCCGACCTGAGCGACGACGCGCGGCACACCGAGGCGCTCACCGCGCTGCGCGCGCACCCCGCGCTGGAGCAGGCGCGGCGGGACACCGTGCGGTACGCCGAGGAGGCGCGGGCCGCGCTGGCACCGCTGCCGGAGTGCGACGCGAAGGCCGCGCTGCTCGAACTGTGCGACGCGGTGGTGCACCGGGCCGGCTGAGGAGCCGCCTGCCTCCCAGGCCCCTGCCACGCGGGCCCCTCCCACGCGCGCCCTTGCCACGCGGGCCCCTGCCACGCGCGCCGTGCCCCGCGCGCCCCTCCTGAACGCGCTCCCACCCGCGCGCTCCCTCTCAGGTATCCCCCGCGCCCCTCACTCTCCGGTATGCCCCGGCCCTCCACATCCCCTACGGGTAGGGGGGCCTGACCCTCCGCCACGTCATACCCCAGCAGTACATGGAGTTGCGTCCGCGGGGTGACGCGGTCCCCCTGGCCGATTTGGTCTGATGGGAAGCACGGAAGACACCACTCCTCACCGATTCGGGTGAGAATGGCGGCTTGGGGTGGGGCCCGCCGGGAGCGCACGCCGCGGGTCATGGGACGGACAGCCGCCGCCGACGACGGAGGTAGCGCACACATGGCACCGTATGGAACCGACGACAGGGCGACGGCCGCGGCCGAGGAGCCCGGCGCGGCGCGCGGGGGGCGGCGCAGGGCAGCCGCGCGCTATGCCGTCCCCGCGACCGTCGTGGGGCTGGCCGCCGCGACGATCGGGATCGTCCCCGCGCTCGCCGACTCCGGCGACCCCGATCTGCCCGAGATCAGCGCGCAGCAGCTCATCGAGAAGATCGCGGCGTCGGACACGCAGCAGCTGTCCGGCACCGTGCGGATCAACACCGACCTCGGCCTGCCCGACTTCGGCGGCCTCGCGGGCGGGTTCGGCGGCGGTGCGGGCGCGTCCGGTGACGGGTCGTCCGCCGACCCCTCGGCCAAGGTCGCCGAACTCGCCACCGGCCGGCACACGTTGCGCGTGGCCGCCGACGGACCGGAGCGGCAGAAGATCTCGGTGCTGGAGGACGCCGCCGAGTACAGCCTCATCCACAACGGCAAGGACGTCTGGGGCTACGACAGCAAGTCCAACGAGGTGTACCACGCCACCTCGGACGAGCAGGGCCGCCAGGACGAGCGGGGTGCGGACGACTTCTCCGGCACGCCCAAGGACTTCGCCGAACAGGCCCTGAAGGCCGTCGACTCGACCACCTCGGTCACCGTGGACGGCAGCGTCCACGTCGCCGGCCGCGACGCCTACAAGCTGCTGATCAAGCCCAAGCAGTCCGGCACCACCGTCGGTGCGATCAGCATCGCCGTGGACGCCAAGACCGGTGTGCCGCTGAAGTTCACCCTGACCCCGAAGAGCGGCGGCGCCGCCGTCGTCGACGCGGGCTTCACCCAGGTCAGCTTCGCCAAGCCGGCCGCCTCCACCTTCGACTTCACCCCGCCGAAGGGCGCCAAGGTCACCGAGGGCGGCGACCGGGAGCACGCCAAGGGCGACGGGCCTGCCAAGGGCCTCCCGGAGCACATGCTGCCCGTCCCGGGCGGCGACGCGGCCAAGGGCGACGGACCCAAGGTGCTCGGCGAGGGCTGGAACGCGATCGCCACCTTCGACACCGGCGCCCGGGGCGGCGTGCCCTCCGGCAGTGAGGTCGGCGGTGACCTCGGCGGCTTCCTGGACTCGCTCGGCGACAAGGTTTCCGGCAAGTTCGGCAAGGGCACGGTGTTCTCCACCCGCCTGGTCAACGCCCTGATCACCGACGACGGCAAGGTCTACGTCGGCGCGGTCACCAAGGACGCCCTCGTCAAGGCCGCCGACGCGGGCAGGTAAGCCGGCGGGACACCGCCGACCCACGGAAACGATCGGGGAGCCGATGGACGACGCGCCCGCCGCACGGGGCGAGCAGGTGCCGGAGGACGAGTACGTCATCCACACCCGCGCCCTCACCAAGCGCTACCGCGGCGGGCAACTCGCCGTCGACGGGCTGGACCTGGCCGTCCCGGCGGGCAGCGTCTTCGGCTTCCTCGGTCCCAACGGATCGGGCAAGACCACCACGATCCGCATGCTGATGGGCCTCATCGAGCCGACGTCCGGCGCCGCGCGGGTGCTGGGGCAGCCGATGCCCCGGTCCGTGCGCTCGGTGCTCCCCCAGGTCGGCGCGCTGATCGAGGGCCCCGCGCTGTACGGCTTCCTGTCCGGCCGGGACAACCTGCTGCGTTACGACGCCGCCGACCCGACCGCCGACCCGCGCACCCGGCGCACCCGCGTCGCGGCGGCGCTGGAGCGCGTGGGGCTCACGGCGGCGGCCGGCAAGAAGGCGAAGGCGTACTCGCTCGGTATGAAGCAGCGGCTCGGGCTCGCCGCCGCCCTGCTCCAGCCCCGCCGCCTGCTCGTCCTGGACGAGCCGACCAACGGGCTCGACCCGCAGGGCATGCGCGAGATCCGCGCGCTGGTCCGGGAGCTCGCCTCGGACGGCACGACCGTCTTCCTCTCCTCCCATCTCCTCGACGAGATCGAGCAGGTGTGCACACACGCCGCGGTGATGGCACGCGGGCGGCTCCTCGTCCAGGGCGAAGTCGCCGACCTGGCGGCGCGGGCCCGCGGACGGCTGGTGGTGACCACGCCGGACACCTCCGACGCGGCCCGGGTGCTGAAGGAACAGGGCGTCGGGGACGTCGTGGTGGCCGAGGACCGGGTGACGGGCGAGCCCCCGGAGCGTGAACTGGCCGAGGTCAATGCCGCGTTGGTGACGGCCGGGGTGCGGGTGCGCGGGTTCGGGGTGGAACGGGCCTCGCTGGAGGAGGCGTTCGTGGCGCTGACCGGGGAGGGTTTCGATGTCGCAGGCTGACACGGTGGTCAAGTCCCCGGGGACGGTGCGTCCGTTGTGGACGCTCGGGCTGTTCCGCAGCGAACTGCTGGTCACCCTGCGGCGCTGGCGCACGCTCGCGCTGCTGGGCGTGCTGGCCGCGGTTCCGGTCCTGGTCGGGATCGCCGTGAAGATCGAGACGGGGGACGGCTCGTCGGCCGGGCCCCGGGGCGGTGAGGGGCCGGCGTTCATCTCGCAGGTCACCAACAACGGCCTGTTCCTCGTCTTCACCGCGCTGGCGGCGACCCTGCCGTTCTTCCTGCCGATGGCGGTCGGGGTGATCGCGGGTGACGCGGTCGCCGGCGAGGCCGGCGCGGGCACCCTGCGCTACCTCCTCGTCGCGCCGGCCGGCCGCACCCGGCTGCTGCTCGCCAAGTACACGACGACGATGGCGTTCTGCGTGATCGCGACCCTGGTCGTCGCCGTCTCGGCGCTGCTGGTGGGCGCCCTGCTCTTTCCGCTCGGTGACCTGACGACCATCTCCGGCACCCGGATCAGCTTCGCGGAGGGTCTGGTCCGCGCGCTGCTGATCGCGCTGGTCGTCGCCGCGTCCCTGATCGGTGTGGCGGCGCTCGGCCTGTTCGTCTCCACGCTCACCAACAGCGGCATCGCGGCGATGGCGACGACCGTGGGCCTGCTGATCACCGTGCAGATCCTGGACCAGTTCCCCCAGCTGCACGCGATACAGCCGTATCTCTTCTCCCACTACTGGCTGTCCTTCGCCGACCTGATGCGCGAGCCGGTCTACTGGGACGACCTGGTGCGCAACCTCGGCCTGCAGGGCCTGTACGCGGCGGTGTTCGGCTCGGCGGCCTGGGCCCGGTTCACGGCGAAGGACATCACCGTCTAGCGGTTCACGGGCGCCCGCAGCGGTTCACCGGGCGCTCGCAGGGGTTCACGGGCGCTCGCAGGGGTTCACGGGCGCTCGTAGGGGAAGCGGGCGAGCGGTGCCGTACGGTCGAAGAACGTCTTGGCGCGGACCAGCGCCGCGTGGTCGTTCAGTACGTCGCCCGGCCGGCTGCCGTTGCCCAGCAGGACGCCGCCGAAGCGCATGCCCAGGTAGGCGGCGGAGTTGTTGAGCGTGCCGACGAGCGGGTCGGCGACCTCCTCCTCGCGGTGCGCGAGGGCGGTCACGCCCCACAGGGTGCGGCCGGCCATCCGCGCCTTGAAGTCCAGGCCCGGGGTGCGCAGCCAGCCCGACCAGTGGTCCAGGTAGCGCTTGGTGTGGGCGGAGACCGAGTACCAGTACAGCGGCGAGGCGATCACCAGGTCCGTCGCGGCGAGCGTGGCGTCCAGCAGCAGTGCGGTGTTGCCCTCGGTGGGCCGGACGTGGTCGCTGTCGTGCCGCAGGTCGGCGAAGTCGGGCAGCGGGTGCTCGGCCAGGCTGATCCACTCCTGCTCGACGTCCGCGGGGAGCTGCTCGGCGGCCTTGCGGGCGAGCAGTTCGGTGTTGCCGTCGTCGCGGCTGCTGCCCAGGACGAACAGGAAACGGCGGGTCATGGCATCCCCTTGATACTCGGTGTACGGCGGCCATGAGCGTCAACATTGCATGCGCGTGCATTTAATCCCGCGGGGCCGCGCGTGGCGGGGCGGGAAGTCGGGACGAGGCTGTGACGGGGTGGTGACGCGCGCGGGGGGAGGGAGCGGCGAGACTCGGCAGTACGTGTTCGAACGGCTTCATCGCCGGGAGGACCATGGAAACGCATGTGCCGTCCGCCGGCTCGCCGACGAGTCCGAGTGACGCATCGGGAGTGAAGGAAGCGATGACTCGACTCAGCCGAGCGCAGAAGCGGGAAGCGAAGCCGGCCGCGGGCCCGGCGGTGCCGCCGGCGTGGCCGGCCGAGCCGCTGGAGGTCCACGTCAGGGCGGCCGGCTCGGACGCGGGCGACGGGGGCGCGGCGGTGATGTCCGCCGGTGTGTGGATCGCCGGGGTGCCGGTCGCGGTGGCGCCCGGCGAGGAGGCGCAGGACGCCGTCCTGGCCCACCTGCATCGTCTGGCCCGCGCCGGCGGCCGCGCCGTGCACGCCACGATCCACGACGAGCGGATCGGTTACGTCGTCCCGCTGCGGGTGGACCCGGACGGCTCCAGCCACCTCACGTCGGACCCGGTACGGCGGGACACGCCCCGGACGGTCACGCTGCGGGCGGTGCCCGAGCCCCGGCAGGACGCGCCCGCCCCCGGCACGGTCACCGCACCCCTGGGCGTCTTCGGCCCACCGCCCGAGATGCCCCCACCTCCCGCCCAGCCGACGGCCCCGATATCCGAGGTCACGGATCACCCGCGACCGCTCACCGCCGCCCCGGCACCCGCACCCACCCCGGAATCCGCTCCGGCACCCGCCCCGCTACCCGTTCCGGCACCCGCCCCCCAACCCGTTCCGGCCCCCACCCCGCCCCGGGCCGCCGCCCCCACCCCGACACCCGTCCCTGCTCCCAGCCCCACCCGCGACTCCTACGCCGCCCTCGCCGAAGCCGCCGCCGAGGCCAGGCCGACGCCCGCGCGGGGGTTCGACGCGGTCGCCGAGGCCGTGCTGGAGGACGTGCCGCTCGCCGAGGGCGGCGTCGGCTCGGCGCTGCCCGCCGGGCAGGTCGCGCGGGTCAACGAGGCCGTGCGGGAGGGGCGGACGGACGTGGCGGCGGAGCTGGCCGAGCGGATCGTGGCCGAGGGCGAGGCGACGCTGGGGCGGGAGCACCCCGAGGTGCTCAGGATGCGCGAACTGACCGCCTACATCGCCTACTTGGCCGGTGAGTCGGAGCACGCCTTCCGTATCTCCCTCGACCTGGCCCTGATCCACCGCCGGCGGCAGGACGCGGAGGCGGCCTACGGGAACGTGCAGAGCGCGGCCACCGCGTGGCGGGCGGTGCGCGACCCGCGGCAGGGGTTGCGGCTGGGCGGCGAGCTGATCGCCGTATGGACCGAGCTCGCCGCCGAGGACGGCCCCGCCGCCGACGACGCCGAGAAGTTGCGGTCGGCCCGTGCCCGCATGGACCGCCTCACCGCCCGGGCCGCCGCCGACGGCGACTGACGCGCAGCCGGAACTCACATCCGCGTCACGAAGACAGCGCCCACACCGCGTAGGCGAGCGCGTCGCTGTTGTGGTCCAGCGCCGTGTCGTCGATGTTGGCCGTCGTGTCGCACGACGAGTGGTAGCAGCGGTCGAAGGCCTGGCCCGCCGTGCCGCCCCACTTGGCGGCCTGGGCCTGCGTCTTGACGTAGTCGGCGCCGCTGAACAGCCCGCCCACCGGCACGCCGGCGTTCTTGAACGGGGCGTGGTCGGAGCGGCCGTCGCCCTCGGTCTCGGGCTCGGTGGCGATGCCGAGACCGGCGTAGTAGTCCTTGAAGGTCTTCTCGATGGCCGGGTCGTCGTCGTAGACGAAGTACCCGGGGTTGGGCGAGCCGATCATGTCGAAGTTCAGATAGCCGGTGATGCGGGCGCGGTCGGCCGAGGACAGTCTGCCCACGTAGTAGCGGGAGCCGACCATGCCCAGCTCCTCCGCGCCCCACCAGGCGAAGCGCAGGTGCTTGGCGGGGTGGTAGCCGGCCCGCGCCACGGCGAGGGCGGTCTCCAGGACGGCCGCCGAGCCGGAGCCGTTGTCGTTGACGCCGGGTCCGGCGGTCACGCTGTCGAGGTGGGAGCCGGCCATGAGGACCTGGCTGGTGTCGCCGCCGGGCCAGTCGGCGACGAGGTTGTACCCGGTGCGGCCCGAGGAGGTGAACTGCTGCACGGTGGTGGTGAACCCGGCCGCGTCCAGCTTGGCCTTCACATAGTCGAGCGAGGCCTTGTAACCGGCCCGGCCGTGCGCGCGGTTGCCGCCGTTGGCGGTGGCGATGGACTGGAACTGGGCGAGGTGGGCCTTGACGCCCGCGACCGGGATGTCGGGTGCGGCGGCGGCGACCGGGTGTGCGGGCGCCGCGCCGGCTATGGACCCGGTGGCGAGCAGGGTGGCGCCGGCGACGACGGCAGCGGCCGTCGCCCGCGCGGAACCGGAGAGGTTCATGTGGGGGGCTCCGAATTCCTTGAGGAATGGGGTGCCCGATGGTGAAGCTGAGCCTGACGTTCCGTCAAGAGCGCAATCCGGACAGTACTGTTCGCATTCCGGATCGTTCACCGGACTCTCGCGGATGCCCCACGCTCAGTGCACGCAGAACTCGTTTCCCTCCGGGTCGGCCATCACCACCCACTGCCCGCTGGGCTCCTTCACCTCCCGCAGCACACTCGCCCCGAGCCCCGTCAGTCGCTCCACCTCACCCGCGCGCCGCCCGTCCCCGGGGTGCAGGTCGAGATGGAGCCGGTTCTTCACCGTCTTCGGCTCCGGCACCCGCTGGAACAGCAGCCGCCGCCCCAGCCCGGTGCCGCTGCGCGGGTCATAGGGGTCGTCGGGATGCCGAACGGCGACCAGGTCGCGGAAGGCCGGACGGCCGTGGAACTCGACCGTGGCCGCACCCGGCAGCGCGCCGGCCGCGAGCAGCTGCTCGATGAGCGCGGCGTTGTCCTCCACCTCGTAGTGCAGGGCGGCGGCCCAGAAGTCGGCCTGCGCGTGCGGATCTGCGGCGTCGATGACGATCTTGAAGTGCACCGGGGCCGGTGTCGTCGTGGTCATGCAACCAGTGATACCGCCCCGGTCCCGGCACCATACGAAGAAACCCGCACTCGGCCGGTCTCACTCCGCGGCCGGCGCCTCCTCGTCCGGCTCGCTCTCCGCCGGCACCTCTTCCTCTTCCTCCCCGTCGCTGTCCGCGTCCGCCTGGGACGGGCCGTGGTCGTCGATGAACTTGAAGATCTCGATCGCTGTCTCGCGCAGCTCGGTCCACTCCTCGGCGGCCCCGAGCAGCGGCGGGTACGTCCGGCCCTGCCCGAGGGTGTCGAGCACCGTCAGCGACTCCTTGGCTTCCTCCAGCAGCTTGGCCAGCTCCCGCCGCACGTCCTCGATCCGCAGCGTCGGTGCGACCGGCTGGGCTCCCTGCCCCCGGCTGCTGCTCTGACCGGGTGAAACCACCGAAGTACCACCGGCGCCGGGTGTGCCCTGCGTCCCGGCGGGCTGCGTGCCGGACCCGGTGGCCGGCGCGTACAGCCTCAGCGCTTTGCGGATCTGGTCCTCGGCACGGTTCTCATCGGACGCGTACACGACGTCCCACGTGGTCAGCGCGCGCTCGGCGGACCCATCCCGGGCCACGCGGTCCGCCGCGGAAAGATCGATGGCGACATGCTCGTAGGGCGGTGAGCTGCCCGCCTGCCCGAGCCGGGGCCGCGCGCTGGTGTTGCCCGGCATGGTCAGCGCCCGGAACCGCTGGGCCGCGTGCGCGAGCAGCCACAGTCCGTGGGCGTTGCCCTCCTTGGCCAGCCCGCCGATCACCACCGAGACGTCGGCCCGGAACGGCACCTTGCCCGCTTGGCGGGTCGGCGAGACCGCGGAGCCGACGTTACGGGTGAGGAGTTTGTCGGCGATGAGAGCGATGCCACCCGCGACGGCCAGGGTGCAGCGGGCGTTCGTGTCGCCCTTCAGCGCCGGCTCCACCAGGCCGGTGAAGTCGTCGGTCGGCACGGGGTCCCACTCCTTGGTCAGGACGTCCGTGCACAGCACTCCGCCGTTGGCCCAGGCGTTGCGGGCCTGGGCCAGCGCGGAACCCTTCTGGGAGCGCCACGCCAGGTCGATGATGGGGCCGAGAAGACCGGCATACCCCTTCGTCGACATCCGGCGGTCGTTCTTGATGTCCTTCGCGCGGGCCTTCAGCTCGTCGTGCAGCGGAGGACGCGTCAGCGCGTATACCAGATACACCGCCCGCCACAGGGGCGTCCCGGGAATCCGTGTGTCGTTGAAGACGTCCGGCACGGCGGTCTCCGCCAGCCGGCCCGTGGCCAGCGCGTGCACGCCTTGGAGCAGTTTCTCCATGCCCCACTCGGCCGCTCGCGTCTGCACGACGAGCTTCAGCGCGCGGGTGGCCACCTCCACGTTCTGGGCGGACTCGTCCCACGGTTTGAACTCCACGTGCACCGAGGCCAGGATCGAGCGCAGCGCGTCGTCGAACACGTCGGAGATCCGCAGCGTGCTGAGTTCGTGGGCCTCGATGCCGACCGCGATGTGCGCGGGCACCACGTAGGTCTGCGCGATGCGAACGGTGCGGTCCGGCACCTCCCCGGCGGCACCAGCGGCCGCGACCGCGTCCGAGAACTCGGCGTGCAGCTGGCTGCGGTACTGCTCACGGCCGAGCGCGAGGCGCTGAGTGAACGGCTTGCGGGGCTCGTTGGGGGACTGCTCGCGCGGGGTGAGCAGGGCACCCGCGGCGATCTTGGCGACGTCGTCGGGCGTGGTGCCGTGTCCGGCCAGGACCTTCCAGGCGCTGGCGAGTCGAGTGATGCCGTCCCGGGCGACCAGTGCGGTGACGGACTCTTCACCGTCCTCGAACTCGAACACCACAGGATGAACGATCAAGGCCCTGGTCACCCGGCGGGCCAGAATCGACTCGGCGTAGGAGTTGCGGTACAGCGTCGCGCACAGTGTCTGCCGGACGTGATCGAACAGATGCTGCCGGTCGCGGTAGCGGTAGCGCAGCAGCGCGAGCGGCTTCTCCCCCTCGGCCTCGCCGATCACCTTCGGGTCGTCCACGTCCAGCTGCTCCTGGCTGGTGCGCGGCTGGATACCGGGGAAGAGCTCACTCAACCACACGCGCGCGTGGACCGAGCGCAGCGTCGCCCCGTCCACGTGCTCCTCCAGCAGCAGGCTGGAGCCGTCCTGCTGGGGCAGGCGCAACTGCTGCGTGATGAGGGAGGGGACGGTGCCGGCGCGCGCCACCGCGTGCCAGGCGTCCTCGGTGAGTCCGGTCAGCGGGTGGGCGGCACCGGCGCGCACCAGTTTGTTGCGGTCGTCGACGTCGGAGGCGTCGGGCAGGACGCGCGGAAAGTCGGAGACGACGATCGACTCCTTGCCCCAGGGCACCGTGACGGGGCGGCTGGCGGGCTTCGACATGGACCCTCCGGGATCGGTGGTTGGTATGGAAGACTGAAAACGCGGTCCTGGCCCGAGGTGTCGGGCCCAGGTCCGGCCCGGCTGGGCCCTGGTCGTACGGCCGGGGCCCAGTCCCTTCACAGAGGGGATTCACCGTCTGCCCGGGCGGCTCGGGCATCGGCGTCTCACAGGGCGCGCGGCCCGTCGGCACCGGGCAGTACGGAGCCGAACCAGTCCCACATGAAGCGCCGGTTCTCCCGCTTCGCGACAGTCTGGAAGGCGGCGTAAGCCACCATGTCGGCCGCCTGGAGCAGTTGGCTCGTGCGGGCGGCGAGAAAGACCGGATCTCCGACGACGCGGCGCCCCGGGTCGGGCAGGCGGCGGTGAGCGTGACGCAGCGCGGTCTCGGTGCCGTCACCGTCCACGATGACGACTCCGTGGTGTCCGGTCGTGGCGAGTTCCTCGCTGATCTGTGCCAGCAGGGCGGCATAGAGGTCCGGTCGGTCGCGGGCGTAGTCATCGGTCTCGCGGTACACCGCGCGCACCCGGACACCGGGGAAGCCGGACACGGCGCGCAAGCCGCGCAGGATCACCTCTCGGGCGTGCCGCCGGTGCAGGTCGCGGTCCGTGCTGCGGGAGTGGTGAATGTGCCGGCCGCGGCCACCGGCCAGTTCATGGGAGTGCAGGGCGGCCGTCGCCGGGATCAACAGGCGGGCGTCCGCGGCAAGTTCGGCGCGGAAGGCGAGCCAGTGGGCGAGGGCGCCACTGGTTTGGGGGAGATCCAGGCCGAGCGCGGCGAATGACACGATGGCTCTGCCGTCGCCGGAATCGTCGACGAAGTAAAGCCGCAGCGGCGCCGCGGCGGCTGTGATGGTCATGGGGCGACCAACTCCGCATGGAGACACACACGGGCCGCTTCCGGCGCCATCGCCGGACCCTTCCTGCCGGGCGTGCCGCCGGAGCAGGGCGTGGGGTGCCTCTTCACCACGCGCCACGCCACGTCCAGCAAACCGCGGCGGTCAGCGCTCGGCGGGCGATCAGGCTTCTCCGGAAGCGCCACCCCCGCCAGCGTTGGCCACGCCGAGGAGCTGCTCGACGACGGCCTCCAGGACTATTCCCGGCCCCATACGGCGATGTGTCTGCACATTGCGTTCATCGAAACGATAGCGTCCTGTGGTGCTCTCGTGAGAGCAATTCCACGAAGCCGAGGGGGAGTTCGGAAGGTCCAGCACACCCGCCGGGGCCTTGGTCGCGGCTAGGCCTCCACCCGAGGGGCCGTCGGTGTCTCCGTGGGCGCGGTCTCGGTGGCCGGTGTCGCTTCCCTGAGTGCGGTGCGCAGGCGGGAGGCTCGGCGGGCCGTGCGCAGGCTGTCGGCGGTGAGGAGGATCAGGGCCAGCCACACGAGGGCGAAGCCGGCCCAGCGCTCGGGCGGCATGGCCTCGTGGAAGTACAGGACCCCGCACAGGAACTGGAACACCGGCGCCAGGTACTGCAGCAGCCCCAGGGTGGACAGCGGCACCCGGATCGCGGCCGCGCCGAAGCAGACCAGGGGGAGCGCGGTGACCACGCCGGTCGAGGCGAGCAGGGCGGTGTGGCCGGGGCCCTCGGTGGTGAACGTCGAGTCGCCGTGCGCGGTCAGCCACAGCAGATAGCCGAGCGCGGGCAGGAACTGGATCGCGGTCTCGGCGGCCAGCGACTCCACGCCGCCGAGGTTCACCTTCTTCTTCATCAGCCCGTAGGTGGCGAAGGAGAAGGCGAGGATCAGGGAGATCCACGGCGGCCGGCCGTAGCCGATGGTCAGGACGAGGACGGCGGCCACGCCGACCCCGACGGCGGCCCACTGCACGGGCCGCAGCCGTTCCTTGAGCAGCAGCACGCCCATCGCGATGGTGACGAGCGGGTTGATGAAGTAGCCGAGCGAGGCCTCGACGACGTGGCCGCTGTTCACGGCCCAGATGTAGACGCCCCAGTTGATGCTGATGACGGCCGCGGCGACCGCGACCAGCCCGAGCCTGCGCGGCTGCCGCAGCAGCTCGCCGGCCCACTTCCACCGCCGTACGACGATCAGGACCGCGGCGACCACGACGAAGGACCACATCATCCGGTGGGCGAGCACCTCGCCGGCGCCGGCGGGCTCCAGCAGCGGGAAGAAGAGCGGGAACAGGCCCCACATCCCGTACGCCGCGAAGCCGTTCAGCAGACCTATGCGCTGCTCACCCTTCGACGTCCCGCCCACGGGTCCCTCCTTCGTGTGTGGACATGCGTCCACGAAGGTAGCGCCGAGCGACCCCGGCTGTCATGCCCGTATCGCCATACGGTCATGACAGCCGGGGCGGGTGAAACGCTCAGCCCTTCAGCGCGGCGGCGATCGCCTCGGCCAGCGGGGTCGTCGGGCGGCCGGCCAGGCGGGACAGGTCGCCGGAGGTGACCTCCAGCTCGCCCTTCTCGATCGAGACGTCCACGCCGGCGAAGATCGCGGCGAGCGGCTCGGGCAGCCCGGCGCCGGTCAGGATGCCGGTGAGCGCCTCCGGGCTGACCGCGTTGTAGACGATCTCCTCACCGGTGGCGCGGCTCAGCTCGGCGGCGTACTCCGCGAAGCTCCACGCCGTGTCGCCGCCGAGTTCGTACGTGCGGTTCTCGTGCCCCTCGCCGGTCAGGACGGCGACCGCGGCGGCCGCGTAGTCGGCGCGGGAGGCGGAGGACACCCGGCCCTCACCGGCCGCCGCGACGACGGCGTGGTGCTCCAGCACCGGGGCGAGGTTCTCGGTGTAGTTCTCGTGGTACCAGCCGTTGCGCAGCAGGACGTACGGCAGCCCGGAGGCGAGCAGCGCCTCCTCGGTGGCCCGGTGGTCGTCGGCGAGCGCGGCCGTGAGGCTGCCCGGGGCGCTGGTGTAGGCGAGCAGGGCCACCCCGGCGGCCTTCGCGGCGTCGATGACGACCTGGTGCTGCCGCACCCGGCCCTTGTCGAACTCGTTGCCCGAGATCAGCAGCACCTTGTCGCCGGCCGCGAACAGGCCGTCGAAGGTCTCGGGGGCGTTGTAGTCGGCGACCGCGAGGCGCACTCCGCGCTCGGCCAGGTCGGCGGCCTTCTCCGGGCTGCGGACGACGGCGGTGACCTGGTCGGCCGCCACCTTCTGCAGCAGCTGCTCCACGACGTGGCGGCCGAGCTTTCCGGTGGCTCCGGTGACGACGATGCTCATGATCTGCGTACTCCTCAGGGGTGGGTCCCTCTGTCTCACCACTCACCCTAGGGATGGCGCTAACTATTGGAAAGTACCCACTTTGAAGTAAGGTACTGGCATGGCAGTAAGCAGCAAGGCGAGTGCGTCCGACGCCGAGGCGCTGTGCCCGTACCGGCTCGTCCTGGAGCACGTCACCAGCCGCTGGGGCGTGCTCGTCCTGATCGCGCTGCTGGAGCGCTCCTACCGGTTCAGCGAGCTGCGCCGCGAGATCGGCCGTGTCGGCCGGGAGGTGAGCGAGAAGATGCTCACCCAGACCCTGCAGACGCTGGAGCGCGACGGCCTGGTCCACCGCGACGCCAAGCCGGTGATCCCGCCCCGCGTCGACTACTCCCTGACCGGGCTGGGCCGGGAGGCCGCCGAGCAGGTGAAGGCGCTGACGCAGTGGACCGAGCGGCGGATGTCCGACGTGGAGCGTGCCCGCACGGCATACGACGAGGCCCGGGACGCGTCGTCGTCCCGGGCCTGATGCGCGTGCGCGACGGTCGTCAGCCGACGACCGTCCAGGTGTCCCCGCCGGCCAGCAGCGTGGCGAGGTCGCCCTTGCCGCGCTGTTCGACCGCGGTGTCGAGCTGGTCGGCCATGAGGGTGTCGTAGACCGGCCGGTCGACGGAGCGGAACACGCCGATCGGGGTGTGGTGCAGGGTGTCGGGGTCGGCGAGCCGGGACAGCGCGAACGCCGTGTTCGGCGAGTCGGCGTGGGCGTCGTGGACGAGGATGTCGGCCTCGTTCTCGGGCGTCACGTCCACCACCCGCAGGTCACCGGTCCGTACGTCCCGGACCACGCCGCGGCTGCCGTCGGGGCCGAAGACGATCGGCTGCCCGTGCTCCAGGCGGATCAGGGCCTCGGTGGCCGTCTGCTTGTCCTTGAGCGCGTCGAAGGCGCCGTCGTTGAAGATGTTGCAGTTCTGGTAGATCTCGATCAGCGCGGTGCCCGGGTGGTCGGCGGCCTGGCGCAGCACCTCGGTGAGGTGCTTGCGGTCGGAGTCGATCGTCCGCGCCACGAAGGAGGCCTCGGCGCCGAGCGCCAGGGACACCGGGTTGAACGGGGCGTCCAGGGAGCCCATCGGCGTGGACTTGGTGATCTTGCCGAGTTCCGAGGTGGGGGAGTACTGGCCCTTGGTCAGGCCGTAGATCCGGTTGTTGAACAGCAGGATCTTGAGGTTGACGTTGCGGCGCAGGGCGTGGATCAGGTGGTTGCCGCCGATGGACAGCGCGTCGCCGTCACCGGTGACGACCCACACGCTCAGATCGCGGCGGGAGGTGGCCAGGCCGGTGGCGATGGCGGGGGCGCGGCCGTGGATGGAGTGCATCCCGTAGGTGTTCATGTAGTACGGGAAGCGGGAGGAGCAGCCGATGCCCGAGACGAAGACGATGTTCTCCCGGGCCAGGCCCAGCTCCGGCATGAAGCCCTGCACCGCCGCCAGGATCGCGTAGTCGCCGCAGCCCGGGCACCAGCGCACCTCCTGGTCCGACTTGAAGTCCTTCATCGACTGCTTGGCCTCGGCCTTGGGGACCAGCTGAAGCAGCGTCTCGGCGTCAGTCATGGATGGCCTCCTTCAGAGCCGCGGCGAGCTTCTCCGCCTTGAACGGCATGCCGTTGACCTGGGTGTGGGAGCGGGCGTCGACCAGGTACTTCGCCCGGATCAGGGTGGCGAGCTGGCCGAGGTTCATCTCGGGGATCACGACCTTGTCGTAAGCCTTGAGGACCTCGCCGAGGTTGCGGGGGAACGGGTTGAGGTGGCGCAGGTGGGCCTGCGCGATCGCCTCACCGGCCCTGCGCAGCCGCCGCACCGCCGCGGTGATCGGCCCGTACGTCGAACCCCAGCCCAGCACCAGGGTGCGGGCCTGCTGCGGGTCGTCGACCTCCACGTCCGGGACGTCGATGCCGTCGACCTTGGCCTGGCGGGTGCGGACCATGAGGTCGTGGTTGGCCGGGTCGTAGGAGATGTTGCCCGTGCCGTCCTGCTTCTCGATGCCGCCGATGCGGTGCTCCAGGCCGGGCGTGCCCGGGATCGCCCAGGGGCGGGCCAGCGTCTGCGGGTCGCGCTTGTAGGGCCAGAACACCTCGCTGCCGTCGTCGAGGGTGTGGTTCGGGCCCTGCGCGAACTGCACCCGCAGATCGGGCAGGTCGTCCACCTCGGGGATGCGCCAGGGCTCGGAGCCGTTGGCCAGGTAGCCGTCGGAGAGCAGGAACACCGGGGTGCGGTAGGTCAGCGCGATCCGCGCCGCCTCCAGCGCCGCGTCGAAGCAGTCCCCGGGCGTCTTCGGCGCGACCACCGGGACCGGGGCCTCACCGTTGCGGCCGTACATCGCCTGCAGCAGGTCGGCCTGCTCGGTCTTGGTCGGCAGACCGGTCGATGGGCCGCCGCGCTGGATGTCGACGATCAGCAGGGGCAGCTCCAGGGAGACCGCGAGCCCGATCGTCTCCGACTTCAGCGCCACGCCCGGGCCACTGGTCGTCGTCACCGCGAGCGAGCCGCCGAAGGCCGCACCGAGCGCCGCGCCGATGCCGGCGATCTCGTCCTCGGCCTGGAAGGTGCGCACGCCGAAGTTCTTGTGCTTGCTCAGCTCGTGCAGGATGTCACTGGCCGGCGTGATCGGGTACGAGCCGAGGTAGAGCGGGAGATCGGCCTGGCGGGAGGCGGTGACCAGGCCGTAGGCCAGGGCCAGGTTCCCGGAGATGTTGCGGTACACGCCGGGCGGGAACGCCTTCGCCGCCGGCGCCACCTCGTAGGAGACCGCGAAGTCCTCCGTCGTCTCCCCGAAGTTCCAGCCCGCGCGGAACGCCGTGAGGTTGGCCTCGGCGATCTCCGGCTTCTTGGCGAACTTCGCCTTGAGGAACTTCTCCGTGCCCTCGGTCGGCCGGTGGTACATCCACGACAGCAGACCCAGCGCGAACATGTTCTTGCTGCGCTCGGCCTCCTTGCGGGTCAGGTCGAAGTCCTTCAGCGCCTCCACGGTCAGCGTGGTCAGCGGCACCGGGTGCAGGCTGTAGCCGTCCAGCGAGCCGTCTTCGAGCGGGTTGGAGTCGTAGCCGACCTTCTGCATGGCCCGCTTGGTGAACTCGTCGGTGTTGGCGATGATCTCCGCGCCGCGCGGCATGTCGCCGATGTTGGCCTTCAGCGCGGCGGGGTTCATGGCCACGAGCACGTTGGGCGCGTCGCCGGGGGTGAGGATGTCGTGGTCGGCGAAGTGCAGCTGGAAGGACGACACGCCCGGCAGGGTGCCGGCGGGCGCGCGGATCTCGGCCGGGAAGTTGGGCAGCGTGGACAAGTCGTTGCCGAACGACGCCGTCTCCGAGGTGAAACGGTCCCCGGTGAGCTGCATACCGTCACCGGAGTCCCCCGCGAACCTGATGATCACCCGGTCCAGCCGGCGCACATCCTTGCCCCCGGCCGGTCTGCGCTGCTCTCCTACGACGGTGGTGTCGGCCTGCTCCGCTGGGCTGCTGACCTGACTGGTCACTGAACTGGACCTCCCTAGAGGCGGCTGTCGGGGAGCGGCCCTCCCGCGGGTCCTCCCAAAATCAACCCTACGTCCGTGAGGGGCGCCTTCCCTTGACCTTTCGCATGGTGGTCACCCGCCGGACAGCAGCCGCGGCCTCGCTCGTCACCGGTTCGGGTTCCCCCACGCACGGCACTGTCCCGGCGGGACCGGTCAGGAGTTCAGATACGTCAGCACGGCGAGCACCCGGCGGTGGTCGCCCTCGCTCGGGGACAGGCCGAGCTTGAGGAAGATGTTGCTGACGTGCTTCTCGACCGCGCCGTCGCTGACGACGAGCTGCTTGGCGATGGCCGAATTCGTACGGCCCTCGGCCATCAGCCCGAGCACCTCACGCTCGCGCGGGGTGAGCCCGGCGAGGACGTCCTGCTTGCGGGAGCGGCCCAGCAACTGGGCGACGACCTCGGGGTCGAGGGCCGTACCGCCCTCGGCGACCCGCACCACCGCGTCCACGAACTCGCGGACCTCGGCCACGCGGTCCTTCAGCAGATAGCCGACCCCGCGACTGGAACCGGCCAGCAGCTCGGTGGCGTACCGCTCCTCCACGTACTGCGACAGCACGAGTACGCCGAGCCCCGGGTGGGTACGGCGCAGCTGTACCGCCGCCCGTACGCCCTCGTCGGTGTGGGTGGGCGGCATCCGTACGTCGGCGACGACGACGTCGGGCAGGGCGCCCTCCGCGTCCAGTTCGGCGATCGTCTTCACGAGGGCCTCGGCGTCCCCCACCCCGGCCACGACGTCGTGCCCTCGGTCGGTGAGCAGCCGGGTCAGCCCCTCCCGCAGCAGCACCGAGTCCTCGGCGATGACCACCCGCACCCTGTCCTCCACGTCCCTCGTCCCCCCGCGTGCCGCGTGTCAACAGGTCCAGCATTCCATCAACGGAACCGGAACGCGGCTGCGGAGGGGCGGCGAGGGGGTGGGGGTGTCGGGTTTCGGCCGGGGTGGGGGTGACGCGGTGGGAGGGGGCCGGGGGCGGACACGGTGGGGCTGACGCGTGGGTCCGGCCGGGGGCCGGGCCGGCACGGCGGCGGAGGCCGGGGGCCGGCTGGGCACGGCGGGGCGGCCGGGGGCCCGGCCGGCACGGTGGGGAAGGCCGGGGGTCGGCACGGTGGGGGAGGCCAGGGGCCTGCACGGTGGGGAGGCCCCTGGGGGCCGGGCCGGTACGGCGGGGGCTGCCGGGGCCCGGCCGGCACGGTGGGGGAGGTCGGCCGGCGTGGCCCCGATCACCGTCGGCCGGTCAGGCCAGTGTGTCGCGCCACGGGAGTTCCGCCGTGACGCGGGTCGGGCCGCCGGGCGGGGAGTCGACGACGAGGATGCCGTCGACCGCGCCGATCCGCTCGGCCAGGCCGGCGAGGCCCGAGCCCTGCCCGGTGTGCGCGCCGCCGACGCCGTCGTCCATGACCTGCAGCAGCAGCCGGTCCTCCGCCCGCCACACGTCCACCGTGGCCGACTTCGCCCCGCTGTGCTTGCCGATGTTCTGCAGCAGCTCGCAGACCGTGAAGTACGCGATGCCCTCGATGGCCGGGGCCGGCCGGGCCGGCAGGTCCACCTCCACCCGCACCGGCACCGTGCACCGGGAGGCCACCGAGGACAGCGCCGCGTCCAGACCCCGGTCGGTCAGCACCGCCGGATGGATGCCACGGGCCAGGTCCCGCAGCTCCTTGAGCGCCGTCTTCACCTCGCCGTGCGCCTCGTCCACCATCCGCGCCGCCGCCTGCGGGTCCTCGCGCAGCTTCTCCCTGGCCAGCCCCAGGTCCATCGCCAGGCTCGCCAGCCGGGCCTGCGCCCCGTCGTGCAGATCGCGCTCGATGCGCCGCAGGTCCGCCGCCGCCGTGTCCACGACCACCCCGCGGTCCGACTCCAGCTCCACCACCCGCGCGCCCAGCCGCGACGGCCCGAGCAGCCCGTGCACCAGCAGCCGGTCCACCGTCGTCAGCGCCCGCACGATCCACGGCGAGGCCATCGTGAACAACGCTCCCACCAGCACCGTCACGGTGATCTCGAACGGGTTGTCGAGATAGATCCGGTGGTGGTCGTCGCCGTAGAGCTGGATGCCGCCCTGCCCCGCGTACATCGGGAACACCCAGAACCACAGCGGGTACGTCAGCATCGCCCAGCCGTACACCCAGAACGCGACGGCCACGCTGAAGGAGAACACCGCCCACGGGAACTGCAGCACCGCGTACAGCAGGTGCCGCCACGACGTGCCGCTCTTCAGGACGGCGCCGATCCAGCCCATCAGGCTGTTCCGGCGCACCCGCAGCGGCTCCGGGTCGGCCACCTCAAGACCGAGCATCCCCCGCGCCCGCGCCCGCTCCAGCGCGCCGAAGCCCCGGCAGCCGGCCAGCGCCGCCGCCAGCACCGGGACCCCGAGGAACGTCACCAGCAGGCCCACCCCGAGGGAGACCATCGTCACCGCGAAGACGAACAGCGCGATGCCGATCGGCAGGCCCAGCAGCACGTACCCGAACTCGCGCCAGCTGCGCGCCTCCAGCGGTGCCCGCAGCGCCGCCGGCACCCGGTGCCGGCGGGTGCCGTCGTCGTACCCCGGCCGGTAAGGCTGTCCGTACTCCATGGCCATCGGTGTCGTCCGTTTCTGCTCGTTCGCGGTCGTCCGGCTGCACGCCTTGTGTCGTACGTCCAGCCTGCTGCGCCGCAGGTCGGCGGACCATGGAGGCCGTCGGCGTCTTGGGCGGGGGGTTTTCCCTACCCCCGGTGGGCGTCCTCCGACCGGTCCCGCCAGGGCAGCTCCGCCGTGATCGTCGTAGGCCCGCCCTGCGGCGAGTCGACGACGAACAGGCCGTCCACGGCGTCCAGCCGCTCCGCCAGCCCCCGCATCCCGGTCCCGCGATCCAGCGACGCACCACCCCGGCCGTCGTCCCGCACCTGGATCAGCAGCCGGTCGTCGGAACGCCACACGTCCACCGTCGCCGACTTCGCCCCGCTGTGCTTGCTGATGTTCTGCAGCAGCTCGGACACCGTGAAGTAGGCGATGCCCTCGATCGCGGCGGCCGGCCGCGAGGCCAGCTCGGCGGTCACCTTCACCGGCACCGTGCACCGGGACGCCACCGACGACAGCGCCGCGTCCAGGCCCCGGTCGGTCAGCACCGCCGGATGGATGCCGCGGGCCAGGTCCCGCAGCTCCTGCAGCGCCAGCTTCACCTCGCCGTGCGCCTCCTCGACCATCGCGGCCACGTGTTCGTCGGCCTGGCCCTCCAGCAGCTTCTCCTTCGCCAGGCCGAGCCCCATCGCCAGGTTCACCAGGCGGGCCTGCGCCCCGTCGTGCAGATCGCGCTCGATGCGCCGCAGATCGGCCGCCGCCGTGTCCACGACCACCCCGCGGTCCGACTCCAGCTCCGCGATACGGCGCTCCAGCTCGTCCGACGGCGACAGCAGACCGCGCACCAGCGCCCGGTCCACGTTGGTCATCCCGCGCGCCAGGAACGGCAGCACCGGCCACAGCACGAACAGCGAGGTCAGCGTCACCGTGAAGGTGAGGATGCCCCACGGCAGCCGGACGAAGTCGTACAGCGCCGTCCGCCAGGCCACCGAGTCCTTCAGCACCATCCACATGCGGCCGAAGAAGCCGTCCGCGCGGTGCAGCGGCAGCCGGCTCGGCTCCTCCACCCGCACCCCCAGCAGCGCCCGCGCCCGCGCCCGCTCGAACCGCCCCAGCAGCCGAGCGCCCATCAGCGCCAGCGACAGCAGCGGGAAGCCGATCACGGTGATCGTCAGTGTGCCGCTCACCAGCAGCACGGTCATGACGTAGAGGAAGCCGATCAGCGCCAGCGGGAAGTTCGCCAGCAGATGGGCGATCTCCTTCCAGGTGTGCGCGTCGTAGGCCAGGCGGGCCGGTGGCGGACGGTCGTCGTCGGCCGGCCGGCGGGCGGGGTCGGTTGCGGTCATATGGGTTAGCGTGCCGCGCGTCGCGCCCCCGCGCCATGAGGTCGCCCGCCGTCGCCGCGGTGGGGAAAACCCCACCCTGTCCGCGATGGGCGCCTCCCGCCGTCCCCGGTGTCGCGTCTCAAGGCGTGACGGGCTGCTTACCGCTTCTTTATCAGGGCCTAGACTCCCGTGCGTACAGATCGTCGAACACTGTCGACGGTCGTCGAGAGCCGACAAACGCGAAGCCAGGGAGCGAGGAGACGGACGTGCGGGATTCGACCGTCGTCGTCGCGGCGGACTACTTCCATTCCTATTCGGTCGTGGGACTGCTCGCCGTCGTCGGCGTGCTCTTCGTGGCCGTCGCCTTCGGGGCCGGACGGCTGCTGCGGCCCGTCGTGCCCACCCCCGAGAAACTCCTGACCTACGAGTGCGGCGTGGACCCCGTCGGCGAGGGCTGGGCGCACACCCAGGTCCGCTACTACGTCTACGCGTTCCTCTACGTCATCTTCGCCGTCGACTCGATCTTCCTCTTCCCGTGGGCGACGGTCTTCGCCGCCCCCGGCTACGGCGCGACGACGCTCGTGGAGATGTTCATCTTCCTCGGCTTCCTCGCCGTGGGCCTGCTGTACGCGTACAAGAAGGGCGTCCTGGCATGGACGTGAACCCCGCTCCGGTGTCGCTTCCCGAGCCCAAGCGGCTGGGCGCGCTCGCCCGCCTGGCCCCCGAGCCGATGAAGGTGGTCCTGAACTGGGGCCGCCGCTACTCGCTGTGGGTCTTCAACTTCGGCCTGGCCTGTTGCGCGATCGAGTTCATCGCCGCGTCGATGTCCCGCCACGACTTCATCCGCCTCGGCGTCATCCCCTTCGCGCCGGGCCCCCGCCAGGCCGACCTGATGGTGGTCTCGGGCACGGTGACGGACAAGATGGCGCCGGCCGTGAAGCGCCTGTACGAGCAGATGCCCGAGCCGAAGTACGTCATCTCCTTCGGCGCCTGCTCCAACTGCGGCGGCCCCTACTGGGACTCCTACTCCGTCACCAAGGGCGTCGACCAGATCATCCCGGTGGACGTGTACGTCCCCGGCTGCCCGCCGCGCCCCGAGGCGCTGCTCCAGGGCATCCTCAAGCTGCAGGAGAAGATCGCCCGGGAGTCGCTGGGGGAGCGGTACGGCCACGGTGCCTCGCAGCCCTCGCCGGCGGCCCTGCAGAGCGGCCTGGTGCAGCCGCCGGCCACGCCGGCCACGCCGGGTCCGGTGTCCGGGGAGGACCGATGAGCGGCACGGTCGGCTGGCTGCCCGCCGGCGCCGAGGACCTCTTCGGTACGGACGCCACGGCCGAGGAGTCCTACGACGTCCTCACCGTCGACGTCCCCCCGGCGTCCTGGATCGCCGCGCTCACCACGGCCCGCGACCGGCTGGGCTGCACCTACTTCGACTGGCTGAGCGCCGTCGACGAACCGGGCGTCGGCTTCCGCGTCGCCGCGCACGTCGCCGCGCTGGGCCCGGTGCGGCGGCTGCTGCTGCGCACGACCGTCCCGCACGAGGCACCTGTGCTGCCGTCGGCCGTCTCGGTCTACGCGGGCGCGGCCTGGCACGAGCGCGAGACGCACGAAATGTTCGGTGTCGGCTTCGAGGACCACCCCGGCCTCGACCACCTCCTTCTCCCCGACACCTTCGAGGGCCACCCGCTGCGCAAGGACTTCGTCCTCGCGGCGCGGGTCGCCAAGGCCTGGCCCGGCGCGAAGGAACCGGGCGAGTCCGACCACGGCGGCCCCAAGCGCCGCCAGATGCTTCCACCGGGCGTCCCCGACCCCAACGAGTGGGGCCCGCTCAAGGGCCAGCTCCCCCCTGCCCCGGCTCGCCCGGCACGGGGAGCGGGCCGCGCGGCAGGCACCGGTCGCGCGGCGGGCGCCGCGGCTGCGCCGGGGGAGCGTCCGGCACGCCGGATGCGCACCGCAGGCGAGGGCTCGGCCAGCCAGGCGGCCACGGGGGCGCCGGATTCGGCGGGAGCCGAGGCGCCGGAGGCCACCGGCGCGGCGGCTGCGCGTCCGCGTCGGGCGCGTAGTGCTTCGGAGGGCTCGGCCAGCCAGGTCGCCGCGGGGGCGCCGGATTCGGCGGGGACCGAGGCGGCGGAGGCCACCGGTGCGGCGGCTGCGCGTCCGCGTCGGGCACGCACGTGCTTCGGAGGGCTCGGCGAGCCAGGTCGCCGCGGGGGCGCCGGATTCGGCGGGGACTGAGGCGACGGAGACCTCCGGCGGGGCAGCCGCGCGTCCGCGTCGGGCGCGTAGCGCTTCGGAGGGCTCGGCCAGCCAGGACGGTGCGCGGTCGGCAGAGGCGGACGTCGTGCGCTCGGGCGACGCGGATGTCGCGCGCTCGGCCGAGGCCGAGGCCGGCGCTGACGCGGC
>NZ_PQSS01000004.1 GCF_002920535.1 Streptomyces sp. Ru71 | reverse complement strand
GGGCCGGGTCGGGGGTGTCCGTCCTCGGTCCGGCCACTGTCCCCGACGCGGTGAGGGTCGGCGGTGCCGGCCGCTGCGGGCGGACACCCCCACCCGTCCCCTTCTCGCCGTGGGCGGCTCTCCCGCTCCGTAGCTGCGGGCAGTCGTGCCGCTGGGGCGGCACGGGTGGGCGCTGGGGGTCCCCCCTGCTCGAAGAGCTTGGGGGAGGCACCCCGCCAGCGCCGGTGAGCGAAACCCACCCCCGGCCCGCCGTGGCGCGGGTGCCGAAGCGACGCCGGGCTGCATACCCACCCCCGGCCCGCTGCAGTGCCGGTGCCAGTGAACGCGGCCCCCGCAGGGTTACGCCAGCAGGCCGGACGACTTCCACAGGCGGCGGCCCACTCCTCGGAGGACTCCGATGTCGTCCAGGAAGTCCGTCAAGCGCTTCGCGCCGGTCTGCATGACCTCTCGGCGGTGGCCGCTGGCCTTGACCTGCGCCATGGCCTCCCGCTTGTCCAGGCCCACGTTGGTGTAGACCTCGGGGTTGATGAAGGCCACCGAGAAGACCCGGGCGAACTCCCCGGACGTGACCCGGGTGAACTCCTGCGACCACTTCGGCGCCGTCAGCATCTGGCGCCGCAGCTCCTCACGGGCGTAGCGGACGTGACGGGCCTCCTCCACGACGTGGATGCGCGTCACGCCACGGATGAGGGGCTGCACCCGCTCGTCCGGGAACGTCAGCCGCTGCATCCAGTCCAGCACCTCCTCGCCGAGCAGCGTGGCCGTGAAGGACCCCGGCGTGGTGGAGATCGTCTTGAACAGGCGGCCCAGGTTCTGGTGCACCCGGCTCACCGGGTACCAGGGCGTCCCGCCCCGGGAGATCACCCGCGCGAACATCTTGGAGTGCCGGCACTCGTCCTCGATCTCGGTGAGGGCGTAGCGGACGTGCGCGCTCGTCGCCGCCTTGTCGTAGATGTGGCGGACCAGGAGCTGCATGAGGATCAGCTCGAACCAGATGCCGAGTGAGGCGAGCGCCGCGGCCTCGTGCTGGGAGAGCGCGATCCGCTGCTCCTCGCTCATCCGCTTCCACAGCGGTGTGTCGTACAGCGACACCAGCTCTGGCGGCCAGAACCACTTGCCCTCCTCGAAGGGCGCGTCCCAGTCCAGCTCCTTGTCCGGGTCGAAGGAGTGCTTCGCGGAGGAGGCGAGGAGGCGTTCGGCCACCTGTTCGCGGTCCTTGAGCAGGCCGAGCGCGTCGCGCAGGCCGTCCAGCGCATCGGCTTCCGTCAGGGTCGTCGTCATGGCTCATCCACCTCGTCGTGCGGGGGGGGCAGGGCGGAGTTACCCGCCGGTCACGTTCTCTTATGAGACTGCTTGTCAGCAAGCTCGTCAATCCCCCGTGCAGCAACTCGCGCGACCTGTGTGCGCAGGAACTCGTTGACCCCGTGTCCGGCCCGTGTGAGCCTGCCAGGCATGCCGACCTTCGATCTCTACGCCGACGACCCGGGCGCCTCGCACTGGGAGGTGCCCGCATCCGGCGCGGCCCGGTTCAGCTGGGAGTACGACGACGGCCGCGACCGCCTGCTCGCCCTGTACCAGAAGGGCAAGGACAAGCAGTGGGACGGGGCCAAGCGCATCGACTGGGATCTGGAGGTCGACCCCTACGACCCCCTCGGCACGCCGGACGAGGCCATGTCCGTGTACGGCAGCCGGTACTGGGCGAAGATGTCCGACCGCGACCGGGCCGAGCTGCGCCGGCACTACGCCTCCTGGCAGTTCAGCCAGTTTCTGCACGGTGAGCAGGGCGCCATGATCTGCGCGGCGCGGATCGTGGAGTCGGCGCCGGACATGGACGCCAAGTTCTACTCCGCCACCCAGACCATGGACGAGGCCCGGCACGCCGAGATCTACGGCCGTTTCCTGCACGAGAAGATCGGGCTGGTCTATCCGATCAACGACAATCTGCAGGCCCTGCTGGGCGACACGCTGCGGGACAGCCGGTGGGACATGCCCTACCTGGGGATGCAGGTGCTCATCGAGGGGCTGGCGCTGGCCGCCTTCGGGATGATTCGGGACACGACGAACAAGCCGCTGCCCAAGCAGATACTCGCCTATGTGATGCAGGACGAGGCCCGGCACGTCGCTTTCGGGCGGATGGCGCTGCGGGACTACTACCGGCAGCTCACCGATGCCGAGTTGCGCGAGCGCGAGGAGTTCGTCATCGAGGGCTGCTATCTGATGCGCGACCGGCTGCGGGGGACCGAGGTCCTGGAGAACTTCGGGATCCCCAAGGCCGAGGCCGAGCAGCTCAGTGAGAAGTCCGAGTTCCTGCGGCTGTTCCGCAAGCTGCTGTTCAGCCGGATCGTGCCGTGCGTGAAGGACATCGGGCTGTGGGGCAAGCGCCTGCAGGAGGCGTATGTCGACCTGGGCGTGCTGGAGTTGGGCGACTCCGACCTGGACCTGCTGATGAACCAGGACGAGGAGATCGCCGAACGGCTCGACGCCGAGCGCTTCGCGGCGGAGGAGAGGGAGCGGGTCGCGGAGGTCGCCGAGGCCATCGAGGAGGGGGCGGGCGGCGCCTGACGCCCCTGGAGTACGGTTCTGGCGTGTCCACGCCTCCTCAGAATCCTTACCCTCAGCAGAATCCGTACGGGCAGCAGCCCGGCCCGTACGGGCAGCAGCCGGGTCCCTACGGTCAGCCTCCCGCCCAGGGTCATCCGCCGTACGGGCAGCAGCCGCCCGGTCCGTACGGGCAGCAGCCGCCTGCTCCCTACCCCGCGCAGCCAGGGGGGTGGGGCGCCCCGCCGATGGCCCCGCCGCCCAGGAAGCGGCGCGGGCTGGTGCTCGGCATAGTCGGCGGGGTCGTCGCCCTGATCGTGGTGGTCGTGGCGGCCCTGGCGCTCGCCGGATCCAAGGGCGGCGGCTTCCCCGAGGCCAAGAACAAGCTGGTGCTGTCCAAGACGCTGCTCGCCGGCCGCTACACGCTCAGCCAGGACCTGTCCGGCTCCGAGGGGCAGAAGATCGAGGACGAGGCCGACGGGTCCTGGGACGCCAAGGACACCCACGCCGTCGTCGGCCAGTACGCCCTGGGCGGCGACCAGACCAAGGGCACCCTGGTGGTCTCCGGCATGTACGGGCGGTTCAAGCGCACCGACCAGGCCCGGAACAGCATGATGAAGGGGGCCCAGGAGGGGGACGGCGCCAAGGTCGTCGTACCGCCGAAGGACTTCCATCCCGACAGCTCCGGCATCACCGTCACCTGCGAGGTGCTCACCCAGGAGCAGATGGGCACCACCCTGACGGTGCCGATCTGCGGCTGGGTCGACGACAACACCGGTGCCTCGATCGCCGAGATCACCGCCGAGACCATGACCCAGGACCCGCAGAAGGTCGACCTGGAGGCCGCCGCCAAGACGGCCCTCCAGGTCCGCGCCGAGCTGATCAAGCCGGTCTAGGCCCGGCTACACGGGGCACTCCAGGTCCTCGGCGGCGCCCCGGGCCGGGGAGGCGCCGAGGACCGGGTCCGCGTGCTGCGCCGGGAACGTCGTACGCAGCGTGAAGGCGTACGGCGTGGGGCCGTTGGCCCGCAGGTGCAGCAGCCGGGCCTCGGCCTCGGCGACCGTCGGGCGGTGGCCGGCCGGCACCCACCACAGGGTCGCCATCGCCTCCGACACCCGCTCGAACCACTCCCGGCGGCGGGCCAGCATCTCCCGGTGCCGGCCCTGGTACATGAACGCCGTCAGCGCGTTGGTGTCCCGCCACACCGACATGTTGATGATCAGCCACTCGTCGCCGAAGACCGCGATGTCGGTGGCGTCGCCGCCCTCGCTCTGCAGCCGCCACACGAAGCCGTCCGCCGCGTCGGCGTCGGCGTTGACCGGGTCGAGGCTGTCCACGAAGTCCTTCAACTCCGGTGAGTCGAGGGGGAATCTGAGACGTGCGATGTTCACCTGGGCGAGTTCGTACGCGGTGTCGGTCATGGCCGCACGGTAGGTCGGTGTATCCGTTCCGCGGTAGTGCCCGTCTCAGGAAGTGAGCACCGCCTGCATCACCGCCCGCGCGATCGGCGCCGCCGTTCCCCCGCCGCTGATCTCCCCGCGGTTCGCCGAGGCGTCCTCCACCACCACCGCCACCGCGACCCGCGCCTCCATGTCCCGCTCGTCCTGCGCCCACGACACGAACCAGGCGTACGGCGTACCGGAGTTGCCCAGGCCGTGCTGCGCGGTGCCGGTCTTGCCGCCCACCAGCGCGCCGGGGATCGCCGCGTTGGTGCCGGTGCCCTCGCGCACCACGCCCTCCATCAGCTCCCGCAGCTTCGCCGCCGTCGACGGGAGCATCACCTGCCGCGCCGGACGCGGCCCGGCCGTGCGGACCGTCGCGCCGCCGCGCCGGGCGGTGCGCTCCACCAGATACGGCGGCCGCAGCTGGCCCCCGTCGGCCACCGCCGCCGCGACCATCGCCATCTGCAGCGGCGTGGCCCGCGTGTTGTACTGGCCGATCGACGACAGCGCCAGCTGCGCCCGGTCCACGGTGGTGTCGAAGGTGCTCCGCGCCACCGAGAAGGGAATCCGCAGGCGGGGGTCGTTGAAGCCGAACCTCTCGGCCGTGCGCACCATCCGCTCCGCCCCCACGTCCACCCCGAGCTTGGCGAACACCGTGTTGCAGGACCACTCGAACGCGTCCCGCAACGAGGCGTCCTGGCAGCCGTCGCCCTCGTTCGTCAGCCGCGTCGTCGTCCCCGGCAGCCGGTAGGGGTCCGGCGAGTCGGTCGGCTCGTCCAGGTTCCGGATCAGGCGTGCGTCCAGCGCCGCCGCCGCGGTGACCACCTTGAAGGTGGAGCCCGGCGGATACGTCTGGCGCACGGCCCGGTTCAGCATCGGCTTGTCGGGGTTGTCGTTCAGCTGCGCCCAGGCGCGGGCCGCCTCCGGCCCGTTGCCCGACAGCACCCCGGGGTCGTACGACGGGGCGGACACCAGCGCCAGGATGCGTCCCGTCGACGGTTCGATCGCGGCCACCGCGCCCTTGCGCCCGGCCAGCCCCCGGTACGCCGCCCGCTGCGCCTCGGGGTCGAGGGTGGTCACCACGTCGCCGCCCGGGTCACGGGCCCGGGTCAGCTCGCCCAGCAGCGGCAGCGACGACAGCATCGGGTCGGTGCCGGACAGCACGGCGTCCTCGGTGTGCTCCAGCAGGGTCGTGCCGTACACCTGCGAGGCGAACCCGGTGACGGGCGCGTACAACGGGCCGTCGGTGTAGGCGCGTTCGAAGCGCAGCTGCTCGCCGGTGTCCCGGGAGGCGGTGACCGGCCGGCCGCCGACCAGGATGTCGCCGCGCGGCTGGGCGTAGCGGGCGATGGTCGGACGCCGGTTGGCCGGGTTGCCGTCGTAGCCGTGCGCGACCACGAGCTGCACCCGGGCCGCGTTGACCAGCAGCGCGGTCAGCAGCAGGGCGCAGAAGAACGCGGCGTGGCGGATGTAGCGGGTCATGGCGCCTCCGGGGTCGCGCCGGGCCGGCGGGCCGAGTCGCTGAGGCGGATGAGCAGCGCCAGGATCGCCCAGTTGGTGACGACGGAGGACCCGCCCTGCGCCAGGAACGGCATCGCCATCCCGGTCAGCGGGATCAGCCCGGTCACCCCGCCCGCGATGACGAACACCTGCAGCGCGACGATCGAGGCGAGCCCCACGGCGAGCAGCCGCCCGAAGGGGTCGCGCAGCGCCAGCCCGGCCCGGTACCCGCGCTCCACGAGCAGCCCGTAGAGGAGGAAGACCGCGGACAGACCCACCAGGCCCAGCTCCTCCCCGGCGGTGGCCAGGATGAAGTCGGACTTGGCGGCGAAGCCGATGAGGACGGAGTGCCCGAGGCCCAGCCCGGTGCCGAGCAGCCCGCCCGCCGCGAAGGCGAACAGCGACTGGGAGAGCTGGTTGGGGCCCTGCCCGGCCTCGATCGTGGCGAACGGATGCAGCCAGTCCTCGATGCGGGCGTGCACATGCGGCTCCAGCCGCCCCACGGCGACGGCGCCCAGCGCGGCGAGCAGCAGGCCGACGGCGATCCACCCCGAGCGCCCCGTGGCGACGTAGAGAAGCACCACGAAGAGTCCGAAGAAGAGGAGCGAGGTCCCCAGGTCCCGCTCCAGCACCAGCACGCCCACGCTCACCAGCCACACGGCGACGATCGGCCCGAGCACCCGTCCGGTGGGCACCTGCAGCCGCCACACCCGGCGTCCGGCGTACGTCAGCGCGGTGCGGTTGGCGGCGAGGTAGGCGGCGAAGAAGACGGCCAGCAGCACCTTGGCGAACTCGCCGGGCTGAATGGAGAACCCGGCGATCCGGATCCAGATCCGGGCGCCGTTCACGGCCGGGAAGAGGATCGGCAGCGTGAGCAGCGCGAGCGCGGCGGCCACGCACACGTAGGCGTAGCGCTGCAGTACGCGGTGGTCGCGCAGCATCGCGACGACGATGATGAACAGCCCCACGCCGAGCGTCGACCACACCAGCTGGGTGGGGGCGGCCCGGTCGGCGGGCGTCTCCAGGTCGAGCCGGTAGATGAGCACGAGCCCGAGCCCGTTGAGCAGGACGCCGATCGGCAGCAGCAGCGGATCGGCGTGCCGGGCGCGCAGCCGGACCATCACATGCGCCAGCAGCGCGAGGACGCCGAGCCCGGCGCCGTAGCCGGCGGCGCCGGGCGGCACTGCGCCGGTGCGGGCCAGTCCCACCGCGCAGTAGCCGTACACCGACAGCAGGACGGCGACGACGATGAGGGTGAGCTCGACCCCGCGGCGCCGGGGGAGGGGGACCGGGGGAGCGGGGGCGTCCGCCGCTGCCACGGTGATTCCGGTTCCGGCCTTCATCATGTCCGGAACTTACCCAAATAGGGCGGCTTGTGCTGCGTCCTGGGCTGAGGGTGTGTCAGCACCAGCGCGGGGAGGACCCGAAGACCTGGATGGAGCGGGCCGGGCCCCACGCCCAGGTGCCGTCCGTCAGCAGGTACCACAGGCCGTCGCCGCCCTGGCCGCGGGTCTTGCAGAAGATGCTGACGACGTCACCGCGGTGGACGGCACGGATGACCTGGCTGCCGCGGGTGGGCGCGCTGCGCAACAGCAGCGTCCCCACGGTGACCCGTCCCCTGGCCCAGCCGCCCGTCGTGCTCACCCCCCTGCTCCTGCCATCCCCCCTCCTCGTCGCGCCCTCCCTGGCCCTGGCCGCTCTCCTCGTCGCGTCCACCCTGGCCCTGGCCGCTGTCCTCGTCGCGTCCTCCCTGCCCCTGCCCTTGGCCCTGCCCCTGCCCCTGCCCTTGGCCCTGCCCCTGCCCCTGCCCTTGGCCCTGACCTTGGCCCTGACCTTGGCTCTGTCCCTCCCCCTGCCCCTGTCCGCCGCCCTGCTGCTGCCAGTTCGTGCCGGAGCCGCCCTCGTCGGAGGCGCCCTCGTCGCCCCGGCCGGCGTCCTCCTGGCCGGACGCGGAGGGGTCGTCGTCGCTTCCCCACCCTTGCCCGGTCTGCTGCCCGGAGGCTGACGGGTCGTCGCCCCAGTCGTCGTCGGCGAGGGCGGGCGTGGCCACGACGGATGTGACGAGCACGGCACTGGCGGCGGCTATGGCGAACCGGGCGAGCCGGCGACGGCGCTGGGACATGGGGGTACCTCCATGAGGGGCGAAAGCTGACCAATCGCCACGTTAGGAGCGCCCACGCCCGGCCGCGCGCCACGCTGGTCCATCGGGGAGACCCGGCCCGACCGCGTGGCGCCCGCGAAGAGTCAGTCGGACGAGTCCCGTACTCCTGGTGGAGCCGGCGGCAGGGTGAGGGTGGCCAGGGCTCCGCCGTCCGGTGCGTTCGTGAACGTGAGGTGGGCGCCCAGTACCTCCGACTGGCCCAGGGCGATCGTCAGGCCCAGGCCGTGGCCCTTCGCGCCGCCCTCGGTGCGGAACCGCTGCGGGCCGTGGGCCACGAGGTAGTCCGGATAGCCGTCCCCGTGGTCGCGTACGGTCACCACCGGCCCGTCCACCGTCACCACCACCGGCGCCCGCCCGTGCGCGTGCGCGTTGGACACGAGGTTGCCCAGCACCCGCTCCAGCCGCCGCCGGTCCGTCTCCACCCGGGCGTCCCGCACGACCCGCACCCGCGTCGGCGTCCCCGACGCCCGCACCACCCGCTCGGCCAGCGCCCCCAGTTCCTCGCTGTCCACCTCCAGCCGCTCCCGGCCGGTGTCCAGCCGGGAGATCTCCAGCAGGTCCTCGGTGAGGGTGCGCAGCGCGGCCACCCGGTCCCGCACCAGTTCCGTCGGCCGCCCCGGCGGCAGCAGTTCCGCCGCCGCGTGCAGCCCGGTCAGCGGCGTGCGCAGCTCGTGCGCCACGTCCGCCGTGAACCGCTGCTCCGCCAGCAGCTTGCCCTGCAGCGACGCGGCCATGGAGTCCAGCGCGGCCGCGACCGCGGCGACCTCGTCCTGGGGCCGGGACGGGTCCCCGGCCCGCGGATCGTTCACCCGCGCGTCCAGGTCCCCGGCGCTGATCCGCCGCGCCACCCGTGCCGTGGCGTGCATCCGCCGTGTCACCCGGGTCACCGCGAACGCCCCCACCAGCACCGTCGCCCCGATGGCGAGCGCCGAGGACCACAGGATCGCCGAGTCCAGGCCCTGGATGGTGCGGGCCTGCTGGGCGTAGTCCACGCGTACGGCGAGCGCGTGGCCGCCCTCCACCGGCCCCGCCGCCCACATCGCGGGCTGCCCGCGGTGCTCACCGACCATCGTGCCGCGCCGCCCGGCAGCAGCGAGCCCGCGCAGCGGACGGGGCAGGTCCACGGGGTCCACCGCGGCCTCCGGCAGCAGCGTGTCCCCGGCCTCGAAGGCCTGCGTGGCGTCCGCCAGCCGGGCCAGCGCCAGGTCGCGGGCCTGGCCCACGGTCTGGTTCGTGACCTGCACATGCACCAGCACCCCGAGCAGCGCGGCCAGCGCGCAGCACATCACGGTGATGAAGACCGCCGCCTTCACCGCAAGTGCCCCGGACCACTGGGGCAGCACCGGTCGTCTCATCAGCGCCGGTCGTCTCACCGCGCACCTGCCGACCCGGAGGCCGACGGCGAACCGGACGGCGAGCGCGAGGACGAACCGGACGGCGAGGGGGAGGCCGGCTTGCGCGACGGATGACGCCCGTGCCCGTCACCCGCCGTGCGCACCATCTCGTCGTGCGTGAGCAGCATCGCCTTCTGGTCGGGGTCCCAGGTCCACTCCAGCCGGTACTCGTAGCGCGCCAGGTCGGACGGCGAGCTGATGACCAGCGAACGCCCGGCCACCTCGACGGCGCTCACGGCGTCCTCCCACTTCATCACCTGCACCAGCCGGTGCCGGTCCACGGTGTACACGCGTACGGCCGTCATCGGCCCGGGCAGCAGCCGGAAGCCCAGCGCCAGGTCGTCGTGCCCGTCCCCGGTCAGGTCCCGGTAGTACGGCTTGAGCACCGGGCACTTGCCCCGTTCGGGCCCCTGATCGCAGTCGTCCAGGAGGCGGGCCGTCTCCGGGAACGTCTCCCCGGCCTTCCCGCCCGTCTTGTACGTGGCCGGATGCGCCGCGATCTCGGCGCGCACGATCGCCGCCGGATCGACCTTGCGGATGTCGTCACCGGGCACCCTCACGCCCTTGACGACCTCGCGCTCCACCTCGTCGATGTCGTACGCCGGGGACGACGCCGGCGTCAGCGACGGCCACAGCCGGGCCGGGCTGACCGCGGTCGGCGTGGGCCCCGCGCCCTGCAGCGCCCCGCTGTCGCCGCAGCCCGCGGAAACCGCCCCCAGCGCGACGGCGAGGACGGCGAGGACGGCACGCGATCGGCGGCGGGGCACGGGACTCCTGTGGGTAGGGATGTGCGAGGGCCCCGTACACCTTATTCGTAGGTAAGTCCTTTTTGCTGACCGAGCGGGCCGCTCGGGCTTGCCCTCACAGAAGGTGTGTTCGGGCCCGCCGACGCAGGAGGCTACTCGGCCAGCTCCTCCAGCAACCGCACCGTCGGCAGCCCGGCCCGCAGGTACGCCACGAACAGCTCGTTGTGCAGGGCCCACGGCGAGCGACGGGACCGTATCAGCCGGATGGCCTCCTCCGCCGAGTGCCCCCGGTGGATCAGCGCCTGCGCCACCACCAGCCCCGAGCGGTTGTAGCCGTGGTAGCAGCGCACCAGGACGCGCCGGCCGTCGTCCAGCGCCTCGCCCACCGCCCGGGCCAGCCGCAGCACACCCGCGAGCTGCGTGCCGTCCAGCGGCCCGTCCGGGATGTCCCACACATGGTGCTCGATCCCGGGATCGGGGCCGTGCCCCGGCAGCCGCAGCAGCGTCTGCACCAGGTCGAACTCGTCCCGCACGACGGCGAACTCCAGCCGTCCGGACGTCCCCCGGAACTCGTGTCCACCCATCCACAGACCAGGCACGATCTCGCTCCACGGGCTGTCCGGAGCGGGTACGTCGGGCTGCTTCCCACGCGTACGCAACGGCGCCTCCCCAACCGCGCTCACCACTGTCCCGCCCGCGCAACTCCCTCCCAAGGTAACCGCCTTCTTGCCCCGGGAGCACCCCGCCTGTTCCCATGGTCGTTGGGGTGATGGTGCATGAGCCGACTGCGCGTCATACCGACCTATCGGCACGGCCACGAACGGCTGTACGTCTGCCTCACGGACGGCCGGCACGTCGCCTGGTACGACCGTGAGGCCGCCCGGGTGAACCTGCTCAGCGAAGACCACCGGGAGGCCGTCCTGGACGCCCTCGGCCCGTTCCTCACCGGCCAGGTCGCGGTGGGCCCGCCACCGGTGCCCACACCCGCCGAACTGGCACGCCTCAGCCTCCACCCGGACGACGACCTCGCCCCCAACCGCCCCGGCGAGGCCCTCCTGGTCGCCCTGGAGCGCGACCCCGGCCCGGCCCACCGGCTGCGCCCGGACCCGCGCCGCCGGGCGCTGGAGGCCGAGCAGACGGTCGGGGAGGCGCTGGACCGGCTGGACGGGGCCGGCTGGCACGCGCTGCACTCGATCCCGCTGCCGGGCGGCGACCGCGTCCACCACCTGCTGATCGGGCCGGGCGGGCTGTACGCGCTGCACGCCGTGCACGCCCGCAAGCAGAAGGCCACGGTCGCCGACCCGATGCTCACCCTGGGCCGCCGCGACCCCGTGCCGCTGCTGCGCGCCGTGCGCGCGAGCGCCGCCCGCGCCTCCTACGCGCTGACCGCCGAGGTCCGCCCGGTGCTGTGCCTGCTCGCACCGGCCGCCGTCAACGTCACCGCTCCGCCGCGCGGGGTGCGGGTCGTGACGGACGCGGACCTGCCCGAGCTGGCCCGACAGGGCGGCGTACTGAAGCCGGCGGACGTGGAGGCACTGCATGCGATGGCCCGCGACCGGAACACGTGGGCCAGGGTCTGAGCGCGGTCTGAGCAGGGGCTGCGCGGTGAGGGGACCGGCCGGCCCGGGGGCGAGCGGTCAGGGAACCGGTCGGGCTCGGGGCTGAGCGGTCAGGGAACCGGTCGGGCTCGGGGCTGAGCGGTCAGGGGACCGTCCCGGCCCGGTCCGGATCGAGCAGCGGGGCCAGCAGGTCGCCGTAGTCCTGCACCCGCGGGGCGAGGTCCCCGGCGCCGAAGGCCAGCTGCTCGGGGGACCCGCACTGCTCGACCTCCTCCCAGGTCACGGGAGTGGACACCCAGGGCCGGGAGCGGGCCCGCAGGGTGTAGGGCGAGGCGGTCGTCTTGCGGGCGGCGTTCTGGCTCCAGTCGACGAACACCTTCCCGGGCCGCAGGCTCCGCGTCATCCGGTGCAGCGCCAGGCGCGGCATGGCCTTCTCCGCCTCGACGGCGAGCCGCTTGGCGTACTCGGAGGTGCGTTCGGACGACGTGGTCCGTACGGCGGCCAGCAGATGCAGCCCCTTGGACCCCGAGGTCTTCGCGTACGCCTCGATCCCGTCCGCCGCCAGCCGCTCCCGCAGCCACAGCGCGACCTCGCAGCACTCGACGATCGTCGCGGGGGCGCCGGGGTCGAGGTCGAAGACGATCCGGTCGGCCTCGTCCGGCGTCTGCACCCGCCACTGGTGCGTGTGGAACTCGGCGACCAGGTTCGCCGCCCACATCAGGCTCGCCAGATCCTGCACCACCACCATCCGCGCCGGCCCCTCCGAGCGGGGCACGGGGGAGGTCGTGACCCAGTCGGGCGTACCGGGGGGCACGTTCTTGGTGAAGAAGACCTGCCCGTCCGGCCCGTCCGGATAGCGCAGGAAGGACACCGCACGGTCGCGCAGATGGGGCAGCAGCACCTCGGCCGTGGTCGCGTAGTAGTGCAGCACCTCGGCCTTGGTGAACCCGGTCGCCGGATAGAGCACCTTCTCCAGGTTGCTGAGCGCGATCCGCCGCCCCTCCACCTCTGTGATCGGCGTCATACGATGAGAATCCCACGCGAATGGGAGATATCCGTACGCATGCGGACGAACCCGACCGAAAGGGTGTGCACGTGAGATCCATATGGAACGGCGCCATCTCGTTCGGCCTGGTCAGCATCCCGATCAAGCTGGTCAACGCGACCGAGAGCCACTCCATCTCGTTCCGCCAGATCCACACCGAGGACGGCGGCCGCATCCGGTACCGCAAGTTCTGCGAGCTGGAGGAGCGCGAGGTCACGCAGTCGGAGATCGGCAAGGGCTACGAGGACGCGGACGGCACGATCATCCCGATCACCGACGAGGACCTGGCCAGCCTGCCCATCCCGACGGCCAAGACCATCGAGATCGTGGCCTTCGTCCCGGCCGACCGGATCGACCCGCTCCAGATGGACGCCGCGTACTACCTCGCCGCGAGCGGCGCCCCCGCCGCCAAGCCGTACACCCTGCTGCGGGAGGCGCTCAAGCGCAGCAACAAGGTCGCCATCGCCAAGTACGCGCTGCGCGGCCGCGAGCGGCTGGGCATGCTGCGCGTCGTCGGCGAGGCCATCGCCATGCACGGCCTGCTGTGGCCCGACGAGGTCCGCGCCCCCGAGGGCGTCGCCCCGGACGCCAACGTCACCGTCCGCGACAAGGAGCTGGACCTGGCGGACGCCCTGATGGACACCCTCGGCGAGGTGGACCTGGAGGACCTGCACGACGAGTACCGGGAGGCCGTCGAGGAGGTCATCGCCGCGAAGGTGGCCGGCGAGGCCCTGCCACAGGCCCCCGAGCCGGCGGCCGGCGGCAAGGTGCTGGACCTGATGGCGGCCCTGGAGAACAGCGTGCGCGCGGCCCGCGAGTCGCGGGGCGAGACCCCGGCGGCGGAGGAGGCCGAGGTCAGGCCACTGCAGCAGCGCAAGCCGACGGCGAAGAAGGCACCCGCCGCGAAGAAGGCACCGGCGGCCGCGTCGAAGAAGACGGCCGCGTCGAAGAAGACGACGGCGAAGAAGACGACGACGAAGTCGGCGCAGAGCACCACGAAGAAGACGGCGTCGACCAAGAGCACGACGAAGAAGACCCCGGCGAAGAAGACGGCGACGCGCAAGCGGACGGCGTGAGGGGGAGCCTGCTCAGGAAGATCCGGTGTTCTGGCTTGTTCTGGCTCGGGTCGTACGGCACGCGCGGCAGGACGTAAGGAGGCTGGCCGTCTTCGCGCCACCTGGTGTTGTGGTCCTGAGGGAAGCCGCTGGGCTGGCGCGGTGTGAGGGGTTGCCATCCATCGGAGTGCTGGCCCCGATCATATGTCGCCCGGGGCCTGCGGCGGGCGGGCCGGCTTCCCGCCCCCGGTGTTCTGGTCCCGGGGCGTGCGCCGCTGCCGCTGGCCCGGCGCGGCGGGTGGTGGTCGTCGTCTCAGCGCCACCATCCGGTCTTCCGCCCCGGGCCGACGCGACCCGCCGCAGACCCAGCGAGGTGCGCCCGCCGTCTTCCGGCGGCCCGGTACGCCGGCCCCAGGCCCACGCCACCTGCCGCAGGAGTGGCGCCGCGCCCGCTGTCCCCCCGCCACCAGTGCCCCGGCCCGGGGCGTGCCCCGGCAGGCCCTACACGGCGCGCGCCACCCCCCACCACCGGCGCTCCAGCCCCGGCCCTACGCCACCCGCCGCAGCGCCAGCACGGCGTTGTGGCCGCCGAAGCCGAACGAGTTGCTGAGCACCAGGTCCCCGTCCCGCGGCAGCTCGCGCGCCGCGCCGGTCACGACGTCCAGCCCGATCCCGTCGTCCACCTCCGCGCACCCCACGGTCGGCGGTACGACCCCGTCCCGCAGCGTGAGCACGGCGGCGACGGCCTCGACACCGCCCGCGGCCCCCTGCAGATGCCCGAGGTGCCCCTTGAGCGCGGTGACCGGCACGGCCCGCTCGCCCAGTACGTCCCGCAGCGCCGCGGCCTCCGCGAGATCCCCCTCCACGGTCGCCGTGGCGTGCGCGTTGACGTGTACGACGTCCACGACATGCCCCCCGGCGTCCCGCAGGGCCCGCCGCAGCGCGAGCGCGACGCCGCTGCCGCTGGGATCGGGCGCGGCCATGTGGTGGGCGTCGGCGGACAGCCCCCAGCCGGCGGCCTCGCAGTAGATCCGCGCACCGCGGGCCCGGGCGTGCTCCTCGGCCTCCAGGACGAGCACCCCGGCGCCCTCTCCGTTGACGAACCCGTCCCGGTCCTTGGCGAAGGGCCGCGAGGGCGAGACCTCGCTGTCGACGCCGTGCTGGGACAGCGCCCGCATGGCGGCGAACGAGGCCATGATCGCCGGCGTGATCACCGCTTCGGCACCCCCGGCGAGGGCGACGTCGACGCGGCCGTACCGTATGCGGTCGATGGCCTCCCCGATGGCCTCGGTCCCCGACGCGCAGGCACTGGTCACGGTCCGGGCCTCCCCGGTGATGTGCAGGTCGAGGGAGACCTGCGAGGCGGCCTGCGAGGGCACGGTCATCGGCGTGGTGAGCGGCGACACGCCCCGGGGCCCGCGCTCGCGCAGCTTGCGGTCGCCGCCGACGAGCACGGACGCGTCCCCGAGGATGGCCCCGAGACTGACCCCGACCCGCGCCGGATCGACGCCGCTGGCCTCGGTCCCCCCGTCCTGGAACCCGGCGTCCGCCCACGCCTCCCGACCCGCCAGCACGGCGAACTGCGCGGCCCGGTTCATCCGCCGCGCGGCCGCACGCGGCAGCACCTCGGCCGGATCGACGGGCACGACCCCGGCGACCCGCACCGGCAACTCGGCGAACTCGGGATCATCGACCTCCCGGATCCCGTGCCGCCCGTCGAGCAGCCCCCGCCACAGTTCCCCGACACCGAGACCGAACGGTGTGACGGCACCCAGCCCGGTGACGACGACCCGGCGGGGCCGCGCAGCGGCGGCCTCGGCGACGGCCCGCGCCCGGTACCGCACGACGACCTCGCCACCCGACCGGGCGACGGCCGCCCACTCCCGCACGTCCTCGTCGGAGTGAGCGACACCACTCCCGGCATCGAGATCCTCATGCCACACCCCCCACCGCCGTACGTAGGTCACCTCGACGGCGTCGGGATCGACGACCCGAAGGACACCGACCCGGTCCCCGTCCCGGAACGGAACACCCTCCAGGTCCGCCGACTCCATCAGCGGCACGCTCGCGGGATCCACCCGCCGCCCGCCGACGGTGACCCGGGCCTCCCGCGCGACGACTTCCTCCCGCTCCCCACCCCCGAGCGCGGGCCGCACGGTGAGCCGAATCCACTCGGGAGCCTCCGGCAGGGTGTGCAGGACGACGTACCACCACCCCCGCTCGGCACCCGCGGGGGCAAGGTCGATGAGATCCCCCGGTATGACCTCGGCGGCGCTGACGGAGTGGGGATTGAGGGGGAGTCGGCTCATGGACGTATCGAACGAATCGTGCGAATGGGACATGACGCAACACACTTCCTGTGCCCGAAGTGGCGTAAAGCGGACGGGAATGAGTGAAGCGTCCGAAAGGCGAAAAAACCACAGTTGAAAGCCGAACCTGAGAACTGCGTCACGTGACGTACGCCACTGCACAAGCCCGACGAACCGTCAGGAAACTTCCCCCCGAGGCGGGTTGCCGATCCCACCGACCAACACCTGTGGCCGAAGTCACGCGGTCGCGGCGCGGGGCAGACCGGTCCGGTCGAGCAGCGGGTCGGCGGCGGCTCGGCGCAGCAGGGAATGCGGGGACACGGCGCAGGCGCCGAACAGCCGACGTCCGGCTCCAGCAGCAGGACTGGACCGGCGAGCAGGGCGCGGCGCTGCCGGGCCCCGATGGCCCGACGGCCGTGACGGAAAACCAGGTGACGCACAGCACCCGTTCTCCGACAATCCACGCGTGGCCACGACGAATGCCAAAAGCCCCGAACGCAGCACTCCCCTCGCTGAATTGACGGGTAGGGCCTTCGGCGCGATCCCACCGACGGCACTGGTACTGCTCGGCATCGTGAGCGTTCAGCTGGGCTCGGCACTGGCCAAGCACCTGTTCAGCGAGGTGGGCAGTTTCGGAACGGTGGCGTTACGCCTGTTCTTCGCGGCAGCGGTACTGCTCCTGACCTGGCGCCCGTCCCTGCGCATGAACCGCCGCACCTGGACAGTCATCCTCGCCTACGGCGTGACGCTGGGCCTGATGAACCTGTGCTTCTACCTCTCACTGTCCCGAATCCCCCTGGGAATCGCGGTGACCGTGGAGTTCCTCGGCCCCTTGGGCGTGGCCCTGCTCGGGTCGCGGCGCTGGCTGGACGCGTTCTGGGCCCTGCTGGCGGCAGGCGGCGTGATCCTGCTGATGGAGGGCCGAGGCGACCTCAACCTCACGGGCCTCCTGTTCGCCCTGGCCGCAGGTGCCTGCTGGGGCTTGTACATCCTGGTCGGCGCGGCACTGGGCCGCCACACCACGGAAGGCAACGGCCTGGCCCTGGGCATGGCCGTGGCAGCCCTGATGACCGTCCCCGTCGGACTGTCCGACAGCGGAACGGCCCTGTTCCACCCATGGATCCTGCTGGCAGGCCTGGGCGTGGCCCTGCTCTCGTCGGTGATCCCCTACTCCCTGGACCTGGAAGCCCTGCGCAGGATCCCCCCACGAGTCTTCGGCATCCTGATGAGCCTGGAACCAGCGATGGCGGCCCTGATAGGCCTCGTCGTACTGGGTGAGTCGCTCCGCTGGTCGCAGTGGGTGGCGGTGATATGCGTGGTGGCCGCCTCAGCGGGCGCGTCCCGCGCCAGTCCCTGACCCGGCCGCACGGTTACCCGAGGGAAGCGAACGGGTTGGAGAACGAGGCCCCGGAAAGAACCCACTTCAGTCCTACGGGATCCAGTGATACTGGCTGGCCTGGTGTGAGACGATGCATGATCGACTGTGCCACCAAACCCTTGCTGACAAGCTCGGACGAGGCCCGGCGACACCAAAAGGTACAAGGTCAGCCTGAGCTGGACTTCGGGGCAATTGCGTGACGATAAAGTTTCCGGACTTCGCCGACTCCTCCAAGAAGGACAAGATCGCGGATCTGCTGCGTCTGGCAGATCCGGACCTTCTGAACAACGACTTCGTTGACGTCAGGCGCGCAAGCCAACTGCTGGGCGTTCTGATCAACTCGTACAAGGAGCTGATCCAGGAGGAACAGCATCTGGACGACCCGGTTCTGGAGAGAGCCTTCAGTAAGGGCGCACTCTTTCAGCTGACGCTCTCAGCTGCCTTCGACCTCGTTTCGAACGCTGAGTATCTCCACGGTCGAGTGGTCAACTCGAAGTGGATCTACTGCAGCCGTCGACACGGCAGCCCGAAAGCCTATTACTCCTTCCTCAAGCAGTGTCCGTACTGTTGTCTTGAGGAAGGCCTGGGGCCCAGGCTCAACGGCGCACAGCACAAGCCGACAAGTCACCACATAGGCGAGATCACCACGGTGGTCTCAGTCCTGCTGCTGCAGATGATCGCGGCGGCGAACGATGAACCTTTCGCGGTGGCGACCATCACAAAGCAGTCGCATGATGTCGACGCCATCGGATACCGCGAGGATCTTCTCCTGTTGTTCGAAATAAAGGCCTCGCCGATGGTCACGTTCCCGCTCGTCGTCGACCTGCCGGAGCCCCTGTTCACAGACGCGTCCGGCGAGCCTCGGGAGTACAGCCAACACGCACTGGTCGACATGAACTTGGCTGGCGTACCGCTCAACCTGTCGATTCCTCACCGGGATTGGTCGGTCCCGCTCGGCGAGAGGAGCGCTGGTGACTGGCCGTACGTGCCCATGATCGAGTACTTCCGTGAACCGGAGAACTTCCGCGATTACCTGGCTGCCTGGATCGAGCTGTACGAGGCGTACAGCACGCCGAAGGTCCAGCGGCAGGGACGGACCGCGCGATTGGCCTATCTCGTCAACGGCTGGGGCGACGAGATCGACTCGAACAAGACCAAGCCGGGCCTGGGACGCACTGACGACATAAAAAAGGGCACCTACCAGCTGGTCAAGTTCGGCTCTTACTACAGGGACGATGCCTCCGCCCTGAAGGTACGCGGGGCCCTGGTCGCCAACCTGGATCCAGTGTTCCTGAGGTCCGGCTACATCGACGGTCTCGTCGACATTCGCTGGGGCCAAGGTGCCGACTTCATCCTGGATGGCGATTACTACAGGATCCACAAGGACAGACTGAAGTACCTCTACGACGCGATCTTCGCGTTCAATCGGCCCGTCCTCAACGATCCGAGTCTGCAGGCAGCCCTGGACTTGAACTCGGTCGCGGCGTGCTTGCAAAGTGGCCGGCTGGACGAATTTCTCAGCCGATGGACGACAGAAGGGCCAGAAGCGGTCGTCGAGGAGGTCGCGTCAGGAGAAATGCTGTCGTGACGTAGACGCGCTCCTGGCTGACACCCCGTCATGGCCCCACCGGCATCAGCCGGCTGACTCTCGGCCGTGTGTCGTCGTCCGGTGGTTGCCAGTATCACCTAATGCGTCGCATTCCATCGCCTCAGCGTACGACTGCCCCATGCGTCCCGTCCGGTTCGCGCTCTACGCGCAGGCCGCCGAGATGCCGACCCTCGCCGTATGGGGGCTTTGGAGAAGACGCCGGGCCGACTGGGCAGCGGACAGTCGCGCTGCCCGTACTGCGGTCTACCGCAAGATCGGGTGGCGACGCTTGAGTATGACTGGGTGATGCTGGAACCGGACATGGCTCCGCTGGCGCACATGGTGCCGGCGGAGCACCGGTGGATCGAGCTGTCGGACGGACGGGTCACCGTCTACGGGGTGTGCCCGCCGGATCAGTTCCAGCGGTGCCGCATCGAGCACCGTCTGGCCTGCCCGGCACAACCGCTGCCGGATCTATGGCCGTGGCTGACGGCCTTGCGAGGAGAGAACGCCCGCGAGGCGCAACGGAACGAGCCGAAGCCGTCACCACCCCCTGAGCAATGGCCGGACGCCGGCTGACGGGCACGCCATATTTACCCGATGCAAGGTAGCCGTGTTCCTGGACGGGGATGAGCCCGACCTCAAAGCCTTGGCGTATGCGGGCGCTCGCCAACCGGAAGATCGAGGAGCTGTTGCGCGAGTACGAGTGATCGCAGACGCCGGCAGCTCTGATGCCCCCGGACTTGTTCCGGAGGCATCGGCCTGCCTTGGTCGAGAGGGGCGTTCCTGTCCTCAGGAATTTCGCACCGGTGGCTCCGGGTGTATATCGGGCCGGGCCATGAAGTCAGGCCGGCTTCCATCACTCGTTCAGAGGCCCCTCTCATGCGCATTACGCGGATGATGCCCAGAGTTGACCACGACTAGGTGCGTCTACTTACAGGGGTAAAGATCATGCCGACGTTTATTGCGCTGCTGAACTGGACCGACCAGGGAATCCGCAGCTACAAGGACACCCCGCAACGTGCCGAAGCCTTCACGGCAGCGGCTCAGAAGCTCGGGGTGAAGGTCCTGAACCTCTTCTGGACCGTCGGCCAGTACGACATCGTGGCTGTCGTGGAGGCGCCCGACGACGAGACTGCCACCGCAGTGCTCCTTCAGGTCGGCGCGTGGGGCAACGTCCGTAGCACGACCCTGCGAGCCTTCGGCCGGGAGGAGATCGACCGCATCATCGCCAAGGTCGCCGGCTGAGGGACTTCCCCGTCTAGGTCCACGAATATCCACAGACCGCGTCTTAGGGTCGCTGAGGGCTGCATACGCCTGCACAAACGCGAAGACCCCGGCCTCAGCGTTTCCGCTGGTGACGGGGTCTTTGGGCACCTCATACAGGGTGCCCCCGGCAGGATTCGAACCTGCGCACACGGCTCCGGAGGCCGTTGCTCTATCCCCTGAGCTACGGGGGCGTGTCGTCCGCTCGGTCGCGGTGACGGGTAGAACACTACCAGCTCCGACGGGGTGGTCATGAACGGGTTTCCGCGGCGGTGTCGATCTTCCCGGAAGATCCCGGCGTCACTCCCAGGACGCCCGAGCGTCACCCTCTCGGGGAGATCCCGGCGCCGTCCTGGGCAGATCCCGGCAGGCTCCCCCAGGCGATCCCGGCGCCGCTCCCGGCGGATTCCGGCACCCCTCCCCAGGAGATCCCGGCACCCCTCCGGGCAGATCCCGGCACCCCTCTCCGGAAGCAGCCCGCAGAGCCCCCCCACCCACCATCCCCCCGCGTCAGCCCCACGGCGCCCCGTCCCCCTCACGGGGTGGAAGTCACCAAAAGCCGGACGCGGTGGCCGGTCTGGACCTACTCTCAAGTTGTGTCAGGCGCGTCGGGCCGGGTCCTCGTTGTGGACGACAACAAGGTCATCCGGCAGCTGATCAGGGTCAACCTCGAACTGGAGGGTATCGAGGTCGTGACCGCGGCCGATGGTGCCGAGTGTCTTGATGTGGTGCACGAGGTGCAGCCCGATCTTGTGACCCTCGACGTCGTCATGCCCCGTTTGGACGGTCTGCGGACCGTCGCCCGGCTGCGTGCCGATCCCCGTACCCGGGACCTCCCCGTCGCGATCGTCAGCGGCTGTACGCCGCACGAGGTCGACGCCGGTCTCGACGCCGGCGTCGACGCCTTCCTCGCCAAGCCCTTCGAGCCGGGGGAACTCATCCGGGTCGTCAGGGAATTGATCGAGCGCGGGCGCGGTGGGGCAATCCAGGAGGGGCAGGAGACCCCGGCGGACGGTTCCGTCGTGGCTCGGGGGAGTGGGGGCGTCCCGGCCGGCGGGGACCCCGACAGGGGCGCGGGCGGCGGAAACCCCGGGAGCTGATCACCTTCCCGCCCACCTCCCCGTCCACATCCCGGAACCAGCCGAAACCGGCTCGCCTACCCACCCCCCTCCTCCCCTACGCTTGTCCCGTGACCCCCGTCGAGCTCTCCCGTACCGTGCTGCGCGCGGTGCGTCGTGCTGTCGACGAGGGGGAGCTGACCGTCGCCGTTCCTGAGCGGGCCGTGGTCACCGTGCCGGGGCCCGGCGGGTGCGGGGACTACGCGACCAACATCGCCCTGAAGCTCGCCCGGCCCGCCGGGCAGTCGCCGCAGTACGTCGCCGAGGTCCTGCAGAGGCACCTCACCCGCGCCGCCGGCGTCCGCGGTGTCGAGATCACCGGGCCCGGCTTCCTCAACTTCCGTCTCGAACGCGCGGAGACAGAGGATCTTGTTCGGCGGATTCTGCGCGAAGGGCGAGCGTACGGGCACCATCACGCCCTCGCTGGGCAGGTCATCACGCTGCGCGTCCCTTACGAGATCCGCGCCGAAGTCGTCGCCGACGTTCTCGCGCGGATCGCCGGCACGCAGGGCGCCCGCGTCGAGATCGAGCACGCCCACGGGCCGCGGGCCGATCTGCGGCCGGTGCCCGCGCCCGAGGACCCGACCCCGCTGGGCGCCGACGCCGCCCGCTGGGCGCTGCTGTACCCCGCCCCGCACGACCGGCCCCGCATCACCGCCGACCACCTGGTGCAGCGGGAGACCAATCCGCTGTTCCGTGTCCGGTACGCCCACGCCCGCACCCGGGCCCTGCACCGCAACGCCGCCGATCTCGGCTTCGCCCCCGAGCCGGGGGCCGTCGAACAGCAGAACCAGCTCGTCGCCGCCCTCGCCGATCACCCCCGGATCCTGCGCGCCGCCGTCACCCAGCGCCGCCCCGACCGGCTCGCCCGGCATCTCGTCACCGTCGCCGACGCCACCCTCGCGTCGCTGCCCGGTGTGCTGCCGCGCGGTGAGGAGAAACCCTCGGCCGCCCACCGTGCCCGGCTCGCGCTCGCCGAAGCCGCCGGGACGGTGCTGGCCGGCGGCCTGTCCCTGCTCGGCATCGACGCACCCGACCACCTCTGAGCCAAAAAGAGACCCAGACATGAGCCGTTCCGCACATCCCGCCGGGCCCCGTCACGCCGACGTCCTCCCCGAGGGGCACTACTCCGCCCCGCCCACCGACCTCAACGCCCTCGACCCCAAGGTGTGGGCCCAGACCGTCGGGCGGGACGACCAGGGCGTACTCACCGTCGGCGGGATCGACGTCAAGACGCTCGCCGAGACCCACGGCACCCCGGCCTACATCCTCGACGAGGCCGACTTCCGGGCGCGTGCGCGTGCCTGGCGCACCGCCTTCGGGGCCGAGGCCGACGTCTTCTACGCCGGCAAGGCGTTCCTGTCCCGGGCCGTCGTGCGCTGGCTGCACGAGGAGGGGCTCAACCTCGATGTGTGCTCCGGCGGGGAGCTCGCCACCGCGCTGTCCGCCGGGATGCCCGCCGAGCGCATCGCCTTCCACGGCAACAACAAGTCGAGTGAGGAGATCCGGCGGGCCGTCGACGCCGGGGTCGGGCGGATCGTGCTCGACTCCTTCCAGGAGATCGTGCGCGTCGCCCACATCGCGCGGGAACTGGGGAAGGTGCAGCGCGTCCAGATCCGGATCACCGTCGGCGTCGAGGCGCACACGCACGAGTTCATCGCCACCGCGCACGAGGACCAGAAGTTCGGGATTCCGCTTGCGGGTGGGCAGGCTGCCGAGGCCGTGCGGCGGGCGCTTCAGCTCGACGGTCTTGAGCTGATCGGTATCCACAGCCACATCGGGTCGCAGATCTTCGACATGTCCGGGTTCGAGGTCGCCGCCCACCGGGTGGTCGGGCTGCTGAAGGACATCCGTGACGAGCACGGGGTCGAGCTGCCCGAGATCGATCTCGGTGGCGGTCTCGGCATCGCGTACACCAGCGACGACGACCCGCGCGAGCCGCACGAGATCGCCAAGGCGCTCACCGAGATCGTCACCCGTGAGTGCGAGGCCGCCAGGCTGCGCACTCCCCGGATCTCCGTCGAGCCCGGGCGGGCCATCGTCGGGCCGACCGCTTTCACGCTGTACGAGGTCGGCACCGTCAAGCCGCTCGATGGGCTGCGCACCTACGTGTCCGTCGACGGCGGCATGTCCGACAACATCCGCACCGCGCTGTACGACGCCGAGTACAGCGTCGCCCTGGTCTCCCGTGCCTCCGACGCCGAGCCGATGCTCGCCCGGGTCGTCGGCAAGCACTGTGAGAGCGGCGACATCGTGGTGCGTGACGCGTTCCTGCCGGCCGACCTGGCGCCGGGCGACCTCATCGCCGTACCGGCGACGGGGGCGTACTGCAGGTCCATGGCCAGCAACTACAACCATGTGCTGCGCCCGCCGGTGGTCGCCGTGAAGGATGGCGAGGCCCGGGTGATCGTCCGGCGGGAGACGGAGGAGGACCTCCTCCGGCTCGACGTCGGGTGACGGGCGGGTGAACCACGGACGGCGGCGGAAGATCTTCCGGCTTCCGCCCCGTTCGGAAATGAAATAAAAGTCTCACGATCCGGACCGAGGGCAGAAAATCCCGTCCGTTGAGTGAGACTGGTCCAACCGTAGACGGTATGAGGAAACGAGGTCGGATGATGCGTACGCGTCCGCTGAAGGTGGCGCTGCTGGGCTGTGGAGTGGTCGGCTCAGAGGTGGCGCGCATCATGACGACGCACGCCGACGACCTCGCCGCCAGGATCGGGGCCCCCGTCGAGCTCGCCGGTGTCGCCGTACGGCGCCCCGGCAAGGTCCGTGAGGGCATCGACCCGGCCCTGATCACCACCGACGCCACCGCCCTCGTCAAACGCGGCGACATCGACGTGATCGTCGAGGTCATCGGCGGCATCGAGCCCGCCCGCACCCTCATCACCACCGCCTTCGAGCACGGCGCCTCCGTCGTCTCCGCCAACAAGGCCCTGCTCGCCCAGGACGGGGCCGCCCTGCACGCCGCCGCCGAGGAGCACGGCCGGGATCTGTACTACGAGGCCGCCGTCGCGGGTGCGATTCCGCTGATCCGGCCGCTGCGCGAGTCCCTCGCCGGCGACAAGGTCAACCGGGTGCTCGGCATCGTCAACGGCACCACCAACTTCATCCTCGACAAGATGGACTCCACCGGCGCCGGGTACCAGGAGGCCCTCGACGAGGCCACCGCGCTCGGGTACGCCGAGGCCGACCCGACCGCCGACGTCGAGGGCTTCGACGCCGCCGCCAAGGCCGCCATCCTCGCCGGGATCGCCTTCCACACGCGCGTGCGGCTCGACGACGTCTACCGCGAGGGCATGACCGAGGTCACCGCCGCCGACTTCGCCTCCGCCAAGGAGATGGGCTGCACCATCAAGCTGCTCGCCATCTGCGAGCGGGCCGCCGACGGCCGGTCCGTCACCGCGCGCGTGCACCCCGCGATGATTCCGCTGACCCACCCGCTCGCCTCCGTGCGCGGCGCGTACAACGCCGTGTTCGTCGAGTCCGACGCCGCCGGTCAGCTGATGTTCTACGGCCCCGGCGCGGGCGGTTCGCCCACCGCCTCGGCCGTGCTCGGCGACCTGGTCGCCGTGTGCCGCAACCGGCTCAGCGGGTCCACCGGGCCCGGCGAGTCGGCGTATGCCGCCCTGCCGGTGTCGCCGATGGGCGACGTCGTCACGCGCTACCACATCAGCCTCGACGTGGCGGACAAACCGGGTGTGCTCGCCCAGGTCGCGACCGTCTTCGCCGAGCACGGGGTGTCCATCGACACCGTGCGCCAGCAGGGCAAGGACGGCGAGGCCTCCCTCGTCGTCGTCACCCACCGCGCGTCCGACGCCGCCCTGAACGGGACCGTCGAGGCGCTGCGCAAGCTCGACACCGTGCGGGGTGTCGCCAGCATCATGCGGGTTGAAGGAGAGTAACCAGCAATGACCCACCAGTGGCGCGGAATCATCGAGGAGTACCGGGACCGGCTGCCCGTCTCCGACACCACGCCGGTCGTGACGCTCCGCGAGGGCGGCACGCCGCTCGTGCCCGCGCAGGTGCTCTCCGAGCGCACGGGCTGCGAGGTCCACCTGAAGGTGGAGGGTGCGAACCCGACCGGGTCCTTCAAGGACCGCGGCATGACCATGGCCATCTCCAAGGCGAAGGAGGAGGGTGCCAAGGCGGTCATCTGCGCCTCCACCGGCAACACCTCCGCCTCCGCCGCCGCCTACGGCGTGCGCGCGGGCATGGTGTCCGCCGTGCTGGTGCCGCAGGGCAAGATCGCGCTGGGCAAGATGGGCCAGGCCCTCGTGCACGGCGCGAAGATCCTCCAGGTCGACGGCAACTTCGACGACTGCCTCACCCTGGCCCGCGCGCTGAGTGACAACTACCCCGTCGCGCTGGTCAATTCGGTCAACCCGGTGCGTATCGAGGGTCAGAAGACCGCCGCCTTCGAGATCGTGGACATGCTGGGCGACGCGCCCGACATCCACGTCCTGCCGGTCGGCAACGCGGGCAACATCACCGCGTACTGGAAGGGGTACCGGGAGTACGCCGCCGACGGCATCGCCTCCCGCACCCCCCGGATGTGGGGCTTCCAGGCCTCCGGCAGCGCGCCCATCGTGCGCGGCGAGGTCGTCAAGGACCCCTCGACCATCGCCACCGCCATCCGCATCGGCAACCCGGCCTCCTGGCAGTACGCCCTGGCGGCGCGGGACGAATCGGGCGGCGCCATCGACGAGGTGACGGACCGTGAGATCCTGCGCGCCTACCGGCTGTTGGCCTCGCAGGAGGGCGTCTTCGTGGAGCCCGCCTCCGCCGCCTCCGTCGCCGGTCTGCTGAAGGCCGCCGAGCAGGGCAAGGTCGACCCGGGCCAGAAGATCGTGTGCACCGTCACCGGCAACGGTCTGAAGGACCCCGACTGGGCCGTCGCCGGCGCTCCGCAGCCGGTCACCGTCCCGGTCGACGCGGCCACCGCCGCCGAGCGCCTCGGGCTCGCGTAAGCGCACGGGGCACGCTCGCGCACCGGCGCGAGTGAACGGACGACGTACCTGGGGAATCCCCATGGCGGATGCACAGGGGGCTCGCGACACGCATCGTGCGCCTCCTGTGCGCCCTATGTCGCCACAGAACCTTCCTTCGATAGGCTGTACCGAACCCGCCCGCCGCATATGCCTCCACCGCATGTGCCGCGTGCCGCGTCGTCCGCGCGGCCGCAGGGTTCCATGGCACCTATCGAATGTCATTCGACCATCACGCAGCTCAAGGAGAGTCAACGAGCGATGGCCGGTCCAGCGTTCCGCGCCGCCGCCGTCCGGGTGCGCGTCCCCGCCACCAGCGCCAACCTCGGCCCGGGCTTCGACGCCCTCGGCCTCGCGCTGGGGCTCTACGACGACGTCGTCGTCCGGGTGGCCGACTCCGGGCTGCACATCGACATCGCCGGTGAGGGCAGCGAGACCCTGCCGCGCGACGAGAGCCACCTCCTGGTCCGCTCGATGCGCACCGCCTTCGACGCCCTCGGCGGCCAGCCCCGCGGCCTGGAGATCGTCTGCGCCAACCGCATCCCGCACGGCCGCGGCCTCGGCTCCTCCTCCGCCGCCATCTGCGCCGGCATCGTCGCCGCCCGCGCCGTGACCATAGGCGGCGAGTCCAGGCTCGACGACGCGGCCCTGCTGGAGCTCGCCACCGAGATCGAGGGCCACCCGGACAACGTGGCGCCCTGCCTGCTCGGCGGTTTCACCATCGCCTGGATGGAGGCCGGCGCCGCCCGGGCGATCAGGCTGAAGCCCTCCGATTCCATCGTTCCGGTGGTTTTCGTGCCCGGAAAGCCGGTCCTCACCGAGACCGCGCGGGGCCTGCTCCCGCGTACCGTGCCGCACGTCGACGCCGCCGCCAACGCCGGCCGCGCCGCGCTGCTCGTCGAGGCAATCACCCGCAGCCCCGAGCTGCTGCTGCCGGCCACCGAGGACCGCCTGCACCAGGAGTACCGCGCCCCCGCCATGCCGGAGAGCGCGGCACTGGTGGAGCGGCTGCGCGCCGACGGCATCCCGGCGGTCATCTCCGGCGCCGGACCCACGGTCATGGCACTCGTCGACGCGGCCAGCGCCGACAAGGTCGAAGCTCTGGCGGGCGCGGACTGGGCGGCCAACCGGCTCAGCCTGGACCTGGAGGGCGCGAGCGTGCTGCCGCTCGCGACCTGACACACGCTTGCCGGATTAGGAGAGGGGGAATGTTTGTTGGATCCGGTAGTGTTAACCTCAAGTCTGCACCCGACCCCACCATGGCGAGGTGCCTCGTGTCCCCGTCCGGGACAGACATTCTTCCGGGAGCTCCCCACGCCGCACTGTGTCCCGTACGTCGTACCTGGGCAGTACGCCGTATGCGGGCGCTGAGCGGGCCGATGGGCACGCTCCGGAATCGGTGCGACCGCGCCACGTGACACAGGGTGCCACGGCTCGGGGTAGCGCCATCACCAGATATCTCTTCCGCCGCTTTGGCGGACCACCGCCCCGGCTTCGTCCACACAGCAAGGACCGGAGTCGGACAGCACAACCGGTCGCCGAGCCAGACAGGCCGACGTCCGCTCCAGGGAAGGACCCTTCGTGAGCGACACCACCGATCTGATGGGCGCACGTGTCGAGGAGACCGCTGCCGCGCCCGCCACGGACGCCTCCGCGCCTGCATCCGGTGCCGGCTCCCGGCGGCGCCGCGGTACCGGCCTTGAGGGCATGGTGCTGGCCGAGCTGCAGCAGGTCGCCTCCGGCCTCGGCATCAGGGGCACCGCGCGGATGCGCAAGAGCCAGCTGATCGAGGTCATCAAGGAGGCGCAGGCCTCCGGAGGGGCTCCCAAGGCCGAGCCCGCCGCCGAGACCAAGCCGAAGCGCCGGGCCACCTCCAAGGCCCGCACCGGCGAGTCCGCCGAGAGTGGCGAGAACCCGGCGAAGAAGGCGGAGAAGGCCGCTGATGCCCCCGCCGAGAAGGCCGTGGCCCAGCAGCAGATCGAGATCCCCGGCCAGCCGGCCTCCGACGACGCCCCGAGCGAGCGTCGCCGTCGCCGCGCGACCGCCGAGGCCGGCAGCCCCGAGACGGTGGCCGCCGAGGCCAAGAGCGAGCCGAAGGCCGAGACGCCCGCGCAGCAGCAGCCGCAGCAGGGCGAGGCCAAGGGCGACGCCGGTGAGGGCGGCGAGGGCCGCCGCCGTGACCGCCGTGAGCGCGGCCGGGACCGCGACCGGGACCGGGACCGCGGCGACCGTGACCGCCGTAAGGGCGACGACCAGCAGGGTGGCCAGCGCGGTCAGCAGCAGGGCCAGCAGCAGGGCGGCGGCCGTCAGGACCGCCAGCAGCAGGACGACGACGACTTCGAGGGCGGCCGCCGTGGCCGTCGCGGCCGCTACCGTGACCGCCGTGGCCGTCGTGGCCGCGACGACATGGCCTCCGAGCCGCAGATCGCCGAGGACGACGTCCTGATCCCGGTCGCGGGCATCCTGGACATCCTGGACAACTACGCCTTCATCCGGACCTCCGGCTACCTGCCGGGCCCGAACGACGTGTACGTCTCCCTCGCCCAGGTCCGCAAGAACGGCCTGCGCAAGGGCGACCACATCACCGGTGCGGTCCGCCAGCCCAAGGAAGGCGAGCGGCGCGAGAAGTTCAACGCGCTGGTCCGCCTGGACTCCGTCAACGGCATGGCGCCCGAACACGGCCGCGGCCGCCCGGAGTTCAACAAGCTGACCCCGCTCTACCCGCAGGACCGCCTGCGTCTGGAGACGGACCCCGGCGTCCTCACCACCCGCATCATCGACCTCGTCTCGCCCATCGGTAAGGGCCAGCGCGGTCTGATCGTGGCCCCGCCGAAGACCGGCAAGACCATGATCATGCAGGCGATCGCCAACGCGATCACCCACAACAACCCCGAGTGCCACCTGATGGTCGTCCTCGTCGACGAGCGTCCGGAAGAGGTCACCGACATGCAGCGGTCGGTGAAGGGCGAGGTCATCTCCTCGACCTTCGACCGCCCGGCCGAGGACCACACCACGGTCGCCGAGCTGGCCATCGAGCGCGCCAAGCGCCTCGTCGAGCTGGGTCACGACGTGGTCGTCCTGCTGGACTCCATCACCCGTCTGGGCCGCGCCTACAACCTGGCCGCCCCGGCCTCCGGGCGCATCCTGTCCGGTGGTGTCGACTCCACGGCCCTCTACCCGCCGAAGCGCTTCTTCGGTGCGGCCCGCAACATCGAGGACGGCGGCTCGCTGACCATCCTCGCCACCGCGCTGGTGGACACCGGGTCCCGCATGGACGAGGTGATCTTCGAGGAGTTCAAGGGCACCGGCAACATGGAGCTCAAGCTCGACCGGAAGCTCGCCGACAAGCGCATCTTCCCCGCGGTGGACGTCGACGCGTCCGGCACCCGCAAGGAGGAGATCCTGCTCGGCGCGGAGGAGCTGGGCATCGTCTGGAAGCTGCGCCGTGTGCTGCACGCGCTGGACCAGCAGCAGGCGATCGAGCTGCTCCTCGACAAGATGAAGCAGACCAAGTCGAACGTCGAGTTCCTGATGCAGATCCAGAAGACGACGCCGGCTCCCGGCAACGGCGACTGACATCAGCAGCGCATGAAGAGTGAGGGCCATCCCGGCAAGGGGTGGCCCTCACTCTTTGCGTGCGTTCACTCGTCGCCTGCGATCTGTGCCACAGGGGCGCCGTTCGCGCCCGTCGCCGCCCGTCGGCGAAACCCGCAGGTGAGCACCGTACGGAAGACCGTGGCGGTGACGAATGGTGACGACCTGGGCACCCGTCGGTCACAAGGTGTTGTGCAACCCTGTCCCGAGTTTCCCCGTCCTCCCGATCGGGGTGACCATGGATTCCAGACGAGCTGAGGAGCACATGACCGCCGAGAGCACGCCGGGTCCCGGCATACCCGAGGCGCCCGGTTCCAGCGGCCGGCGCCACCGCGTCAAGGGCCGCCGCCGCAAGCCCCGCGCCAGGCGCAGAGGCGCCCGGGTCGCGGCCTGGACCGCCGCGGGCATCGTCGTGCTGGGCGGCAGCGGTCTGGGCTACGTCTACTTCAAGCTCAACGGCAACATCCACAGCGTCGACATCAACCAGATGCTGGGCACGGACCGCCCGGAGAAGGTCGAAAACGGCTCGCAGAACATCCTCGTCCTCGGCTCCGACACCCGCTCCGGCACCAACAAGAAGCTCGGCGGCGGGTCCGACGACGGAAGCGCCCGTTCCGACACGGCGATGATCATCCACGTGTACAAGGGCCACAAGAAGGCGAGCGTGGTGTCCATCCCGCGCGACACCCTCATCGACCGCCCGGCCTGCACCGACACCAAGGGCAACACCTACCCGGCCGCGGACGGCGTGATGTTCAACTCCGCCTACTCCACCGGCGGCGCCCCGTGCGCGGTCAAGACCGTCGAGTCCCTCACCGGTGTCCGCATGGACCACTACCTGGAGGTCGACTTCGCGGGCTTCCAGAAGCTCATCGACGAGCTGGGCGGTGTCGAGGTCACCACGACCAAGGACATCACCGACCACGACAGCCACCTGAACCTCAAGGCCGGCACGCACCGCCTCGACGGCGAGCAGGCCCTCGGCCTGGTCCGCACCCGGCACGGCGTCGGCGACGGCTCCGACCTGGGCCGTATCCAGCTCCAGCAGGCCTTCATCAAGGCGCTGGTCAAGCAGGTCAAGGACATCGGCGTCTTCACCAGCCCCAAGAAGCTGTACGACCTCGCCGACACCTCCACCAAGGCCGTCACGACCGACTCCGGCCTCGGCTCGGTGAACTCCCTGATCTCCTTCGCGGGCGGCCTCAAGGGCATCAGCCCGGCGAACATGACGATGGTCACGATGCCGGTCCGGTACGACCCGAACAACGGCAACCGGGTCCTGGTCGAGAAGACGAAGGCCGAGCTGGTCTGGGACGCGCTGCAGAACGACCAGCCCATTCCCGAGGCGGCGACGAAGGGCACGGCCACGGGCGAAGCCAACGGCGTCGTGGCCAACTGAAGGGGCGCGGGGAACTGCGCGAGCAAGCACCACGCACCCGCACGGAATAGAACAGAGCAACCCCCGGTTTTGGGGGATGGCCCCAGTCCTGGCAGACTGGTACGTCGGCCCCGGTTCACGCCCCCGCACCCCGCGGCAGGCGACCCGGCGCCCTCCCGAAACCTAGGAGACACCTTGAAGCGCGACATCCACCCCGCGTACGTCGAGACGCAGGTCAGCTGCACCTGCGGCGCGTCGTTCACCACCCGCAGCACCATCGAGTCCGGCACCATCCGGGCCGAGGTCTGCTCCGAGTGCCACCCGTTCTACACGGGCAAGCAGAAGATCCTCGACACCGGTGGCCGTGTGGCCCGCTTCGAGGCCCGCTTCGGCAAGGCCGCCGGCTCCAAGAAGTAGCGAGCCCCATTTCGCCGGTCCACGGCCGCACGCCCACGTGGCGTGTGCGCCGGGACCGGCGTTTTTGGTCGCCCGCCTTCCCCCTTTTCCCCGCAGTAGCAGGAGCCCAAGATGTTCGAGGCCGTCGAGGAACTCGTCAGCGAGCACGCCGACCTGGAGACCAAGCTCGCCGACCCGTCGGTCCACGCCGACCAGGCCAACGCGCGCAAGCTGAACAAGCGCTACGCCGAGCTCACCCCGATCGTCGCCACGTACCGCTCCTGGAAGCAGACCGGCGACGACATCGCGACCGCCCGCGAGCTGGCCGCCGACGACCCCGACTTCGCCGCCGAGGTCAAGGAGCTGGACAAGCAGCGCGAGGAACTGACGGAGAAGCTCCGCCTGCTCCTCGTCCCGCGCGACCCCAGCGACGACAAGGACGTGATCCTGGAGATCAAGGCCGGCGCCGGCGGTGACGAGTCCGCCCTCTTCGCGGGCGACCTGCTGCGCATGTACCTGCGCTACGCCGAGCGGGTCGGCTGGAAGACGGAGATCATCGACGCCACCGAGTCCGAGCTCGGCGGCTACAAGGACGTCCAGGTCGCCATCAAGACCCGCGGCCAGACCGAGCCCGGCCAGGGCGTGTGGGCCCGCCTGAAGTACGAGGGCGGTGTGCACCGCGTGCAGCGCGTCCCCGCCACCGAGTCCCAGGGCCGTATCCACACCTCCGCCGCCGGTGTGCTCGTCACGCCCGAGGCCGAGGAGGTCGACGTCGAGATCAACCCGAACGACCTGCGCATCGACGTCTACCGCTCCTCCGGCCCCGGCGGGCAGTCCGTCAACACCACCGACTCCGCCGTGCGCATCACGCACCTGCCGACCGGAGTCGTCGCCTCCTGCCAGAACGAGAAGAGCCAGCTCCAGAACAAGGAGCAGGCGATGCGTATCCTGCGCTCCAGGCTGCTCGCGATGGCGCAGGAGGAAGCGGAGCGGGAGGCCGCCGACGCCCGGCGCAGCCAGGTCCGCACCGTCGACCGCTCCGAGAAGATCCGCACGTACAACTTCCCGGAGAACCGCATCTCCGACCACCGCGTCGGCTTCAAGGCGTACAACCTGGACCAGGTCCTGGACGGCGACCTCGACGCGGTGATCCAGGCCTGCGTCGACGCGGACTCGGCCGCGAAGCTCGCCGCAGCGTAAGGCACGACCAAGCACCCGGAGGAGTTGCGTGAACCTGCTGCTCGCAGAGGTGGCCCAGGCCACCCAGCGGCTCGCCGACGCGGGCGTGCCCTCGCCGCGCACCGACGCGGAGGAGCTCGCCGCGTTCGTGCACGGCGTCAAGCGCGGCGAGCTGCATTCCGTGAAGGACTCCGACTTCGACGCCCGGTACTGGGAGGTCATCGCCCGCCGCGAGCAGCGTGAGCCGCTGCAGCACATCACCGGGCGGGCCTACTTCCGGTACCTGGAGCTCCAGGTCGGCCCGGGCGTGTTCGTACCGCGCCCGGAGACCGAGTCCGTCGTCGGCTGGGCCATAGACGCCGTACGCGCCATGGACGTCGTCGAGCCGTGCATCGTCGACCTGTGCACCGGCTCCGGCGCCATCGCGCTCGCCCTCGCCCAGGAGGTCCCGCGCTCCCGCGTGTACGCCGTCGAGCTGTCCGACGAGGCCCTGCACTGGACGCGCAAGAACGTGGAGGGCTCCCGGGTCGAGCTGCGCCAGGGCGACGCCCTGACCGCCTTCCCGGACCTGGACGGCCAGGTCGACCTGGTCATCTCCAACCCGCCGTACATCCCGCTCACCGAATGGGAGTACGTCGCCCCCGAGGCCCGCGACTACGACCCGCAGATGGCCCTGTTCTCCGGTGAGGACGGCCTGGACCTGATCCGCGGCCTGGAGCGCACCGCGCACCGCCTGCTGCGCCCCGGCGGCCTCGTCGTCGTCGAGCACGCCGACACGCAGGGCGGCCAGGTGCCGTGGATCTTCACCGAGGAGAAGGGCTGGGCCGACGCGGCCGACCACCCCGACCTCAACAACCGCCCACGCTTCGCCACCGCCCGCAAGGCGCTGCCGTGAGCATCACACAGTCTTCGACCCCGCAGTACGTGTACGAGGAGGCCCGCTAGTTATGGCACGGCGATACGACACCAACGACGCGACCGACCGTGTGACGGGTCTGCGCGAGGCCGCGTCCGCCGTCCGTCGCGGCGAGCTCGTGGTGCTGCCCACGGACACGGTGTACGGCATCGGCGCCGACGCGTTCTCCAAGGAGGCCGTCGCCGATCTGCTCGCCGCCAAGGGCCGGGGCCGCAACATGCCCACGCCCGTGCTGATCGGCTCCCCGAACACGCTGCACGGCCTGGTCACGGACTTCTCCGAGAAGGCCTGGGAGCTGGTCGACGCGTTCTGGCCGGGCGCGCTGACGCTCGTCGCCCGGCACCAGCCGTCGCTGCAGTGGGACCTCGGTGACACGCGCGGCACGGTGGCCATCCGGATGCCGCTGCACCCGGTCGCCATCGAGCTGCTCACCGAGTTCGGGCCGATGGCCGTCTCCTCCGCCAACCTCACCGGTCACCCGGCGCCGGAGACGTGTGACGCGGCGCAGCAGATGCTCGGCGACTCGGTCTCCGTCTACCTGGACGGCGGTCCCACGCCCGGGAACGTGCCGTCCTCGATCGTCGACGTCTCCCGCGAGGTACCCGTCCTGCTGCGCGAGGGCGCGCTCTCCCCGGAGGAGCTGCGCAAGGTCGTACCCGACCTTGAGGTGGCGAATTGACGGCCCCTGACGCGGGGCGTGGCATAGCCGGCGGGGGCTTCAACGGGGAGGAGACCACGACCTTCGGCTTCCCCCGCGACACCTTCCGCATCCTCCACGTCAGCACCGGCAACGTCTGCCGCTCGCCCATCACCGAGCGGCTGACCCGCCATTTCGTCTCCGAGCGCCTCGGCATCCTGGGCGGCCCGATCATCGTGGAGAGCGCGGGCACGTGGGGGCACGAGGGGGCGCCGATGGAGTCCCACGCGGAGACGGTCCTGGCCGACTTCGGGGCGGATGCCTCCGGGTTCACCGGGCGGGAGCTGCACGACGAGCACGTGATCCGGGCGGATCTGGTGCTGACCGCTACGCGGGACCACCGGGCCCAGGTGATCTCGATGGGGCACTCGGCGGGGCTGCGGACGTTCACGCTGAAGGAGTTCACGCGGCTGGTGCGGGCGATAGACCCCACGACGCTGCCTCCGCTGGAGGAGGGCGTGGTCAACCGGGCGCGGTCGCTGGTCCGTGCGGCGGCCGCTCTACGCGGGTGGCTCCAGGCGCCGACGGCGGAGGCGGACGAGGTGTACGACCCGTACGGGGCGCCGCTGGGCTTTTTCCGCAGCGTGGGCGAGGAAATCCACGAGGCCCTGGACCCGGTGGTGACAGCACTGACGGGGGTCCCGGCCCGCATGTAGGCGCCCGGTGCTGCGGCTGGCCGGGGGTGGGTTGCGCAGCCCGGCGCTACGGGGTGCCTCCCCCAAGCTCTTCGAGCAGGGGGGACCCCCAGCGCCCCCCGTGCCGCCCCAGCGGCACGACTGCCCGCAGCTATGCCAACCAAGGGGCGCGGGGAACTGCGCGACCGGCCACCGCGCACCCGCAGACGCATGACTGCGCGCGTCTTGGCTGGACGAACTACCCGCCCGCAGCTAGGCCAACCTGAAGGGGCGCGGGGAACTGCGCGACCGGCCCCCGTGCACCCGCAGTCGCGAGACCACCCCCGCCCGGCCGCACGTACCGCGCCCCCGTACGCGCCGCGGGCTACCTTGGACGTACGTCACCGTCGACCGTCCGGGAGTCCGTCATGTCGGTCACCCACGCCCCGCAGATGGACGTCCTGCGCCGGCAGGACCCCGAGCTCGCCGACGTGCTGCTCGGTGAGCGCACCCGGCAGTCGACGACCCTTCAGCTGATCGCCGCCGAGAACTTCACCTCGCCGGCCGTGCTGGCCGCCCTCGGCTCCCCGCTCGCCAACAAGTACGCCGAGGGCTACCCCGGCGCCCGCCACCACGGCGGATGCGAGATGGTCGATGTGGCCGAACGCATCGCCATCGACCGCGCGCGGAGCCTTTTCAACGCCGAGCACGCCAACGTGCAGTCGCACTCCGGCTCCTCCGCCGTCCTCGCCGCCTACGCCGCCCTGCTGCGCCCCGGCGACAAGGTCCTCGCCCTCGGCCTGCCGCACGGCGGTCACCTCACCCACGGCTCCCCGGCCAACTTCTCCGGCCGCTGGTTCGACTTCGTGCCCTACGGCGTGGACGCCGAGACCGGCCTCATCGACCACGAGCAGGTCCGCACCCTGGCCCGCGCCCACCGCCCCAAGGCGATCGTGTGCGGCTCCATCGCCTACCCCCGCCACCCCGACTACGCCTTCTTCCGCGAGGTCGCCGACGACGTGGGCGCCTACCTCATCGCGGACGCCGCGCACCCCATCGGGCTCGTCGCGGGCGGCGCGGCGCCCAGCCCGGTGCCGTACGCGGACATCGTGTGCGCCACCACCCACAAGGTGCTGCGGGGTCCGCGCGGCGGCATGATCCTGTGCGGGCACGAGCTGGCCGAGCGCGTGGACCGCGCGGTGTTCCCCTTCACCCAGGGCGGCGCCCAGATGCACACCATCGCCGCCAAGGCGGTGGCGTTCGGCGAGGCGGCAACACCGGCGTTCGCCGTGTACGCCCATCAGGTGGTCTCCAACGCCCGCGTGCTCGCCGGTCACCTGGCCGCCGAGGGCCTGGTGGTCACCACCGGCGGCACGGACACGCACCTGATCACCGCCGACCCCGCACCCCTCGGCGTGGACGGCCGCACCGCCCGCGGCCGGCTCGCCGCGGCCGGGATCGTCATGGACTGCTGTGCGCTGCCGCACGGCGACGCCCGGGGTCTCAGGCTGGGCACCGCGGCCGTCACCACCCAGGGCATGGGCGAGCCGGAGATGGTCCGGATCGCGGCGCTCGTCGCGGCGGCCCTGCGCGACGGCCCCGAGGCCAAGCGGGTCAGGGACGAGGTCCGGGAACTGGCCGAGGCGTTCCCGCCGTATCCCGGCTGAACCGGGGTAGGCGCACTGCCGTGCCCAGCCCGCAGCCGTGCCGCACAGCTCCGCGTGCAACCATCCTGGCTACCCGGAAGTCCACAACCATATGCGCACCTCGCTAGGGTGTGAGGCTGAGATGGCCAGCGAGACCTGTGGGGAAGCCTGTGCGTGAATACCTGCTGACGCTCTGCATCACGGCCGCGGTGACGTATCTGCTGACAGGGCCGGTACGGAAGTTCGCCATCGTGGCCGGTGCGATGCCGGAGATCAGGGCGCGCGACGTGCATCGCGAACCCACTCCGCGGCTCGGCGGTATCGCGATGTTCTTCGGCCTGTGCGCGGGCCTGCTGGTCGCGGACCATCTCACCAACCTCAACGAGGTCTTCGAGAAGTCGAACGAACCACGCGCCCTGCTCTCCGGCGCGGCGCTGATCTGGCTGATCGGCGTCCTGGACGACAAGTTCGAGATCGACGCCCTGATCAAGCTGGGCGGCCAGATGATCGCCGCCGGTGTGATGGTCGTCCAGGGTCTGACGATCCTGTGGCTGCCGGTCCCCGGTGTCGGCACGGTCGCGCTCACCCAGTGGCAGGGCACGCTGCTCACGGTCGCGCTGGTCGTGATCACCATCAACGCGGTGAACTTCGTCGACGGTCTGGACGGCCTCGCGGCCGGCATGGTCTGCATCGCCGCGGCCGCGTTCTTCATGTACGCCTACCGCATCTGGTACTCGTACGGCATCGAGGCCGCCGCCCCGGCGACGCTGTTCTCGGCCGTGCTGATGGGCATGTGCCTGGGCTTCCTGCCGCACAACATGCACCCGGCGCGGATCTTCATGGGCGACTCGGGCTCGATGCTGATCGGTCTGGTGCTGGCGGCGGGTGCGATCTCGGTCACCGGCCAGGTCGATCCGGACGTGCTGTTCGCCGGTTCCGAGCGCAACACCGTGCACCAGATGGTGCCCGTCTACATCCCGCTGCTGCTGCCGCTGACGATCATCGCGATCCCGGCCGCCGACCTGATCCTGGCGATCGTGCGGCGCACTTGGCGCGGCCAGTCGCCGTTCGCCGCGGACCGCGGGCATCTGCACCACCGGCTGCTGGAGATCGGCCACTCGCACAGCCGGGCGGTGCTGATCATGTACTTCTGGTCGGCGCTGATCGCGTTCGGCACGCTGGCCTACTCGGTCAACTCGGCGTCCGTGTGGATCGTGCTGGGTGTCGTCCTGCTGAGCGCGCTCGGTCTGGTGCTGCTCCTGCTGCCCCGCTTCAGGCCGCGCGCCCCGTACTGGGCGGAGCGCTTCGTGCCGCCGCGTTACCGGCGCCGCCGCCGGCGCCGGGCGGCCGTGCTCGCCGAGCCCGCGGCCCGCCGCGCGCACGGCGCCGACGGCCCCGAGACGGAGCGCACCCCGATCGCCGCGGGTGCCCCGGGTGTCTCCGGGGTCAACGGGGCGACCGCCATCGGCGCCCGTTCGCGCCTCCACGACCGGCGGAAGGCCGGCACCTCGCGCTGACGTCCGGTGCTGACGCGCAAGGTAAGAATCTGACTAGAGCATTGCCAAGTCGTGGGGGAGCAATCCGCTCCAATACCAGACAAATGGGCACCGTTTCTGCACAGACGCGCACTGTCACTCTCATGTGTGACAGCAAGCACACCTACCAGGTAAAGACTGCATCAAATAGTTTGTGATACGGTTCACGAGAACCCCGGATAGAACCGAAGAACCCTAGTGCGAGGGTCCCTCGGTGCGAGGTCTTCACCCCTCGGCCCGGGACTACGCTCGTCCATGACGACACCCCTTGCCCCCTGTGAAAAGCGGAGTTGCCGCCATGCCGTCCAACGACGTCCGGATCCTGGCCCAGGCCGCCGTGCCCACGGCCGCCGTCGGCGCTGTCGCCGCCGTCGTGAGCGGTGTGGTCGCCGGCGGCAAGGGTGCGGTCGGAGCGGTCGTCGCGACGCTGGTGGTGATCCTGTTCATGGGGATCGGTCTCTACGTTCTGCAGCGCACTGCCAAATCGCTTCCGCACCTCTTCCAGGCGATGGGCCTGATGCTCTACGCGGCTCAGATCCTGCTGCTGTTCGTCTTCGTCGCGGCTTTCAAGCACACGACGCTGTTCCACCCCAAGGCCTTCGCGCTGACGCTCGTCGCGACCACGCTCGCGTGGATCGCCGCGCAGACGCGTGCCCACATGAAGGCCAAGATCCTCTACGTCGAGCCCGACAAGCCCGAGAAGACGGGGCATTCGTCGTGAGGGGTAGGGCCGGGATAAAGACGCATGAGAGATCCTGCTATCGTCCGGTGCCAACTGCGGCATCGCGGGCGCGGGCATCTGAGCTGACGCCTGCTCATTCGCGAGGCGAGATGCCCCCCAGCCGCCCCCACATCCGTAACACCAGTCCCGTGCCGAACCGCGGCCGCACGCCGCGCCGACACAACGAGGTTGCCGTACACATGCGCCACGCTGAAGGAGCCCGCGGTGAGTGCTGACCCGACGCAGACGCTCGCTTTCGACTCGAGCTGCCACCTGTTCGACGGGTGTGGTTTCGACAAGGTCGCACCGGGCCTGCACTCGTTCATGTTCGAGCCGATCGTGGGCGACGCTGACGGCAACGGCTTCTACTTCAACAAGCCGATGCTGCTGGCCCTGCTGGGCTCGATCATCGTGGTCGGCTTCTTCTGGACGGCGTTCGCCAAGCCCAAGGTCGTCCCGGGCAAGCTCCAGATGATCGCCGAGGCGGGCTACGACTTCGTGCGCACCGGCATCGTCTACCAGACGCTCGGCAAGCGCGAGGGCGAGAAGTACGTCCCGCTCGCCGTCTCCCTGTTCTTCTTCGTCTGGATGATGAACCTCTGGTCGATCATCCCGGTCGCCCAGTTCCCGGTCACGTCGATCATCGCGTACCCGATCGTGCTCGCCGCGATCGTCTACATCACGTGGGTCGTCCTGACCTTCAAGCGTCAGGGCTTCGTCGGCTTCTTCAAGAACGTCACCGGCTACGACAAGTCGCTCGGCGCCGTTCTGCCGCTGTCGATGACCATCGAGTTCTTCTCGAACCTGCTGGTCCGCCCGTTCACCCACGCCGTGCGACTGTTCGCGAACATGTTCGCCGGTCACACCCTGCTGGTCCTCTTCACCGTCGCCAGCTGGTACATGCTGAACGGCATCGGCATCGCCTACTCCGCGGTCTCGTTCTCGATGACCGTGGTGATGACCCTCTTCGAGCTCTTCATCCAGGCCGTGCAGGCGTACGTCTTCGTCCTGCTGACGTGCACCTACATCCAGGGCGCGCTCGCCGAGCACCACTGAGCACCCGCCCTCACCCCACCCACAGACACCCGGTGGCCAACCCCCACCGGTCACTGAAAGAGAAGGAAGAACCGGCATGTCCGCTCTCCAGACCCTCGCTGCGGTCGACGGCAACCTCGGCTCCATCGGTTACGGCCTCGCCGCGATCGGCCCGGGCGTCGGCGTCGGCATCATCTTCGGTAACGGCACCCAGGCCCTGGCCCGCCAGCCCGAGGCGGCCGGCCTCATCCGCGCCAACCAGATCCTCGGCTTCGCCTTCTGTGAGGCGCTCGCCCTCATCGGCCTGGTCATGCCGTTCGTTTACTAAGACGGACGACAGCGACAGCCCCATTCGACGAAAGGCACTGATGTGAACCTCATGGTTCTGGCGGCCGAGAAGGAGAACCCTCTCGTTCCGCCGTGGCCCGAGCTCGTCATCGGCCTGATCGCCTTCGTCATCGTCTTCGGCTTCCTTGCCAAGAAGCTCCTCCCGACCATCAACAAGGTTCTGGAAGAGCGTCGCGAGGCCATCGAGGGCGGTATCGAGAAGGCCGAGGCCGCGCAGACCGAGGCCCAGAGCGTCCTTGAGCAGTACAAGGCCCAGCTCGCCGAGGCCCGGCACGAAGCCGCGCGCCTGCGCCAGGAGGCGCAGGAGCAGGGTGCCACGCTCATCGCCGAGATGCGCGCCGAGGGCCAGCGGCAGCGTGAGGAGATCATCGCCGCCGGCCACGCGCAGATCGAGGCCGACCGCAAGGCCGCCGCGTCCGCCCTGCGGCAGGACGTCGGCAAGCTCGCCACGGAGCTGGCCGGCAAGCTCGTCGGCGAGTCCCTGGAGGACCACGCCCGGCAGAGCCGCGTGATCGACCGCTTCCTCGACGAGCTTGAGGAGAAGGCCGAGGCGACTCGATGACCGCGCACGGAGCGAGCCGCGAGGCCCTGGTCGCCGCACGCGAGCGTCTGGACGCGCTGACGGACAACACGGCAGTGGACCCGGCGAAGCTCGCCGACGAGCTGGCCGCCGTCACCGCGCTGCTCGACCGCGAGGTGTCGCTGCGTCGGGTCCTCACCGACCCGGCGCAGGCCGGTGAGGCCAAGGCCGAGCTGGTCCAGCGCCTGCTCGGCACCCAGGTCAGCGGCGAGACCGCCGACCTGGTGGCCGGTCTGGTCCGCTCCCGCTGGTCGCAGTCCCGGGACCTGGTGGACACGCTTGAGGAGCTGGCGGACATCGCCGACCTCACCGCCGCCCAGCGTTCGGGCACGCTCGACGACGTCGAGGACGAGCTGTTCCGGTTCGGCCGGATCATCTCCTCCAGCACCGAGCTGCGCGCCGCGCTGACCAACCGCAAGGCGGGCACGCCGGCCAAGGGCGAGCTGCTGCGCAGCCTGCTCGGCGGTCGCGCCAAGCCCACCACCGAGCGTCTGGTGACGCGCCTTGTGACCGCGCCGCGGGGACGTAGCCTGGAAGCGGGACTGGAGTCCCTGTCCAAGCTCGCCGCCGACCGCCGGGACCGCACGGTCGCCGTCGTCACCTCGGCGGTGCCGCTGAGCGACGGCCAGAAGCAGCGCCTCGGCGCGGCTCTGTCCAAGCTCTACGGCCGTCGGATGCACCTCAACCTCGACGTGGACCCCGAGGTCCTCGGCGGGATCCGGGTGCAGGTCGGTGACGAGGTCATCAACGGCTCCCTCGCGGACCGGCTGGAAGACGCCGCGCGCCGCATGGCGAGCTAGCAGCAACGCGACATCGCGACAAAAGCAGTACGTACTTACGGCCCTGGTTGGGCCGTGCAGAGGATTCCTGGGGGTCGCCCCCAGACCCCCAAAGTGAAACTTCGGGCCCAACAAGGAGAGCAGGGAACCCAGATGGCGGAGCTCACGATCCGGCCGGAGGAGATCCGGGACGCACTGGAGACCTTCGTCCAGTCGTACAAGCCGGACGCGGCCTCGCGCGAGGAGGTCGGTACGGTCACCCTTGCCGGCGACGGCATCGCGAAGGTCGAGGGCCTGCCCTCGGCCATGGCCAACGAACTGCTGAAGTTCGAGGACGGCACCCTCGGCCTCGCCCTCAACCTTGAGGAGCGCGAGATCGGTGCCATCGTCCTCGGCGAGTTCAGCGGCATCGAGGAGGGGCAGCCGGTCACCCGCACCGGTGAGGTCCTCTCCGTCGCGGTCGGCGAGGGCTACCTCGGCCGTGTCGTCGACCCGCTCGGCAACCCGATCGACGGCCTCGGCGAGATCGAGACCGACGGCCGCCGCGCCCTTGAGCTGCAGGCCCCCACGGTCATGCAGCGCAAGTCGGTGCACGAGCCGATGGAGACCGGCTACAAGGCCGTCGACGCGATGACCCCGATCGGCCGCGGTCAGCGTCAGCTGATCATCGGTGACCGTCAGACCGGCAAGACCGCGCTGGCCGTCGACACGATCATCAACCAGCGCGACAACTGGCGCTCGGGCGACCCGAAGAAGCAGGTCCGCTGCATCTACGTCGCCATCGGCCAGAAGGGCTCCACCATCGCGTCGGTCCGCCGCGCGCTGGAGGAGAACGGCGCGCTGGAGTACACGACCATCGTCGCCGCCCCGGCGTCGGACCCGGCCGGCTTCAAGTACCTGGCGCCCTACACCGGTTCCGCCATCGGCCAGCACTGGATGTACCAGGGCAAGCACGTCCTGATCATCTTCGACGACCTGTCGAAGCAGGCCGACGCCTACCGCGCCGTGTCCCTGCTGCTGCGCCGCCCGCCGGGCCGTGAGGCCTACCCGGGTGACGTCTTCTACCTGCACTCCCGTCTGCTGGAGCGCTGCGCGAAGCTCTCCGACGAGATGGGCGCGGGCTCGATGACCGGTCTGCCGATCGTCGAGACCAAGGCCAACGACGTCTCGGCGTTCATCCCGACCAACGTCATCTCCATCACCGACGGCCAGTGCTTCCTGGAGTCCGACCTGTTCAACGCCGGTCAGCGCCCGGCCCTGAACGTCGGTATCTCCGTCTCCCGTGTCGGTGGCTCCGCGCAGCACAAGGCCATGAAGCAGGTCTCCGGCCGTCTGCGCGTGGACCTCGCCCAGTTCCGTGAGCTGGAGGCGTTCGCCGCCTTCGGTTCCGACCTGGACGCCGCGTCCAAGGCCCAGCTGGAGCGCGGTCAGCGCATGGTCGAGCTGCTGAAGCAGGACCAGTACCAGCCGATGTCCACCGAGGACCAGGTCGTCTCCGTGTGGGCCGGCACCACCGGCAAGATGGACGACGTCCCGGTCGCCGACATCCGCCGCTTCGAGAAGGAGCTGCTGGAGTACCTGCACCGCAAGGAGCAGGGCCTCATGACCTCCATCCGCGAGGGCGGCAAGATGTCCGACGACACCCTCGGTGCCGTCGCCGACGCCATCGCCGAGTTCAAGAAGCAGTTCGAGACCTCGGACGGCAAGCTGCTCGGCGAGGACGCCCCGTCCGCCGCCAAGTGACGTAAGGAAGGACCTGACTCATGGGAGCCCAGCTCCGGGTCTACAAGCGTCGCATCCGATCCGTCACCGCGACCAAGAAGATCACGAAGGCGATGGAGATGATCGCCGCCTCGCGCGTCGTCAAGGCGCAGCGCAAGGTGGCGGCCTCCACTCCCTACGCGACCGAGCTGACGCGCGCGGTCACGGCGGTCGGTACGGGTTCGAACACCAAGCACCCGCTCACCACCGAGGCGGACAACCCGAGCCGTGCCGCGGTCCTGCTCCTCACGAGCGACCGCGGTCTGGCCGGCGCCTTCAACTCCAACGCCATCAAGGCGGCGGAGCAGCTGACCGAGCGCCTGGAGCGCGAGGGCAAGCAGGTCGACACGTACATCGTCGGCCGGCGCGGTGTCGCCCACTACAACTTCCGTGAGCGCAAGGTCGCGGAGTCGTGGACGGGCTTCACCGACGAGCCGTCGTACGCGGACGCCAAGAAGGTCGCGGCGCCCCTGATCGAGGCGATCGAGAAGGACACGGCCGAGGGTGGTGTGGACGAGCTCCACATCGTCTTCACCGAGTTCGTCTCGATGATGACGCAGACGGCGCTCGACGCCCGGCTGCTTCCGCTGCGTCTCGAAGAGGTCGCCAAGGAGGCGAAGCCGCAGGGCGAGATCCTGCCGCTGTACGACTTCGAGCCCTCGGCGGAGGACGTCCTCGACGCCCTGCTGCCGCGCTATGTGGAGAGCCGCATCTACAACGCGCTGCTCCAGTCGGCCGCTTCGAAGCACGCCGCCACGCGGCGCGCGATGAAGTCGGCCACCGACAACGCGGGCGAGCTGATCAACACGCTCTCCCGTCTTGCCAACGCGGCCCGTCAGGCCGAAATCACCCAGGAAATCAGCGAGATCGTCGGTGGCGCGAGCGCCCTGGCCGACGCGACCGCGGGGAGTGACCGATAAATGACCACCACTGTTGAGACCGCGACGGCTACGGGCCGCGTCGCCCGGGTCATCGGCCCGGTCGTCGACGTGGAGTTCCCCGTCGACGCGATGCCGGACATCTACAACGCCCTGCACGTCGAGGTCGCCGACCCGGCGAACGAGGGCGCGAAGAAGACGCTGACCCTGGAGGTCGCCCAGCACCTGGGTGACGGCCTGGTCCGCACCATCTCCATGCAGCCCACCGACGGTCTGGTCCGCCAGGCCCCGGTGACGGACACCGGCTCCGCCATCTCCGTCCCCGTCGGCGACTTCACCAAGGGCAAGGTGTTCAACACCCTCGGTGAGGTGCTGAACGTCGACGAGTCCTACGACGGCGAGCGCTGGCCGATCCACCGCAAGGCGCCGAACTTCGACGAGCTTGAGTCGAAGACCGAGATGTTCGAGACCGGCGTCAAGGTCATCGACCTGCTGACCCCGTACGTCAAGGGCGGCAAGATCGGTCTGTTCGGCGGCGCCGGCGTCGGCAAGACGGTGCTCATCCAGGAGATGATCTACCGCGTCGCCAACAACCACGACGGTGTCTCCGTGTTCGCCGGTGTCGGTGAGCGCACCCGTGAGGGCAACGACCTCATCGAGGAGATGTCCGACTCGGGCGTCATCGACAAGACCGCGCTGGTCTTCGGTCAGATGGACGAGCCCCCGGGCACCCGTCTGCGCGTCGCGCTGGCCGGCCTGACCATGGCCGAGTACTTCCGTGACGTCCAGAAGCAGGACGTGCTGTTCTTCATCGACAACATCTTCCGCTTCACGCAGGCCGGTTCCGAGGTCTCCACCCTGCTCGGCCGTATGCCGTCCGCGGTGGGTTACCAGCCGAACCTGGCCGACGAGATGGGCCTCCTGCAGGAGCGCATCACCTCGACCCGCGGTCACTCGATCACCTCGATGCAGGCGATCTACGTCCCCGCCGACGACCTGACCGACCCGGCCCCGGCGACCACCTTCGCCCACCTCGACGCGACGACGGTTCTGTCCCGTCCGATCTCCGAGAAGGGCATCTACCCGGCCGTGGACCCGCTGGACTCCACGTCCCGGATCCTGGACCCGCGCTACATCACGCAGGACCACTACAACGCGGCCATGCGCGTGAAGAACATCCTGCAGAAGTACAAGGACCTCCAGGACATCATCGCGATCCTCGGTATCGACGAGCTCGGCGAGGAGGACAAGCTCGTCGTCCACCGTGCCCGTCGCGTGGAGCGCTTCCTGTCCCAGAACACCCACGTCGCCAAGCAGTTCACCGGCGTGGACGGTTCGGACGTGCCGCTGGACGAGTCGATCGCCGCGTTCAACGCGATCTGCGACGGCGAGTTCGACCACTTCCCGGAGCAGGCGTTCTTCATGTGCGGTGGCCTGGAGGACCTCAAGGCCAACGCCAAGGAGCTCGGCGTCTCCTGAACTCCCTGAGTTCGGGTGAGGGGGCGGGCACGTCCCGCCCCCTCACTCACGCCCCTTAGAATTGACCCCAACACCCGGCACTCCCGCCGGGTGGTGACCCGAGGAGCCACCCTTGGCTGCTGAGCTGCACGTCGAGCTGGTCGCTGCCGACCGCCAGGTCTGGTCCGGTGAGGCCACCCTGGTCGTCGCGCGCACCACGTCCGGCGACATCGGCGTCATGCCCGGTCACCAGCCGCTGCTCGGTGTGCTGGAGTCGGGCCCGGTGACCATCCGGACGAGCGAGGGAGGGACGGTCGTCGCCGCGGTGCACGGCGGTTTCGTCTCGTTCGCCGACAACAAGCTGTCCCTGCTCGCGGAGATCGCCGAGCTGTCCGACGAGATCGACGTCCAGCGTGTCGAGCGTGAGCTTGAGCGCGCGAAGGCGGAGGGCGACGCCTCCGCTCAGCGCCGCGCGGACGTACGACTGCGTGCGGCGGCGGCGCGCTGAGAAGCGAGCACGCCTGACGATGACCTACTCAGCCGCGGTCGGCACCGGAGTGATCCGGAGCCGACCGCGGCTGAGGCAGATCTGGAAGTTTTTTCCGTTCCGTTACCTAGGAGTCGAGGAGGTCGGTAGTCGATGGTCCTCGCTCTGACTGTGTGCGGAATCGTCGTTGCCCTCGTGGTGCTGGGTCTGTTCGTCTTCGGTCTGCGGCGCAGGCTGATCCAGCGCTCCGGGGGCACCTTCGACTGCAGCCTGCGCTGGGAGGTGGCGGAGAAACCCGACACCAGCGGCAAGGGCTGGTCGTACGGTGTGGCCCGGTACAGCGGTGACCGGGTGGCGTGGTTCCGGGTCTTCTCCTACTCCCCGCGTCCGCGCCGCGTGCTGGAGCGCGCCTCCATCGAGGTGGCCGGCCGCCGGCTGCCCGAGGGCGAGGAGGAGCTGGCACTGCTGTCCGACGCGGTGATCCTCGCCTGTGTCCATCAGGGGACCCGCCTCGAACTGGCGATGAGCGAAGACGCGCTGACCGGATTCCTCGCGTGGCTGGAAGCAGCCCCGCCCGGTCAGCGCGTCAATGTCGCTTAGGAGCTTTCTGGCAGGTCTTACAGGTTGCTGCTGATCGCGTTCACCAGCTCGCCGTTCGCGGTGTCACCGCTGAACTCCCAGAAGAAGGCTCCGCCGAGGCCCTGGGTCTTGGCCCAGCTCATCTTGGAGGCGATGGTGGCGGGGGTGTCGTAGGACCACCAGTTGCTGCCGCAGTGGGCGTACGCGGTGCCCGCGACGGTGCCGGTGGCCGGGCAGGACGTCTTGAGGACCTTGTAGTCCTCGATGCCCTGCTCGTAGGTGCCGGCCGCCGGGCCGGTGGCGGTGCCGCCCGGGGCGTCCTGGGTGACGCCGGTCCAGCCGCGGCCGTAGAAGCCGATGCCGATGAGCAGCTTGTTGGCGGGGACGCCGATCGCCTTGAACTTCGCCATCGCGTCGGCGGTGGTGAAGCCCGCCTTCGGGATGCCGCTGTACGAGGTGAGCGGGGAGTGCGGGGCGGTCGGGCCCTTGGCGTCCCAGGCGCCGAAGAAGTCGTACGTCATCACGTTGTACCAGTTGACGTACTGGGCGGCACCGGCGTAGTCCGCGGCCTCGATCTTGCCGCCGGCCGAGCCGTCCGCGGTGACCGCGGCGGTGACCAGGTTGTTCGCCCCGAACTTGGCGCGCAGCGCCGACATCAGGTTCTTGAACGCCGCCGCGCCGGAGGTGTCGCAGGACAGACCGCAGGCGTTCGGGTACTCCCAGTCGATGTCGATGCCGTCGAAGACGTCGGCCCAGCGCGGGTCCTCGACCAGCTTGTAACAGGAGTCCGCGAACGCGGCCGGGTTCTGCGCCGCCTGGCCGAAGCCGCCGGACCAGGTCCAGCCGCCGAAGGACCACAGCACCTTGATGTTCGGGTACTTCGCCTTCAGCTGGCGCAGCTGGTTGAAGTTGCCGCGCAGCGGCTGGTCCCAGGTGTCGGCGACGCCGCTGACGGACTGGTCGGCGGTGAACGCCTTGTCGTAGTCGGCGTAGGAGTCGCCGATGGCGCACTGGCCGCCTGTGACGTTGCCGAAGGCGTAGTTGATGTGGGTGATCTTGGCGGCGGAGCCGGACGTCACGAGGTTCTTGACGTTGTAGTTGCGGCCGTAGATGCCCCACTCGGTGAAGTAGCCGAGCTTGACCTTGTCACCGGTGGTGGGCGGGGGAGTGGTGCCGCCGCCGGTGGTGTGCACCTTGACCGCGCCGCTGACCGGGCCGGTCTGGTCGGCGGTGTCGCGGGCCTGGACGGTGTAGGAGTAGTCGGTGCCTGCGGTCAGCCCGGTGTCGGTGTACGACGTCGTGGTGACCGTGGCGACCTTGGTGCCGTCGCGCAGGACGTCGTAGTTCTTGACGCCCTTGTCGTCGGTGGCCGCGCCCCAGCTGAGCTTCACCGAGGTGTCGGTGACGGAGGAGGCGGTGGGGGTGCCCGGGGCGGAGGGGGCGGCGTCACCGGGGACGGTGGTGCCGTCGCAGCTGTCGCCGTTGAGCTTGCAGCTGGTCGGGGAGCCCGGGCCCGAGCCGTTGAAGCCGAAGGACACCGACGCGCCCGGGGCGATGGTGCCGTTCCAGCCGACGTTCTTGGCCGTCCAGTGGTCACCGGAGTTGGTGACCGTGGCGTCCCAGGCGGAGGTGACCTTGGTGCCGGCGGGGAAGTCCCACTCGACGGTCCAGGAGGCGATGGAGCTGGTACCGGTGTTCTTGATGGTCCACTGACCACCGAAGCCGGTGCCCCAGTCGCTGGTCTTGGTGAAGGTGGCGGTGGCGTTGGTCGCGGCCTGGGCGGGACCCGCGAGACCGACCACACCGGCCAGGGGGAGCAACAGGGTCGCGAACCCTGCCGCGGCCCGGTGTCTGAAGCGCATGCTGCGCCTCCTCTGTATGTGGGGATGTCAGGGGCATGACTGAGCCTTCACGCCCACGGTGCCGCGAGAATAGAAAGGTCTGGACCAAGGGTCAATAGGTCTGGACCAGTTGACATTCCGCCGGATGCGGCTGCTGTCAGATCCCCAACTCCTGCGCCAGCACCGCCGCTTGCACCCGGCTGCGCAGCTCCAGCTTCCCCAGCAGGCGGCTGACGTGCGTCTTCACGGTCGCCTCGGCCATGTCCAGCCGCTCGGCGATCCCCGCGTTCGACAGCCCCTCGCCGAGGCAGGAGAGCACCTCGCGCTCGCGCCGGGTGAGGGAGTCGAGAACGGCCGGATCCGCGCCCGTCCCGCGGGCCGGCCGCGCGGCGAACTCGGCGATGAGCCGCCGGGTCACCGCGGGCGCGACGATGCCCTCGCCCCGGGCCACCGTGCGCACCGCCTCGATCAGGTCCTTGGCCTCGGTGTTCTTCAGCAGGAACCCGGCCGCGCCCGCGCGCAGCGCGCCGAAGACGTACGCGTCGAGGTCGAAGGTGGTCAGCACGAGCACGTCCGCGAGCCCCTCGGCCACGACCCGACGGGTCGCCGCCACCCCGTCCAGCCGCGGCATCTGAACGTCCATCAGGACCACGTCCGGGCGCAGCTCCCGGGCCAGGGCCACCGCCCGCTCCCCGTCCTCCGCCTCCCCGACCACCTCGATGCCGGACGCGCTGCGCAGGATGAGCACCAGCCCGGCGCGCACGGCGGACTGGTCCTCGGCGACGAGGACACGGATCACTGGTGGTCTCCTTCCGGCAGGGGCAGCATCGCCCGTACGACCCAGACGGCGCCCTCGGGACCCGCCTGGAAGGTGCCGCCCAGCAGCGACGCCCGCTCCCGCATGCCGACGAGCCCGGCCCCGGAGCCGGGTGCGCGGGGACCGGCGGGCCCGTCGTAGGGGCTGGTCACGCCGACGTCCAGGCGGCCGTCCCGGCGCGTCAGGGCGACGGTGACGGGGCCGGGGGAGGCGTGTTTGAGGGCGTTGGTGAGGGACTCCTGCACGATCCGGTAGGCGGCGAGGCCGACAGGCACGGGCAGGGGACCGTGCCGCGCGTCCAGGCGGACGTCGAGGCCGTTGGCGCGGGCACCGTCGACCAGTGCGCCGAGTCCGTCGACGGTCGGGGCGGCGGCCGGTTCGTCGTCGCCGCTGCCGTCGCGCAGGATGCCGATCAGCCGCCGCATCTCGGCCAGCCCGTCGACGCTGTTCTCCCGGATGACGGCCAGCGCCTGCCGGGTGGTCGCCGGGTCGTCGATGGACAGGGCGGCGGTGGAGTGGATGGCGATGGCGGACAGATGGGCCCGCGACCAGGTCGTGCAGCTCCCGTGCCATCCGCGCGCGCTCGGCGGTGACGGCCTGGGCCCGGTCCATCTCGGCCAGCAGCGCCGTCTGCTCGGCGCGCAGCCGGGCGGCCTCGGCGGCGTCGCGGTGGTTGCGGACGATCCAGCCGGTGGAGGCGGGCCCGAAGGTCACGATGCCGGTGAGCACACCGATCAGCACCGCCTCCGGCATTCGCCAGACGGCGAGCGGCACCAGGGTCGCGGCCGCGGTGACCAGTCCGGTGATCCACAGGATGCGGCGTGCGGAGGCGGCCGGGCCGTACAGGACGGCCGCGTACATCACGTCCGTGAACATGAGGACGGTCGCCAGGTTCCCCTGGGTCAGGGTGTCGGCGGCCAGCGCGGCCGTGCCGACGAGCAGCGCGGTGCGGGGCGCGGACCGCCGCAGCAGTTCGCAGCCGGCCATCACCACCAGCGGTGGCAGGATCGGCCAGCGGCCGTCGAGGAGCGCGTTCGGTTCGGCGGCGTCCCGGTTGCCCAGGCCGATCCCCCACAGCAGCAGGCCGCCCAGCAGCCCGCACAGTGCCACCCGGCGGTCGAACGGGTGCGGGCGGGACAGTCGTACGGCCATGGTGCCCATCCAACACGGCCGGCACCCCCTGCGCGTGCACCCCGGGCAGGGTCCTGGACTGCATCTTTCGATGTACCGCGAGATCGTCACCGGCGACGACGAAACCGGCGCGGGGCCACGGAACCCTGGAGGGGTGAGCGAGAGGAGCGAACCGTGATCGTCGGGTTGGTCATCGCCTGCGAGGTGGCCTTCTGGGTGCTGCTGGCGGCCGGACTGGCCACGCGCTACCTGCTGCGGATGCCGCGCACCTCTCTCGCGCTGCTGCTGTGCGAGCCGCTGCTGGAGGTGGTGCTGTTCGCCGTCACCGCGATCGACCTGAAGAACGGCGCCGAGCCGAACTGGCGGCACGGTCTCGCGGCGGTGTACATCGGCTTCACGGCGGGCCTCGGACACGCGACGATCAAGTGGGCCGACGCCAGGTTCGCCCACCGCTTCGCGGACGGCCCGCCGCCGGCACGCCCCCCGAAGTACGGCACGGCCCGCGCCGTCCACGAGTGGAAGGTCGCGGGCCGCTGGATCCTCGCCTCCGTGGTCGCGCTGGCCCTGCTCCAGGCGGCGGTCTGGTACGTCGGCGACGACGGTGACACCGGCTCGCTGCGGGTGTGGCAGACACGGATGCTCTGGGTGATCGGCATCAACGCCCTGATCGCCGCGAGCTACACGCTGTTCCCGAAGAAGGCGCCCGCCCGGTCCGACTGAGGGCTCAGCGTTCGCCGCCCGGCACCCACAGCACGTCACCGGTCTCCTTGTTGGCCGTGCGGGCCAGGATGAACAGGAGGTCCGAGAGGCGGTTGAGGTAGGTCGCCGTCAGGGGGTTCATGATGTCGCCGTGGACCTCCAGGGCCGCCCACGTCGAGCGCTCGGCGCGGCGTACGACCGTGCAGGCCTGGTGGAGGAGCGCCGCGCCCGGGGTGCCGCCCGGGAGGATGAAGGAGCGCAGCTTCTCCAGTTGCTCGTTGAAGCGGTCGCAGTCCGCCTCCAGCCGGTCGATGTAGAACTGCTCGACCCTGAGCGGCGGGAACTCCGGGTTCTCCACGACCGGCGTCGACAGGTCCGCGCCCACGTCGAACAGGTCGTTCTGGACGCGGGTGAGGACCTTGACGATCTCCTGGTCGAGGTTGCCCAGCGCGATCGCCGTGCCGATCACCGCGTTGGCCTCGTTGGCGTCGGCGTACGCGGAGATGCGCAGGTCGGTCTTGGGGACCCGGCTCATGTCGCCCAGGGCGGTGGTGCCCTTGTCGCCGGTCCTCGTGTAGATGCGCGTCAGATTGACCATGCGGCCAGCGTAGTTACGCCCCGGCCTTCCGGAACACTCGTGTGCCCACTGTCACGGCGAGCGCCGCGAATCCGACGGCGACGACGACGCCGTACAGCATGTGCGCGGTGGCGTACTCGCCGACGTAGGCGTCGCGCATGGCGTCCACCATGTAGCGGAACGGCACGAAGTGGGACAGGACGTCCAGCCAGGCCGGAGCCAGGGTCATCGGCAGCATCAGCCCGGACAGCAGCATCGACGGCATGGAGACGGCGTTGATCAGCGGCCCGAACTCCTGCGGGCTGCGCACCTTCATCGCCACCGCGTACGACAGCGACGCCAGCGACAGAGTCAGCAGCGCGACGAAGCCGAAGCCGATGAGCACCCCGGGGACGGGAGCCCGCAGCCCCATCACCAGTGCGGCCAGCACCAGCAGCACCGCCTGGAAGACGAACACCGTGGCGTCCCGCAGCACCCGGCCGAGCAGCAGCGCGAGCCGGCTGACGGGGGTGACCCGCATCCGCTCGACGACGCCCTGGCCGTTCTCCAGGATGATCATGAAGCCCGCGAACAGGGCGCCGAAGAGGCCGAGTTGGAGCAGCAGGCCAGGCACCAGCACCTGCCATGAGCTGCCCTTCCCGCCCAGCGGCAGATCGGTGAGCAGCGGTCCGAAGAACAGCAGGTACAGCAGCGGCATCAGCACGCCGAAGAGCATCGCGAAGCGGGAGCGCAGGGTCTGGCGCAGATAGCGGCCGTAGATCAGGCCGGTGTCGTGCAACAGCATCGGTGGCGTCCTATACGGCTACCGGGGCGGCGTCGGCCGGGGCGGCTGGCCCCCGGCCGGTGATGGCGAGGAAGGTGTCCTGGAGGGTGGCGTCGATCGAGCCGCCGTACCGCAGCTTCAGCGCGCCCGGCGTCCCCTCGGCGACGACCGTGCCCTTGTCGACGATCACCAGGCGGTCCGAGAGGGCGTCGGCCTCGTCCAGGTAGTGCGTGGTCAGGAAGACGGTCGTGCCGTGCTCGTCGCGCAGCCGGCGCACCAGGTCCCACAGGTCGGCGCGGCTGCCGGGGTCGAGGCCGGTGGTCGGCTCGTCGAGGAAGAGCACGCGGGGGCGGTGGGTGAGGGCCATGGCGATGTCGAGGCGCCGCCGCTGCCCGCCGGACAGGGCTCCGCAGGTGCGGTCGAGCAGCTCGGTGAGGCCCAGGTCGCGGGCGAGTTCTTCGGCGCGGGCGACGGCTTCGCTCTTCGTCAGCCGGTACATCCGCCCCTGCGTGACCAGCTCCTCCCGGACGCCGATCTGCGGGTCGACGCCGCCGGACTGGGCGACGTAACCGCAGGCCCGGCGCACGCCGACCGGGTCGGTCGCCAGGTCGTGCCCGGCGACGGTGGCGGTGCCGCCGGTCGGTTTCAGCAGGGTGGTCAGCATCCGCAGGGTGGTGGTCTTCCCGGCGCCGTTGGGGCCGAGGAAGCCGAGGATCTCGCCCTCGTGGACGGTCAGGTCGATACCGCGCACGGCCTCGACGGGGCCGCGCTTGGTCGTGAAGGTGCGCGCCAGTCCGGACGCGCTGATGACTGCTGGCATGCTCCACAGAAAAACAGAGTCTCTGAAATTTTGCAATGACTCCAAGTTTTCAGCAGCCCCAGCGAAGCTAGGATGAGGGCATGGCAGAGGGGCTCAGGGAGCGGAAGAAGCGGCAGACCCGGCAGTACATCTCGGATGTCGCCACGGGGCTGTTCCTGGAGCGCGGCTTCGAGGCGGTGACGGTCGCGGAGATCGCCGAGGCGGCGAACGTCTCCGTCAACACCGTCTACAACTACTTCCCCGCCAAGGAGGACCTCTTCCTGGACCGCTCGGCCGGCGTCGTCGACCGGCTGGCCCGCTGGGTCCGGGGCCGGGACGTGGGGGAGTCCGCCGCGCGCGCCGTCCTGCGGGAGCTGCGCGAGGAGGTCGAGGCCGTCTCACCGCGCGTCGGCCTGATGGAGGGGTACAGCCGGTTCATGCGGGTCATCCATGAGGCGCCGACGCTGCGCTCCCGGCTGTGGATGCTCCAGCAGGACAGCCACGACAACCTGCGGGCGGCGCTGTGCGAGGAGACGGGCGCCGCCGCCGACGACCCGCTGCCCGACCTCATGGCCGGCCAGATCTGCTGGATCTACGCGACGGTGTTCGCCTCCATCGGCCGCGAGATGCTCAAGGAGCGCAAGCCGGCGGAGGTGTCCCGGGAGACGCTCCAGCTCCTCGACGAGGTCGAGGAGCTGCTCAGCGAACGGGTGCTGGAGTATGCGGTGCGGGGGGCGTGAGGCGCGCTCCTGGCACCTGGGACACTCGTCGCCGTGAGCATTCACCTGCACCTGCGGGCCGTCGCCGCGTCCGAGATCCGGGACGACCACACCTGGCTGGCGGCGTTCATGTCCGAGGCCTGGGACAACCTCCCCGGCGAGTACGCGGCGGGCATCGCCCGCTCGATCAACAAGGTCTTCAACTCCGTCAACGACCTCTACGCCGCGGCTGAGTCGACCGGAAGCGGCGCCGATCAGTCCTGGACGCTGCCGATCTACGGCGGCCGCCCCGTCGCCCACAGCGCGGACCTCTTCGACCCGCCCCTGATGATCCTGGACCAGCCCGGCGTGTCACAGGCGGCGGACTTCCTCGCCGCCGTCTCCTTCGACGAGCTGTGGAACACCGCCGGTGCCAAGCTGAGTCTCTTCCAGGACGCGTCACTGGCCAGGCAGGAGTTCCTCGACCACCACCGGGACCTGCGGGGCTTCTACGGGCGGGCGGCCGCGGCGGGCCACGTCGTGGTGAAGGCCGTGTGGGCCTAGCGCAGCCCGTCCACGAACGCCTGCCAGGCGGCTCCGCCGATGAGCAGGACGGGGCCGGCGGGGTTCTTGCTGTCCCGGACGGGGACGACGGTGGTGTGGTTGTCGGCGACTTCGAGGCACTCGCCGCCGTTGCTTCCGCTGTAGCTGGACTTACGCCACTGAACGTTCCTCGGTGCTGTGCGGGGGCGCATAGCGTTCCTCCATCAAGCGGGTGATCAGTCTCGCCGAGTCCTCGGGGGAGAGGGCCGAGGCTTGCAAGCGAGCGTAACCGACCGAACGCTCCTTGATCACGCTCGGATCGGCTGTCATGTGGCCTTGGGCGTAGCCGTCCGCGTAGAAGAGGTCGGGGTCGTCATCGAACCTCAGTAAGGTGAACGTCCCCATCATGCCGGTGTGTTGCCCCGTTGAGAACGGCAGCACCTGGATCTGCACCCAGGGGTTCTGCCGGAAACTCAACAGGTGAGTGAGTTGGCGGCGCATGACGTCAGGGCTGCCGATCTCCAAGAGCAATGCGGCCTCGCTCAGCACGACCCAGAGCGCGGGCGGTTGGTCTCGCTGGAGGATGCGTTGGCGTTCCATCCGTGCCGCCAGCATCCGGTCCAGGTCGGTGTGGCAGTCCACGCTGAGCACGGCCCGCGCGTACTCCTCCGTCTGCAACAGCCCGTACACGAGCTGCGCCTGATACGTGGAGATGTAGGTCGCCTTCGCCTCCATCTCGGCGTACGGCTGGAACCAGGTGGGCAGTTGGCTGCGCAGCACGAGCCCGACCAGGCGCGAGAACAGGCCGTCCGTCCCCAGCGCGGCGTCGACCCGTTCGGAGAAGTCCCGTGTGGGGACCCGTCTCGTCGTCTCGATCTGGCCGATCAGTGAGCCGGTGCAGAAGATGACCTCGCCGAGCTGGCCCTGGCTCATGCCGGCGGCCTCGCGGTGGCGGCGCAGTTCCCAGCCGTAGTAGTCGAGCGGGGAAGCGGTGGGGTCGAGATTCTGGACGTTGGCCACGTCGTACCTCCGGCCTGCAACACCTCACGGCGTTGGTTTCGCTGCGTAGTCGAGCGTAAGCGACCCGTCGCAGTGTGGGGGCATGAACGACGTAACCGGCCCACGGACGAGGGACTTTCAGCCGCGCTACCGTGCCGAGTTCGCGCTGGGTGAGCACTCGGTGCGGCATCTGCGCCGCATCCTGCGGCTGTATCTGGAGGGCTCGGGCCTGCCCGACGTGGCCGACGCGGCGGAACTGGCGCTGACGGAGCTGCTGACCAACGTGGTCCGGCACGTGCCGGGCCGGCGCTGTGGAATCTGCTTCCTGCTGCTGCCCGGCGCGGTACGGGTGGAGGTCTCCGACGACTGCGCGGGTCTGCCGGCGCGGGGGAGCGGGGAGTTACTGGACGAGGGAGGGCGTGGCCTGCTGCTGGTGGAGTCGGTCACGGACCGGTGGGGCGTGACGCCGCGCCCTGTCGGCGACGGCAAGACGGTGTGGTTCGAATGCCTGGCCAAGCCGTAGGTTGCCCTGGTGGCTTCCGGCGCTCGGCGTTGCCTTCCCAACAGACCTGTGGCCGGGGAGGTATGGTCCCTCCCCGGCCACAGCGTTACCGGATGTTCCACCGGAACAGGTCGCTCATTCGCCTGACGCCGCTTCCCGAACTGCGGCCGGCGCGTCGGCCACCATGGGATATCTAGTCCAGGAGGCCCAAGTGGCTGAGCATTTCAGCCCATTGGTCTTCGCGTCCTGTGGCGGACAGGTCCACATAGCGCGGTCCTGCCACGAATTCCAAGAAGAAGGAGGTGAAGTCTTCGGCGGCCATCTCGAACGACGGAGACTGCCACCACTCGACCCCTGTGTCCGGGAAGTACCAGACTTCTCCGCTCAAGCGGTTCACGAAGAACGGTTCGTCAGAGATGACTCCGCCGCACAGCCACTCCTCGCGGCCGAGGGTCACCTGAGCATCTGGAATCGGGTCCGCATAGAACTGCATCTGGTCAATCACGCTGGTCGAGAAGATGGTGACGTCACCGCAGGTGGCACCGTTCGCGACCAGAAGGAAATTCCTGAGTGATTCCGGCAGTTCGGCTGAAACTTCTCTGGGCTGAGCCCCAGCGGGCAGCGAGTTCATCATGCGCCATTCCGGCCGCCTGCCCATCGAGTCTCTCAGGGCCTCGACAACCCGCTGGAGCTCATTGCTCATGTCTCGATCACCACTCAATCCTGATCTTGATCGGAGTGAAGTCGTCCAGGTTCTTGATCTGTGGCCAGATCTGCTGAGTACCTACGTGCCAGTTCGTGAAGCGGTCCAGCATCTTGAGGTTATCAGCCGTGTCCGGACCACCGAGCTGCAGCTCGTGCACATGGTCGGGATCCATGCGGTTCAGGATCCGGTCCTTCAGCTTGTCGGCGAATTCCGGATTCGTTGAGCCGTACTGGTCGTACACCCGCCGAATCAGGTCCCCCTTGTAGTTCTTTGTGACGGCGGAGTTGCGCGCGACCGGGTTCGGAGCCTTGAAAAGTGCCCCCTCATCACCCAGTTTCTGCAATGCCTGCGCCTTTTTGGCGAACTCCGTCTTGGACATGCCCTCCTGGTACCGGACGGTGACTTCTACCGGGTCACAGCCCGCATTGTGTACGAGGACCGGTGCCCCGCCGGCGAGGACGTAGTAGGTGTGCTGGCCCTGGACGGTCAGGTTGTGGACCCGCTGCGTACGGTACGTGTCGTCGATCGCGGTGACCTGGACCCAGGTGCCGGCCGCGGTCTGCAGCCACATTCCGGGCTTCAGGTCAGCGGCCTCGACCCACTTGCCGTAGTCCGGCAGCCAGAACGGGTGGTTGGCCGTGGCCGTGATGGTGGTCGGCTTGGCCTCGCCGTTCTTGCCGTCGGGGTCGACGGTGAGGGTGACCAGGTGCTTGACGCCGTCACCGGAGATGGTGTCGGTGACCATACGGGCCTGAAGGATGCCGGTCTCCGGGTCGGAGGCCAGGACGTACTCGCCCTGCTTGACGTCCTCGATGGGCTTGGCCGTGCCGTCGGCCATCAACACCTTGGTGCCGGGAACGAAGCTGTTCTTCTTCGCTCCCTTCTTGCACGACTTGGCGGCCGAACCGCCGTTGCCCTTGCCCTTCGGCTTGGCGTGCTTCGGTGCGGACTTGGCCTTGCCGCCCTTCGACGCCGCCTTCTCGGCCTTGGCCGCCTTGCCGGCCTTGGCCGCCTTGTTGCCGCTCTTGACCGCGTCGACCGCCTTCGCGCCCTTCTTCGCCCACTTCGCGGCGGTGACCGCGTTGCCGGCGCCGGGGATGGCGGAGGCCATGGACAGGGCCGCGTCGACGTAGTTGCCCTCGGCCGCGTACCAGATGCCGTTGGCGACGTCGGCCGCCTCGCCGACGACCGGGACCATGCCGACCACGTCGAGCGTGGCGTGGCCGATGTCCGACCACGACATGCCGAACAGGTGGCCGTCCAGCTCCACGAAGGAGATCGGGTTGCCGCCCGCGAACGCGTACCGGTTGCCCGTGTACGGGTCCGTGGTCAGGTCCATGTCGTCCAGGGCGCCGCCGAACATGTCCCGGGTGAGGAACCGGTTCAGGCCGGGGTCGTAGTTCCGGAAGCCCATGTCGTAGGTGCCGGAACCGTCGTCGTGCCGCATCGCGTTGAAGCGGTACTCGTTGTAGGCGTCCTTGTCGGGGTTGGCCGCGTCCGGCTTGTCGGCGCCGGTGAACTGCTTCTCGTCGTCCGAGCCGTACGCGGTGTAGCCGTAGGTCGCCCGGGTGGTGCCGTCCGGCTTGGTGATCGCCTCGACGTCACCCTTCGGGTGGTACGTGTAGTGCGAGTACTCCTTGCTGCCGTCGGTGTTGTGCTTGATCTGGGTGAGCTTCTGGCCCCACGGCGCGTACTGGTAGGACTTGGTCGCCTTGCCGGCGACCTCCTCCCGCAGCACCTTGTCCTCCATGCCCAGGTAGGTGAAGAGCGTCGTCTTCCCGTTGGGCCCGGACGTGGTCTCGGAGGCCGTGCGGTCGAAGGCGTCGTACACGTACGTCGTCGTCCGCGCCGAGGCACCGCTGCCCGCGGTGTGCTTGGCGATGCGGTCGAAGCCGTCGTAGGTGTACTTCTCCTGCACCGAGCCGTTGGACGAGACGGTGTCCAGGCGGCCCAGCGGGTCGTAGTTGTAGGTGGAGGCGATGCCCGCCGTCGTGGTCTTCAGCAGGCGGTTGCGGTCGTAGACCGAGGTGGTTGTCGACCCGTTCACCGTCTGCTCGACGACGTTGGAGTTGCCGTCGTAGACGTACGACTCGGTGCCCGCGCCGTCGCCGGTCTTGGTGACCTGCTGGATGCGGTCCTGCGGGTCGTAGGCGAAGCTCGACACCGTGTTGACGTAGGCCGACGCGTTGTCGGCGTTCATCAGCTTCGCGGTGTCCTTGGAGCGGTTGCCGTTCGGGTCGTACTCCAGGTCGTGGCTGGCCACGACCGTGCCCGCCGACGTCTTCTCCACCTGGGACCTGGCCGCGCCGTTGAGGTAGTAGGTGAAGTCGACGGTGTTGCCGTTCGGCTTGACCTGCTTCAGCGGCTGGCCGCGGTCGGTGTAGGTGAACGTGGAGATCTGCTGGTTGCCGGCCGTCGGCGAGTCCGCGTTGGTGACCTTGGAGATCATGTCGCGGACGTCGTAGTCGAGCTTCGACCAGGTCACGTCGTGCGTGGTCGAGGCGATGTTGCCGTTGGCGTCATAGGTCAGGGACGTGGTGTTCCTGACCGTCGTGCCGAGCTTCTCCTCGACCTTCGCGAGCTGGTCCAGCTCGTCGTAGGTCATGGAGTACGTGTCGGCCTTGGCGCCCGGCGAGAGGTCCTTGACCTCCTTCAGCAGGCCGTCCGGGTCGTAGGTGTAGGTGAAGTCCTTCTTCTCGTTGTCGGTCTCCCCGGTGTTGGAGCGGACCAGCTTGATGCCGTCGGCGACGACCGTGCCGTTGGCGTTGTCGGTCAGCGTGATCTTCTGGGTGCCGGACTCGGTGAAGCTGTACGAGCCGAGCGAGACCCACTGACCGGAGTTCTTCGACTCGTCCACCGGCTTGGTCGCCGAGCCTGTGGAGTGGGTGATCGTGAAGGGTGCGTTCGTGGCCGCGCCCGTCACGTCGCCGTAGCGGACGAAGACCTCGTAGGTGCCGTCCTGCGGGATGTTGAGCTGCCAGGTGAAGGTGTCCGCACCCGTGCCCGCGCCGCTCGTGCGGACGTCGTAGCCCCACTGGCCGAGCGCCTGGGAGGAGTCCCACGCACCCTGCGTCGCGGTGTTGTTGGCGTCCGTGGAGTCGACGACCACGACCTGCCTGCCGACCGGGACACCGTCGTCGGAGCGCGCCTTCTGGTTGCCCGACGGATAGAAGTCCCAGGTCATGGTGCGCTGCGAGGAACCGCCGGACGAAGTCAGCGTGTTCTTCGTCTGCTGGCCGAGCTCGTTGTAGTCGTAGGTCGTGGTGATCTCGAAGGGGTCCTTCGAGGACTTCACCCAGCCGTTGTCGTAGTACTCGTACGACGTGATGTTGCGGACGGTCTGGCCCTGCGACGGCGGGGCGGAGACCTCCTTCAGCTGGCCGACCTCGTCGTACGTGTAGTACGTGTGGTCCGGCGTGGAGTACCGCGAGTCGTCCTTGTCGAACGGGCTCAGGGTCTCCTTGACCCGGTTCAGCTCGTCGTAGACCGTCTCCGTGGTGAAGTCGGTCGCGTCGTCGGTGGTCTCGACGCCGCGCGGGCTGATCACCTTGGTCTGGTTGCCGACCTCGTCGAACTCGTACTTGGTCGTGCGGTAGGTGATGTTGCCCGAGCCGTCCTTGTCGAACGGGACCTTGACCTGGGTGGTCAGGCCGCGCCGGTCGAAGGTGTACTCGGTGGTGTTGTTCTCGGCGTCCGTCGTCCGGTCGGTGCGGCCGTCGAGGTCGTAGTGGACGGTGGTGAACTTGCCCGCCGCGTCGGTCGTCTTCACGACCCGGTGGTCCAGGTCGTACTCGAACTTCGTGGTGAAGTCCGTGGTGTCGGCCGTCGCGTTCTTCTTCGGGTCGATCACGGTGACGACGTTGCCGACGTTGTCGTACACGGCCGAGGTCTTGTTGCCCTTGGCGTCCACGGACGCGAGGGGCTGGTAGATCTCGTCGTAGGAGTACGTGGTCGTGTAGTCGCCGGCCGTCGTGGTCAGGTTGCCCTTCGGCTCGGTGACCGTCAGGACGTTGCCGACCTTGTCGTACGTGGTCGTCGTGCGCCGCTCGGGGTCACCGGTGGTGTCGACCGGGTCGAGCTGGTCGGTGACCTGGTCGGCGGCGTCGTAGACCGTGGTGGTCACGGCGCCGTTCGGGGCGTACGCCTTCTCGATGTTGTTGTTGGCGTCGTAGACCGGGGCCGGCGTGGTGATGAAGACACCGGCGGCCTGGTCCTTGGGCTCCTTCTTCGCCAGCGGGCGGCCGAAGTAGTCGTAGTCCTGGGTGACCTTGGCGCCCTGGCCGCTCGCGTCCTTCTTGGCGTTGACGACCTCACGGGTGTTGCCGCGCTCGTCGTAGACGAACGTGGTCGTGTTGTTCTTCGCGTCGGTGATCTTCTCCGGGTAACCGGACGCGCTGTACTGGGCGTACTTCGTGGTGTGCCCGTTGGCGTCGGTCTCCGTCAGCGGCTGGCCGTACGCGTCGTACGTGGTCGTCGACATGAAGTCGTCCGGCACCGACGTCGTCGCGACACCCTCCGGGTCGGTGACCGAGGTGGGGTTGCCGAAGTTGTCGTAGCCGAACTGCCAGACGTTGCCCAGCGGGGACGTCTTGCGGTACAGGTTCGCGGAGTAGCCGTCGGCCCGCGTCTGGTACTCGAACGCGGTCGCGCCGGAGGGGTACTTCGCCGGGTCGCAGTAGTCGGTCGGGTTGAACGACGTCCACGACTTGGTGGTCTCCGGGTCCCACTGGCGCAGCGGGTAACCGGTCTTGGCGTCGTAGCAGTACGCCGCCCTCGCCCCGTTGGCCTCCTCCAGGTACGTGACGTTGTTGTCCGCGTCCCAGGCCAGCTTGGTGGTCTGCGACTTGGCGTTCGTCATCTGCACCGGGCGGGCGAAGTCGTCCGTGACGTGCTTCGTCGTGTGGTTCTCGGCGTCGGTGACCGTGGTGTCGGTGAACTTGGTGTTCGCCGTGTCGGCCGCGTACGTGAAGCCGGTGGTGCCGTTCAGCCGGTCGGTGACGGTCTTGGTCCACCAGTGGTACTTGGGGTCGTCACCCGTCTGCGGGGCGTAGTACGCCAGCTTGGTGTCGTGCCCGCGCGGGTCGGTGGCCGTGACCAGCTTGACGTTCTTGTTGCCCTGGGTGGCGTCGTAGGTGAACTTGAAGACCTTGGGCTGGGAGGAGTCCTCACCGTCGACCATCCGGCCCATCAGGCCCTTGGTCGTGTAGTAGAACGTGAGCTTCCGGCCCGAGATGTCCGTGACGGACTTGATGTGGTCGTAGATCTTGGAGTTGGTCAGGTTGGTGCCGCTGACCTTGGCGCCCGTGTCGTCGATGTACTCGTACGACGCGTCGCCCTTCTTGTAGTAGTCGACCGTCAGCGACTGCCGGCCGACCGGGTCCGTGATGTAGGTGAGGAACTTGGTCGGCTTGTTGTTGGACTTGCGCTCCTCGTAGGTGTACGTCTGCGTGTTGCCGTCGTTGTCGACGACCGACGTCAGATAGCCGTCGCAGCCGAAGAGGAACCGCATGCCGTCCGGACGGGTCAGCGTCCAGGCGTCGGTGGTGTCGTCCTTGTCCGGGGTGCAGTCCGTGCCGGTCTTGAAGTCCAGCTTGAAGTGGACGCCCGCCGGGGCCTTCCAGGTGCCGTCGGCCTGCTTGCGGAAGACGTGTGTGGTGCCGTCGCCGTCCGGAAGCCTGACCTCGGTCGGGTTGGGGTTCGGGTGGAAGTCCAGCGGGGCACCGAGCCTGAGCGGCCCGGACGCCTGCCCGGACCAGCCGTAGCCGAGCACCGTGTCCGAGGTGTCCAGGGAGTTGTACGCCACCCGGAAGAAGGTGTTGACCCCGCGCCCCGGGTTGTTGATCGCGTCGTAGGACCAGACGCTGTTGCCGGAGGCGACGTTGTTCATCACCGTCGAGCCGGCGCCGGTGTTCTTGCCGGCGTAGGAGTAGAACTTCTCCAGGCCCAGGGTGTTGGAGGTGGGGTCCTCCACCGCCACGTTCTGCTTCAGCGGCTGGATGGAGGGGTTGGTGACCGACAGCCAGGAGCCGTCGGAGACCTTCTTCACGTCCCAGCCGAGCACGTAGTCGGTGCGCTTGTTGCCGTTGTCGGAGTTGATCGGCGTGTTGACCGTCGCCTTGATCGTCGCCGACTGGCCGGGCGAGAGCGCCGGGATCGCCGTGGACGCCTGGTTGCCGCCCGTGGTGACGTCCGTGCCGTCGGGGAGCTTCCAGGTGTACGACAGGACCCGCTCACCGGCCGCCCACGCGCTCGACGTGGTGTTGGTGACCGTGAAGTCCACCGTGTACGTGGAGTTCGGGGTCATCCGGGCCGGGGTGGTCGGCGCGTAGTACGTGTCCTCCGTGGTGGAGTCGACGTAGATCACCCGCAGCAGCGGGCCGAGCTGCGGGTCGGCCGCCTCCGAGGCCAGGAACAGGGTGCGCTCCTGCGGGCCCGTGGCCGACTCGTCCTTCAGCTTGACCAGCGCGCCCTTGTTGCTGGTCGGCGTCTTGATCCAGCCCTGGGTCAGGGACGTGGCGTCCCACCAGTGCCGGCCGACCTCGGAGACCTGCGCGACCGTGTCGGAGACGGTGGCGGAGTAGTCACCGCCGGCCGTGGTCCACGCCGTCGTCGAGGTGGCGTTGTTCCAGGTGGCCTGCGTCTCGTTGAAGTCCTTGGTCAGGCCGTGGAGTTCGTAGACGGCGCCGTTGGTGCCGGTGGTGGTCTCCGCGCCCCACATGAACAGGCGGGACTCCAGCACGGTCGCCGTGGTCGGGATCGCGCTGGTGGTGAACTTCAGCGCCGCCCGGGCCTTGCCGTAGGTGGTGGAGTTGTTGCCGACCTCCAGCCACTTCTGGCCGATGCCGTACGAGGCGATGGTGTCCTCGTTGGTGGTCGGCTGGCCCGAGGACAGCGTGGTGTCCGTGACCCCGGTCGTGCCCTGGATCAGCCGCATGGTGCGGCCCGCCTTCGGCACGCCGACGATCCGGGTCGGGGAGCCCAGCAGCTGGCCGTTCTTCGTCTTCACCGCGAGCTGGTAGTAGTACGACCGCCCGATCTCCACCGAGGAGGAGTCCGGGGTCGGGGTCGCGGTGGTGTCCGTGTAGGCCGTGGCGCTCTTGTCGATCGGCGCGACCAGGGTGGCCGCAGACGGGGTGAACGCCTGCTGCGTGGAGCGGTGCAGCTGGTACTCGGCGATGTCGTAGCCGGTGTCGCCGGTGGTGTTGGTGTACGCCTTCCAGCTCAGCTCCGGGCCCGTGGAGTGGATCACCGTGGGCGAGTTCAGGGCGGTGCCGACCTTGCCGTAGGTGACCGTCAGCCGCGGGATCGTCGCCGTCTCACCGCCGTAGTCGCCGTCACCGGCCTCGTAGCGCGGGCCGCCGGTCGGGGCGGTGGACGACTCGTCCGTGGCCTTGAGCACGAAGCCGTTGTTGGCGTACGTGCCGTTCAGCCAGCCCTGGACGGTGTCCGTGACCGGGAACTTGTGCCACTGGTTGTACTCGCCGGTGTTCTTCACGATCGACGCCGGGTTCACCCAGCGCACCGCGTCCGCGATGACGGCGGTGGAGGTGGAGGCCGGGCCGTCGCCGAGGACGACCTTGCCGGCCGTACCGGCGTTGAAGTCGATCTGCGTGCCGCCGTTCAGCGAGGCCCACACGCCGTTGGTGCCGGACTGCTGGTTGACCGTGTAGGTGGCCGTGCCGGCCTTCGAGGTCACCGTGTACGGCGCGTTCGTGGCGCGGTCGGTGGCGGCGACGTAGTGCACGTCCACCCGGTACGACGCGGTCTCCGGGATCTTCGGCTGCCAGGTGTAGGTGTCCCCGGCGACGGAGTCCTTGTTGGCGAGGTAGTCGCCGTTGACGCCGTACTGCTTGAGCGTCGACGTGGACGCCGGCCAGCTGCCGGTCGCGGCGGTCGTGCCCGCGTCGCCGTCGTCGACCTGGACGCTGGTGCCGGACAGCTCACCCACGAGGGAGCTGGTGTTGGACCAGGTCGCCGTCGACTCGTCCCACGCGCCGGTCGCCCGGTAGGCGCCGATGGTGACATCGTTGGCGTTGGTGGTGTGCGCCTGGTCGAAGTACATCTCCAGGCGGGCGGAGTCGATCTTCGTGCCCGACGGGATCTCGCTCAGCGGGAACTTGATCAGCGAGCGCGAGATGCCCGTGTCGGTCTTGCCGGCCGACAGCTTCCACGAGGTGTTGAAGTTCGTGGACGCCGAGTCCGACAGGACCATCGTGTCCTGGGAGGCGGACGGGGAGGGCGCGATCGTGATCGTGGGGTCGATGACGACCGGGTACTGCCGCTCCTTGGCCGCGAGCCACTTCGCGTCCGGGGAGACGGTCAGCTTCCAGCCGTCGCCGTCCCTCACGAGCTTCTGCGTGACGCGGGTGCTGTAGGTCTTCCCGAAGACCGAGGCGTCCGCCTTCCTGGCGTCCGTCATGTACGGCGCCGGGATCACCATCACCGGCGTGTTCGGCAGCTCGCCGTACAGCGCGATCGAGCCGTCCTTGCGGGCCTTCGGGGTGAGCCCGGCGGTGTCGAGCGTGAAGGTGAACGTCAGCGGTCCGGTGGGCCGCTCGGTGAGGGTGATGTTCTCCTTCACCCGGCCCGGGCCGACGCCGTACTCCAGGTCGGCGCCGTTCACGGCGTCCCGGTAGGTGACCTTGTCGCCCTTGACCGTGGGCTTGAGCTTCCTGCCCGCGCCCGCCAGTCCCAGCGTGACGCTGCGGCCGTCCGGCGCCTGGAAGCGGACCAGCCGGCCGGAGTCTCCGCCGAACCAGCTGCGGCCCTCGTTGGTGGTGTTGGCGAAGTCGAAGCCGGGCGCGTCGGAGCCGCGGACCGTGGTGTCGATCGTCTTCCAGGACTTCGACTTCGCGTCCCGGTACGCCGTCGGCACCGCCGACAGCTCCGCCTCGACGCGGCCGTCCGACAGCTGCCAGAACCGGGCGCTGGAGGTGCGCCGGTCCGTCAGCTCCTTGACGCGGACGGCCTTGGGCGCGTTCGCGCCCTTCGGCAGCTTCTGCCGGTCGGCCACGCCCAGCTCGTCGTGCGACGGAGGCCTGCCCGCATTCTGATCGTCGTCGTCGCCCGTGAACCAGCCCTTGACGGCGTCGACAATTGATGTGCCGTTGCCGTCGTCCGGTGCGGGCGCCGCATACGCGACCTGGGGTAGCGCACTGCTTGTCAGTGCGGCCACCACCAGGCACGCAATTAGCCTGCCCCTTGTGGGTCTCACTGCAACCCTTTCCCTTTCTCAGACGTTATGAAAGGTGTCCGAAAACGTCCGGCATGCGTCGATGAGCAGGCCAGACGTAGCGGCGCCGCAGGTTGTAATCACGCTGGTGACAGCACGTCAAGTGACTTCGCAAGTCCGACAGTTCGGCAATCCTGGAATATCGGCGCCCGTTTTGTCCCTTCGCTTGCGAGCGCCGTACGCCATCGCGTATAAGGGGCCGGTTCCGGAGCGGAAAGGGAATGCCCATGGGTGAGGAAAAGCCGTCGGTGCGGGCTGCCGCGAAAAAGCTCGAATCGTCTGAGGAAACGCCGGAATCCCCGAATGCGCCGGAAAGCGCGCGCTCCTGGTTCCGCCGCCCCGACCGCGCCGGGCTGCTGATCGCCGGTGCCGTACTGGCCGCCTGCGGCGGACTGGTGCTGTACGGCGTCCTCGACGGCGGTGACGACGACAAGCGGTCGGCGCACCCGCAGACGCCCACGGCCCCGGTCACCTACGAGGTCACCGGCACCGGCACCGCCGACCTCACGTTCCAGGCGCGCAGCGAGTCCGGGAAGGCCACCGTGGTCCGGGGCGCACACCTGCCCTGGCGGACCAGCGTCGACGTACCCGTCGGCCACGACCCGGTCATCAGCATCGTGCTCGGCGAGGACGGCGGCACCGCGCGCTGTGCCCTCGCCATCCGCGGGCGCCACGTCCAGAGCGCCACGGCCAGCGGCTCGTTCGGCCGCGCCACCTGCTCCGGCGCGCTCCCCTCAGCGGGCGGCGAGACACGGGGCTGACCCCGCCCGGCGCCCGTTTCCCCCTAGCCCCTTACCCCTCGAAGGTTTCCTCGTGCTGCCCGACATACCCGAACTGCCCCTCGTCCAGCGGTCCTCCCTCCGCACCCGCAGAGCGCTCGCCGCGGCCGCCGCCGGCGGGGCGCTGCTCCTCGTGACCGGCTGCGGAAGCGACGGGGGCGACGCCCCGTCCGCGGAGCAGGTGGCGGCGGACGCCGGCGACCTGGCCGCGACGCCGAGCGGATCGGCGAGCGCGTCCGCGTCGGCATCCGGTTCGGCGTCGCCGTCGGCGTCCGCGTCAGCGTCGGCCTCGTCGTCCGCGTCCGCGTCCGCCTCCGCGTCCGCCGAGCCGAGCGCCGGCGCCTCGTCGCAGCGGACGGCGTCCACGGCCGCGTCCGGGAGCGGGAGCGGGGACGCCCAGAGCTCCCGGACGTCGAGCGCCCCCGACTTCCCCGTCCCCGTCCAGGTGGGCGACGCGACCCAGGTCATCACCGTCAAGGCGAGCGGTTCCTACGCCACGGTCACGGCCTGGTCCAAGGGATCGTCGGGGTGGAAGGCGCAGTTCACGACGAGCGCCGGACGGGTCGGCTCGAACGGTGTGACGGACGGTTCGACGCGCCGGCAGGGGACGTACACCACGCCCTCGGGCACCTACACCATCACCGAGGGCTTCGGCGTCGAGTCCAGCGGCACGAGCATGCCGTACCACGTCGTCGACTCCGACGACTGGTGGGTGGAGGACCCGGAGTCGAGGTTCTACAACTCGATGCACGGCGAGCAGGGCGCCGACTTCCCGCTCACCGAGTCCGGCGACCGGGGCAGCGAGCACCTGATCAACTATCCGACGCAGTACGCGAAGGCCCTGGTCGTCAACTTCAACCGGTGGCCGGCCACGCCCGGCCGGGGAGCCGGCATCTTCCTCCACGTCAACGGGTCCGGAGCGACGGCCGGTTGCGTGTCGGTGCCGCGCGCGACGATGGACAAGATCATGGGCTGGATCAGCCCCGGCGCCCACCCGCGCATCGCGATCGGCTGACCGTGACGGAGACACTCACATCGCTGGAGGCCGCGCTTCCGGCCATGACGCGGTGGCGTGCGCCGGGCGGGCGTGCCGTGGACTGGGCCGCCCTCACGGCGGCCCTGGGTACGGCGCTGCCCTCCGACTTCCGGTCCCTGGCGGAGGCGTACCCGGTGCTGGTCATCGACGACTTCCTCATGGTGTCCCTTCCGACGCCCGGCGCCGAGGAGCCCTGGGCGTCGGCATCCAGGGACGACGAGATCCTCCAGGACCTGTACGAGATGGGCGACACCGAGGGCTACGTTCCCTACCCCCGGCCGGGCGGTCTGATCTCCTGGGCGTCGTCCAACGCGGGGGACGCCTTCTACTGGAGGACGAGCCCCGCGGGCCCGGACGCATGGCCGGTGGTCGTCCGCACGGACAACGCCGAGTGGTACGAGTTCCCGGTCGGCGCCGTCGCCTTCCTGGCCGGCGTGTACGGGCGCACCATCGAGGTGCCGGGCATGCCGACGAACTTCCCCGGCAGGAACCCGGCGGTGCTGGGTCTGGGCGACCGCGTCGACTGACCGGCGGCCCCGGGCCCACCGCCCGTCTCGCTCAGCCCACTCCCGCAGGAAGCGAGATGGTTCCCGGGAAGACGCCCTTGGTCCGCTCCGTCACCTCCTGGCCGTAGCGCAGGCTCCCCGCGCTGGAGGGGATGACGAAGGCGCACCGGAAGCGGTGGGAGGTGAGGCGGTACGTCGTCGGGTCGAGGGTGAGGACCTCCTCGACCCGGTCCACCCTGATCCCGTCCCGTCCCGTCCCGTCGCGCCGTGACACCCGCCGCGCGCAACCGCTCCAGGGTCGGCGTGAGTTCGCGTACCGCCTTCTTCACCACGGCCCGCTCCCTGACGTCCGGGAGGGCGGCCGAGACCACGGTCACCCGCAGTTCGACCCCGTCGGCCGACCGGTGCACGGTGACGCCGTCGTAGCCCCCGAACGCCTCCAGTGCGGCGACCGGGTCCTCCACCGTGTCCGCGATCTCCGGGTCCGTCAGCGGGCCGCTCCTCCAGGCCGCGTCGCCCTTCTTGACGTGTCCGGTCCCGCCGACGACGTAGACCTCTTCCGGCTTGCTCGTTCCCTTGGCGCGGGTGGTGCCCGTCGAGTGCAGGGCCTCGGGGGACTGGGTGCGGTCCACCGTCGCCGTGTAGGCGGCGCTGCTGCGGCCGCCCGGTGACGTCAGGCTCTCGCTGCCCTTCACGGTGAAGGTCCAGCCGTGTCGTGCGGACAGGGCCTGCCTCGCCCGGGCGAGGAACTCCCCGGCCGTCCGGGGGGCCGGTGCGGAGGAGGAGGGCGACGAGGCCGGCGGCCGTCCCGCGGTCGTCGGGCCGCCCTCGTCGCCGCCGGACCCGGCACATCCGGCCGGCGCGAGGGCGAGCAGGACGGCCAGGGCGGCGGCGGAACGGGGTCTCACGGGCGTACTCCTTCACGAGCCGGCAGGGGAGGCGCACGGATATACAGCAGACGGGAACCGCGGTGCCAGCGCGCGGACAAGCGGCACAAAGGGTCTTTCCGGGACCCTTCGCCCGTGCGGCGGCACCCCAGGGCGCGCGAGACCCGGCGGCCGCCGACGCCGCGTCAACTCGCCCCGCCCCCCGACGTGACCGGTGTCTCACCCCGTGAGACGTGAAACGCGTTACTAACTCCGCCGCGCCGCCCCTCACGGGCGCTAGTGTCCGCCGGAGAGATGTTGGCCCCGGAGTGACCCTTCCCCTGCCCGGCGGCGCCTGGTGAGTTCCGACCCGAGGCGCCGGGCGCACCCTCGCAACCGCAGCGGACGAGGGGAACGGGACGCCGGGGCCCCACGACAGCGCGTATCAGGGGAGTCGCACAGTGGCACGGAAGCTCGCCGTCATCGGGGCCGGTCTCATGGGATCCGGCATCGCCCAGGTCTCCGCGCAGGCGGGCTGGGACGTCGTCCTGCGCGACGTCACCGACGAGGCACTCACCCGCGGCACCGACGGCATCAAGGCGTCGTACGACAAGTTCGTGAGCAAGGGCAAGCTCGCCGCCGAGGACGCCGAGGCCGCGCTCGCCCGGATCACGCCCACCACCGATCTGGACGCCGCCGCCGACGCCGACATCGTCGTCGAGGCCGTCTTCGAGAAGCTGGAGGTCAAGCACGAGATCTTCCGCGCGCTCGACAAGATCGTGCGCCCGGAGGCCGTCCTCGCCTCCAACACCTCCGCCATCCCGATCACCAAGATCGCGGCGGCCACCGAGCACCCCGAGCGGGTCGTCGGCGTGCACTTCTTCTCGCCGGTGCCGATGATGCAGCTCGTCGAGCTGGTCCGCGGCTACAAGACCAGCGACGAAACCCTCGCCACCGCCCGCGAGTTCGCCGAGTCCGTCGGCAAGACCTGCATCGTCGTCAACCGCGACGTCGCCGGGTTCGTGACGACCCGTCTCATCTCCGCCCTCGTGGTGGAGGCCACCAAGCTGTACGAGTCCGGCGTCGCCACCGCCGAGGACATCGACACCGCCTGCAAGCTGGGCTTCGGCCACGCCATGGGCCCGCTGGCCACCGCCGACCTCACCGGCGTCGACATCCTGCTGCACGCCACCAGCAACATCTACACCGAGTCCCAGGACGAGAAGTTCGCCCCGCCGGAGCTGATGCGCCGGATGGTGGACGCCGGTGACATCGGGCGCAAGAGCGGGCAGGGCTTCTACACGTACTGATCACCGCACTCACCCCGGAGAGGTAACCCTCCGGGGTGAATCAGGTATCGGTTCGCTTACAGCCAGCAACCGCACTGCCACCGACGCAGTCAGACCTGGCACAGCACTCACGGAGTACGCCACCGCACCCACGAGGAGCGCATATGCACATCAGGGGCGACCACGCCGAGCTGGTCGTCGGGGGCCGCCTCGACGTCCGCAGCGCGGCGGACGCCCGTACGGCCTTGCACTCGGCGGTCGACGACGGCGTCGGCGACCTCGTGCTCGACCTGTCCGAACTGGAATTCTGGGACGCCACCGGACTGGGTGTGATCATGGGCGTCCACCGCCGGGCCGGCCGCTGCGGCCGCCGCCTCGTGCTGCGCGGCGTACCCCCGCAGATGCAGCGCCTGCTGGTGGCGACCCGGCTGCACCGCATCCTCGCCATCGAGGGCGGTCTCGCGGTGGATTCGCTGCCCCGGGTGTGACCCCGGCGCACGGGGGCACTCGGCGCGCGGCCTAGACCCGGCGAAACGCCCCCCGCGCCCAATCCTCACGAGACTGTGACGTCTCGGACGGCACGGTACCCCGGGCTGTCGGAGATACTGAGCGAAGGTTTACGGTTCGTCTGCCCGCCGCCCGCAACCCTCGACCGGGCACCGGACCAGAAGCGACAGCGCAGTGTGCAGCAAGGCCGGGAGGGGCTACCGCCACACGACGCTTTTGGGGGGCTTGAACCTATGGACCCGAACACCCGGGGCCCCGAGGAGTACGGCCATGAGGGCGACGGCCAGCCGCCGCGCCCACGTCCGTCCAGGGACCCCCTCACACCCGATCTCGGCCAGCACGGGCCCGCGCAGGCCCGCATGGTCCAGCTCGTCTCCGGCGATCTGCTGGTCACCGTCAACCCCGTCGACGGCAGCGAGATAGAGCCGTGCCCGCCCGCCGAGCGGCCCGGCCGGCCCACCCGGCGCAGCGCCGCCGACCGCGCCGAGGCCGACCGCGCCGCCGCGCCGCCGGTGCCACCCGGCCCCGCCCGGCCCGAGCTGCCGCTGCTGGGCCGTCAGGAGGAGCGCGAGCGCCTGGTCCGCCTGCTGGCCCGGGGCCGCTCCGTACGCCTCACCGGGCCGGCCGGCTCCGGCCGCACCCGCCTGCTCGACGTGGTCGCCGAGGACTGCGCGGACCTCGCCCCCGAGGGCGTCATCCGACTCAGCGGCTTCCACCGCACCGCCGACGAGCTGCTGCACGACCTGTTCCGCACCGTCCACGACGCGCCCCGGCACCGCCCGGGCCGCGACGAACTGCTGGAGTACGTCCGCGACATCGGCGCCGTCGTCGTCCTGGACGACCTGGAGTTCGGCGGGGCCGCGCTGGACGAGCTGCTGGACGCCACCCCCGAGTGCGCCTGGCTGCTGGCCGCCACCCCGGACGTGCCCGCGCCCCTGGCCGACTCCGCCGTCGAGGAGGTCTTCCTCAGCGGCCTGGACCGGGCCGGCGGCATCGAGCTGATCGAACAGGCCGTCGGCCGTGCCCTCACCGAGGACGAGTCCAACTGGGCCGGCGACCTGTGGTTCGAGTCCGAGGGCCTGCCGCTGCGGTTCGTCCAGGCCGGCGCCCTGCTGCGGCAGCGCGACCGGCTGCGCGCGGGCGCCGAAGCGGTCGACGAGTACGGCGTGTTCGACGACGCCGTGCCCTCCGACGCCCCGGTGCCCGCCGAGCCGGGCGAGGACATACCGCTGCCCTCCCTCGGCGAGGCCGCCGCGCCCGCCCCGCTGCTCGCCTCCCGGCTCAGCGCCTCCGCCCGCGCCACCCTGCGCTTCGCCGTCGCCCTCGGCGGCGAGGTGCCCCACCAGGCGCATCTGCCCGCGCTCGTCGGCGACACCCACGCCGACGCCGCGCTCGGCGAACTCGCCGCCTGCGGACTGGTCTCCCCGGTCGGCTCCCGCTACCGGCTCGCCGCCGGCGTCCAGACCCAGCTGGAGGCCGCCGGATACGCCGAGGACGCCACCGAGCAGGCCCGCACCGCCGCCCGGCACTACACCTGGTGGGCCGGACACCCCTCGGTCACCCCCGAGCGGGTCTGCGCCGAGGCGGACGCCGTGCTCGCCGCGCTCACCCCGATCGTCTCCGCGGGCGCGGACGAGGACGGCGAGCACACCGCCGTCAAGCTCGCCCGCACCGCCGCCCCCGCCTTCGCCGCCGGCCTCGACCGGGGCGCCTGGGAGCGGGCCCTGCGCGCGGGCGCCGAGGCCTCCCGGCTGGCCGGCGAGGTCGCCGAACAGGCCTGGTTCCACCACGAGCTGGGGGTCCTCGCGGTGTGCGCCGGACAGCTCGACCGGGCCCGCGCCGAGTTGGAGGCGTCCGTCGCGCTGCGCGGCGCGGTCTCCGACAAGCGGGGCACCGTCGCCGGGCGCCGCGCCCTCGCCCTGGTCGCCGACCGCGCGGGCGATGTGCCCGGCCTCCCGGTGACGGCGGGGGAGGAGGTGCCCGACGCCCGCTCCGAGGAGTCCGCCTCCCCGGCCGCCGGCGTGCCCGCGCCGTTCCCGCAGCTGCCCCGGCCCGCCCAGGGCGACACCGGGACCCTCGTCACCCACCAGGCCGAACCGTACGGCCCGGCCGCCAAGCCCAAGGGCGGCGGACTGCGCAGCATGGCCCGGCGCAACCTCGTCGCGGCCGGCGCGGGCGCCCTGCTGGTGGCCGTGCTCGGCACGGTGGTCACCCTCGGCGCGACGTCCGACAACGACGCGCACACCCCCTCCGACCAGGTCGGCGTCAACCCGTCCGCGAGCCAGGGCGTCGACGACGGCGAGCTGGGCGCGGACGTCCCGCAGAAGAACGACGGCAAGGCCGACGGCGACACCGGCAAGGCCACCAGCCGTCCCACCGACCCGGGCCCCGACGGCACCTACGGCACGGCGGACGACCCGACGCCGACGGCCGGACCGTCGGAGAGCGCCAAGCCGGCGGGCGGCGGCACCTCCGGCGGCACGTCCGGCAAGCCGCGGCCCAGCGGGTCCTCCAGCGTGCCGGGGGGTGGCACGACCACCACCGGCGGCTCCACCGGCGGGTCGACGGGGAGCAGCAGCGGCAGCCCCACCGGCGGCAGCAGCAGCGGCAGCCCGACCGGGGGCACCAGCACCGACCCCACCGGCGGGACGTCGACCGGTACGACCGGTGACCCGACGGGCGGGACGACCGGCGGCACGACGGGCGACCCCACCGGCGGGACCACGGGCGACACCACCGGCGGCACGACCGGCGACACCACCGGCGGGACCACCAGTGGTGGAACGACACCGACGACCAGCGACTCGGCGAGCGCGCCGGCGTCGAGCACGTCCCCGGACGGCTCCCCGTCGGTGTCCGGCACGACCGTGAGCGCCTGACCACGCCGCAGCCGGGGATACGCGACAGGGCCGGGTCCGCATCAGACGGACCCGGCCCTCACCGCCGTGGGGCAGGCGTGCTCAGAACAGCCGCAGCTTGTCGTCCTCGATGCCGCGCAGCGCGTCGTAGTCCAGCACCTGGCAGCCGATGCCGCGGTCCGTGGCCAGCACCCGGGCCTGCGGCTTGATCTCCTGGGCCGCGAAGATGCCGCGGACCGGCGCCAGGTGCGGGTCGCGGTTGAGCAGCTCCAGATACCGGGTGAGCTGCTCCACGCCGTCGATCTCGCCGCGCCGCTTGATCTCCACGGCCACGGTCTGCCCCTCGGCGTCCCGGCACAGGATGTCGACCGGGCCGATCGCGGTCATGTACTCGCGCCGGATGAGGGTGTAGCCCTCGCCGAGGGTCTCGATGCGGTCGGCGAGCAGCTCCTGAAGGTGCGCTTCCACGCCGTCCTTGATCAGGCCGGGGTCGACACCGAGCTCGTGCGAGGAGTCGTGGAGGATCTCCTCCATCGTGATGATCAGCTTCTCGCCTGCCTTGTTGACGACGGTCCAGACGCCTTCCTCCTCGCCCGTGCCCTCCTTCAGCGTGCACGGCGGCGACATCCAGTTCAGGGGCTTGTAGGCCCGGTCGTCGGCATGGATGGAGACGCTGCCGTCCGCCTTGACCAGGATCAGTCGGGGTGCGGAGGGCAGGTGGGCGGTGAGCCGGCCGGCGTAGTCCACGGAGCATCGGGCAATGACGAGACGCATGGTCGGCAACGCTACTCGACGGACGCGGGTGCACGCGATTCGCCCTGTGAGCCGCCCCTAATCTCCCTGATTCCGCCTGTTCCACACTGGCCGATTGTGTGCCCAACTGGGCGTTCCTATCTGCCCATTCGCCTGGTGCGGTCACGGTCTGTTGCCTACCGTAGAAAACGGGAGGTCGCTATGCGTGTACTCACCGTGTTCGGTATCTCGGCATCGCGGGCTCCCCTTTCCGTGTCCGGCAACCCCTGCTCGGCGGGGGTGCGAGAGGAGAACCCATGTCGCTCGACGTCTCACCGGCCCTACTCGAACAGGCCGAGCGAGGCGAGGTCGACGAAGCAGCATTCGTCGACTGCGTCCGGACCTCCCTGCCCTACGCATGGGAGATGATCAGCTCCCTGGTGGCCCAGCTGAAGGTGGACGGCGGCGAGTTCGCCGACAACCAGACGCCCCCGCCGGACGAGCAGGCGCGCGGCCAGCTGCTGCGCGCGCTCGCCAGTGACGCGATACGCGGTGCGCTGCAGCGGCACTTCGGGGTGCGGCTGGCCTTCCAGAACTGCCACCGCGTGGCGGTGTTCCCGATGGACTCCTCGGTGGACGAGACGCTGGCGCGCTTCACCTCGATCCGCAACCAGCTGCTGAACCAGTCCCCGGAGCTGCGGGACTGCTGACGCAGTGAGCCACCCGCTTGCCGCTCCGTATCTGGGAGGTGCAGACGTCGGTACCGGAGCGGCAAGCTCCCAGGGCGGCCGTCAGCGCAGGTGGGGGAGTACCTCGGCGCCCAGCCGCCGGACGTTCTCCTCCGTCGTCGCCAGGTCGCCAGAACCCTCCACCAGCAGGGCGAACCGGGAGATACCGGTCCGCTCGCTGGTCGCGGCCAGCCGGTCCACGGCGAGCCGCGGCGTGCCCACCGGGTGCAGCCCGCACAGCAGCTCGGTGTACGCCAGCGGGTCCCGCATCCGGCGGTGCCGGCCGTCGACCGTGACATGCGCGTCGAGGCCCTGTTTCAGCCAGCCCGGCATCGCTTTCGTCAGGGTCTCCTCCGCGTCCGTGCGCCGGTCGGCGATCTGGCAGACGCCGGCCGACACATGCGCCGCCGCCCGGATCTCGTCCTCGCCGCGGCCCGCCGCCCGCGCGTGCCGCCCCCACAGGGCGACCATCTCGGCCTTCTCCTCGTCGCCGACATGCATCCCGAGCAGCATCGGCAGCCCCCGCTCGGCCGCCAGCCGCACACTCGACGGGGAGGTGCACGCCAGGACCACCTCCGGACCCGCTGCGCCCGACAGCGCCTCCGAGGGCCGCGGCACCACGGGCACCTCGCGGAAGCGGAACCGCTCGCCGTCCGCCGACACCCGCGCCTCGCGCAGCCAGCGCATCAGCAGATCGAGTGATTCCGGGAAGTGGCGCTCGTACGCCTCCAGGCCGGTGCCGAACACCTCCAGGTCCACCCATGGCCCGCCGCGCCCCACGCCCAGCGAGAACCGGCCGCCGCTCGTCAGGTGCAGCAGCGCGGCCTGCTCGCCGAGCGCGACGGGATGGACGGTGGGCAGCACGCTGACCGCCGTGCCCACCCGCAGCCTGCGGGTGCGGCCCAGCAGCAGCGCCGCCAGGGTGATCGCGGACGGGCATGTGCCGTACGGCACGAAGTGGTGCTCGGCCAGCCAGACCGTGTCGAGCCCCGCCTCCTCGGCGACCTCGGCGGAGCGGACCGCGCGGTGCAGCGCCTCTCCCTGGCCCTGACCGGGGAACTGGGCCGCCAACACGAAACTACCAACGCGCATCGCTTTTCCTGCTTCCTCGGCTCCGACGCGGAGCTCCCCCACCCGGCATAACCGTCTGACACGTGCCGAGGACACGGCCTGGCGGAGTAATTTGCGGATTGTCGGGAGAATCCCGGGGAACGGGCCGCCCCACAGGGGGACTTGCGGGGGTGCTCGGCCCGCCCTGGGCCGGGGAGTACCCCGGAGCGTGCCGCGTACGCTGGATGCGGCCCGTGCTTCCTGTATAGCTCCGTGAGGTGTTCCGTGTCCCCGCGTCGCAACCGTCCCAAGGGCTCCGGCTCGCTCGGCCGCAGCGCAGAGGACGACCAGGCGAACCGCTACGGCGGCTGGCAGTCGTCGGTGCGCTGGCAGGGCGAGGACTGGAGCGTACGGCACGTGGCGGGCGCGAGCGCCCAGGGCAAGAGCTACCGCTGCCCGGGCTGCGACCAGCTCATCCCCGACGGAGTCCCGCACGTCGTCGCCTGGCCCGAGCACGCGGGTGTGGACGACCGGCGCCACTGGCACAAGGCCTGCTGGAACGCCAGGGACCGCCGCACCACGCGGGTGCAGCGGTCCCGTAACGCGCCGAAGTTCTGAGTACGGGCTACACGTCCCGCTTCTCCAGCAGCGCCCACGCCCCGGCGAACGCGGCGGCCGTCGCGGCGAGCGCGATCCACAGCGGGTCCCAGCCGGACGGGCCGGACTCGCCGATGGACGTGGTGTAGAACACGCCGAGCTGGGTCGGGATCGAGTAGTCGAACAGGAACTCGCGGACCTTCTGCAGCGACTCCGTCACCATGAACAGGGCGATCACCAGCGGCGCCAGCACCAGACCGATCATGATCGTGATGGCGCCGGCCGAGTGCCGGATGATCGAGCCGATCAGCAACGAGAACAGGCCGAGCAGCGCGATGTAGAGCGAGACGCCGACGGTCGCCTTGAACCACTCCCCGCCGGTCGGCTCCGCCGCGTCGGTAAGGATGCCGCTCAGCGCGAAGGAGACGAAGGCGGTCGACAGCAGGGTGACCGTGAAGGTGACCGCGAACAGCACGATCGCCTTCGCCGTCAGCACCCGCCCGCGCGCCGGACAGGCCACGGTCGTGGTGCGGATCATGCCGGTGCCGTACTCCGAGGCCGTCGTCAGCACGCCCAGGGTGATCACGCACACGCTGCCCAACAGCACCCCGAAGAGCCCGTACGGCAGCGCGCTGGTGTCCGCGATGCTCTCCGGCGAGGCGTTGGCCGCGACCAGCGCGCCGGTCAGCAGACCGATGCCGACGACCAGCAGCACGAACACGCCCAGGGTCCACATCGTGGAGCGCACCGAGCGCAGCTTGGTCCACTCCGAGGCGATGGCGTGCCCCAGGTGGGTGCGCACGATCGGGATCGGCGAGGTGTAGACGGGGGCGCCGGGCGCGGTCTGCCAGGTCGGCGCGGCCTGCGGCGTCGGGATCTGGGGCGAGCTCATCGGGCGTCCTCGGACTGGGCGGTGGTGGGTTCGGCGGAGGGGGCGGCGGCGGGCGCGGGGGCCTGTGGCGCGGCGGCCGGTGGCGCGGTGGGCTGCGCGGGGGCCGGCTGCGGGGGTGCCTGCGGCGCCGGGGCCGGCTGTGCGTACGGGTTGGCCGGGGCCGCGCCCGGGGCGGCGGGCGCCTGCGGGGCGCCGTAGGGGCCCGGCCGGCCCTGGGGCGGGGTGAACGGCTGTCCGCCCTGCTGGGGCGGCGGCGGGGCGTACCAGCCCGGCTGGCCCTGGCCCGGCACCGGCATCGGCGGCTCGGCGCCCGGCGGCAGCGGCTGCTGCAGGCCCGCCTTCTGGTCGATCGTGGAGCGGTAGTCCACGGCGCCCTGCGTCATCCGCATGTACGCCTCCTCCAGGGAGGCCTGGTGCGGGCTCAGCTCCCACAGCCGTACGTCGTGCTCGTGGGCGATGTCCGAGATGCGCGGCAGCACCAGCCCCGTCACCCGCAGCGCGCCGTCCTGCTCGGGCAGCACCTGGCCGCCCGCCTCGATCAGCGCGGCCGTCAGCTTCTCGCGCTGCTGCGGCTCGGTGTCGGGGGTGCGCACGCGCGCGAAGCCGGCGGAGTTGGCGGCGATGAAGTCCTGCACGCTCATGTCGGCGAGCAGCTGGCCGCGCCCGATGACGATGAGGTGGTCGGCGGTCAGCGCCATCTCGCTCATCAGGTGGGAGGAGACGAACACCGTCCGCCCCTCGGCCGCGAGCGCCTTCATCAGGTTGCGCACCCACAGGATGCCCTCGGGGTCGAGGCCGTTGACCGGCTCGTCGAAGAGCAGCACCTGGGGGTCGCCGAGCAGCGCGGCGGCGATGCCGAGCCGCTGGCCCATGCCGAGCGAGAAGCCCTTGGAGCGCCGCTTGGCCACGTCCTGCAGGCCGACCACGCCGAGCACCTCGTCGACGCGGCGGGCCGGGATGCCGGACAGCTGGGCCAGGCTCAGCAGGTGGTTGCGGGCGGAGCGGCCGCCGTGCACGGCCTTGGCGTCCAGCAGGGCGCCGACCTGACGGGCCGCGTTGGGCAGCCGGCGGTAGGGGTGGCCGCAGATCGTCACCGACCCGGCGGTGGGGTTGTCCAGGCCGAGGATCATCCGCATGGTCGTCGACTTGCCCGAGCCGTTCGGCCCGAGGAAGCCCGTGACGGCACCGGGCCGCACCTGGAAGGAGAGGTTGTACACAGCGGTCTTGTCGCCGTAGCGCTTCGTCAGGCCGACTGCTTCGATCATGCTCCGCACCCATCGCAAGGTTCAGGACAGCGGGGCACACGCCCCCGTAAGGGTTAGGAGGATATCCAGGCGCTGACGGTTCCAGCCAAGAGAAGGCAAAGACTACGCGTCACGCCGCTGCAGCAGGACGAAGCCGCCGAGCAGTGCCGCCGCCACCCAGGCCAGCATGATCCCGAGGCCGCCCCAGGGGCCGTACGGGGTGGTGTCGTCGAGCGGGGTGACGACCTGCATGATCCGGCTGCCGGCCTGGTCGGGCAGGTACTGGCCGACCTTCTTCGTCGCGCTGACGTTGCCCAGGATGTTGGAGATCAGGAAGAAGAACGGCATCAGGATGCCCAGCGACAGCATCGGCGAGCGCAGCATCGCGGCCACGCCCATGGAGAACATCGCGATCAGCGTCATGTAGAGCCCGCCGCCGAACACCGCCCGCAGCACCCCCGGGTCACCGATCGAGGCCCGGTACTCGCCGAGCATCGCCTGCCCGAGGAAGAACGCCACGAAGCTGGTCGCCATGCCGACGACCAGGGCCAGCCCGGTCGCCACGGCCACCTTGCTGAACAGGAAGGTGGCGCGCTGCGGCACGGCGGCCAGTGACGCGCGGATCATGCCGGTGCTGTACTCGTTCGACACCACCAGCACCCCGAACACGATCATGGCCAGCTGGCCGAGCGTCATCCCGGCGAAGCTGATGAAGGTGGGGTCGAAGGAGAGCTGGTCGCGCCGGCTCAGATTGCCGAACTCGTTCTTCGACAGCGCCGAGATGAGCATGCCGAGGGCGATGGTGACGACCACGGCGAGGGACAGCGTCCAGACGGTGGACGCCACCGACCGGATCTTGGTCCACTCCGAACGGATGACCTGGACCGCCGCCATGGCTCAGCTTCCCTTCTGCCAGCCGGCCCCCCACGGCTCCTGCCGCGCGGGGGGTGTGCCGTCGTGTGCGTGGTACTCCACCGCCTGCGCGGTCAGCTGCATGAACGCCTCCTCCAGGGAGGCCTGCTGACTGCTCAGCTCGTGCAGCACGATCTGGTGCCGCGCGGCCAGCTCACCGATCTGCTCGCTCTTGCCGCCCTCCACCTCCAGCGCCCCGCCGCCGGTCTCCCCGGCGGTGATGCCCGCCTGGTGCAGGACGTCGAGCAGCCGCTCGCGCTGCGGGGTGCGGATGCGCACGTAGGCGCGGGAGTTGCGGGCGATGAAGTCGGCCATCGAGGTGTCGGCCAGCAGCCGGCCCTGCCCGATGACCACGAGATGGTCGGCGGTGAGCGCCATCTCGCTCATCAGGTGGGAGGAGACGAACACGGTCCGCCCCTGCGCCGCCAGAGACTTCATCAGATTGCGGATCCAGTGGATGCCCTCGGGGTCGAGGCCGTTGACCGGCTCGTCGAACATCAGGATCCGAGGATCGCCGAGCAACGCGGCCGCGATGCCCAGCCGCTGTCCCATGCCCAGCGAGAAGCCCTTGGTCTTCTTCTTCGCCACCGCCGTCAGACCGACCGTCTCCAGCACCTCGCGCACCCGGCTCGCCGGGATGCCGTTGCTCTGGGCGAGGCACAGCAGATGGTTGTAGGCGCTGCGCCCGCCGTGCCAGGCCTTCGCCTCCAGCAGCGCGCCGATGTACGTCAGCGGGTCCTTGAGCTGGTGGTAGTGGATGCCGTCGATCCGCACATCCCCGGCCGTGGGCCGGTCCAGGCCCAGGATCATCCGCATGGTGGTGGACTTGCCCGCGCCGTTGGGGCCGAGGAAGCCGGTGACGATGCCGGGTCTGACGGTGAAGCTCAGATTGTTCACCGCCACCTTCTCGCCGTACCGCTTGGTCAGCCCCTCAAGCTCGATCATGCGGCCACGCTAAGACGGAACGAAGCCCCCCGCCAGTGGAAAGGCAGGGGGCTTCGCAAGACCTGCAGTTACCGGGACTGCTGCGCCGGCACCCCACGAGAAACAGGCTCGTCCTCACCGGGCGTACCCGCGGCAGCGACCGCCGCACCGGTCAGCGTGGCGAGCATCTCGCGGACGTTCGTCAGCTGGGCGTTGATGGAGTCGCGACGGTTGGTGAGCGCCGCCAGCTCGCGCTCGGATTCCGAGCGGATGCGGTCGGCCTTGGCGTTGGCGTCGGCCACGATGTCCTCGGCCTGGCGCTGGGCCGTCTCCACCGTCTGGCGGGCGCGGCGCTCGGCGTCCGTGCGCAGCTTCTCCGCCTCCAGGCGCAGCTGCTCGGCGCGGTGCTCGATCTCCGCGAGCCGCTTCTCGGCCTTGGCCTGACGGGAGGCCAGGTCGCGCTCGGACTGCTCGCGGCGCTTGGCGAGGTTCGTCTCGAAGTCCGCGGCGGCCTGGGCGGCCTTGGCGCGGGTCTCCTCGAAGAGGGCGTCCGCCTCCTCGCGCTTGGACTGCGCGTCCTTCTGCGCCTCGGCACGCAGCTGCGCCGCGTCGGCCTTGGCCTTCTCGACGATCCGGACGCCCTCGTCCTCGGCCTTCGCCTTGCGCTCGGCGGCGTACGACTCCGCGTCGTTGCGCACCTGCTGGGCCGCCGACTCGGCGAGGTCGCGGTGCTGTTCGGCCGCGCGACGGGCCTCCTCGCGCAGCTCCTTGGCCTCTTCCTCGGCGAGGCGCAGGATCTTCTCGACGCGCGCGCCGAGGCCGGCGTAGGACGGCTCGGCGTCCGTCACCTGGGCCTGAGCGTTCTGCGTTTCGAGGTGCAGCTCCTCGATGCGCTTTTCCAGAGCGGTGATGCGGGCGTTGGCCTGGTCACGTTGGGAGACGAGGTTGGAGATACGTTCGTCCACCTGAGCGCGGTCGTACCCACGCCGCACAAGCTCGAAGCCGTAGGGGGAAGTGTCGCTCATGGGGTTCCTGTCGAATGAGACCGGTGAGGTGATAGGTGGAATCCTAGGGGTCAGAACGGCGTGTCATCGAGCGGATACGCGTTTGATCTGGAGAATGACACCCCTTTTGGGTGGCTGAACGGCGGACCACTTGCCAAGACATGGTCAAAGCCCCCGCTCAACCACCCGGAACACCGCCGCGTCACTTCCGCTTCCCCTCCGTGCCGTCGACCCAGGCTGCCCTCTCGGACCCCTCCGGCGCTAGCCGTCCGACGACTTGCCACCCGAACGAGGGGCGCCGACCGTCGCACCCGCCTTGACCGTGGAGTCCTTGCCGGACGCCGGGGCCTCGAAGGACTCCAGCGCCTCCAGCACGTCCTGGACGCGGGAGATCTCGGCGTTGATGTCCTCGCGGCGGCGCACCAGGATCTCCAGCTCGCGCTTGCCCTCCTCGACCGTGCGCCGCGCCTCGCGGACCGCCTCCGCCTTGAGCTCCTCGGCCTCCTTGACCAGGCGGGCCTTCTTCTGCTCGGCCTCCTTCAGCAGGCCCTCGGCCTTCTTCACGGCGGCGATACGGACCTTGCCCGCCTCGGAGTTGGCCTCCGAGACGATCTCCTTGGCCTTCGCCTCCGCCTTGGCCAGCTGCTCCTCGGCGGCCTTGATGAGCGCGTCGCAGCGGTCGCCGGTCGACTTCATGGTCTCGGCGGCCTCACGGCGGGCCCGCTCGTGCAGCTCCTCGATCTCGGAGGTGATGCGGTCGCGCAGCTCCTCCGCCCGCTCCCTTATCTGGGTGGCGTCCCGGCGCGCGCCCACCAGCAGCTCGTCGGCGTCCGTACGGGCCTTCTCCACCCGGGTGTTGCCCTCGATGGTCGCCTCGGAGACGATCCGGTCGGCCTCCTTGCGGGCCGCGCCGACCATCGTGTCCGCCTGCGCCTCGGCGTCCGCGGTCGTCTTCAGCGCCTGCTGCTGCGCCTCGGTGAGCAGCTTGTCCGCCTCGGCCGTGGTCTCCGTGATGAGCTTGTCGACCTGCTCGGCGGCCTCGCTGCGGCGCTTGTTGGCGTCCTTGCGGGCCGCGTCCAGGGTGCGCTCGGCCTCCTCGCGGGCGGCCGTCACCAGACGCTCGGCCTCCTTGGCCGCCTCCGCCTTGACCCGCTCGGCCTCGGTGCGGACGCGCTCGGCGTGCTGGCGGGCGCTGCCCACCGTCTCGGCGGCCTCGGCACGCAGCCGCTCCGCCTCCGCGGTGGCGTCCCCGACCAGCTTCTCCGCCTTGGCGACCGACTCGGCGCGGACCCGCTCCGCCTCGGCGGCCGCCTCGGCACGCAGCCGGTCCGCCTCCGTGACGGTCTCGGTGGTGAGGCGTTCGGCCTCGTTGCGGGCCTCGGAGATGAGGGTGTCGGCCTGGGCCGCGGCGTCCGAGCGGATGCGGTTGGCGTCCTCCCGGGCGTCCGCCCGGGTACGGGCGGCGGTCTGCTCGGCCTCGCTGCGGACCTCCGAGGCCTCCGTGCGCAGCCGCTCGGCCTCCTCGCGGCTCTCGGCGCGCAGCCGCTCGGCCTCCTGGAGCGCCTCGGTGCGGACGCGTTCGGCCTCCGCGACGGTCTCCGCGCGCAGCCGGTCCGTCTCGGTGATGGTCTCGGTGGTGAGGCGTTCGGCCTCGTTGCGGGCCTCGGTGATGAGCGTGTCGGCCTGCGTCGCGGCGTCCGAGCGGATGCGGTTGGCGTCCTCCCGGGCGTCCGCCCGCGTACGCGCCGCCTGCTGGTCGGCCTGCGCGATGGCGTCCGAGGCCTCCGTGCGCACCCGCTGGGCGTGCTCGGCGGCGTCCGAACGCACCCGCTCGGCCTCGGCCATGGCCTCCGCCATGGTGCGCTCGGCGAGCGCCTTGGCGGCCTGAGCCTCCTCGTTCGCCTCCCGGCGCAGCCGTGAGGCGTCCTCGCTCGCCCGCTCCCGCTCGGCGTAGGCGTCGGAACGGACCCGGTCCGCCTCCTCCTCGGCCTCCCGCCTGGTCCTCTCCGCCGCGTGCTCGGCGGCGCTGCGCAGGCCGGCGATCTCCTCCTGCGCCTGCTCGTGCAGCCCGGCCACGGAGTCCCGCACCTGCTGCGCGTGCTGCTCGGCGGCGGAGACCATCTCGGAGGCACGCCGGTCGGCTTCCTCCACCAGCCGGGTCGCCTCGGCCTGCGCCTCCTCCACCCGGGTGCGCGCCGCCGCCAGCAGGTCCTCGCTCTGCTCGCGGGCCCGCTCGCGCTCCTGGTCGGCCTCCTGGCGGGCGGAGCCGAGGAGTTCCTCGGCCTCCCGGCGGCGCCGGGCGGCCTCCTCCTGCGCCGCGGCCAGCGTCTCCGACGCCTCCGCCGCCAGCCGCTCCGCCGCGGCCTGCGCCTCGGCGCGCAGCCGGTCGGCGCTGTCCTGGGCCTCCGACTTCAGCCGCTCCGCCTCGGCGGCGGCCTCCGAGCGCAGCCGTACGGCGACGGCCTCGCCCTCCGCGCGGGAGGCGGAGGCGTCCGCGGCGGCCTCGTCACGCAGCCGCTCGGCCTCGGTCTCGGCCTGCTGCTGCAGCGTACGGATGCGTTCCGCGGACTCGGCGCGCAGCCGGTCGCTCTCCTCGGCGGCCTCCCGGCGGATGCGGGCGGCCTCCTCACGGGCGTCGCTCAGGGCCTGTTCGGCGGCGGCGAGCCGCGCCTCGGCCTCCGACTGCACCCGCGTCAGTTCCTCGGCGGCCTCGGCCTGCCGGGCGGCCATGGCCCGCTCGGTCTCCTCGCGCAGCTCGCGCGCGGCCCGCTCGGCGTCCGCCTTCAGCGCCTCCGCCTGCTCGCCGGCCTCCGCGCGCTGCCGTTCGGCCTCCGCGCGGGTGCGCTCCAGGGTCTCCTCGGCCTGCCGGCGCAGCGTGGTCGCCCGCTCGATGGCCTCGGTGCGCACCTTCTCGCTGTCCGCGGTGGCGGTCTGGCGCAGCTCGTCGGCGTCCGCCTTGGCCTTGGCCAGCAGCTCCTCGGCGGTCTTGGCCGCCTCGTCGATCTGCTGGACGGCCTCCCTGCGGGCCTCGGCCCGGATCTTCTCGCCCTCGGCGACCGCGTCGGCACGCAGCTGCTCGGCCTCGCCGCGCAGCCGGCGGGCCTCCTCCTGCAGCTCGACCGTCTTGGCGCGGTACTCCTCGGTGTCGTCCTTGGCGGCGCCCTTGAGCTGCTCGGCGATCTCGTGCGCCTCGGCGCGCAGCCGGTCCGCCTCGGCCTCGGCCTCCCGGCGGATCCGCTCGGCCTCCTCGGCGGCGGCCTTGGTGGTCTGCTTGGCGTCCTCGGACGCCTTGTTGAGCACGTCCTCGGCGGTCTTGGCCGCCTTGGACAGCTGGGAGGCAGACTCCTCCGCGGTGACGCTGCGGGCCTTCTCCACGGCCTCGGCGAGCGTCTTCTCCGCCTCGGCGCGGGCGTCGGCGAGCAGCTGCTCGGCCTCCGCCTTGGTGGTCTCGGCCTCCTTGGTGGCCTCGCCGACCAGCCGGGCGACCTGCTCCTTGGCGGTGCGCGTACGGGTCTCGTTGGCGGCCTCGGCGCTCGCCAGCGCCTTGGCGGCGGCCTCCTTGGCCTCGGTGAGCAGCTTCTCCGCCTCGGCGCGGGCCTCGCGCAGCGCCGCGTCGGCCTCCGCCATGCGGGCTTCCGCGCTGCGGCTCAGCTCCTGCGCCTGACGGCGCGCGGCCTCCGACTCGCTCGCGGTGGAGGTGCGCAGCTGCTCGGCGTGGTCGGTGGCCTCCTGGGCCTGCGTGGAGGCGGCGTTGAGCAGCCGCTCGGCGTCCGCGCGGGCGCGGCGCAGGATCTGCTCGGCCTCGGCGCGGGCGGTCTCCGCCTCGCTGGTGAGCCGCTGGCGGGCCTCGGCGGTCAGCCGCTCGGCCTCGGCGCGCGCGGCGGCCAGGGCCTGCTCGGCCTCCGCGCGGGACTCCTCCATGAGCCGGCGGGCCTGCGCCTCGGTGCGGGCGCGCAGCTGCTCGGCCCAGGCGACGTTCTCGTTGACGTGCGACTCGACCGTCGCCCGGCGTTCGGCCAGCTCCTGGTCCAGCTGCTGGCGGCGGGTCACCGCCTCCTGGTGCAGCTCGGCCTGGAGCCGCGCGGCCTGCTCGGCGTGCTCCTGGAGGATGCGCTGGGTCTGGGCGCGGGCCTGGCTCAGCTCGCGTTCGGCGTCGGCGCGGATCTGGTCGGCCTGCATCTGCGCCTGGCGCAGCAACTGCTCGGCCTGGTAGCCGATGTCGCCGCCGTCGAAGGCGGGCCGGGACATGATGGTGCGACGCGCCTCGTGCAGCTTGGCGCGCAGCACCTCGACCTGGTAGCCGAGGTCCTCGGCGTGCTGGATCGCCTTTTCCCGCTCGGTCTTCAGCCGCTTCATCTCGGCTTCGAACCGAGTGAGGTGGTCGACGTCAGCCGCCGGCTCCCGCTCCTGGCTCTCGTAGCCCCGCACTGCGCGGTCCCATCCGTCCCCTGGTCGCAAGTCTCTCCAACGAGCTCCGTCCATCCGCCGAACGGGGCCCCCGGGGAATGGTGTCAGATCAACGGCGGAGCATGGGCTGCTGCCCCGTCGCCCGTCCCCCTAAACCGGACCCCGGACATGCGGTACGCCGCTGGGTTGGGCGGCGACCGCACCCAACCCTACCGGCCCTTATGTACGAGGGTCAGTGCTCGTCCGACTCAACGGGGGCGGAAGTGACCAGTTCTGTCAGGACGCCATGGCAGTCCTTGGGGTGCAGGAAGGTGATCCTGGAGCCCATGGAACCGCGCCGGGGCTCGTCGTACAGGACGCGGACGCCCTTGCCGCGGATCTCCTCGGAGTCGGCGTCCACGTTTGCAGTGCCGAAGGCGATGTGGTGCACGCCCTCGCCGTTCTTGGCGAGCCACTTCGCGACCGTGGAGTCCTCGCGGGTGGGCTCCAGCAGCTGGAGGTAGGAGGCGCCGCCGTCGGACGTCTCGTTGATCTTGAGCATGGCCTCGCGCACGCCCTGCTCCTCGTTGACCTCGGTGTGGAACACCTCGAAGCCGTACGTCGCCTTGTAGAACTCGACGGTGGCGTCGAGGTCGTGGCAGGCGATCCCGATGTGGTCGATTCGCGTCAGCATGCTGTTAGTGGAGCGCTCGGCGAGTGGTTACGCAACGTGCGCGCGATCACACCGACGGGCCGGTGACGGCACGGAGTGCCACTCAGTACATTCGAAGTAAACCCTCGTTCACTCCTCGGCCGTGCGGGCCGGTAAGGGGATCGCAGCTCATGGCAACTGCAACGAACAGCTCGGTGATCGTCGCGGGCGCGCGGACGCCCATGGGGCGACTGCTGGGCTCACTGAAGTCCTTCTCCGGAGCCGACCTCGGCGGCTTCGCGATCAAGGCCGCCCTCGACCGTGCGGGGATCGGCGGCGACCAGGTGCAGTACGTGATCATGGGCCAGGTGCTCCAGGCCGGCGCGGGCCAGATCCCGGCGCGTCAGGCGGCCGTCAAGGCGGGCATCCCCATGAACGTCCCGGCGCTCACCATCAACAAGGTCTGCCTCTCCGGCCTCGACGCCATCGCCCTCGCGGACCAGCTGATCCGCGCCGGCGAGTTCGACATCGTCGTGGCCGGCGGTCAGGAGTCCATGACCAACGCCCCCCACCTGCTGCCGAAGTCCCGGGACGGCTTCAAGTACGGCGCGGTGCAGATGCTGGACGCGATGGCCTACGACGGCCTGACCGACCCGTGGGAGAACATCCCCATGGGCGAGTCCACCGAGAAGCACAACACCCGTCTCGGCATCGGCCGCGCCGAGCAGGACGAGATCGCCGCCCTGTCCCACCAGCGGGCGGCGGCCGCGCAGAAGAACGGCATCTTCGAGGCGGAGATCACCCCGGTGGAGATCCCGCAGCGCAAGGGCGACCCGGTCCTGTTCAGCAAGGACGAGGGCATCCGCGGCGACACCACCGCGGAGTCGCTGGGCAAGCTGCGTCCGGCGTTCACCAAGGACGGCACCATCACGGCCGGCACCTCCTCGCAGATCTCCGACGGCGCGGCGGCCGTGGTCGTGATGAGCAAGGCCAAGGCCCAGGAGCTGGGCCTGGACTGGATCGCCGAGATCGGCGCCCACGGCAATGTGGCGGGCCCGGACACCTCGTTGCAGTCGCAGCCGTCGAACGCGATCCTGCACGCCCTGAAGAAGGAGGGCCTGGAGGTCTCCGACCTCGACCTGATCGAGATCAACGAGGCCTTCGCGGCGGTCGCCGTGCAGTCAATGAAGGACCTCGGGGTGTCCACGGAAAAGGTGAACGTCAACGGCGGCGCCATCGCCCTGGGCCACCCCATCGGCATGTCCGGTGCCCGGCTCGTCCTGCACCTGGCGCTGGAGCTCAAGCGCCGGGGCGGCGGGGTCGGCGCGGCCGCGCTGTGCGGCGGCGGCGGCCAGGGTGACGCACTGATCGTGCGGGTACCCAAGGCCTGAGTCTCGTTTCCTCGTACGACCCTGATGTGAACGGAGCAGTGATGCAGGACGTCTCCTCGCTGGTGGCCCAGGCCAGGGAAGGCCGGCCGCGTGCCGTGGCCCGGCTGATCTCCCTGGTGGAGGGGGCGTCCCCGCAGCTGAGGGAGGTCATGGCGGCGCTGGCCCCGCTGACCGGCAACGCCTACGTCGTCGGCCTGACGGGTTCCCCCGGCGTCGGCAAGTCCACCTCCACCTCCGCGCTGGTCACGGCGTACCGCAAGCAGGGCAAGCGGGTCGGCGTCCTGGCCGTCGACCCGTCGTCCCCCTTCTCGGGCGGCGCCCTGCTCGGCGACCGGGTGCGGATGTCGGAGCACGCCTCCGACCCCGGGGTCTACATCCGCTCCATGGCGACCCGCGGCCACCTGGGCGGCCTCGCCTGGGCCGCCCCGCAGGCGATCCGCGTGCTGGACGCGGCGGGCTGCGACGTGATCCTGGTGGAGACCGTCGGCGTCGGCCAGTCCGAGGTCGAGATCGCCTCCCAGGCGGACACGAGCGTCGTGCTGCTCGCGCCGGGCATGGGCGACGGCATCCAGGCGGCGAAGGCCGGAATCCTGGAGATCGGTGACGTCTACGTCGTCAACAAGGCCGACCGCGACGGCGCCGACGCCACCGCCCGCGAGCTGAACCACATGCTGGGGCTCGGCGAGGCCCGCGCCGCCGGCGACTGGCGCCCGCCGATCGTCAAGACGGTCGCGGCGCGTGCCGAGGGCGTCGACGAGGTCGTGGAGGCGCTGGAGAAGCACCGCGCGTGGATGGAGGAGCGCGGGGTTCTCGCCGAGCGCCGCCTGGCGCGCGCGGCGCGCGAGGTCGAGACCATCGCGGTCACGGCTTTGCGGGAGCGTATCGGCGATCTGCACGGGGATCGGCATCTGCCGACGCTGGCCGAGCGGATCGTCGCCGGCGAGCTGGACCCCTACCGGGCGGCGGACGAGCTGGTCGCCGGGCTCACCGAGGGGGCGACGCCGTCGGTCTGACGGCCGTCCCCCGGCTGCGGACGCGTCGTGGCTGGTCGCGCAGTTCCCCGCGCCCCTCACGGGGCGCCGAGGGAACCGGCGCGACCAGCCAATCGCGTTTCTCAGGGGCGGCCGCGTTGGGTGCGCAGGTGGTCTGCGATCGGCCTCAGCGCCTTGTCGAGCTCGGTGAGGGCCTCCGGGGACAGGAGGTCGATGAAGTGGCGGCGCACGGAGTCCACGTGGTGGGGTGCGACCTTCTTCATCGTCTCCATGCCGTGCTCGGTGAGCACGGCGTACAGTCCGCGCCGGTCGGACTCGCAGTTCTCCCGGCGCACGAGGTCCGCGTTCTCCATGCGCGTGATCTGGTGGGAGAGCCGGCTCTTGGACTGCAGCGTGGCGGAGGCGAGGTCACTCATCCGCATCCGCTGGTCCTCCGACTCGGAGAGGTTCACCAGGATCTCGTAGTCGTTCATTGTCAGGCCGAACGGCTGCAGATCCTTTTCGAGCTGGTACGTCAGCAGCCTGTTGACGTCCAGATGAGTACGCCAGGCACACTGCTCCGCATCCGTCAGCCACCGGGTGGCCGTCTCGGTCTCCATGAATGAAGTCTACCTAAGAAGTTGAAAGGCGAACTACTGAGGGTGGTGTGACAGTGCGCACGCGTTCGACGTCACACTCCGCAGACTACCGCTCACAGCCCGAAGCGACGCTGGAGGTCGCCCAGCTGTCCGGGAAGGCGCGGTACCCCCGACTGCCCTCCGGCCGGACCGTGCGCCCCGCCGGCACCGGGTACCCCCGGCTGTGCGGGAGGTGCCCCCGACGGCTGTTCCGCCATGAGTGTCTCCGTCGACTGGAGCAGGACCGTGCCCGCCCCCACGAACTCGAACTGATGCTCCTCTCCGGACACCCCGCCCAGGCCCGTCATCGCACGTAGACCGCCCAGTACACCCGTCAGGTACCCGTGGTCGTAGTGATGGCACGGGGACGGGCAGTCGGCCCAGCCGACGAGCGCCTGGGGGTCCACCCGGAGCGGGGGTTCCATGAACACCACCGGACCGTTAGATGCGGCCACGAACTTCCCGGTTCCGATCAGGGTCAGAAAGCCCGGCACGATCGACTGCTTGAGCGACAGACTTGGCTGAAAAGCAAGCAGATTGCCCGAGCGAACGGTCAGATTGCCGTCATCCAAGTCATACGAATTGACATCGAAGGCCCGGTCGGCGAGCAGCATCTTGCCCGAGCCCTCGGCCACCACCCAGTCGCTCGCGTGCAGAGGCGAATGGAACGCCGTGCGGACCAGACGGTCCAGCCGGCCGTGCCCGATGCCGTTGAACTCGATCGCCCCGTAGTAGGCGATCATCTTCCCCTTCTGCAGGAACCACTGGCTGCCCTTGAGCTCCACGCAGAAGGTGTACGCGTTGACGTTGTCGTCGGCGGGCAGGGTCGCCGGGTCGTGCACGACCGGCCCGGCGCCGTAGGGGGTGCTCACAGCTTCTCCTCCGAGGCCTGGACGTAGACCGCACCGCTGCCGCTGAGCTCCAGCTGGAACGCCTCGCCGGAGCCGCGGCCCACCATGTCCCGCCAGCCGAGGGCGGTGGACAGCTTGTTGCGCACGTCGCCGTGGTGGGCGACATAGGCCTGCGGGTCGACGTGCACCGGCCGCTGCGGGGTGATCGGGATCTCGAAGACCCCGCCGTGCGCCATCACGGCGACCGCGCCGTGGCCCTTGAGGGTCGTGGTGAACAGCCCCTGCCCGCTGACCTGGCCCCGGACCATGCCCATCACGCCGCCCTGCGCGCCCAGGAACACGGTGCCCTGCGTCAGGGTGCCCTCGAAGGCGAGCAGCCGGTCGGACTCGACGTACAGCGTGTCGCCGGTGAGGTGGAGGACCTGGACGTGGTGGCCGCCGTGCCCGAACAGCACCGTGCCGCTGCCCTCGACGGTCATCAGCGGCGTCGCCTCGTTCGCGATCCGCCGCCCGATCATCGACATGAGCCCGCCCTGGCCGCCCTGGACGTTCGGGGTGAAGGACACCTCGCCCCGGTAGGCCAGCATCGCCCCGCGCTGGCTGTACAGCCGCTGCCCCGGTGCCACCGTGGCCTCGACCATCTTGGAGTTGATCTCACGGAAGGCCATCTCAGACGTCCCCCGCGATCGTGTTGCGCTCGCTCGGCTGCACGTACACCAGCCCGTCCCCCTCGAACCGGATCTGGAAGGCCTCGCCGCCGCCCTCGCCCATGAGCGTGCGGAACGTCACACCCGACTGGAAGGACTGCCGCAGATTCCCCTGGTGGGCGATGTACGCGCCCGGGTCCACGCTCAGCGGGTACTGCGGCGACACCCGCAGCACCACCGCCGGCCCGTCCGAGGTGATCGCCGCCTGGCCGTGCCCCTCCACCGTCGTCGTGAACAGCCCGTTGCCCTGCGAGGCCCCGCGCAGCCCGGTGAACGTCGTGCCCGTGCGCAGAGCGGCGTCGGTCGCGAGCAGATTGCTCGACTCGACGTACAGCTTGTCCCCCTGGAGGGTCACCAGATTGATCTCCGCCGCGCGGTCCGCGAACCAGCAGGTCCCCTGCCCCCTCACCTCCATCACCGTCATCTGCTCCCCGGTGAGCCGCCGGGTCACCATCCCCCGCAGACCCTCACCGCCCCCGGACAGCTTCTTGAAGGCCATCTGCCCGTCGTACGCGACCATCGAGCCGTTCTTCGCCTTCACGGCGTCCCCGGTCATGTCGACGGCGAGCACCTTGCTGCCTTGCAGTCGGAACATCGCCACGCGCAGAAAGTAGCCGTGCGGTGGTGGGAGAGGACAGGGCCCGTGGGTGGAGAACGACCCTGAGCGGACCCCTACGGGCGGGGTTTGCCACAATGGGTGAACGCTTGTGCGTCCGTTCACAAACGGCAGCCGTACCCCCCGACCGAAGGTGACCCGTGGACATCAAGACCGCCACCGCCCTCCGCCGCCTCCGCCTGGTCTCCGCACCCGAGGCCGTGTCCTTCCTGATCCTGCTCGTCTGCTCGGTGCTGAAGCGGACCACGGACTTCGACGCGGTGCCCGTGATGGGCATGGTCCACGGCGTTCTCTTCGTGCTCTACGTGATCTTCTGGGCGGACGCCTGGAACCGCGCCAAGTGGCCGCTGAAGACCGCCGCCCTCTACTTCGTGCTGTCGGTCCTGCCCACCGGTGGCTTCTTCGCCGAGCGCAAGCTGCGCCGCGAGGCCGAGGACGCCGTCATCGCCGCCCGGGCCCGCAAGGAAGGAATGGTGGGAGCATGATCGTCGCCTTCTCCGTGACGCCCCTCGGCGTCGGCGAGGACGTGGGGGAGTACGTCGCCGACGCCGTCCGTGTGGTCCGCGAGTCCGGGCTGCCCAACCGCACCGACGCGATGTTCACCTCGATCGAGGGTGAGTCGTGGGACGAGGTCATGGACGTCGTCAAGCGGGCCGTCGCCGCCGTCGAGGCGCGCGCTCCTCGGGTGTCCCTGGTCCTCAAGGCCGACATCCGGCCCGGTGTGACCGACGGCCTCACCTCCAAGGTGGAGACGGTCGAGCGGCACCTGGCGGCCGAGCAGTAGCCGACCAGACCCTCAGTCCCCGCCCGCCGCCAGCGCCATCCCCAGCGGGGTCCGCTCGTACAGCACCTGGTGGCCGTAGCGGCGGGCCGTGAGCAGGCCGGCCTCGCGCAGTGCCGTCAGATGGGCGGAGACCGAGGACGGGGCCAGGCCGAGGCGGTGGGCGAGGGCGGTGGTGCTCGCCGGGTCCGCCAGGGCCGTCAGAACGGCGGCCCGGCCGCGGCCCAGCAGCCGCACCAGCGAGTCGGGGGCACGGTCGGCAGGCTCGGCCCACAGTCCCGCGATGCCCCGCGCCGGGTAGACCAGCGTCGGCTGCCACGGCGGCTCGAAGGTGCTGACCACGTCCGGCCAGATGAACACGCTCGGCATGAGCACCAGGCCCTGCCCGCCGAGATGCCGCTCGTGCTCGCCCCGGTACTCCACCGTGAGCGTCCCGGCGTGCCAGCCGAAGCCCCGGTTGATCTCCGGCAGCAGCCCGCCCAGGCCGACCTCGGCCAGCCGCCGGGAGTGGAAGGCGATGTCGGCCTCCAGCAGCGCGCGCAGCCGGGGCCAGTCCGGCGCCACCAGGGTGTGCCAGACCTCCTCCAGCGCGTCCGCCAGCTCCGAGATCATCAGTTCCGGGTCCGCGAGCCAGGCCCGGCCCCGCGCCGACTCCAGCGCGCCCGGGGTGTCGGCGAGGGAGCGGGCCGTGTCGGCGCGGGCGGCCTCCGGATCGGCGGCGCGCACCGCGGCGATCTCCTCCTCGAACGTCGCCGCGGGGCCCGTGGGCGGCGGGCACAGCCAGTCGGGGGAGTGGCCGCGCCACGGCATCAGCAGCCACAGCGCGCCCAGGTCCAGCCGGCCGGCCGCCTCGCGGGTCCTGCGCAGCCAGGGCGCGTGATAGCCGTGCCGCTCGGTCCGCTTGAGCGTGCGGACGACCTCCTGGGTCTCCCACAGCGGCGACAGGGCGAAGCGGCAGCGCAGGAAGTCACCCTCCGCGAAGTGCAGTCGCGACGGCGACACGGACGCCTCCGGAAGATTCGGCCAGAGCCGAAAGTCTAGGCCGGTGCGGGCCTGCCGGGCAGCCTTCTGCCCATGCCCGAACCGACCGGCCCCCACCCGGGCCCCACGCCCACAGCCACGCCCCCGCCCGCGCTCCGGGTGGGGGTGGGGGCCGTCGGTTACCGGGGGCTCTTTGCGGTGCGTGAGTTCCGGGCCGTCTTCGCCGCGCACGCGTTCTCGTTGCTGGGGCTGGTCGTCGCGGAGATCTCGTTGTCCGTGTTGGTATTCGACAGGACCGGGTCGCCGCTGCTCAGTGCGCTCACCTTCGCGCTCGGGTTTCTGCCCAACCTGGTCGGTGGGACGCTGCTCGCCGGGCTCGCCGACCGGTACCCCGCCCGGCGGGTGCTCGTGGTGTGTGATCTGGTGTGCGCGGGGTGCGTGGTGCCGATGGCCGCCCCGGGTACCGGGATCGCCGTGCTGCTCGCGTTGCGCTGCTGCCTCGCCGTCGTCGCGCCGGTCTTCCAGGGCACCCGGATGGCGACCCTCGCCGACATCCTCGGCGACGGCGACCTGTTCGTGCTCGGCCGCTCCCTGCTGCGGATCGTCTCGCAGGGCGCGCTGCTCACCGGGTTCGGCCTCGGCGGCGTGCTGCTCACCGCCGTATCGCCGCGGCACGCCCTGCTGATCACCGTCGGGACCTTCCTCGCCTCCGCCGCGCTGCTGCGGCTCGGCACCCGGCGGCGGCCCGCCCGGGCGCGGGACGGCGGGGCCCTCGTCGCCGACTCGCTGCGCGGGGCGCGGCAGGTGCTCGCGCACCGCCGGGTCAGGGCCCTGCTGCTCCTGTTCTGGATCCCGCCGCTGTTCGCCGTCGTGCCGGAGGCGCTGGCCGCGCCGTACGCCGCCGAGCTGGGCGTCGGCTCAGGCGGGCTGGGCCTGCTGATGTGCGCGCTGCCGGTCGGCACGATCGCCGGCGAGGTGCTGGCCGGCTCCCGGCTGCGTCCGGCCGCCCGCGAGCGGATCGCGCTGCCGCTGGTCTGCCTGAGCCTGCTGCCCTACGCCGGGTACGCGCTGCACCCGGGGCCGGCGGCGTCGCTCGCGCTGCTCGTCGTCTCCGGGGCCGGTGCCGCCTACACCCTGGGCCTGGACCAGTGGCTGGTCCGGGACGTGCCCGAGGAGCTGCGCGGGCGGGCGATGACCCTGCTCACCGCGGGCCTGATGACGACCCAGGGCGTGGGCATGGCGCTGGCCGGCGCGGTGGCCGAGTTCGCCGGGGTGACCGCGACCGTCGCGGGCGCCGGGGTGGCGGGCAGCGCGGTCTGCGCGCTGCTGGCGGCCGGGGCCCGGCGGACGCGGAGGCGGGCGGCGGCGACCGAAACGCGAGACGGGGCTGACCGGCATATGACCGACCGGTAGGGTCTGATGACGTGCCGAAGCCTCTGAGCCTCCCGTTCGACCCCATCGCCCGCGCAGACGAGCTGTGGAAGCAGCGCTGGGGCAATGTCCCGGCCATGGGTGCGATCACGTCGATCATGCGTGCGCACCAGATCCTGCTCGCCGAGGTGGACGCGGTGGTCAAGCCGTACGGGCTGACGTTCGCGCGGTACGAGGCGCTGGTGCTGCTCACCTTCTCCAAGGAGGGCGAGCTGCCGATGTCCAAGATCGGCGAGCGCCTCATGGTGCACCCCACCTCCGTGACGAACACCGTGGACCGCCTGGTCAGGTCCGGTCTGGTGGCCAAGCGGCCCAACCCCAACGACGGCCGCGGCACCCTGGCCTCCATCACCGCCAAGGGCCGCGAGGTCGTCGAGGCCGCCACCCGCGACCTGATGGCGATGGACTTCGGCCTCGGGGTGTACGACGCCGAGGAGTGCGGGGAGATCTTCGCGCTGCTGCGCCCGCTGCGCATCGCCGCCAAGGACTTCGAGGAGCAGTGACCCGGGAGTGACCCGGTCCACGTGACCCCGGGCAAGATCTCCCGGAACGGGCGGTTACGCTCGAAGCCATGAAGAAGAGCGTGCTGACCCGCTACCGCGTCATGGCCTACGTGACGGGCGTGCTGCTGGTCCTGCTGACCCTGGGCTGCGTCGCCAAGTACGGCATCGACATGGACGGGGCGGACAGCTTCGTCAAGGTCGTCGGTATCGCGCACGGCTGGCTGTACGTCCTGTACCTGGTCTTCGCCTTCGACCTCGGTTCCAAGGCGAAGTGGCCGGTCGGCAAGCAGCTGTGGGTGCTGCTCGCGGGCACCATCCCGACGGCCGCCTTCTTCGTCGAGCGCAGGATCAGCCGCGAGCTGGAGGCCGCGGCCGGCGACCCGGCCCCCGTGGCCGCCAAGGCCTGACCGCGCCGGTCCTGCGGGCCCCGGACCCCACCGCCGTACACCTGTACGGCGGTCAGCCATCGACATTTACTAGGACGTCCTAGTAAATTCGAAGGTATGGACGCTGACGCCATCGAGGAGGGCCGCCGACGCTGGCAGGCCCGGTACGACGCCGCGCGCAAGCGCGACGCTGACTTCACCACGCTCTCCGGCGATCCCGTGGAGCCGGTGTACGGGCCCCGACCCGGGGACACATACGAGGGCTTCGAGCGGATCGGCTGGCCCGGGGAGTACCCCTTCACCCGCGGGCTGTACCCGACCGGATACCGAGGGCGTACGTGGACCATCCGGCAGTTCGCCGGGTTCGGCAACGCCGAGCAGACCAACGAGCGCTACAAGATGATCCTCGGCAACGGCGGCGGCGGCCTGTCCGTGGCCTTCGACATGCCGACGCTGATGGGCCGCGACTCCGACGACCCCCGCTCGCTCGGCGAGGTCGGGCACTGCGGCGTGGCCATCGACTCCGCGGCCGACATGGAGGTGCTCTTCAAGGACATCCCGCTCGGGGACGTCACCACCTCCATGACCATCAGCGGGCCCGCCGTGCCCGTCTTCTGCATGTACCTGGTGGCCGCCGAGCGGCAGGGCGTCGACGCGTCCGTGCTCAACGGCACGCTGCAGACGGACATCTTCAAGGAGTACATCGCCCAGAAGGAGTGGCTCTTCCAGCCCGAGCCCCATCTGCGCCTGATCGGCGACCTGATGGAGTACACCAGCGCGAAGATCCCCGCGTACAAGCCGCTGTCCGTCTCCGGGTACCACATCCGCGAGGCCGGGGCGACGGCCGCGCAGGAGCTGGCGTACACGCTCGCGGACGGCTTCGGGTACGTGGAGCTGGGGCTGTCGCGCGGGCTCGACGTGGACGTCTTCGCGCCCGGTCTGTCCTTCTTCTTCGACGCGCACGTCGATTTCTTCGAGGAGATCGCCAAGTTCCGCGCCGCGCGCCGGATCTGGGCGCGGTGGATGCGGGACGTCTACGGGGCGAAGTCCGAGAAGTCGCAGTGGCTGCGGTTCCACACGCAGACCGCCGGTGTCTCGCTGACGGCCCAGCAGCCGTACAACAACGTCGTGCGTACGGCCGTGGAGGCGCTCGCCGCGGTGCTCGGCGGGACCAACTCGCTGCACACCAACGCCCTCGACGAGACACTGGCCCTGCCGAGCGAGCAGGCGGCGGAGATCGCGCTGCGCACGCAGCAGGTGCTGATGGAGGAGACCGGGGTCGCCAACGTGGCCGATCCGCTGGGTGGTTCGTGGTACGTCGAGCAGCTGACGGACCGGATCGAGGCCGACGCGGAGAAGATCTTCGAGCAGATCAAGGAGCGGGGGCTGCGGGCGCACCCGGACGGGCAGCACCCGATCGGGCCGATCACCTCGGGCATCCTGCGCGGGATCGAGGACGGGTGGTTCACCGGCGAGATCGCCGAGTCCGCGTTCCGGTACCAGCAGGCTCTGGAGAAGGGCGAGAAGCGGGTCGTGGGCGTCAACGTCCACACCGGGTCCGTCACCGGGGATCTGGAGATCCTGCGGGTGAGCCATGAGGTGGAGCGGGAGCAGGTCCGGGTGCTCTCCGAGCGGAAGGCTGCGCGGGACGAGTCCGCGGTGCGGGCTGCTCTGGACGGCATGCTGGCTGCGGCTCGTTCCGGGGCGAACATGATCGAGCCCATGCTGGACGCGGTGCGGGCGGAGGCGACCCTGGGTGAGATCTGCGGGGTGCTGCGGGACGAGTGGGGGGTGTACACGGAGCCGGCGGGGTTCTAGGTGGCGGGCCGGGGCTTGGGCCAGGTGCCCGGCGTTGCCCCGGCCCCCGGTGCTGCGGCTGGCCGGGGCGGGGTAGGTGCGCCTATCCGGAGTGCGTCAGGCCCAGTAGCAGTACCCGGGTGAAGTTGTGGACCCAGGTCTCGTCTGCCGGTTCCGCGCTGACCAGGGTTCTGTGGACCACCGCTCCTGCCACCACGTCGAAGATCAGGTCGGCCGTGCGGGCTGCCTCCTCGGGGTCGCTCTCGGGAGGCAGCTCGCCGCGTTCCTGGGCTCGCGCGCGACCCTCCAGAACCAGCCGTTTCTGGCGTTCGACGATGGACTCGCGGATGCGTTCGCGCAGGGCGTCGTCCCGGGTGGACTCCGCCACCACCGCCATCAGACCGCTCTTGGCCTCCGGGCGGGCCAGGATCGCCGCGAACTGGAGGACGACGCCCTCTATGTCGGCGGCCAGGCTGCCCCGGTCGGGCAGCTCCAGCTCGTCGAAGAGTTCCGCGACCGCGTCGACGACCAGCTCGTTCTTGCCCGACCACCGGCGGTACAGCGTCGTCTTCGCAACCCCGGCGCGCGTCGCCACGTCTCCCAGGGTGAGCTTGGACCAGCCCAGTTCGACCAGCGCCTCACGCGTCGCCGCCAGGATGGCGGTGGCCGCGGTGGCGCTGCGCGGACGGCCGGGTCGGGCGGCGGGGCTGCGGCTCTGCATGCCCCGACCATATCCGGCCGTTGTCCGGCTTTTCCCGGTGCGGCCGTGAGGGAGATCACCGGGGAGTGGTGTCGCGCGGACGGCGGATGCCATTACGCTACGAGTCGTAGCGAAAGCCTGTGAGGGACGTACACGGGCGACGACCACAGGCGCGTGGGTGGGGACCCGGCGCCGCACAGTACACAACGGCCAGGCCTGGCTTTTCACATCGTTTTTCACGCAGGCACGCGGACGGGGGAGGATAGACGCATGCAGCCACGGAACATGTCCATGAGCGGCGTCGTCGACCTCGCCGCGGTGAAGGCGGCCCAGGAGGCCAAGGCCAAGGCCGAGCAGGCGCGCGCGGAAGCGGCGCGGCAGGGCGGGGCGGGCGCCGTCTCCCCGGCGGACCTCGTCTTCGACGTCGATGAGGCCGGATTCGAGCGGGACGTCGTACAGCGGTCGGCCGAGGTGCCGGTCGTCATCGACTTCTGGGCCGAGTGGTGCCAGCCCTGCAAGCAGCTGAGCCCGGTGCTGGAGCGGCTGACCGTCGAGTACGACGGGCGCATCGTGCTCGCCAAGATCGACGTCGACGCCAACCAGATGCTGATGCAGCAGTTCGGGATCCAGGGCATCCCGGCCGTCTTCGCCGTCGTCGCGGGCCAGGCACTGCCGCTCTTCCAGGGCGCGGCCGGTGAGGAGCAGATCCGCCAGACCCTGGACCAGCTGGTGGCCGTGGCCGAGCAGCGCTTCGGCATCACCGGCCTGACCGTCGACCCGAACGCCGAGCCGGGCGGCACCCCCGCCGACGCCAGGACCGAGGGTCCCTACGACGCCGCGCTGAACGCCGCCGCGCAGGCGCTGGACGCGGGCGACCTGGCCGGTGCGGTCCGCGCGTACCAGAACGTGCTGGCCGACGACCCCGCCCACCCCGAGGCCAAACTCGGCCTCGCCCAGGCCGAGTTGCTCCAGCGGGTGCAGAACCTGGACCCGCAGCAGGTGCGCAAGGACGCCGCCGACAAGCCGGCCGACGTACAGGCGCAGATCGCCGCCGCCGACCTGGATCTGGTGGGCGGCCATGTCGAGGACGCCTTCGGGCGCCTGGTCGAGACCGTGCAGCGCACGGTGGGCGACGACCGCGAGGCCGTACGGCTGCGGCTGCTGGAGCTGTTCGAGGTCGTGGGCGCCGACGATCCCCGGGTGACCGCGGCCCGGCGGGCGCTGGCGCGGGCCCTGTTCTGAGCCCGCGCGGGGGCCCCGCGCCGACCAGTCGCTAAACGCGAGGGCATGTGATGCCCGAGTGAAAAGTTCGCCGAGACGCCTCCACTGCGGCCGCGCTTTACCAAATCTTGGTAATCGCGGCCGCTGTTACTACGAGTAAGTCCAGGCAGTGCTTCTGTCAGATTCTGTCCAGCGATCAACGGTTTTGTCCCGAGGGCTGGAGCCACCCTGTGTCGCCGCCTGAGACCTGTGGGTCGCCGAGCGGTGATCCGGCCGTTACTAGCGAGTAACGAACCCCCTTGTGTCGGCGGCGAGAATGCACCACGATCGGCGACGCTCGGTCCATTCCCGTAGCCCGACAGCCAATCGGGTGGCGGGACTTCCTGGGTCCCCACCGAGCAGAGCCGACGGCAGTGGCGCCGGCTCTTGGACAGGGGGGTCTTCGCCCGTCGGTGAAGCCTGTCCAGCAAGGTTGTGCGTGATGCGTGTCAGGCGCGACCAGTGGTTGTCGCTCGGGGGTGATCGCCGGTGATTCGGGCGCGTTCCAGCGCCACCGAGCGCGGCGCTCCTTCCCGAGGACGTAGCACTTCTCCCATCCCTGCCCGGCTGAGCCGCCGTCTAGGGGGCTTGAGGCGGTCAGGAGATGTACGTCCGAGAAGGAGGAAATATGGAGTCCCAGGTGCGTGGCGGGACCAGATGGAAGCGGTTCGCCGTCGTCATGGTGCCCAGCGTGGCAGCCGCGGCGGCGATCGGTGTCGGCCTCGCTCAGGGTGCGCTCGCCGCGTCCTTCAGCGTGTCCGGCCAGGAGTTCAAGGTGTCGGCCGGCAAGCTGCACGGTGACGGCTTCGCCCAGTACGGCGGCATCGACACGGGCTACACCTCGACCGACGGCAAGACCAAGACGGCCCGTCCGGTCGCGATCTCGTCGTTCAAGACGGCCGAGATCACCAACATGTGTCAGTCCGTGAAGACGGAGATCCCCCTCATAGGGAAGACGATCTACCTCCGTCTTGAGGCCGGGCCGGACGCCGACCACAAGGTCGAGGCGAAGAACCTGTACATCGACGTCGCGCAGCTCGACGCCGATGCCACGTTCAACAACATCGACATCGGTGTGGCGGTCCAGGACCAGAACAAGGGTCCCGCCGTCAAGAGCGGCGACAACGTGCTGCCGGGCGGCTTCGCCCAGCAGGCCGACTCGGCCGACCTGACCGACGTCAAGCAGACCGCGTGGGCGACCACGGCCGGCACCTTCAAGCTCAGCGGCCTGAAGATGCGCCTCGGTACGGACTCCAAGATGGAGTGCTACTGACGGTCGCCGCCGCACGGTGATCTGGCACAGCTGAGCTGATACCAGGCGGGGCGGGGGAGTGCTCGCTTCCCCGCCCCGCACCACCAGGCAACGCGCCGTCCGCGCCACCCCCGACTCCACATTCCGGCTTCTGCACGCCTGCGGCCGAGCCGGTACGTACTTCCACCGGACCCAGGGAGCTGTTTTCCATGAGTGCCGAGATTCCGGTCCAGAGCGCCGGGAACGTCACCCGGCTGCGTCTGCGATTCCGTGACTGGCGGCGCACCCGGCCGTTCTGGGCAGGCCTGTTCACCCTGCTCGGTGGGGTGCCGATCGCCTACTTCCCCTACGCCACGCTCAAGCTGGGCACCATGTCGATCGCCATGGCGACCACCGCCGGCGCCGGCTCCCTCATCATCGGCGTGCTGCTGATCACGCTGGGCCTGACGATGTGGTTCCAGAAGGCGACGCGGGTCTTCGCCGGCGTCGCGGCGATCCTCCTCGCCCTGGTGTCCCTGGTGGTCTCCAACATCGGCGGCTTCCTGATGGGCTTCCTGCTGGCGCTCATCGGCGGCGCCCTCGCCGTCTCCTGGGCGCCGGCCAGGCCGCAGCGCGGTGCGGCGCGGCAGGAGTCGGACGACGCGCCCCTGGACCCGGCCGCCCCGCCGGCGGCCGAGGACTCGGACGGGGGGCGCCGTGTCGGCTGACGAGGTCCGCACCGAGAGTGCCGCCGCCCACGACAGAACGGGCCCGCGCCACGCGGCCCCGCGCAAGCCGCTGTTCACCCGGTTCCACCTGCCGGCCGGCAAGGCGATAGCCGTCGCGGCGATGCCCACCGCGGTCCTCATGGCGATGGGGATGACCCCGACGCTCGCCGTCGCCGACGACCACGCGCCGACCGCGACGTCCAAGCTGGCCGACGACTACCAGGACTGCGTCGACGCGCTCGGCAAGGACGGCGAGGACGCCTCGGCCACCCCGTCGCCGTCCGCCTCGCAGAGCGACGAGGCGAAGGACGGCTCGAAGGACGACGCGAGTCCCGAGCCGTCGGCCACCGGTTCCCCGGACGCCTCCGACGGCCCGTCCTCTTCGCCGGATTCAGGTTCCGGCGACAAGGCCGAGCCCTCGCCGTCCGCCTCGTCCGCGTCCCCGAAGTCCGGCGGGTCCACCGGGTCCACGGGGAGCACGTCCTCGACGCCCACCCCGTCGCCGTCCGCGACGGACAAGAACCTGCTCGACGGCATCGGCGACGCCATCACCGGCATCTTCGGCGGCGGCGACAAGAACTCGCCCACGCCCACCGCCGGCTCCACGCCCACCGCCTCGCCCTCGGCCTCCGCCACGGGCACGGTCGACAAGGTGACCGGCACCGTCAAGGACACGACCGACAAGGTCACCGGCACGGTCGAGGACACGACCGACAAGGCGACCGACACGGTCAAGGACACGACTGACAACGTCACCGGCACGGTCAAGGACACCACCGACGCGGTCGGCGAGGCGGCCGACGCGGCCACCGCCACGCCGAGCCCCTCCGCGAGCGCCACCCCCGACGACTGCGTGGCGGCCACCGAGGACGAGGGCGGCGTCGACAACAAGGTGCCGGTGGCCGAGGACCCCTGGTACCTCCAGGCCAGCTCGCTGCTGCTGAAGAGCGCCGACTACCAGGGCGTCGTCGAGGTGAAGACCAGCAGCGGCAAGACCAAGAAGGTGCTGAAGTACGTCATTTCCGGCGGCACCGACATCGGCGACCTGCACCAGATCGTCAAGGACAAGAACTCCGGCAAGACCTACCACGTGCAGGCGGCCAAGGGCTCGACGTCCACCATCCGCAACGGTTCCACGGTGATGTACACGGAGTCCATCTCCGGCAACCTCTTCGGCCTGATCCCGATCACGTTCAGCCCGGACAGCCCGCCGCCGCTGAACATCCCGCTGATCTACTTCACCAATGTGAAGGTCACCCAGGCCGCCCAGTTCGGCGGCACCCTGCACGTGCCGGGCATGCATCTGTACACGGACTGAGCGCGCTCCCGCAGGACCCGCCGAGCGTCCCCACAGACCCGTTCGGGAGCCGCACAAAGGCTGAGGGCGCCCCCTGTCACAGGGGGCGCCCTCAGCGCCGTACGGGAACTCCCGCGGGGTCAGTCGCGGTTGTTGCCGCCCAGGTGGTGCACCCGGACCATGTTGGTGGTGCCGGGGACGCCGGGCGGGGAGCCGGCCGTGATCACCACGATGTCGCCCTCGTTGAAGCGGCCCATCTTGACCACTTCCTGGTCGACCAGGTCGACCATCTCGTCGGTGCTGTTGACGAAGGGCGCCACGTACGGCTCCACGCCCCAGCTCAGCGTCAGCTGGTTGCGGGTGTTCTCGTCGGTGGTGAACGCCAGGATCGGCTGGACCGCGCGGTAGCGGCACAGACGGCGGGCGGTGTCGCCGGACTGGGTGAAGGCGACCAGGCCCTTGCCGCCGAGGAAGTCGGCGATCTCGCAGGCCGCGCGGGCCACCGAACCGCCCTGCGTGCGCGGCTTCTTGCCCGGCACGAGCGGCTGCAGGCCCTTGCTGAGCAGCTCCTGCTCGGCCGCGGTGACGATCTTCGACATCGTCTTGACGGTCTCGATCGGGTACGCGCCCACGCTCGACTCCGCCGACAGCATGACCGCGTCCGCGCCGTCCAGGATCGCGTTGGCCACGTCGGAGGCCTCGGCGCGGGTCGGGCGGGAGTTGGTGATCATCGACTCCATCATCTGGGTCGCCACGATCACCGGCTTGGCGTTGCGCCGGCACAGCTCGATCAGGCGCTTCTGCACCATGGGGACCTGCTCCAGCGGGTACTCGACGGCCAGGTCGCCACGGGCGACCATCACGCCGTCGAACGCCATCACGACGTCCTCCATGTTCTGCACCGCCTGCGGCTTCTCCACCTTGGCGATGACCGGGACGCGGCGGCCCTCCTCGTCCATGACGCGGTGGACGTCGTTGATGTCCTTGGCGTCGCGGACGAAGGACAGGGCGACCAGGTCGCAGCCCATGCGCAGCGCGAACCGCAGGTCCTCGATGTCCTTCTCGGACAGGGCCGGGACGTTGACGGCCGCGCCGGGCAGGTTGATGCCCTTGTGGTCGGAGACGACGCCGCCCTCGATGACGATCGTCCGCACCCGCGGGCCCTCGACCTCGATGACCTTCAGCTCGACGTTGCCGTCGTTGATCAGGACCTGGTCGCCCTTGGCCACGTCACCGGGCAGACCCTTGTACGTGGTGCCGCAGATGTGCTTGTCACCGGGAACGTCCTCGGTCGTGATGACGAACTCGTCACCGCGCTCCAGCTCGACCGGACCCTCGGCGAAGGTCTCCAGGCGGATCTTCGGGCCCTGCAGGTCGGCGAGGACGCCGATGGGACGGCCGGTCTCCTTCTGCGCGGCACGCAGGCGGTCGTACCGGCCCTGGTGCTCGGCGTGGGTGCCGTGGCTGAAGTTGAAGCGGGCCACGTTCATGCCGGCTTCGATCAGCGAGACGAGCTGCTCGTGGGAGTCGACCGCGGGGCCGAGAGTACAGACGATTTTCGAACGGCGCATGGGGCGATCCTATCGGTTTGTTTCGCTACGGAATATTCCGTCTGGCGGAAAGTACAAATGAGTGCCCTATTGCTCAGGTGCGCTCAGTTCAGTTGTTCATTCCGACCAGTGCGTATGTCTGCGTCGCGATCTCCAGTTCTTCATCCGTCGGCACCACCGCCACCGCAACCCGCGCGTACTCCGGCGAGATCAGCCGCGGCTCGTCACCGCGTACGGCGTTCAGCTCGCCGTCGACCGCCAGGCCCAGCTCCTCCAGGCCCGCGATCGCCGCCTCGCGCACCGGCGCCGCGTTCTCCCCGACCCCGGCCGTGAAGGCCACCGCGTCCACCCGCCCGAGCACGGCGTAATAGGCGCCGATGTACTTCTTCAGCCGGTGAATGTAAATGTCGAAGGCGAGTCGCGCACGCTCGTCGCCCTCGTCGATCCGGCGGCGGATCTCCCGCATGTCGTTGTCCCCGCACAGCCCGATCAGTCCGCTCTTCTTGTTCAGAAGAGTGTCGATCTCGTCGGCGGACATTCCACCAACACGCATCAAATGGAAGATGACGGCCGGGTCCATGTCTCCGGAGCGCGTACCCATCACCAGGCCCTCCAAAGGCGTGAGTCCCATGGAGGTGTCCACGCACCTGCCGCCCCGCACGGCCGAGGCCGACGCCCCGTTGCCCAGGTGCAGCACGATCACGTTCACCTCTTCGGGTGCCTTGCCCAGCAGCTTCGCCGTCGCCCGGGAGACGTACGCGTGCGAGGTGCCGTGGAAGCCGTAGCGGCGCACGCGGTGCCGGTCGGCGGTCTCGACGTCGATGGCGTAGCGCGCGGCCGACTCCGGCATCGTCGTGTGGAACGCGGTGTCGAAGACGGCGACCTGGGGCAGGTCGGGGCGCAGCGCCGTCGCCGTGCGGATACCGGTCAGGTTGGCCGGGTTGTGCAGCGGGGCGACCGGGATCAGCCGCTCGATCTCCGCGAGCACCTTGTCGTCGATGACGGTCGGCTCGGTGAACTGCTTGCCGCCGTGCACCACCCGGTGCCCGATCGCGGCGAGTTCGGGGGAGTCCAGGCCCAGGCCGTCCTTGGACAGCTCCTCGGCGACGGCCTTCAGCGCGGCGTCGTGGTCGGCGATCGGGCCGTTGAACTCCCGGCTCACACCGCCCGAGGCCAGCGGGGTGTGCTTGAGCCGGGAGGTCTGCTCACCGATCCGCTCGACCAGCCCCACGGCCAGCCGGCTGCTGTCGCGCATGTCGAGCAGCTGGTACTTCACCGACGACGAGCCGGAGTTGAGGACGAGGACGCGGGTGCCGGTCACTGCTGTGTTGCCTTCTCGGTGGGGGACTGGGCCTGGATCGCCGTGATGGCGACGGTGTTGACGATGTCCTGGACGAGCGCGCCCCGGGACAGGTCGTTGACGGGCTTGTTGAGGCCCTGCAGCACCGGCCCGACCGCGATCGCGCCGGCCGAGCGCTGCACGGCCTTGTAGGTGTTGTTGCCGGTGTTGAGGTCGGGGAAGATCAGCACCGTGGCCTGTCCGGCCACCTCGGAGCCGGGCAGCTTGGTCGCCGCGACCGACGGCTCCACGGCGGCGTCGTACTGGATCGGACCCTCGATCTTCAGGTCGGGGCGGCGCAGCCGGGCCAGTTCGGTCGCCTCGCGCACCTTCTCCACGTCGGCGCCGGCGCCGGAGGTGCCGGTGGAGTACGACAGCATCGCGATCCGCGGTTCGACGCCGAACCGGGCGGCCGTGGTCGCCGACTGCATCGCGATGTCGGCGAGCTGCTCGGCGTTCGGGTCCGGGTTGACCGCGCAGTCGCCGTAGACGAGCACCTTGTCGGCCAGGCACATGAAGAACACCGACGACACGATCGACGCGTCCGGCTTGGTCTTGATGATCTCGAAGGCGGGCCGGATGGTGGCCGCCGTGGAGTGCACCGAGCCCGACACCATGCCGTCGGCCAGGCCCTCGGAGACCATCAGGGTGCCGAAGTAGTTCACGTCCGAGACGACGTCGTAGGCCAGCTCCACGGTGACGCCCTTGTGGGCGCGCAGGGCCGCGTACTTCTCGGCGAAGGCGTCGCGCAGCTCGCTGGTCGCCGGGTCGATCAGCTGCGTGTCGCCCAGGTCGATGCCGAGGTCGGCGGCCTTCTTGCGGATCTGGTCGACCGGGCCGAGCAGGGTCAGGTCGCACACCCCGCGGCGCAGCAGCACCTCGGCGGCGTGCAGCACGCGCTCCTCGGTGCCCTCCGGCAGCACCACCCGGCGCTTGTCGGCGCGGGCCTGCTCCAGCAGCTTGTGCTCGAACATCATCGGCGTGACCCGGTCGCTGCTGGGCGCGGAGACCCGCTTGTTGAGGTCGGCGGTGTCGACGTAGCGCTCGAACAGGCCGAGCGCCCGCTCCGCCTTGCGCGGGGTGGCCGCGTTCAGCTTGCCCTCCAGGGAGAACAGCTGCGCGGCGGTGGGGAAGCTGTTGCCGGACACCGACAGCACCGGGGTGCCGGGGGCGAGGCGGGCGGCGAGGGTGAGGATGTCCTCGCCGGGGACCTCGTTCAGGGTGAGCAGCACGCCGGCTATCGGCGGGGTGCCGGCGCTGTGCGCGGCCAGCGTGCCGACGACCAGGTCGGCGCGGTCGCCGGGGGTGACGACCAGACAGCCCGGGGTCAGGGCGCCGAGGAAGTTCGGCAGCATCGCCCCGCCGAAGACGAAGTCCAGCGCGTCGCGGGCCAGGCCCGAGTCGTCGCCGAGCAGCACCTTGGCGTCCAGCGCGTGCGCGATCTGGGACACGGTCGGCGCGGACAGCGCGGGCTCGTCGGGAACGACGTAGCAGGGCACCGGCAGCCGGCCGGCCAGCCGCTCGGCGATCGCGTCGCGGTCCTCGCGGGCGACCCGGTTGGTGACCATCGCGAGCACGTCGCAGCCCAGGCCGTCGTAGGCCCGGTAGGCGTTGCGGGTCTCGGCGAGCACCGCCTCGGCGCCCTGCTTCCTGCCGCCCACGACCGGGATCACCGAGGCGCCGAACTCGTTGGCCAGGCGCGCGTTCAGCGACAGCTCGTCGGGCAGCTGGGTGTCGGCGAAGTCGGTGCCGAGGACCAGGACGACGTCGTAGTCGCGGGCGACCAGGTGGAAGCGGTCCACCAGCACCGCGACCAGCTCGTCCGTGCCGCGCTCGGCCTGGAGCGCGGACGCCTCGTCGTAGCCGATGCCGTAGACCGTCGCCGGGTCCTGGGAGAGGCGGTAGCGGGCGCGCAGCAGCTCGAAGAGCCGGTCCGGGCCGTCGTGCACGAGCGGGCGGAAGACGCCGACCCGGTCGACCTGCCGGGTCAGGAGTTCCATGACCCCCAGCTCGACGACCTGGCGGCCGTCGCCGCGGTCGATACCGGTCACGTACACGCTGCGCGTCACGTGTGCTCTCCGTTTCGTCTGTGAGGTCTACGTCTGTGAGATCCACGGCCAGGGGGCCTGCGTCCGCGGCGTACACCTCCGTGTACAAAAATCGCCCACGGAGGTGAGCGGAACCCTCTTGACAATACCCCTGGACACAGATAAGGCGCCCGTCAAGACGTTCCGCTGGTCAGGGACGTGGAACAATCGGGAGGAGCTCACCGGTACCCACAGCGAGCAGGAGACACAGCACGATGCGCATCGGAGTTCTCACCGCAGGCGGCGACTGCCCCGGCCTGAACGCCGTCATCCGGTCGGTCGTGCACCGGGCGGTGGACAACTACGGCGACGAGGTCATCGGCTTCGAGGACGGCTACGCCGGCCTGCTCGACGGGCGCTACCGCAGCCTCGACCTGAACGCCGTCAGCGGCATCCTCGCCCGCGGCGGCACGATCCTCGGCTCCTCCCGGCTGGAGCGCGACCGGCTGCGCGAGGCCTGCGAGAACGCCGCCGACATCGTCAGCGACTTCGGTATCGACGCGCTCATCCCGATCGGCGGCGAGGGCACGCTGACCGCGGCCCGCATGCTCTCCGACGCGGGCCTGCCGGTCGTCGGCGTCCCCAAGACCATCGACAACGACATCTCCTCCACCGACCGCACCTTCGGCTTCGACACCGCCGTCGGCGTCGCCACCGAGGCGATGGACCGGCTGAAGACCACCGCCGAGTCCCACCAGCGCGTGATGGTCGTCGAGGTCATGGGCCGGCACGCCGGCTGGATCGCCCTGGAGTCCGGCATGGCCGCCGGCGCGCACGGCATCTGCCTGCCCGAGCGCCCCTTCGACCCGGCCGACCTGGTGAAGATGGTCGAGGAGCGCTTCGCGCGCGGCAAGAAGTTCGCCGTGGTCTGCGTCGCGGAGGGCGCCCACCCGGCCGACGGCACCATGGACTACGGCAAGGGCGAGATCGACCAGTTCGGCCACGAGCGGTTCCAGGGCATCGGCACCGCGCTGGCGCACGAGCTGGAGCGGCGCCTGGGCAAGGAGGCCCGGCCGGTCATCCTCGGGCACGTCCAGCGCGGCGGCACGCCCACCGCGTACGACCGGGTCCTCGCCACCCGCTTCGGCTGGCACGCGGTCGAGGCCGCGCACCGCGGGGAGTTCGGCAAGATGACCGCCCTGCGCGGCACGGACATCGTGATGGTCCCGCTGGCCGAGGCGGTGACCGAGCTGAAGACGGTCCCCAAGGACCGCATGGACGAGGCGGAGTCGGTCTTCTAGACCCTCCGCCGGCCGGTTCTCGTTTCTCTAGCCGGTTCTCTTTCTCACGGCCGCCCAGAAGTTCTCCACGATCGCCTCCAGGAAGGCGCGGCCGGTCTCCTGGGAGTCGCTGCTGCCGCCGCCCCAGCTGAGGGTGGCGGCCATGTGGCCCTGGTAGTCCTCGTGCAGCTCCTGCAGGACCTCCTCCAGGATGCCCCGGTCCAGCGGCGCGACCTTGGCGACCGGGCGCACATACCCCTGCCAGCGGATGGTCGTCGCACTGCGCAGCAGCTCGGCGAGGCGCTCCTCGCGCCCGGTGACGGCCACGAAGTCCGGCAGCGACAGCCGGAGCACCTCGGCGAGCGCCGCGGACTGGCGCTCGTTGCCGCGCCAGTCCCCGGTCTCCTCCATGCGCAGATACGAGCGCAGGTCGATGCCCACCACCCGGGCCACGTCCTCCGGGGCCACCCCGCGGGCCATGCGGTGCTCGCGCAGGGTGCGCGGACGGGCGATGAGTTCACCCGGCGCACACCACAGGATGCCCGCCAGCGCCGTGAGTTCGGCATTGGTGGGGGCGGTCATGCCGCGTTCCCAGGCGATCACGAGATCCGGGGTGACGTACGGCAGTCCGTACGACACCCGCATGCCGTGGGCGACGTGTTCGGGTCCCATGCCGAGGGCGGCACGCAGCCGGCGGGCGGCCAGGGCGTTGAACGGGGGGCCGGGCGGGTTCGAGGGAGATGAGGGATGGCGCACCCGGCACAACCTAGAGCGGCGTTCAAGGAATGACTACGGTCGGTTCGGACAGGATCACGGATTGTAGGAAGCTACGGTTCCGTAGGTTTTACCCTTCTCGGCACGTGTCACCCCTTGACCGCCCCGGCCAGGGCGAAACCGCCGCCCATCCGCCGCGCGATCAGCACGTACAGAACGATCACCGGCGTCGAGTAGACCACCGAGAACGCCGCCAGCTGACCGTAGGCGACCATGCCCCGGTTGCCGAAGAACTCGTTGATGCTCACCGACGCCGGCATCTGGTCCGGGGTGATCAGCAACATGAACGGCACGAAGAAGTTGCCCCACATCATCACGAAGGAAAACACGGTCACCACGGCCAGTCCGGGACCCATCAGCGGCAGCACGATCCGCACCAGCGACTGCAGCGACGACGCCCCGTCCGTCCAGGCGGCCTCCTCCAGCTCCTTCGGCACGCCGTCCATGAAGTTCTTCATCAGCCAGATGGCCATGGGCAGCTGGGAGGCGGCGAAGAAGTAGATGGTCCCCTGCATGGTGTCGATCAGGTTCACCTGCACGAACAGCGCGTACACCGGCACCATGACGGCCGTGATCGGCAGGCAGGTCGCGAACAGGACCGTCAGCAGGAACGGTCCGGCGAACCGGGAGCGGAAGCGGGAGAGCGGGTAGGCGGCGAGCGCGGCGCACACCACGGTCAGGGCGGTCGCGCCGCCGCACAGGATCAGGCTGTTGAGCAGCGGCGTGAAGGTGATGTCCGAGGTGAGGATCGCGTCGTAGTTGCCGGACGTGACCCCGTCCGGCACCTTCACGCGCAGATCGGCGTGCGGATCGACGGACGACAGCACCACCCAGGCGAGCGGCAGGCAGAACGCGGCCGCCACCACGAGCAGCCCGAGATCGGCGGCGAGCCGGCGGGCGGCGCGGCGGGAGGTGAGCGTGCGGGCCATGGCGGTGCTCACACCTCCGTCCGCAGCAGCCGCAGATACACCACCGAGAACAGCGAGCCGACGACGAGCAGCAGCAGCGCCACCGCCGTGCCGTAGCCGATCATGCTGTTCTGGAACGCCTGCTCGTACATGAACAGCGGCAGCGTCTGGCTCCTCCCGCCGGGCCCGCCCCGGGTCATCACCCAGATCAGCCCGAACACGGACAGCGTCTGCAGGGTGTTCAGCATCAGGTTGGTCGCGATGGACCGCCGGATCATCGGCAGCGTGATGTGCCACAGCCGGCGCCACCCGCCGGCGCCGTCGACCTCGGCGGCCTCGGTGATCTCCTGCGGGATCTCGGCGAGCGCGGCCGAGTACACCAGCATGGAGAACGCCGTGCCGCGCCAGACGTTGGCGAAGGACACGGCGAGGATCGGCAGCGTGAACAGCCAGTTCTGGGACGGCAGATGCAGCGCGTCCAGGATCGCGTTGAGCGTGCCCTCCTTGCGGAAGAAGGCGTACAGCAGGAACCCGGCCACCACCTCCGGCAGCACCCAGGCCGTCACCACGATCCCGCCGGTGAGTGTGCGCACCGGCTTCGACGCCCGCCGCATCAGCGCGGCCAGCGCCAGCCCCAGCGTGTTCTGCCCGAGCAGCGACGACACGACGGTGAAGACGAGGGTCAGCCATACGGCGTTGAGGAAGTCCTCGTCGCCGAAGGCCCGGCGGAAGTTGTCCAGCCCGACGAAGGAGGAGTGGGCCTGCCCGGTGAGCTGGAGGTCGGTGAAGGCGATGTACGCGCAGTAGGCGATGGGCCCGGCGAGGAAGAGCAGCAGCAGGACCAGGGCGGGGACGAGGGGAAGGGTGCGGGGCAGGACGCGGGAGGTCATTTCTCGACCACTTGGCCGCCGGTGACGTCCTTGAGGGCCTCGTCATATCCGGCCGCCGCCTTCTCCACGCTCACGTCCCCGGTCGTCACGCCCTCCATGGCCTCCTGGATCGCCGTGGACACCTTCGGGTACGCCGGGTAGGCGGGCCGGTAGTGGGTGCTGGCGACGAGGTCGGTGAAGAACTTGATGCCGGGCTGGGCGCCGGCGTACGCGGGGTCGGCGGCGACGTCCCGGCGCACCGCGATGCCCGAGTTGGCGATGTACCACTTCTGGGCGTTGGCCTTGGTCTGCATGGTTCTGACGAACTCGAAGGCGAGGTCGGGGTTGCCGGCCTTGGCCGGGATCGACCAGGTCCAGCCGCCGGACATGCTCACCTTGCCGGGCGCCTGCCCGTGCTGGGTGGGCATCGCGGCGAGCCCCAGCCTCTGCGACCACTGCGGCCACTCGTGTCCCGCCCCCGGCAGCCAGTCCTGCGGCAGCCAGGAGCCGTCGAGGTCGATGCCCAGCTTGCCCTTGGGCAGCAGCTCACCGCGCACGATGGTCTGGATGTTGGGGTCGAGGGCGGTGGAGACGTCGGGGCCCAGCTTCTCCTTGTAGACGGTCTCGACGAACGCCAGCGCGTCCTTGAACCCCTGCCCGCCGGCCACCCACTTCTTGCTGCCGGCGTCGTACAGCGGATCGCTCGTGCCGTCCCCGGTGCCGTACAGCAGCATCTCGAACCCCTGCATGGTGGCCGCCTCACCGGCCGGCTTGCCGGTGTAGACGTTCAGCGGGGTGACACCGGGCACCTTCTGTTTGATGGCGCGGGCCGCGGACAGCACGTCGTCCCAGGTCTTCGGCTGCCAGGGCACGGGCAGCCCGGCCTTGGCGAAGACGCCCTTGTCGTACCAGAGCCCCCGGGTGTCGGTCCCGTCCGGAACGCCGTACGTCCTGCCGTCCTGGGCCTTCGCGGCGGCCTTGGCCGTGTCGATGAACTGCTGCCAGTCGGGCCACTTCGCCAGATACGCGTCGAGCGGCTTCAAGTACCCGCTGGTGATGTCGGAGTTGATGAGGAAGGTGTCCTCGTAGACCAGATCCGGCGCGGTCTTGGGGGAGCGGAGCATCTGCTGGAGCTTGGTGTAGTACTCCGAGTCCGGTGCCTTGATGGGGACGAGTTCGACCTTCTTGCCGGGGTGGGAGGCCTCGAACTGCTTCTTGATACCGGCGAGATAGTCGTCCATCACATGGACGGAGTTGTCGGTCGACTGCTTGAAGGAGACCTTGACGGTGTCGGGGCTGCTGCCGGACCCGCCCCCGCACGCGGTGAGCGCGGCGGAGGCGAGAACGGTCGTCAGAAGCGCCGAGACGGCGGCGGTGGGGCGCACGGGCATGACCTCCAGCGGGCTCACGAGGCTGTGACGCGGAGATTGCTGCGGTGCGAACGTAAGTTGAGTGGTCTAGTCAGGTCAATGTGTGTGCGGCGGATTGACGGCGGCCGGCGCGGAGCGGGTGCTCTGCCGGGCGGGTCCGGCCGGGCGGCTCTCCCAGTGGTCCCAGTGCAGGACGTGCTCGCGGGGGATCCGGCGGGCCGGCTTGAAGTCGGTGCCGAGGGTGAAGGCCAGCGGGAGGAACGCGGCCAGCATGACGTCGTCGTACGGGACGCCGAGCACCTCGGCCAGCTCCCGTTCCAGTGGGCCTTGCGCCGTCGTCCAGGTGGTGCCCAGGCCGCGTGCGCGGGCGGCCAGCATGAAGCTCCACACCGCCGGCAGGATCGAGCCCCAGGCGCCCGCCTGCACGCTCACCGGGGCGTGGTCGGTGCGTCCTTCCACCCCGGGGATGACGAAGGCCGGCACCCGGTGGATGTTGGCGGCCAGATGGCGCAGTCCGTCGAAGACGCGCTCGGTGGAGCCGGGGTGGTAGTGCATGCGCCAGGCGTCGCGTTCGGTCAGCGGGTGGCCGGTGGCGAGCGGGAGGGCGCGCAGGAAGATGTCGGCCACGGCCCGCCGCTGGTCGGCTTCGGTGACGACGACGAAGTGCCAGCGCTGCCGGTTGCGGCCGGTCGGCGCCTGCGTGGCCAGGTCCACGCACTCCTCGATCAGGTGGCGCGGCACCGGGCGGTCCAGGTCGAGGCGTTTGCGCACGGCGCGGGTGGTGGACAGCAGTTGGTCCGGGGTCAGGTCCAGAGTCATGGCCGCTTCCTCGCGTTTCGGGTGCGGGCGTCAGTGATCACCGCGTCAATCTGCGGGCAAACAATTTGCTTACAGATGATTGGCGAGCATACAAATGACTTGGGTGGCGCGCAAACAATCTGGACGCAGACGATTCTTGGTAGGCTCGACGACGACCGCCGCACACGCAGAGGCAGAGGAGGTGGGCCGAATGGCGCCCAGGACCGCGGACCGCGAGGCCGTCTACTTCCCGACACTCGCCGCGGAGCGTCTCGACATCGCGCTGTGCCGGGCCTCCGCCGCCGTCGCCCGTGCCGCGGAGGCCCGGGCCGCCGAGACCGGGATCGGCGTCGGGCAGCACCTGGTGCTCAAGATGCTCGCCGACGTCGGGCCCACCTCACAGCGGGTGCTGAGCGACCAGCTGCGCATCGACCGCAGCGTCATGGTCGGCATCTGCGACGGCCTGGAGAAGGCCGGGCACGTGCGGCGCGAACGCGACGCGGGCGATCGCCGCGCCTACGCCGTCACCATCACCGACTCGGGCCGCCGGCTCCTGGCCGAAGCCGAGGACGCCGTCCCCGCCTTCCTCGACGACACCTTCAAGGACCTCACGCCGGCCGAACGCGGCCAGCTCTCCACGCTGCTCGGCAAGCTGCTGCGGCTCGACACCTGACGCCGCTCCGGCCGCCGGGGGACAGCGCGCGTGCCGCCGGCCTCACCGCCCCTGCGACACCCACCGGTACACCAGCTCCGGCCTGCCCACCTGGCCGTACAGCGGGCTGCGGTCCGCCCGGCCCGCCTCCACCAGGTGTTCCAGGTAGCGGCGGGCGGTGATGCGCGAGATGCCCACCGTCTCGGCCAGGGCCGTCGCCGTCAGGCCCTCCCCCTGCTCGCGCAGCGCCATGGTCACCCGCTCCAGGGTCGGCGCGCTCAGCCCCTTCGGCAGCGCCGCCGGGCCCGGGGCGCGCAGCACCGCAAGGGCGCGGTCCACCTCGTCCTGGCCGCTGGCCTCGCCCGCCGCCGCGTGGAACTCGGCGTAGCGGACCAGGCGGTCGCGCAGGGTGGCGAAGGTGAAGGGCTTCAGGACGTACTGGACGACGCCGAGCGAGACGCCCTCCCGTACGACCGCCAGGTCCCTGGCCGACGTCACGGCGATGACGTCGGCGTGGTGGCCGGCGGCCCGCAGCGACCGTGCCAGGGCCAGGCCGTGCACGTCGGGCAGGTGCAGGTCGAGCAGGAGCAGGTCGACCGGCGCGCGGTCCAGGAACCGGCGGGCCTCCGCACCGGTGTGCGCCTTGCCGACGGCGGTGAAGCCCGGCACCCGGCCGACGTACATCACGTGCGCGTCGGCGGCGACCGGGTCGTCCTCGACGACCAGGACCCGGATCGGCGGCCGCTCGGTGCTCATGCGTCGCCCCCGGTGCTCGCGCCGACCCGCAGCGGCAGCCGCACCTCGAACTCGGCGCCGCCCTCGGCCGCCTCCGCCACCGTGAGCGTGCCCGCGTGGCGGTACACGGTCTGGCGGACCAGGGCCAGGCCGAGGCCGCGCCCGCCCGGTCCGGACGGCTTGGTGGAGTAGCCGCGCTGGAAGACCAGGTCGGCATGGCCCGGGTCGACGCCGGGCCCGGTGTCCGCCACGCGCAGCACCAGCTCGGACGCGTCCGTGTACGCCGTCACCGTCACCCGCGGCGCCACCCCGCCCTGCGCCGCGTCGACGGCGTTGTCGATCAGGTTGCCGAGGATGGTCACCAGGTCCCGGGCCGACAGGTCGGCCGGCAGCAGCCCGTCGTCCAGGCGGCTGTCGGACGACACCACCAGCTCCACGCCCCGCTCGTTCGCCTGCGCCGTCTTGCCCAGCAGCAGCGCGGCCAGCACCGGTTCGCTCACCGCGGCCACCACCTGGTCGGTCAGGGCCTGCGCCAGCTCCAGCTCGGCCGTGGCGAAGTCGACCGCCTCCTCGGCCCGGCCCAGCTCGATCAGGGAGACGACCGTGTGCAGGCGGTTGGCCGCCTCGTGCGCCTGGGAGCGCAGCGCCTGGGTGAAGCCGCGCTCGGAGTCCAACTCACCCATCAGCGACTGGAGTTCGGTGACGTCGCGCAGGGTCACGATCGTGCCGCGGCGCTCCCCGCCGGACACCGGCGAGGTGTTCACGACGACCACCCGCTCCGCCGTCAGGTGCACCTCGTCCACCCGCGGCTCGGACGCCAGCAGCGCCCCCGTGAGCGGCGCGGGAAGCCCCAGCTCCGCGACCGACCGGCCCACCACGTCCCCGCTCACCCCCAGCAGCTCCCGTCCGCCGTCGTTGATCAGCGCCACACGGTACTGCCCGTCGAGCAGCAGCAGCCCCTCGCGTACGGCGTGCAGCGCGGCCTCGTGGTAGGCGTGCATACGGCTCAGCTCGGCCGCGTTCATGCCGTGGGTGTGCCGGCGCAGCCGGGCGTTGATCACGTAGGTGCCGATCGCGCCGAGGGCCAGCACCCCCGCCGCGACGCCGAGCAGGGCGGTCACCTGGTCCTGGACGCGTGCGCTGATCGCCTCGACCCGGATGCCGGCGCTGACCAGGCCCACGATCCGCTTGTCGTCGTCCTCGACCGGCGTGACCGCGCGGACCGAGGGGCCGAGGGTGCCGGTGTAGGTCTCGGTGAAGGTCTCGCCGCGCAGGGCGGGGGCGGTGTTGCCGAGGAAACGCTTGCCGATCTGGTTCGGGTCGGGGTGGGTCCAGCGGATGCCCTGCGGGTTCATGATCGTGACGAAGTCGACGTCGGTGTCCCGCATGATCCGCAGCGCGTACGGCTGGAGCTCGGCCGTCGGATCGGACGTGCGGATGGCCGAGCGCACCGACGGGGAATCGGCCACCGACCGGGCCACCGCCGTGGCCTGCCGGCCGGCCGCCTGCTCGGCCTGGCTGCGGTCGCTGACGTAGCTGAACAGTGCGTATCCGGCCACCACGACCGCGAGCAGCACGGCCTGCATGGCGAACAGCTGGCCTGCCAGGCTGCGGGGTCTGCGAACGGATATGCGCATGCCGTCAGTCTGCCTCGGCGGCTGATTGTGAACTAAATGAACGGAAGGGTGACCGCCCTCACAGGGCCGGGAGATAGTCACGGCAATCCCCAAAACGCCCGGACGTGAGCCGCACGCCGGTGATGCCGACGAAGACGTCAAGGAGGGCAGCCGTGGCCGCCAGCACATCCCCAACGGCACCAGCCGCGCCCGCTGTGAAGCGGGACCGCACCCACTACCTGTACATCGCGGTGATCGTCGCGGTCGCCCTCGGTATCGTCGTCGGGCTCGCCGCACCCGACTTCGCGGTCGAACTGAAGCCCATCGGCACGGGCTTCGTGAACCTGATCAAGATGATGATCTCGCCGATCATCTTCTGCACGATCGTGCTCGGCATCGGCTCGGTGCGCAAGGCCGCCAAGGTCGGGGCCGTGGGCGGCATCGCCCTCGGCTACTTCCTGGCGATGTCCCTGGTCGCGCTCGCGATCGGCCTGGTCGTCGGCAACATCCTGGAGCCCGGCTCCAGCCTCGCCGTCACCGACGCGGTCAAGAACGCCGGGCACGCCCAGGTCGACGCCGAGGCCAAGGACACCACCGAGTTCCTGCTCGGGATCATCCCGAAGACGATCGTGTCCGCCTTCACCGAGGGGGAGGTGCTGCAGACCCTGCTGGTCGCGCTGCTGTGCGGGTTCGCGCTGCAGGCCATGGGCAAGGCCGGGCAGCCGGTGCTGCGCGGCGTCGAGCACATCCAGCGGCTCGTCTTCCGCGTCCTGGCGATGGTGATGTGGGCGGCGCCCATCGGCGCGTTCGGCGCGATGGCCGCGGTCGTCGGCTCGGCGGGCGTGGACGCGCTGAAGTCGCTGGCCGTGCTGATGCTCGGCTTCTACGTCACCTGCGCGCTGTTCGTGTTCGTCGTCCTCGGGGCGCTGCTGCGGATCGTCGCCGGGCTCAACGTCTTCACGTTCTTCAAGTACCTGGGCCGCGAGTTCCTGCTGATCCTGTCCACCTCCTCCTCCGAGTCGGCGCTGCCGCGGCTGATCGCGAAGATGGAGCACCTGGGCGTGAGCAAGCCGGTCGTCGGCATCACGGTGCCGACCGGCTACTCCTTCAACCTCGACGGCACCATGATCTACATGACCATGGCGTCCCTGTTCATCGCCGACGCCATGGGTACGCCGATGTCGATCGGCGAGCAGATCCCGCTGCTGCTGTTCCTGCTGGTCGCCTCCAAGGGCGCGGCGGGCGTCACCGGGGCGGGCCTGGCCACGCTGGCCGGTGGCCTGCAGTCGCACAAGCCGGCGCTGGTCGACGGCATCGGGCTGATCGTCGGCATCGACCGCTTCATGAGCGAGGCCCGCGCGCTGACCAACTTCGCGGGCAACGCGGTGGCGACGGTGCTGATCGGGACGTGGACGAAGGAGATCGACACGGAGCGCGTCCGCGCGGTGCTGGCGGGGGAGGTGCCGTTCGATGAGCGGACGCTGCTCGATGACTCCGAGGTTGAGACGGTGCCGGAGAAGCAGTTGGCCAACGCATAGCGCCGTGGGGGCTTGCGTGGTTCTGCGGGTGCGGGTCGTCCGTGGCTCGTCGCGCAGTTCCCCGCGCCCCTAGGTGGGCTGCACTCCCGCCTTTGACCAGGACACCCGGCATTGCCTGAACCTTTGCCGGGTGTCCTTTTGGCGTTTCTCAGGTCTCGGCCGCCAGCTTCTCCACCAGGTCCGTCGCCCTTGCTGCCGGTACTCCCACCGCCGTCAGGACCGTGACCGCCGCCGAGCGGCCCGCGTCCGCCGCGGGGAGGAGGTCGTCGTTCACGGCCTCCATCAGGGCGAAGAGGATCTGCTCGTGCACGTACGCCAGCGCCGGTGCCGGCAGTGCTGAGGCGAAGACGCCCTCGTCCAGGCCCCGCTGGAGCAGCCGGATGCCGTTCTCGCGGACCGGGCCGAGGCGCTCCCGGATGCCCTGCATGGTGACCGTGCGCTGGGCCAGCGCGACGAGCAGGCGATAGCGGTCGGCGATCTCCCACACCGCGAGCACGGAGCGGGCCACCGCCTCGGCCGGGTCCTCCACTCCCTCGCGGCCCTCGGCGTGCGCGGCCGCCAGCGCCTCGACCGCGTCGTCGACCAGCGTGCTGATCAGCGCCTCCCGGCTCGGGAAGTGCCCGTACACGGTCCGTCGTACGACACCGGCGGCGCGCGCGATCTGGTCCATGGACGCGTCGGGGTCGCGCAGCAGCTCCGCGAGGGCGACGTCGAGGATGCGGCGCCGGTTGGCGTCGGCGCGGCTGGTGTTACCCGTGGTCATGGCAGCCATTCTGCCCTCCTCCCGGGAGCGGGACTTCCGTCGACTTGCACAGTCCTGTGCAACGGACGTACATTGCACATGGTTGTGCAGTTGCACGCCATTGTGCAAGTCCTGTCGTCCAGGAAGGCGATCCCTGCCATGCGACTCGTGATGAACGAACCGGTCGAGAGGATGGAGGGCCCCTACCGCCGGCGCTGGTGGGCGCTCCTCGTCCTCTGCCTCAGCCTGCTGATCATCGTGATGGCGAACACCGCCCTCACGGTCGCCGCGCCCGACATGACCCGTGACCTCGGGCTGTCCAGCGCCGACCTGCAGTGGGTCATCGACGGCTACACCGTCCCGTACGCCGCGCTGATGCTGCTGCTCGGCGCGATCGGCGACAAGTACAGCCGGCGCGGCGCCCTGGTCCTCGGGCTCGTCGTGTTCGGCGGCGGCGCGGTGGCCGGCTACCTCGCCGACAGCTCCACGGCGGTCATCGCCGCCCGTGCCGTGATGGGCGTCGGCGCGGCGCTGATCATGCCCGCCACGCTGTCCCTGCTGGCGGCGACGTTCCCGCGCAAGGAACGCGCCAAGGCGATCACGCTGTGGACGGCCACCGCCGGGCTCGCCATCGCCGCCGGGCCGGTCGTCGCGGGGGCGCTGCTGCGCGACCACGGCTGGTCCTCGACCTTCCTGATCAACGTGCCCATCGCGGCCGTGGCGATCGTCGCCGCCTTCGTCCTGGTCCCGCCCTCCAAGGCGGGGCACCACGACCGGATCGACTACGTCGGCGGCCTGCTGTCGGTGATCTGGACCGGCGCGCTGGTCTACATGATCATCGAGGGCCCACACTTCGGCTGGGGAGCCAAGGCGGTGACCGCCGCGGTCGTGGCCGGCGTGGCCCTGATCGCCTTCGTCCTGTGGGAGCTGCGCCACCCGCGCCCCATCCTGGACGTGCGCCGCTTCACCGAGCGCCGCTTCGCCGGCTCCAACCTCGCCGTCGCCCTGTTCTTCCTGGCCGTCTTCGGCGCCTTCTACTACCTCACCCAGCACCTGCAGTTCGTCCTCGGCTACGACGCCCTGGACACCGGTGTGCGCATGCTGCCGCTGGCCGGCGCGGTCTTCGTCGGCTCGGCGCTGACCGGGTACCTCACCCCGCGGGTCGGCATGAAGTGGACGGTGAGCGCGGGCATGGTCGGCGGCACGGCGGCCCTCGCCCTGCTGACCCAGGTCGACGCGGGATCGTCGTACGGCGACTTCGTGGCGCCCCTGGTCATCCTCGGCCTGGCCATCGGCCTCGCCCTGTCGCCCTGCACGGACGCCATCATGGGCTCCTTCCCGGAGGCGGAGCTGGGCGTGGGCGGCGCGGTGAACGACACCTCGCTGGAGCTGGGCGGCTCGCTCGGCATCGCGATCCTCGGCTCGCTGCTCGCCACGTCGTACTCCGACCACCTCGCGGACGCCACGAAGGGCAGCAAGCTGCCGGCCGACGCCCTCACCACCGCGCAGGACTCCGTCGGCGCCGGGTACGCCGTCGCGCAGGGCATCGGCGACAAGGCCCGCGCGCTCGCCGAGCAGGCGGCGCACGCGAGCAGCCCGCAGCAGGCCGCGCAGCTCAAGGCGCAGGCGCAGCAACTCGCCGAGGGCGCCGGGCAGATGAGCCACGCCGTCGGCTCCTCCTTCGCCGACGCGGTCGCCCACACCAGCCTGGTCGGCGTGGTGATCCTGGGCGCCGGCACGGTGCTCGTCGCGGTGCTGCTGCCGCGCCGGGACAAGGCGCGGGCGGAGCAGCCGGCCGAGGAGAAGGAGCCGCAGCTCAGCAAGGCCGGCTGAATCTCACCGAACTCTTAACCTCCTCCCCTAGCGTGCCGCACCGGTCATGGTGCGGCACGCTTCTCACAGGAGGCTCGGGGGATGAACATCGACTGGAACCGGCGGACGTGCGCGCGGCGCGGCCACGTGACGTACGCGCCGGACGACCCCCGGCTGCGGGTACGGCTGCACGCCGACACCGCGCTCGGCGACGTGTGGCGGTGCCTGCGCTGCGGCGACTTCGTCCTCGGCGAGCCGCACGGTTCGGGCCCGGCCGCCGAGGCGCCGCTGGTGCCGCGCGGCAAGGTGCTGCGGGACCTGTTCATCCTGCGCTTCCTCGCGATCGAGCGGGTGCTGCGCGGGGTGTTCATCGTGCTGGTCGCGGCAGCGGTGTGGAAGTTCTCCAACAGCCAGGACGCGGTGCGCCGGCTCTTCGACGAGTACCTCGACGTCTTTCGCCCGGTCTTCCGCCACTTCCACTACGACCTCGACCACTCGCCGGTCGTCGGCTCCGTCCAGAAGGCGTTCGGCTACCAGCACTCCACGCTCCTGCTCGTCGCCGGCCTCCTCCTCGCCTACGCGATCGTCGAGATCGTCGAGGCGGTCGGCCTGTGGTACGCCAAACGCTGGGCGGAGTACCTGACGGTGGTCGCCACCGCCGCCTTCCTGCCGCTGGAGATCTACGAACTCACCGAGCACGTCAGCGCGCTGAAGATCGCCACCCTGGTCCTCAACATCCTGGCGGTCCTCTACATCGCCCTGGCCAAACGCCTCTTCGGCCTCCGAGGCGGCCGCCGCGCCTTCGACGAGGAACGCCGCAGCGAGTCCTTGCTGGAGGTGAAGGAGGCGGCGGCCAAGGTCGCTCTCTAGACCCCGGGGGCCGTGACCTCCACCGACGCCTCCAGCCGCCCCAGTTCCTCCGTGCTCAGCGCCAGGTCCGCCGCGGCCGCCGAGTCCTGGATCGTGGACGGGCGGCTCGCTCCCGGGATCGGGAGCATGTTCGGGGCGTGGGACAGCAGCCAGGCCAGGCATATCCGCTGGGGGCTGACGCCCCGGTCGCGGGCCACGGTGTGGAAGGCCGTGAAGCGGTTCTCGCCCTCCAGGCGGGACGGGCCGTCCAGGGAGCTGCGGGAGATGCCGCCCAGGGGGCTCCACGGGAGGAACGCCAGGCCCAGCTCCGCGCACAGGCGCAGTTCCGGCTCGCTGTCGCGGACGGCGGGGGAGTAGCGGTTCTGCACCGACGCCAGCTTGTCGCCGAGGATCTCGTGGGCCTGCCGGATCTGCTCCACGGTGGCGTTGGAGATCCCGGCCAGCCGGATCTTGCCCTCGTCGAGCAGTTCGCGCAGGGCGCCGACCGACTCGGCGAACGGGACGACGGGGTCCGGCTTGTGCAGCTGGTAGAGGCCGATCGCCTCCACGCCGAGCCGCTTCAGGGACGCCTCGGCCGCGGACTTCAGGTGGCGCGGGGAGCCGTCGACCGTCCAGCTGCCGTCCGCCGGCCGGCCCCGCCCGCCCTTCGTCGCCACCAGCACGCCGGACGTGTCACCGCCGTACGCCGCCAGCGCGCGGGCCACCAGCAGCTCGTTGTGGCCGGGCTCGGCGCCCGGCAGGTGGTAGGAGTCGGCGGTGTCCAGCAGGGTCACGCCCGCGTCCAGCGCCGCGTGCACGGTGGCCACGGCGCGCTCCTCGTCGGGGCGGCCCTCGATCGACAGCGGCATCGCGCCGAGTCCGATCGCGCTCACCCGTACGTCGCCCAGAAGGCGGTCACGCATGTCAGAGGTCCTTTCCGAGGGTCTCGGCGACGGCTCGGGGCAGCCACTGCCGTACGTGGGAGAAGGGGAAACCGAGCCGGACGGCCCGGGAGTTGTCCATGCCGTAGAAGCGGGCGAAGGAGAACGGGGAGACCTCGCCGACCTCCACCGGCCGGAACACGGTCTTGCCCTCCGGCAGGTGCGCCGCGACCTCCGCGCACAGGTCGTCCGTGGTCAGCAGTCCGTGCGAGGCCGCGTTGACCGGGCCCGTGAAGTCCTGGCCCACCGTCCAGAACAGGAAGTCGGCGATCTCCTCGACGTGGATGTACGTCGCCGGGCGGTTGACCGGCGGGACGCGGATCGGCTCGCCCGCCCGGACGCGGTCCGCGTAGTGCGTGAGGCGGCCGGTGAAGTCGTCGGCGCCGCCCAGCACATGGGCCACCCGCACCGACGTCCACGGCAGGTCCGGTGCCGCCGCCGCGAACACCGCCTCCGCCTGCCGCTTGCCCTCGCCGTAGTGGGACTCCAGGAACTCCGGGTCGTCCCAGGGCAGTTCCAGGTCGACGGCGACCGTGTGCGGATCCACGGCGTCCTCCCGCACGGGCGCCACGGAGTCCTCGTACTCGTACACCTCGACCGTCGACGTCATCACGTACCGGCGGGTGCGGCCGCTGAACACCCGCCGCGCGATCTGAGCCTGGCGCGGCGTGTAGCAGACCTGGTCGACGACGGCGTCGAAGGTGCGCGAGCCCAGCGCCGAGCGCAGCGCACTCTCGTCGTCGCGGTCGGCGACCAGGTGCTCCGCCCCGGCCGGCGCCGCGGACGACCCCCGGTTGAGGACCGTCACCCGGTCCCCGGCGGCCAGCAGCCGCTCGATGAGCCGCTTGCCGAAATAGCGGTTTCCACCGATGACCAGAACCTCACGCATCGCATCCCCCTGGAGTGGATCAACATCGATAATTCTTTCGGCACTCGTGTCCGCACTGAAGGGGGAACCATGGGAGTTCCGGCTGCCGCACCGAAAGAACCTCGGCATCCACGCGCCACCGCCAACGAAACTTCGGCGGCCCTCGACGCAGTGGACCGGCAGATCCTCGAACTGCTCCAGACCGACGGCCGGATCAAGCTCAGCGAGCTGGGGCGCCGGGTGCGGCTGAGCCCGGCGGCGGTGACCGAGCGGGTCCGCCGGCTGGAGGCGTCCGGGGTCGTCACCGGCTACGGCGCCCGTGTGACCCCGGCCCGCCTCGGCTACGGCATCCAGGCCTTCGTGCGGGTCGATCCGCACGGCGGGTACACCCTCAAGCACCCCAGGACCCTGGAGCTGATCGCCCGCCCGGAGATCATCGAGGTGCACCACGTGGTCGGCGAGGACTGCTGGATCCTCAAGGTCGCCGTGGAGGACACCGGTCACCTGGAGCAGGTGCTGGAGCAGATCTCGGCGCTGGGCCGGACCACCACGTCGATCGTGCTGTCCTCCCCGGTCGCGCAGAAGCCGCTGCTGCCGCGCTTGCCTTGACGCCGGCGTCAAGGCATACGGTCGCGGACATGCGAATCGGCGAGCTGGCCGCACGGGCCGGGACCACCACGCGGACGCTGCGGTACTACGAGGCACGGGGGCTGCTGCCCGCGCGCCGGGACGCCAACGGGCACCGCGCCTACGACGAGCGGGACCTGAAGCTGCTGGAGCAGATCAGGACGCTGCAGGACGTCGGGTTCGAGCTGGAGGAGACCCGGCCGTTCGTGGAGTGCCTGCGCGCCGGGCACCCCGAGGGGGACTCGTGCCCGGCGTCGGTCGCGGTCTACCGGCGCAAGCTGGCCGAGCTGGACGCGCTGATCGGCGAGCTGAGCGGGGTGCGGGCGACCGTGGCCGCGCAGCTGGCGAAGGCCGAGCACGCCCTGGGCGAGCTGGCCGCCGAGGCGCTGGTTCCGGGGGGTCCGGAGCCGCGGTGCGAGCTGGGAGGGCAGGAGAGATGATCAAGGCGGACGGGGTGGCCGAGGTGACCGACGCGGACTTCGCGCGCGAGGTGCTGCAGGCCGGGCTTCCGGTGCTGGTGCAGTTCACCGCCGAGTGGTGCGGGCCCTGCCGGCAGCTCGCGCCGGTGCTGAGCGCCGTCGCCGCCGAGGAGGCCGGACGGATCAAGATCGTGCAGATCGACGTGGACCGCAATCCGGAGACGACCATCGGGTACGGCGTGATGGCCACGCCCACCCTGCTGGTGTTCTCCGGCGGGGAGCCGGTGAAGTCGATGGTGGGCGCCCGGCCCAAGCGGCGGCTGCTGCAGGAGCTCGCCGACGTGCTCTGACCGCCCCCGAACAGAAGAAATCCCCCGAGCAATTGCGCTCGGGGGATTTCTTTGCGTATATTCATTGGTTCGTGACTTCCTTGAAAAGAGGTCACGGAGAAGCTTTGTGAGCACAGTATATCCGGGCGGGAGCGGAATTGTCAAACAGCGAATTTCCGGACGATGAATTGCGGCACGAGCAGGAATTCATCGACGGTCTGTACGCGCGCGTGGACGCGCTGCGCGGCGACACCGAGGCCGCCGTCCAGGACGCGCTCGCGCAGGGCGACAAGCCCATGCAGGCCCGCCTGGAGCGGGACATCCTCGTCGCCGAGCGCTCGGGGCTGCTCGCCGCGCTGAACGCGGTGGACGGCTCGCTGTGCTTCGGCCGTATCGACCTCACCGACGGCACCAGCCACCACATCGGCCGGATCGGGCTGCGCGAGAACGACACCGAGCGCACCCCGATCCTCCTCGACTGGCGTGCCGAGGTGGCCCGGCCCTTCTACGTGGCGACCGGGCACACGCCGATGGGGCTGCGCCGCCGCCGGCACATCTCCACCGAGGGCCGCAAGGTCACCGACCTGCACGACGAGTTCCTCGACGTCGGCGACCGGGAGCGCACCGGCCACGAGGACCCGGCGGGCGACGCCGTGCTGCTGGCCGCGCTGAACTCGGCACGCACCGGCCGGATGAGCGACATCGTGCAGACCATCCAGGCCGAGCAGGACGAGATCATCCGGGCACCCCACCGCGGGGTCCTGGTCGTCGAGGGCGGCCCCGGCACCGGCAAGACGGCCGTCGCCCTGCACCGGGCCGCCTACCTCCTCTACGAGCACCGCGAGCTGCTCGCCAAGCGCGCCGTGCTGATCGTCGGACCCAACCCGGCCTTCCTCGGCTACATCGGCGAGGTGCTGCCCGCCCTGGGCGAGACCGGCGTGCTGCTCGCCACGGTCGGCGAGCTGTTCCCCGGCGTGCGGGCCACCGCCACGGACACGCCCGAGGCCGCCGCGGTCAAGGGCCGCGCGGACATGGCCGACGTGCTCGCCGCCGTCGTACGCGACCGGCAGGCGCTGCCCGACCCGGTCATCGCCATCGAGCACGACCGTGAGGTCCTCATGCTCGACGACGGCCTGGTGAACGTCGCCCGGGAGAAGACCCGCGCCGCCAAGCTGCCGCACAACGTGGCCCGCGAGTACTTCGAGGGGCACATCCTCAACACCCTCACCGAGCTGTACGCCGAACGCGTCGGCACCGACCCCTACGACGGCTCCAGCCTGCTCGACGCGAGCGACATCACCCAGATCCGCGACGAGCTCGCCGAGAACCCCGAGGTCTGGTCGGCCATCGACCAGCTGTGGCCGTGGCTGACCCCGCAGCGGCTGGTCGCCGACTTCCTCGCCGGCCCCGAGGGATACCTGAGCGACGAGGACGCGGCCGCCGTCCGCCGCCCGGTCACCCGGGCCTGGACCACCGCCGACGTGCCGCTGCTGGACGAGGCCGCCGAACTCCTCGGCGAGGACGACCGCCTCGCCCGCGCCCGCGCCGACCGGGAACGCGAGGCCCAGATCGCCTACGCCCAGGGCGTCCTCGACGTCTCCTACGCCTCGCGCACCTACGAGTTCGAGGACAAGGAGGAGGACGACCCGGAGTCCTCCGAGGTGCTCTCCGCGCACGACATCATCGACGCCGAGCGGTTCGCCGAACGGCAGGAGGAGGCCGACCACCGCTCCGCCGCGGAGCGGGCCGCGGCCGACCGCACCTGGGCGTTCGGGCACATCATTGTCGACGAGGCGCAGGAGCTGTCGCCGATGGCCTGGCGGCTGCTGATGCGCCGCTGCCCGACCCGCTCGATGACCCTGGTCGGCGACCCGGTGCAGACCGCCGAGGCGGCCGGCGTCGGCTCCTGGGAGGGCATCCTGGCGCCCTACGTCGAGGACCGCTGGGAGCACACCCGCCTCGGCGTCAACTACCGCACCCCCGCGGAGATCATGGAGCTGGCGGCGGCCGTCGTGCGCGCCGAGCACCCCGGTTTCGAGCCCCCGCAGTCCGTGCGCAGCACCGGCGTACGGCCCTGGGTGCGCGGCACCGACGACCTGCCCGGCGCGGTGGAGAAGGCCGTCGCCGAGCTGACCCCGGCCGAGGGCCGGCTCGCCGTGATCGCCCCGCGCGAGCTGCACCGCCGCCTCGCCGCCCGGCTGGACGGCGTGACGGCCGGCGCGGAGCCCGACCTGACGCGGACCGTGGTCCTGCTCGACCCGCGCCAGGCCAAGGGCCTGGAGTTCGACTCCGTCCTGGTCGTCGAGCCCGGCCACTACGGCACGAGCGACCTGTACGTCGCCCTCACCCGGGCCACCCAGCGCCTCGGCGTCCTGCACACCGGGCAGCTGCCCGACGGGCTCAGGCAGGCCGCAGCCACACCGTAGCCAGCGGCGGCAGGGTCAGCCGGATGCTCGCGGGGCGGCCGTGGCTGCCCTGCGGCTCCGGCTTGACCGGGTCGGGGCCGGTGACGTCGCTGCCGCCGTAGCGGGCCGCGTCCGTGTTGATCACCTCGTGCCAGGCGGGGATGTCGTCGGGAACGCCGAGGCGGTAGTCGGGGCGGACCACGGGGGCGAGGTTGGAGACCGCCAGCAGGGGGCTGCCGTCGGCGTCGTAGCGCAGGAACGCGAAGACGTTGTCCTCCGCCGCGTCGCCGACGATCCACTGGAAGCCGTCGGGATGGATGTCCCGCTGCCACAGCGCCGGCGTCGCCCGGTAGCGGGCGTTCAGGTCGCGGACCAGGTCCAGCACGCCCCGGTGGTCGGCCTCGGCCCCGTAGGACGGGTCGAGCAGCCACCAGTCCGGGCCGCGCGCCTCGGACCACTCCGAGCCCTGCGCGAACTCCTGCCCCATGAACAGCAGCTGCTTGCCGGGGTGCGCCCACATGAAGGCCAGATAGGCGCGCAGGTTGGCGCGCTGCTGCCACCAGTCGCCCGGCATCTTCGACACCAGCGACTTCTTGCCGTGCACCACCTCGTCGTGCGAGATGGGCAGCACGTAGTTCTCGCTGTACGCGTACACCATCGAGAACGTCATCTCGTGGTGGTGGTACTTGCGGTGGACGGGGTCGTGGCTCATGTACTGGAGCGAGTCGTGCATCCAGCCCATGTTCCACTTCAGCCCGAAGCCGAGCCCGCCGAAGCCGCTCGGGCCCTTGTGGTGGGTGGCACGGGTGACGCCGTCCCAGGCCGTGGACTCCTCGGCGACCGTCACCACGCCCGGCACCCTGCGGTACACGGTCGCGTTCATCTCCTGCAGGAACGCCACCGCGTCCAGGTTCTCCCGGCCGCCGTACTGGTTCGGCGTCCACTGGCCCGACTCGCGCGAGTAGTCCAGGTAGAGCATCGAGGCGACGGCGTCCACGCGCAGCCCGTCGATGTGGAACTCCTCGCACCAGTACACCGCGTTGGCCACCAGGAAGTTGCGCACCTCGGTGCGGCCGAAGTCGAACTCCAGCGTCCCCCAGTCCGGGTGCGCGGCCCGCAGCGGGTCGGAGTGCTCGTACAGGGGCCGGCCGTCGAACTCCGCCAGCGCCCAGTCGTCGCGCGGGAAGTGCGCCGGCACCCAGTCCATCAGCACCCCGATGCCGGCCTGGTGCAGCCGGTCCACCAGGTACCGGAAGTCGTCCGGGGTGCCGAGCCGGGCGGTGGGGGCGTAGAAGCCGGTGACCTGGTAGCCCCAGGAGCCGCCGAAGGGGTGCTCGGCGACCGGCATCAGCTCCACGTGCGTGAACCCGAGGTCCTTGACGTACGCCGGCAGCTGATCGGCCAGCTCGCGGTAGGTCAGCCCCGGCCGCCAGGACGCCAGGTGCACCTCGTACACCGAGAACGGCGCCTCGTGCGCGGGCACCTCGGCCCGGCGGGCCAGCCAGTCCCCGTCGCCCCACTCGTACTGCGACGACGTGACGATCGACGCCGTCTCCGGCGGGACCTGGGTGCGGCGGGCCAGCGGGTCGGCGCGCATCGTCCTGGAGCCGTCCGGGCGGGTGATCTCGAACTTGTACAGCTCGCCCTCGCCGATGCCGGGCACGAACAGCTCCCACACGCCGGTCGAGCCCAGCGAGCGCATCGGGAAGGCGGTGCCGTCCCAGAAGTTGAAGGTGCCGGCCACCCGCACCCCGCGCGCGTTCGGCGCCCACACCGAGAAGCGGGTGCCGGACACGCCCTGGTGCGTCATCGGATGCGCGCCGAGCACCTGCCACAGCTGCTCGTGCCGGCCCTCGCCGATCAGATGCAGGTCCAGATCGCCCAGGGTGGGCAGGAAGCGGTAGGCGTCCTCGGTGTCCAGCACGGCGTCCCGGTACGTCACCAGCAGCCGGTACGCCGGGACCTCCCGCAGCGGCAGCAGGCCCGAGAAGAAGCCGTCCCCGTCGTGGTGCAGCTCGGCGCGCACGCCGTCGGCGACCACGGTGACGGAGCGCGCGTAGGGCCGCAGGGCCCGCACCACCACCCCGTCGGCCACCGGGTGGGCGCCGAGCACGGCGTGCGGGTCGTGGTGGGTACCGGCGAGCAGCCGCTCACGGTCCCCGAGGTCCAGGGCGGGAGCGACGGGGACGGGGACGGTCACCTCCGGATCCGGACCGTCCGGGACGGCCCGCGGCGCGGTGGCCGGCGGGTCGGCCGGATCCGCCTCGGCGGGACGTTTGACCGCGGCGACCTTCTTCGCGGGCGTCCGCTTCGCCGGGACCTTCTTCGCCGCCTTCTTCGCGGCGGCCTGCCGGGCGGCCTTCTTGGCGGGCACCGCCGCCTTCTGCGGCACCTCCTGCTCGGCGGCGGCCTCGCGCACCGCCTCGCGCACCGTCTTCTCGACCACCTTCTTCGCTGTCTTCTTCACGGCGGCGCGGTGCACCGCGCCGGTCTCCTCGGCCGCCTGGCGCGGCGTGTTCGCCGGATCCGGACCGCTGGACTGTCGACGGGGGGTCACGGGCGGAGCCTCCTGGAAAGGACGTCGGTCGGAAGGCGCATCGAAAGTCGCTCAGGTCAGTTCGGACGCGGCGGCGAGCTCCTCGATCGCCGCCATCGGCACCGGCAGCCAGTCGGGGCGGTGCCGGGCCTCGTAGACGACCTCGTAGATCGCCTTGTCGGTCTCCCAGGCACGCAGGAGGACCGGGTCGGTGCGCGGGTCGAAGCCGCCGGCCTCCGCGTAACCGGTGCAGTACGCGGCACGGCAGGCCCGTGCCCATTCGGGGGCCGGCGGGCCCGCCGAGTGCGCCGCGTAGTCGAAGGAGCGCAGCATGCCGGCCACGTCCCGCACCACCGGCTGCGGCATCCGCCGCTCGGCCAGCGGCCGGGCCGGCTCGCCCTCGAAGTCGATCAGTGACCACTCGCCGGCCGCCGAGCGCAGGCACTGCCCGAGGTGCAGATCGCCGTGGACGCGCTGCGCGGTCCAGGTGTGCCCCTCGGCGGCCAGGTCGGCCAGCGCCTCGAACGCGGTGCGCAGGCCCGGAGCGTACGGGCCGAGCACCGGCACCTGCTGGACGGCGCTCTCCAGCCGCTCGATCATGCCCTGGACCATGGGTTCCAGCTGCGCGTGCCCGAGGGTGACGGTGGGCAGCGCCCGGGCCAGCGCCGTGTGCACCTCGGCCGTGGCGCGTCCCAGGGCCCGCGCCTCGGCGGCGAAGTCCTCACCCTTGGCCAGCTGCCGCAGCGCCAGCTCCCAGCCGTCGGTCGCGCCCTGGACGAAGGGCTGGAGCACCCCGAGGACGTAACTGGCGCCGGACACGTCACCGTCGAGGACCTCACCGCCGACGTCGGCCTCGATCCACGCCGTCGGCGCGGGCACCCGGGCGCAGCCCTCGCGGGCCAGGGCCAGCGGCAGCTCCAGGTCGGGGTTGGTCCCGGGGACGACCCGCCGCAGTACTTTCAGGATGAACGTGTCGCCGTAGACGACGGACGAGTTCGACTGCTCCGCCGTCATCACGCGCGGCACCAGACCGGGCCGTATGTCCTGGTCGGGAGCGCGCTCGAAACGCAGCCCGCCGATGCGGGCCTGGGAGCGCAGGGCCTCCAGGAGCACATCGGCGGGCCGGGGGTCGTACAGGGCGTCGTACACCGTGCGTCCGCTGAGCGGACCGTCGGTGACATGGCCTATCAGCGCGGGCGCCAGCCGGGGCGGCAGCGCCTCGCGCACGCCTATGAGCAGTTGGTAGCAGTCGCCGGCGTGGGGGGCCGCGCCCAGGGTGAGCGGCTGGTGGGCGCGCACCAGCAGGTGGTAGAGGCCGAGCCGGCCGGACGGCGGGAGCAGCTCGGTGGCCGCGACCAGCGAGAACCCGGTGACCGGGCGCCCCTTGCCCGCGAACCAGCGCTGCCTCGGCAGCCACTCGCGCAACAGGGGATCCAGTGACGCGAGGAGGCCGGGGCTGGTGGTGCCCGAGACAGTGACCGTTTCCGCCATGGCGTCACGTCCTTTCCCCGGGGGACGGGGGGTGAGGGCGGGGTGTTACTGATGCGTGCCCCGGGCGGGGCGGTGGAAACCGCCCCGCCCGGTCTTCTACGGCGCGTCCTTGCGCAACCGGAACCAGTAGAAGCCGTGTCCGCCCAAGGTCAGCAAGTACGGCAGCTCCCCGATGGCCGGAAAGCGCACCCCGCCGAACAGCTCGACCGGGTGCCGTCCCTCGAACCGCTGCAGGTCCAGTTCGGTGGGCTGGGCGAAGCGGGAGAAGTTGTTCACGCAGAGCACCAGGTCGTCCTCGTACTCGCGCAGGAAGGCCAGCACCGCCGGGTTCGACGACGGCAGCTCGGTGTAGGAGCCGAGCCCGAAGGCCAGGTTCTGCTTGCGGATCTCGATCATGCGGCGGGTCCAGTGCAGCAGCGAGGAGGGCGACGCCATCGACGCCTCCACGTTGGTGACCTGGTAGCCGTAGACCGGGTCCATGATCGTGGGCAGATACAGCCGCCCCGGGTCGGACGAGGAGAAGCCGGCGTTGCGGTCCGGGGTCCACTGCATGGGCGTGCGCACGCTGTCGCGGTCGCCGAGCCAGATGTTGTCGCCCATGCCGATCTCGTCGCCGTAGTACAGGATCGGCGAGCCGGGCAGGGACAGCAGCAGGGCGGTGAACAGCTCGATCTGGTTGCGGTCGTTGTCCAGCAGGGGCGCGAGCCGGCGGCGGATGCCGATGTTGGCGCGCATACGCGGGTCCTTGGCGTACTCCGCGTACATGTAGTCGCGCTCTTCGTCGGTGACCATCTCCAGCGTCAGCTCGTCGTGGTTGCGCAGGAAGATGCCCCACTGGCAGCCGTCGGGGATCGGCGGGGTCTTCGCCAGGATCTCGGAGACCGGGTAGCGCGATTCCCGGCGCACGGCCATGAAGATGCGGGGCATGACCGGGAAGTGGAAGGCCATATGGCACTCGTCGCCGCCCTTGGCGTAGTCGCCGAAGTAGTCGACCACGTCCTCCGGCCACTGGTTGGCCTCCGCCAGCAGCACCGTGTCCGGGTAGTGCGCGTCGATCTCCTTGCGCACCCGCTTCAGGAACTCGTGCGTGGCGGGCAGGTTCTCGCAGTTCGTGCCCTCCTCCGCATAGAGATACGGCACCGCGTCCAGGCGGAAGCCGTCGATGCCGAGATCGAGCCAGAACCGCAGCGCGGAGATCATCTCCTCCTGCACGGCCGGGTTCTCGTAGTTCAGGTCCGGCTGGTGGGAGAAGAACCGGTGGAAGAAGTACTGCTTGCGCACCGGGTCGAAGGTCCAGTTCGACACCTCGGTGTCCACGAAGATGATCCGCGCGTCCTGGTACTGCTTGTCGTCGTCGGCCCACATGTAGTAGTCGCCGTAGGGCCCGTCGGGGTCGCGCCGGGACTCCTGGAACCACGGGTGCTGGTCGCTGGTGTGGTTCATGACGAAGTCGATGATCACGCGCATGCCGCGCTGGTGGGCCGCGTCCACGAACTCCACGAAGTCGGCCAGGTCACCGAACTCCGGCAGCACGGCCGTGTAGTCGGAGACGTCGTAGCCGCCGTCCCGCAGCGGTGACTTGAAGAAGGGCGGCAGCCACAGGCAGTCCACGCCCAGCCACTGCAGATAGTCCAGTTTGGCGGTCAGGCCCTTGAGGTCGCCCACGCCGTCGCCGTTGCTGTCCTGAAAGGACCGGACGAGGACCTCGTAGAAGACGGCACGCTTGAACCAGTCGGGGTCCCGGTCCTTGGCCGGGGTGTCCTCGAAGGTGTCCGGGACGGGTTCGTTGACGATCATTGTGTGGGTGACCCTCCGGTCTGCGGGGTGGACGGTCGCAGGACGGTGAAGACATGCGCGGGCCGGAAACCCGGTTCGAGTCGCACGTAGTTGGCCCTGCCCCAGTGATAGGTCTCGCCGGTGAGCTCGTCGCGCACCGGCGTCATCTCGTGCCAGTCCAGGCCGAGTTGCGGCATGTCCAACGAGACCGTGGCCTCCTGGGTGTGGTGGGGGTCCAGGTTCGCCACCACCAGAACCGTGTTCGAACCGCTCCGCTTCGAGTACGCGATGACCGCGTCCTGGTCGGCGTGGTGGAAGTGCAGATCGCGCAGCTGCCGCAGGGCCGGGCTGCGGCGGCGGATGTCGTTCAGGCGGGTGATCAGCGGGACGATGGTCCGCCCCTCCCGCTCGGCCGCCGCCCAGTCACGCGGCCTGAGCTGGTACTTCTCCGAGTCCAGATACTCCTCGCTGCCCTCCCTGAGCGGGGTGTTCTCGCACAGCTCGTAGCCGGAGTAGATGCCCCAGGTGGGGGAGAGGGTGGCGGCGAGCACCGCGCGCACCTCGAACGCGGGACGGCCGCCGTGCTGGAGGTAGGCGTGCAGGATGTCCGGGGTGTTCGGGAAGAAGTTGGGCCGCATGTAGGAGGCGGCCTCCCCCGAGAGTTCGGTGAGGTACTCCGTCAGCTCCTGCTTGCTGTTGCGCCAGGTGAAGTACGTGTACGACTGCTGGAAGCCGATCTGGGCCAGCGTGTGCATCATCGCCGGGCGGGTGAACGCCTCGGCCAGGAAGATCACGTCCGGGTCGGAGGCGTTGATGTCGCCGATCACCCGCTCCCAGAAGACGACCGGCTTGGTGTGCGGGTTGTCCACGCGGAAGATCCGCACGCCGTGGTCCATCCAGTGCCGCAGCACCCGAATGGTTTCGGCCACCAGACCGTCCATGTCGGCGTCGAACGCGATCGGGTAGATGTCCTGGTACTTCTTCGGCGGGTTCTCGGCGTACGCGATCGTCCCGTCCGGGCGGTGGTGGAACCACTCCGGGTGCTTCTGCACCCACGGGTGGTCCGGCGAGCACTGGAGCGCGAAGTCCAGGGCGACCTCCAGGCCGTGCTCGGCCGCCCGCGCCACGAACCAGTCGAAGTCCTCGATCGTCCCCAGCCGGGGATGCACCGTGTCGTGCCCGCCCTCCGGGGAACCGATCGCCCACGGCACACCGACGTCGTCCGGCTCGGCGGTCAGGGTGTTGTTCTTCCCCTTGCGGAAAGTCGTCCCGATGGGATGGATCGGCGGCAGGTAGACGACGTCGAAGCCCATCTCGGCGATCTTCGGCAGCCGCCGGGCCGCGGTGCGGAACGTGCCGTGCGGCTGCTCGGGCGAGCCCTCCGAGCGCGGGAAGAACTCGTACCAGCTGCCGAACAGCGCCCTCTCCCGCTCCACCTGCAGCGGCAGCGGGTCGGAGGCGGTGACCAGGTCACGCAGGGGATGCGCGGCCAGCACCGCGTCCACCTCGGGCGTCAGCGCGGCGGCCAGCCGGGACGCCGAGGGACGGGACTCGTCGCGCAGGGCGGCCACGGCGTCCAGCAGGACGTCCCGCTGCTCACCGCTCAGCGGCTCGGCGGCCCGCTCGTACAGCCGCGCGCCCTCCTCCAGGACCAGCTCGGTGTCCATGCCGGCCGGGATCTTGATCTTCGCGTGGTGGCGCCAGGTGGTGACCGGGTCGCTCCACGCCTCCACGCTGTACGTCCACCGGCCGGGCGCCCCGGCGGTCACGGTGGCCCCCCAGCGGTCGGTCCCGGGCGCCAGCTCCCGCATCGGCGTCCACGGGCCCGGGCGGCCCTCGGGGTCCCGCAGGACCACGTTGGCGGCCACGGCGTCGTGCCCCTCGCGGAACACGGTGGCCGAGATCTCGAACGACTCGCCGGTGACCGCCTTGGCCGGGCGGCGGCCGTGCTGGACGAGCGGGCGGACGTCGAGGACGGGTATCCGGCCGACGGCCGTGGGCGGGGGTGCGGGCGCGCTGGTCCGGGGTGGCGCGGCGGTGCTCGGACTCGGGGGTGCTGACGAGTGGTGCGTGGCGGGCATGACCGCTCCTGTCCGCGTCAACGTGGGTGGGCGGATGACTGTGGGGAGATCTGGTCTGCAGTTGTGCCTGGAGGGGTACCCCGATGGCTACCGCTGGAGCCTTCCCACACTGTTCGGGTGGGCAATCCGGAACTTTGTTAACTACTCACGCGTATGTCTACGCACAAGACCGGACTGTTTCCAGCCGTGCGTCTACCCCCGACCGATTCAGGCCGAACGGGGGTCTGCGCGCGGAGCCCCCAGCGAGGCGGGCACCCGCGCCGGTACCGTCGTAAGGGACGAGCCGGCGCACCTCGCGGTGGGCCGGCGGCAGCCACCAGCGTCGAGGTGACTTGTGAAGGCGATCCGTCGATTCACCGTCCGACCCGTTCTCCCCGAACCCTTGCGTCCACTGAGCGAGCTGGCGCGCAATCTGCGCTGGTCCTGGCACACGGAGACGCGCGACCTGTTCCAGTCCGTGGACCCCGAACAGTGGGCCGCCAGCGGTGGCGACCCGGTCCGGCTGCTGGGCAGCGTGCGCCCCGCGCGGCTGGCGGAGCTGGCCGAGGACCGCCGCTTCCTGCGCCGCCTCACCGCGGTCGCCGGCGACCTGCACGACTATGTGAGCGGCGAGCGCTGGTACCAGGCCCAGCCCGCGGGACTGCCCGCCGCGGTCGCCTACTTCTCGCCCGAGTTCGGCATCACGGCCGCGCTGCCCCAGTACTCCGGCGGCCTCGGCATCCTGGCCGGCGACCACCTCAAAGCGGCCAGCGACCTCGGTGTGCCGCTGATCGGGGTGGGCCTGCTGTACCGGCACGGCTACTTCCGGCAGTCCCTGTCCCGGGAGGGCTGGCAGCAGGAGCACTACCCGGTGCTCGACCCCAACGAGCTGCCCGTCACCCTCCTCGACGAGGCCGACGGCACCCCCGCCCAGGTCTCCCTCGCCCTGCCCGGCGGCCGCTCGCTGCTGGCCCGGATCTGGGTCGCCCAGGTGGGCCGGGTGCCGCTGCTGATGCTGGACTCCGACGTCGAGGAGAACGACCTCGGCGAGCGCGGGGTGACCGACCGGCTCTACGGCGGCGGCAGCGAGCACCGGCTGCTGCAGGAGATGCTGCTCGGCATAGGAGGTGTCCGGGCGGTACGGACGTACTGCCGGCTGACCGGGCACCCCGAGCCGGAGGTGTTCCACACCAACGAGGGGCACGCCGGGTTCCTCGGCCTGGAGCGCATCGCCGAGCTGTGCGACACCGGGCTCGACTTCGACTCCGCGCTGGAGGCGGTGCGGGCCGGGACCGTGTTCACCACGCACACGCCGGTGCCGGCCGGTATCGACCGCTTCGACCGTGACCTGGTCGCCCGGCACTTCGGGCCCGACGCCGAGCTGCCGCGCATCGACGTCGACCGGGTGCTGCGGCTCGGCCGGGAGACCTACCCCGGCGGGGAGCCGAACCTGTTCAACATGGCCGTCATGGGGCTCAGGCTCGCCCAGCGCGCCAACGGCGTCTCGGTGCTGCACGGCCGCGTGAGCCGGGAGATGTTCGCCGGGCTGTGGCCGGGGTTCGACCCCGAGGAGGTGCCGATCACCTCCGTCACCAACGGGGTGCACGCGCCGACCTGGGTCGCCCCCGAGGTGTTCCGGCTCGGCGCCCGGCAGATCGGCGCGCAGCGCGCCGAGGACGCGCTGACCGTGGGCGGCTCCGACCGCTGGGACTCCGTCGCGGACATCCCCGACCAGGTGATCTGGGACCTGCGCCGGGACCTGCGGGAGCAGCTGGTGGCCGAGGTGCGGCAGCGGCTGCGGGCGTCCTGGCGGCAGCGGGGCGCGGGCGCGGCCGAGCTGGGCTGGGTCGACCAGGTGCTCGACCCGGACGTGCTGACCATCGGGTTCGCCCGGCGGGTGCCGTCGTACAAGCGGCTGACGCTGATGCTGCGGGACCCCGAGCGGCTGCGGAAGCTGCTGCTGCATCCCGAGCGGCCGATCCAGATCGTCGTCGCGGGGAAGGCGCATCCCGCCGATGACGGGGGCAAGCGGCTGGTGCAGGAGCTGGTGCGGTTCGCCGACGATCCGCGGGTGCGGCATCGGGTGGTGTTCCTGCCCGACTACGGCATGGCCATGGCGCAGAAGCTGTACCCCGGCTGCGATGTGTGGCTGAACAATCCGCTGCGGCCGCTGGAGGCGTGCGGGACGTCCGGGATGAAGGCCGCGCTGAACGGGTGTCTCAATCTGTCCGTGCTGGACGGGTGGTGGGACGAGTGGTTCCAGCCCGACTTCGGGTGGGCCATTCCGACCGCGGACGGGGTGGGCACCGACGCGGACCGGCGGGACGACCTGGAGGCGGCAGCGCTGTACGAACTGCTGGAGCAGCGGGTCGCTCCGCGGTTCTACGAGCGGGGGCGCGGTGGGCTGCCGGACCGGTGGATCGAGATGGTGCGGCAGACGCTGACGCATCTCGGACCCAAGGTGCTGGCCGGGCGGATGGTCCGGGAGTACGTGGAGCGGCTGTACCTGCCGGCCGCGCAGTCGCACCGGGTGATGACACCGGATGTGGCGCGGGAGCTGGCGGAGTGGAAGTCCCGGGTGCGGGGGGCCTGGCCGGCCGTTTCCGTGGATCACGTGGAGACGTCCGCGACGAGTGCCACGGCCGAGCTGGGGACCACGCTCACCCTTCGGGTGCGGGTGCGGCTGGGGTCGCTCGGGCCGGACGACGTGGAGGTGCAGGCCGTTTCCGGTCGGGTGGACGCGGAGGACCGGATCACCGGGGGGACGGCGGTGCCGCTCAAGCCGGTGGGCGGGCCCGACATGGAGGGCGTGTGGACCTACGAAGGGCCGCTGTCGCTGGACCGGACGGGGCCCTACGGCTACACGGTGCGGATTCTGCCGGATCACCGGCTGCTGGCGTCCGGGGCGGAGCTGGGGCTTTTGACGGTGCCGGCTGAGGAGCTGGGGGAGGGGGCCGGGGTGCTGCTTCGGTAAGGGGTTGTCGTCCGGGCGCGGGCCGTGGTGGGTACTCGCGCCCACGCGGCGCAGCCGCATATCGAGCACAGCCCAGCGCCCCTGAATGCCTGCGGCGGCCCGTTGCGGTTGCGTCGTGGCGCGCGTGGCGCCTCCGGCCGGTTCCCGGGTCGGGGCCCCGGCGGGGGGTCAGGACTCGTCCTGCGGCGCGCACAGGCGGCGCAGTATCGTGCCGCAGCGGCGGGCGTAGGCGTGTTGGAGGCCTCGGGTGGCCGCGCCGCCCGCCTTGGCGTACCACTTGGCCGGGCGGCTGAAGGCGGCCACCGTGAGCCAGACCGTGCCGTCGCCCGTGCGGTCGACCACGAAGGCCTCCTCGCCGCATTCGGGGTGGCCGGTCAGGGTGCCGTAGGCCCAGCCGGCCCGGCGGGGCTCCTCGGTCGCCCAGACGATGCGGCAGGGGGCCTTGATCAGGCCGGCCAGGGTGACGGTGACGTCGACGTCCTTGGCCGCGCGGTCGGCGCTCGCGTTGATGCCGACGCCCATCGCCCGGTGCAGCTCCCAGGTGAGGACCGCCTCGGCGGCGCGGTGGAAGACCGCCTCGCCCTCGCCGAGCCGGGTGCGCACGTGCAGGGAGTGGAAGCCGGGCGGGCAGGCGGCGAGGTCGTCCCGGGTCGCGCCGACCGCCTCGTACGTGAAGGACATGGGGCCCAAGACTACGGCGGCACCCGGAACGCAGACGTTCCGGGTGCCGCCGTGTGCGCTAGGCGACGTTGACCGCGGACCAGGCGGCGGCGACCGCCTTGTACTCGGTGCTGGTGGAGCCGTACAGCGCCGACGCCGCGTTCAGGGTCGCCGTGCGGGCGGCCTTGTAGTTGGTCGTGGACGTCATGTACGTGGTGAGCGCCTTGTACCAGATCTGCAGCGCCTTGGCGCGGCCGATGCCGGTGACCGTGGAGCCGTTGTAGGTCGGCGAGTTGTAGCTCACGCCGTTGATCGTCTTGGCGCCGCTGCCCTCCGACAGGAGGTAGAAGAAGTGGTTCGCGACACCGGACGAGTAGTGCACGTCCTTGTTGCCCACGGTGGACGACCAGTAGTCGGCGGAGCCGCCGTCCTTGCTGGGCTTGTCCATGTAGCGCAGCGGGGTGCCGTCGCCGTTGATGTCGATCTTCTCGCCGATGAGGTAGTCACCGGGGTCGGAGGCGTTGTTGGCGAAGAACTCCACACCCGTGCCGAAGATGTCCGAGGTGGCCTCGTTCAGGCCGCCGGACTCGCCGGAGTAGTTCAGGCCGGCGGTGTTGGAGGTGACGCCGTGGCTCATCTCGTGGCCGGCCACGTCGAGGGAGGTCAGCGGGTCGGCGTTGCCGGCACCGTCGCCGTAGGTCATGCAGAAGCAGCTGTCGTCCCAGAACGCGTTCACGTAGGCGTTGCCGTAGTGGACGCGGGAGTAGGCGCCGACGCCGTTGTTCTTGATGCCGTTGCGGCCGAAGGTGCTCTTGTAGAAGTCCCACGTCTCCGCGGCGCCGTAGGCGGCGTCGGCCGCCGCGGTCTGGTCGGAGGAGGAGGTGGAGGCGGTGCCGGTGCCGAAGATGTTGGTCGAGTTGGCGACCAGGGTGCCCGTGCCGGACGTCTTGCGGGCCAGGTTGTAGGTCTTGTGGCTGCCCCGCGCGGTGTCGGTGAGCTGGTACGTCGAGCCCGACTGCACCGAGTTGAGGGTGACCGTGCCGGAGTACAGCGTCTTGCCGGTCGCGTTCTCGATGCCCTGGTACTCGTACAGCTTCTTGCCGGTGGCCGCGTCGGTGATGACGTGCAGCTGGTTCGGGGTGCCGTCGTCCTGCAGGCCGCCGACGACCGTCTCGTAGGCCAGCACCGGCTTGCCGCTCGCCGCCCAGATCACCGTGCGGGAGGAGTCGGCGGCGGTCTTCTGCGAGCCGGCCGCCCGGGCGGCGGTCAGGGCCTGCTTCTCGGCCTTGGCCGGGGCCAGGGCGGGCGTGAGCGAGGCGACCTTGATGGCCGCGTTGACGGCCTTGGTGACGCCCTTGGCCGCGCCGGACGCCGCCTGGTGCACGATGAGGTCGCCGCCGAGGACCGGCAGCCCGCCGTAGGTGCGCTCGTAGCGGGTGTGCGTGGTGCCGTCGGCGTCCTTGACGACGTCCTTGACGACCAGCTTCTCCTGGGCGCCCAGGCCTATCTGCCGGGCCGTGTCGGCGGCTTCGGCCTGCTTCTCCCGGATGAGGGAGGTGTGCGCGGCCGCGGACAGCTGGACCGGCGCCGCCGCGAGCGGGGCCGGGGTCTGTGCGGCCGCGGAACCGGTGGTCAGACCGGTGGTGAGGAGAGCTCCGGCCGCGACGGCGGTGGCGATGGCCAGAGTGGTGCGCTTGTGACGCGCGAAGGGGCTGGACACACAAGCTCCTTGTGGGGGAGACCGGTCCGGTTGTGGGGCAACCGGCCGAGGTGGTCGTGAGGTTGTGCGGCGGGTGAGGGAAGACTGGCATCTAGGGCGCGTACATGTCATGCCCTCTTGGTGATGTTGGCCGAAAAGTGACTGTCCGGTAAACGTTTCGGGAATGTAAAAAACGGGCACCGCCCCGGGGAGTCGAACCACCGGGGCGGCACCCTGTCGCGGGGCTGTGCGGCTTACGGGAAGGTCAGCTTCCAGCCGTCGATGTAGCCGGTGTCGTAGGAGGCCACGTCCTGGACGCGCAGCTTCCAGGTGCCGTTGGCCACCTCGGACGAGGCGTTGACCGTGTACGTCGCGTGCACGTCGTCCGCCGAGTCCGAACCGCTGGAGTTCTTCAGGCGGTAGGCCGTGCCGTCGGGGGCCAGCAGGTCGATCACCAGGTCACCGCGCCAGGTGTGCACGATGTCCACCGTCACCTGCAGGTTGGACGGGGCGTTGCCGGTGCGGCCGGTGACGTTGATGGAGGACGTGACGGCCGGGCCGTTGTCCGGAATCGAGACGTCGGCGGTGTTCTCGAACACCGTGCCGCCACCGCCGCCACCGCCCGAGCGGGAGCCGACCGCGACCGCCGCCCAGGCGTCCTGCACCGCCTTGTACTCGGCCGAGGTGGTGCCGTACAGCTCACCGGCCGCCGCGAGGGTGCCAGTGCGGGCGCCCGCGTAGTTGGTGGTGGAGGTGAACTTCGTGGTCAGCGCGCGGTACCAGATCTGCAGCGCCTTGTCCCGGCCTATGCCGGTGACCGGAAGTCCGTCCGCGGTGGGCGAGTTGTAGCTGACGCCGTTGATGACCTTGGCGCCGCTGCCCTCCGACAGGAGGTAGAAGAAGTGGTTCGCCGGGCCGGACGAGTAGTGCACGTCCACCGAGCCGATGCCGGAGTACCAGCTGTCCTTGGACGCGCCGTCCTTGCTGGGCTTGTCCATGTAGCGCAGCGGGGTGCCGTCGCCGTTGATGTCGATCTTCTCGCCGATGAGGTAGTCACCGACGTCCGAGGTGTTGTTCGCGTAGAACTCCACGCCCGTGCCGAAGATGTCCGAGGTGGCCTCGTTCAGGCCGCCGGACTCGCCGGAGTAGTTCAGGCCGGCGGTGTTGGAGGTGACGCCATGGCTCATCTCGTGGCCGGCCACGTCGAGCGAGGTCAGCGGGTCGGCGTTGCCCGAGCCGTCGCCGTAGGTCATGCAGAAGCAGCTGTCGTCCCAGAACGCGTTGACGTACGCGTTGCCGTAGTGCACCCGGGAGTAGGCGCCCACGCCGTCGTTGCGGATGCCGGAGCGGCCGAAGGTGTTCTTGTAGAAGTCCCAGGTGGTCGCGGCGCCGTAGTGCGCGTCGGCGCCCGCGGTCGCGGCGTTGGACGTGGTGCCGTTGCCCCAGGTGTTGGTGGTCTGGGAGAACAGCGTGCCGGTGCCGGACGTGCCGTGGTTCAGGTTGTACGTCTTGTGGCCGCCGCGGTCGCCGTCGTTGAGCGTGTACGTCGAGCCCGACAGGGTCGTCGTCAGCGAGACGGTGCCGCTGTACTGGGTGTTGCCGGTGCCCGTCGCGTTCTCGATGCCCTGGTACTCGTAGAGCTTGGCGCCCGTGGCCGCGTCGGTGATGACGTGCAGCTGGTTCGGGGTGCCGTCGTCCTGGAGGCCGCCGACGACCGTCTCGTAGGCCAGCACCGGCTTGCCGCTCGCCGCCCAGATCACCTTGCGGGAGGTGTCGGCGGAGGTCTTGGAGGAGCCGAGGGCCTTGGCGCGCTGCACGGCCTGCCGCTCGGCGGCCGCCCGGGCGACCTTGCCGTTGAGGTCGGCGACCTTCAGCTGGGCGTTCGTCGCCTTGATCACGCGCTGCGTCTGGCCGGACTTCGCGGTGTCGACGACCAGGTCGCCGCCCAGGACGGGCAGGCCGGCGTAGGTGCGCTCGTAGCGGGTGTGCGTGGTGCCGTCGGCGTCCTTGACGACGTCACGGACGACCAGCTTCTCCTGGGCGCCGAGGCCGATCCGGGTGGCGGTCTGCGCCTTGGCGGCGTCGGCGTCGCGCAGCAGCTCGGCGCGCTGCGACGGGGAGAGCTTGACGGCCATGTGCGCCGGGTTGGCCTTGCCGGCCGCCGGCGCGGCCGGAGCGGCGCTCGCGGCACCCGACTGGACCGCTGCGGCGAGCAGGGCGGAGACGCCGACGAGGGCGACGCCGGCGGCGCGGCGGTGCAGGGCGTGGGAGGTGCGTCTGCGCGAGGAACTGCTTCTCAACACTGACTCCTTCTGCGTGGCCGCGGGTCGCGCGGCCAGGGGGAGACCGGGCGGCCGATCGAGCCGTCCGGGCAGAACAGGGAGGTGCGCGAAAAACACAAGCGGCGGTGCGGTTCACGGCACAGCGAGGGGCTGTGGGGTTGCTGTGCAGTGGCCGTGGGAAGAGTGGCAGGAGATCTCGGCTCTTGTCAGGAGCGCGTCAGCAAGTTGGCTGGAAATCGTCCGTTGTCCGGATGTTCATGTTCGGTATGCGGACTGGTGGCCTGAGCGTCGAACGGATCACGGCCCGGCGGGCGCGGCGGGGGCCGTCAGGCCAGGCTGTCCCGCCACGCCCGGTGCAGGTCCGAGAAGCGGCCCGTGCCCGCGACCAGATCGGCCGGGGTGCCGTCCTCCACGATCCGCCCGTGCTCCATCACCAGCACCCGGTCGGCGATCTCCACCGTGGAGAGCCGGTGCGCGATCACCACCGCCGTACGCCCCTGCAGCACCGTCGCCATCGCCCGCTGCACCGCCCGCTCGCCCGGGATGTCCAGCGAACTGGTCGCCTCGTCCAGAATCAGCACCGCCGGATCGGCCAGCAACGCCCGCGCGAACGCGACCAGTTGCCGCTGCCCGGCGGAGATCCGGCCGCCCCGCTTGCGCACGTCGGTGTCGTAGCCGTCGGGCAGCGCGCTGATGAACTCGTGCGCGCCGATCGCCTTGGCGGCCCGCTCGATCTCCTCGCGGCTCGCCTCCGGGCGCCCGATGGCGATGTTCTCCGCGACCGTGCCGGAGAACAGGAACGCCTCCTGCGTCACCATCACCACCCCGCGCCGCAGTTCCGGCACGGCCAGGTCGCGCAGGTCCACCCCGTCCAGCAGCACCCGCCCCTCGGTCGGGTCGTAGAACCGGGCGAGCAGCTTGGCCAGCGTCGACTTGCCCGCGCCGGTCGAGCCGACCACCGCCACCGTCTGCCCGGCCGGCAGCGTCAGATCGAAGCGGGGCAACACCTCGCCGCCGGTGCGGTAGGCGAAGCGGACCCCGTCGAAGACGACCTCGCGGCCGGGGTGCTCACCGGCGAGCGGCGGCAGCTCCCTCGGCTGCGACGGCTCGGGCACGGACGGGGTCTGGGCGAGCAGACCGGCGATCTTCTCCAGGGACGCGGCCGCCGACTGGTAGGAGTTGAGGAACATCCCGAGCCGGTCGATCGGGTCGTACAGCCGCCGCAGGTACAGCACCGCCGCCGCCAGCACGCCGAGTTCCAGCGAGTCCTCGGCCACCCGGTAGGCGCCCCACAGCACGATTCCGGCGACCGCCGTGTTGGCGATCAGCCGGGAGCCGACGACATAGCGGGCCATCTCCAGCAGCGCGTCGCCGTTGGTGCGTTCGTGCCGCTGGTTCAGCACGGCGAACTCGGCGTCGTTGGCCGCCTCCCGGCGGAAGGCGCGCACCGGCCGGATGCCGTTCATCGTCTCGACGAACTTCACGATCACCGACGCGATCGCCGTCGACCGCCGCCGGTACACCTCGCCCGCCCGCCGCTGGTACACCCGCACCAGCAGGTACAGCGGCACGAACGAGGCCACCGCGACCGCGCCGAGGCCGAGATCCAGCCACAGCAGCATGGCCGAGATGTACACGAACGACAGGATGACCGTGACCAGCTCCTGCAGACCCTCGCTGAGCAGCTCCCGCAGCGACTCCACGTCCGTGGTGGAACGGGAGATGAGCCGGCCCGAGGTGTAGCGCTCGTGGAAGTCCACGCTGAGCGCCTGGGCGTGCCGGAAGATCCGGCCGCGCAGGTCCAGCAGCACGTCCTGGTTGACCCGTGCCGAGGCCGCGATGAACACGAACTGCAGCGCCCCGGACGCCGCCGCGCACAGCAGATAGCCGACGGCGACCGCGATCAGCGGCCCGTGCCGGTCGTCGCGGAACGCCGGTACGGCCGTGTCGATGGCGTACGCCACCAGCAGCGGGCCCGCCTGCACGGCCGCCTGCTGGAGCAGCAGCACCAGCACGGTCAGTGCGACCCGCGCCCTCATCGGCGCCAGCAGGGAGCGCAGCAGCGCCGCGGTGGCGCCGGGCGGGGAGGGCAGGACGTCCCGGTCGAAGGGGTCGCGGTCCTTCCCCCGGCGGGCTGGCTCGGTGTCGTCGGCGGCGGGGACGGACGTGGTGGGGGCCGTCATCTGTCGTCCTCCTCCGGGCTGTCCAGGCCCGACATCAGGTGCGCGTACTCGGCGTTGGTGTGCAGCAGTTCCTGGTGGGTGCCGACGGCGGTGATCCGGCCGTCCGACAGCAGCGCGACGCGGTCCGCGAGCAGCACCGTGGAGGGGCGGTGCGCGACGATCAGCGCCGTGGTGCCGGCGAGGACCTGGCGCAGCGCGGCCTCCACCGCGGCCTCCGTGTGCACGTCCAGCGCGGACAGCGGGTCGTCCAGCACGAGGAAGCGGGGCCGGCCGACCACCGCGCGGGCCAGCGCGAGCCGCTGGCGCTGCCCGCCGGACAGGCTCAGGCCCTGCTCGCCGACCTGGGTGTCGGTGCCCTGCGGCAGGGCGTGCGCGAAGTCGGCCTGGGCGACGGCCAGGGCCCGCTCCAGCTCCGGTGCGCCGGCCGCGCCCCCGGCGCCCATCAGCACGTTCTCGCCGACGCTCGCCGAGAACAGGGTGGGCTCCTCGAAGGCGACGGCCACCTTGGCGCGCAGCTCCTCGCGGGGCATGGCCGCGATGTCCTCGCCGTCCAGGGTGATCCGCCCGGAGGTCACCTCGTGCAGCCGCGGGATCAGCGCGGTGAGCGTCGTCTTGCCGCTGCCGGTCGCGCCGACCAGGGCCATGGACTCGCCGGGACGGATGTGCAGGTCGACCCGGTCGAGGACGGGCGGGGCGTCGGCGGGTGCGTCGGGGTAACGGAACGTCACCTGGTGCAGGCGCAGCCCCTCCTCGTCGTACCGCGTGCGCGCCGGCACCTCCGAGGACTCCGGCACCTCGTCCATCACCTCGAAGTACCGTTCCGTCGCCGTCGCCGCCTCCTGGCTCATCGCCAGCAGGAAGCCGATGGACTCCACCGGCCAGCGCAGCGCGAGGGCGGTCGACAGGAACGCGACCAGCGTGCCGGCGGACAGCGACCCGTCGGCCACCCGCACCGCCCCCACCACCAGCGCCGCCCCGATCGCCACCTCCGGCAGCGTCACGATGACCGCCCAGATCACCGCCAGCAGCCGCGCCTTGCGCAGCTCCGTGCCGCGCAGGGTCCGCGACAGCTCCCGGAAGGCCCGCGCCTGGCTGCGGTGCCGGCCGAAGCCCTTGATGATCCGGATGCCGAGCACGCTCTCCTCGACGACCGTCGTAAGATCGCCGACCTGGTCCTGCGCGAGCCGCGCCACGTCCGCGTACCGCTTCTCGAAGACCACGCACATCACGATCAACGGCACCGCCGGACCGAGGACGACCAGCCCCAGCGTGAAGTCCTGGGCCAGCATGATGAGCACGCCGACCAGGATCGTCACCCCGTTGACCAGCAGGAACGTCAGCGGGAAGGCCAGGAACATGCGCAGCAGCATCAGGTCCGTGGTGCCGCGCGAGAGCAGCTGCCCGGACGCCCAGCGGTCGTGGAAGGCCACCGGCAGCCGCTGCAGATGCCGGTACAGATCCGCCCGCATCTCCGCCTCGACGTGCGACAGCGGCCGTGCCACCAGCCATCTGCGCAGTCCGAACAGCAGCGCCTCCGCGACGCCGAGCAGCAGCAGGTACAGCGCGCCGAGCCACACCCCGGACGGGTCCCGGTCGGCGACCGGGCCGTCCACCATCCACTTCAGCACGAGCGGGATCACCAGCCCCACCAGGGAGGCGGTGACCGCGACGCCCGCAGCGGTGAACAGCCGCACCCGCACCGGCCGCACATACGGCCACAGGCGCAGCAACGTCCGTACGGCGGACCGGTCCGAGGTGGTTGCACGTGTCGTCGCCATCAGCAGCGACTCTACGGATCGCCACTGACATCGCCCACCGAGTTTCGGCCGGACCCCGCTCCGCCGCTGGTCCTACGACCTGCGGTGCGAGCCCCCGCAAGCGGGACGGGACCGGTGAGGTCGTAGCGCCGCATCAACCGATCGGCCGATGCCGCATCGAGCGCGACGGCCGATGCCGGGCACGGGGCCGGACCGGGACGCTGGTGCCATGCCCGACAACCCCGTCATCGAAGTCACCGGCCTGCGCAAGTCCTACGGCGGCCGCGCGGTCGTCGACGGCGTCTCGTTCACGGTCCGGGAGGGTGAGATCTTCGGCATCCTCGGCCCGAACGGCGCCGGCAAGACCACCACCGTCGAGTGCGTCGAGGGCCTGCGCGTCCCCGACGCCGGCCGGGTCCGCGTCGCCGGCCTCGACCCGGTCGCCGACCACGAGCAGGTCGCCCGCGTGCTCGGCGCCCAGCTCCAGCAGAGCGAGCTGCAGCCCAAGCTCACCGTCCGCGAGGCCCTTCAGCTGTACGCCGCCTTCCACGACCGCCCGCTCGACTGGCGGCCGCTCGCCGAGCGCCTCGGCCTGACGGACAAGCTCACCACCCGCTTCGCCCAGCTGTCCGGCGGGCAGAAGCAGCGCCTGTTCATCGCGCTCGCCCTGATCGGCAACCCCCGCGTCGTCGTCCTCGACGAGCTGACCACCGGCCTGGACCCGCGGGCCCGCCGCGACACCTGGCAGCTGATCGAGGACGTGCGCGCGAGCGGGGTCACCGTCCTGCTGGTCACCCACTTCATGGAGGAGGCCCAGCGGCTGTGCGACCGCGTCGCGGTGATCGACCGGGGCCGCGTCGCCGCCCTGGACACCCCCGAGGGGCTCATCCGCCGCTCGGCCGGCGCCACCGTCATCAGCTTCACCCCGTCCGCGCCACTGGACGAGCGCGCCCTCGCCGCGCTGCCCGCGCTGGCCCGGGCCGAGCACAAGGACGGCCGCGTCACGCTCTCCGGCACCGACGAGACCGTCAACGCCGTGATCACGCTCCTCGCCCGCCACCACATCACCGCCCACCAGCTGCGCGTCACCGACGCCACGCTCGACGACGCGTACCTGGACCTGACGGAGGCCGCCCGATGACCGCCCTGAACCCCGCCGTGCTGCGCACCGAGGCCCGGCTGTTCAGCCGCGAGCCCGGCGCGATCTTCTGGATCCTGCTCTTCCCCACCCTGCTGCTGGCGATCCTCGGCTCCATCCCCTCCTTCCGGCAGAGCGACGACTCCCTCGGCGGACTGCGGACCGTGGACGTCTACGTCCCGGTGGCGGTGCTGCTCGGGCTGATCGTCGGAGGGGTGCAGGGCCTGCCGCAGACCCTCACCGGCTACCGCGAGCGCGGCATCCTGCGCCGCATGTCCACCACGCCCGTCCGCCCCGCCGCCCTGCTCGCCGCCCACATGGTGGTGTACGGCGGTGCCGCCCTGCTCTCCGCGCTGCTCGCGCTGACCGTGGGCCGGGTCGCCTTCGACGTGACGCTGCCCCGGCAGAGCGCCGGCTATCTGCTCGCCCTGCTGCTGGCACTCGGCGCCGCGCTGGCGCTCGGCGCGGTGGTCACGGCGCTGTCGCGCACCACGAGGATCGCCGGGGCCATCGGCTCCGCGGTGTTCTTCCCGATGATGTTCTGCGCGGGTGTGTGGGTGCCGGTGCAGGCCATGCCGGACGTCCTCGCCCGGATCGTCGGCTGGACCCCGTTCGGCGCCGCCGCGCAGGCCCTGAACCAGGCCGCCGCCGGCCACTGGCCGGGCTGGGGCCACCTCGCGGTGCTCGCCGCCTGGACGGTCCTGCTGACGGGCGCGGCCGTGCGCTGGTTCCGCTGGGAGTAGGCGAGTGCGCGGCGCGCAGGGGGGCCGTATGCAGACTGAAGGCATGGTCGCCAAGGACACACAGCTCGAACAGCGGTGGGACCAGTTCCACCGCTGGGGCCCGTACGGGATGCTCGGCATCGCCACGCTGATCGCGGCGGCCACCCAGGACCTCATGGCGGGACCCGCCGAGCGGTACGCGGCCGGCGCACTGGTCGGCGCCGCGCTGCTCCTTCACCTGTACTGGGACCGGCGCCCCCACCGCCCCGCCGCCGGAGGCGGACGCCGCCGCCGGACGCCCTCCCGCGCGGGCACGGTGTTCTACGCGGTGCGCTGGGCCATCGCCTTCGCGCTCACCTGGCTCAACCCCTTCTTCGCCCTGTACGCCGTCACCGGGTACTTCGACGCCGACGAGCTGATCCCCGGCCGGCGCCGGCACCGCATCGGCCTGTTCGCCACCTCGCTCACCCTGGCCGGCTCGCAGTCCGGCGGGATGCCGCCGAAGAACGTCACGCAGTGGGGCGTGTTCTTCGGGATGCTCGTCGTCAACAACGTGCTGTGGATGGTCGTCGGCCACCTCACCCACCAGGAGGAGGAGCGCTCCCGGGCCCGCGCCGACACCATCGTCGAACTGGAACGCACCAACACCGCCCTCCAGCAGGCCCTCGACGAGAACGCCGCGCTGCACGCCCAGCTGCTCGTCCAGGCCCGCGAGGCCGGCGTCGCCGACGAGCGCCGGCGCCTGGCCGCCGAGATCCACGACACCCTCGCCCAGGGGCTGACCGGGATCATCGCCCAGCTGCAGGTCGTCGTGAACACCCCGGACGAGCGGCTGGCCCGCGAGCACACGGTCCGCGCCCTGGACCTGGCCCGGCACAGCCTGGGCGAGGCCCGCCGCTCCGTGCACAACCTCGCCCCGGCCGCCCTGGACCGCGACGAGCTGCCCGAGGCGCTGAAGAAGACGGTCGCCGCCTGGGGCGAACGCACCGGGGTGCGCGCCGACTTCACCGTCACCGGCACCGCCGAGCAGCTGCACGACGAGGTCTCCGCGACCCTGCTGCGCATCGCCGAGGAGGCCCTCGCCAACACCGCCCGGCACGCGGACGCGACCCGCGCCGGGGTCACCCTGTCCTTCATGGGCGACGAGGTCGTCCTCGACATCCGCGACGACGGCCGCGGCTTCGACCCGCTCGCCCTGCCCGAGCGCAGCGACACCGGCGGCTTCGGGCTCGGCGGCATGCGCGCCCGCGCCGAACGCATCGCCGGCTCCCTCACGGTGGAGACCGAACCGGGGCACGGCACGGCGCTGTCGGCTCGCGTACCGTTGGTGCGCCATGACCGATGAAGCGCCCGCCATCTCCCTGCTGATCGTCGACGACCACCCCGTGGTCCGGGACGGACTGCGCGGCATGTTCGCCGCCGCCCCCGGATTCACGGTCCTCGGCGAGGCCGCCGACGGCGTGCAGGCCGTCGAGCGCGCCGCCGCCCTCGACCCCGACGTGATCCTGATGGACCTGCGGATGCCCGGCGGCGGCGGGGTGGACGCCATCCGGGAGCTGACCCGGCGCGGCGCCCGCGCCCGGGTGCTGGTGCTCACGACGTACGACACCGACTCCGACACCCTGCCGGCGATCGAGGCGGGCGCCACCGGCTATCTGCTCAAGGACGCGCCCCGCGAGGAGCTGTTCACCGCGGTGCGCGCCGCCGCCGAGGGCCGCACCGTGCTCTCCCCGGCGGTGGCCTCCCGCCTGGTCTCGGCGGTCCGCGCGCCCAGGGCCCCGGGCAACGAGCCGCTGTCCGCCCGCGAGCGGGAGGTGCTGGCGCTGGTCGCCAGGGGCACCTCCAACAAGGAGATCGCCCGCGAGTTGTTCATCAGCGAGGCCACCGTGAAGACCCACCTCACCCATCTGTACGCCAAGCTCGGCGTCAACGACCGCGCGGCGGCGGTGGCGGTGGCCTACGACCGCGGCATCCTCGGCTAGTACGGCAGCAGCGTCGCGTCCACCTTCTCCCAGGCCGCCTTCAGCTCGGCGAGCAACTCCGGCCGGTCGGGAGCCAGATCGGCCTGTTCGCGGGCATCGGCGGCGAGGTCGAACAGGTGGTCCTTGCCGGCCGCGTCCCGGTAGTACTTGAGGTCGCCGCGCCGAAGGGCCCGGTTGCCGCGCACCCGCCAGAACAGGTCCCGCTGCGGCACCTCCTCGCCGTTCAGCAGGTACCCGGCCAGGCTGTGGCCGTCCAGCGGGTACGCCGGGTCGGGGCGGGCACCGGCCAGCTGGAGCAGGGTCGCCGTCCAGTCCGGTGTGTACACGGGGACATGGCTGACCTGACGGCCGTCGACGCGGGCCGGCCAGCGCAGGATCGTCGGGACCCGGATACCGCCCTCCAGCAGCGAGGCCTTCGCGCCGCTGAGCGGCCACTGGTAGGAGAAGCGCTCGCCGCCGTTGTCGGAGGAGAACACCACGACGGTGTCGTCCTCCTGTCCGGAGCGGCGCAGCGCGGCCAGCACCTCGCCGACGGCCGCGTCCAGGCTCTCCACCATCTCCTTGTACTTCTCCACCGAGCCGCCGTCGTTGTGCAGCAGCGCGCCGAGCACGTTCCCGGTGCGGATCTTCGCGGCGATCTCGGCGCCGGTCTCCTCGTCCTCCTCCGTGAGCCACGGCCAGTGCGGGGTGGTGAAGTTGAGGTTCAGCAGCCAGGGCCGCTCGTGCCGCCGGCCGACGAACTCCACGGCCCGCTCGGTCAGCACGGTCGTGTAGTAGCGCAGGTCCTGGTAGGTGGCGTCGCCCTCGTACAGGTCGTAGTCGCCGAGCTGGCCCAGCTTGGAGAAGTACTCCAGGGCGCCGCCGAAGTTGCCGAAGAACTCGTCCCAGCCGGACTTGGTCGGGCTGTAGTCGGGCAGCCAGCCGCAGTGCCACTTGCCGATCAGCGCGGTGGAGTAGCCCGCCTTCTTCAGCAGCGAGGCGAGGGTGGGGTGGTGCGGGTCGAGGCCCTGGCTGCGGTTGGCGATGGGCTCGGCGAGCCCGCCCTTGGTACGGCCCGGGAAACGGCCGGTGTAGAGACTGAACCGGGTCGGGGAGCAGGTCGCCGAGCCCGAGTAGGCGTCGGTGAACCGCACCCCCTGCGCGGCGAGCCGGTCCAGGTTCGGTGTCCTGATGTGCGGGGCGCCGTAGACGGACAGGTCGGCCCAGCCGAGGTCGTCGGCGAAGACGAACAGGATGTTGGGGCGCTTGCCGGGGCGCGCGCCGGGGCGGGCACGGAAGGGCCGCTCGGTGGGCGGCGCGGCCTCGGCGCCGGAGGCCGTACCGGCGACGGCGGTGACGGCACCGCCACCGACGAGACCGGTGAAAGCGCGACGGGATATTTCGGGCATGGAGGGTCCTCAAGGACAGCCGTGACCCACGGCGGGGCACGGCAAAGCCGAACGGGAGAGGAAAGGAAGAGGAAGGAGAGTCAGCTACAGATCGCGCTGGCCTGACGGCACAGGTCGACATGGCGTCGCGCCACGAGCGCGACGCACACCCCTGTGCGGACAGCGGAGAGCCTCATGATCACGCACGGTGTCAGGGGCGGGGGTGGGCGTCAATACGTGACGGAGCGGTTTCACAGCGCGTTCACGTGGCGCCGCGGCTCGGGTGGGGCCGCGGGTGCTCCGGACGCCTGAGCGGCTCTGGCACCGTCCAAGCCGAAGGCCCCGCCGAATGTCTCCATTCGGCGGGGCCTTCGGGGTGCGCGTGAGGCGGTTCTAGAGCTCGCCCGCCAGCGACAGGACCGTGCGCACCACGTCGTCCAGGGCGCGCACCTCCCGCTGTCGTTCCGGAGCGTCGGACGACCAGACGACGAAGCCCTCGCCGTCGGTCACCGGCCGCATCAGGATCTCCTGCGCCTCGGCGTCCTGGGGGTCCTGGTCCAGGTGCAGGGTCCAGTGGGACACGTACGGGAAGAACGTGCGCAGACCCGCCTGTTCGCGCAGGGCCAGCAGCACTTCCCGGTACATGCGGAAGGCGTCGTCACCGATGACCGCGTCCCACTGGGCCTGGACGGGGTTGCCGTCCTCGTAGGCCTGGCTCAGCCTGCCGGGCTCCATGAAGGGGAACCGCTCGGCGAGTTCCCTCAAGCCGGCACCCTGCCGCCAGGCGACCAGTACGTCGACCACCTGGGACAGGTCGGTGGTGCTGCCGCTCGCCCAGACGTGCCCCTGGCCGTCCAGGGAGACGGCGAACCTGCGGACCCCGTACCCGAGGACGACCCGCATGGCTCCCCGTGGCGAGCTGAACTCGGCCGTGCCCCACGGCGAGGCCGACGGGGTCGGCTCTGCCGTGGGGACACCGAGCTGGGTGCGGCGCCCGCCGGCGATCGCGAGGATCGCCGGCCGGAGCCCCCCGTTCTCGACGAGATCGGGGTAGTACCGAAGACGGGAGTCCTCGGCGGAGGCGTCGGACCCCGCGGGGTCCGACGGGCCGATGGGGTCCGTCATCAGGGAGCCCACTCCAGGGTCCACGCGGTGTACCACTTGCCCTCGTGCCACATGGGCTCGTCCACGTCGACGCGGCCGTTCCTGTCGTAGAACCGGACGTTGTTCCAGGATCTCCGTCCGCCGATCACGGCTCGGGCGATCCAGGCCATTTCCTGCTGCGTCGCGTGAACGCCCTTTCCGCCCGCGAGGCCCCGCGTGGCCATGCCCTCGAAGCCTCCCTCGAAGTCCTCCATGTACACGTGGATCACGGTGTCGGGATCGTCGATGGCGTTCCTGACGTGCGTGCTCCAGTCGTTAATGTACTTCGGGTCCATGTAGTGGGTGAAGCCTTCGCTCTCGGCCCACTTGGCGGTGCCCGACTTCTGGTACCCGAGCGCCACGTTGTTGCAGTTGTGGACCAGGACCGAAGTACCGCCCGCGACCACGTAGTACGTGTGGACGTCACTGACGGTGAGGTTGTGGACCGTCGCTACAGCGGCCGTCCACCGCTCGATCGCCGCGACCTGCACGTAGGTGCCCGCGCTGGTCTGCAGCCACTGGCCGGCGCGCAGGTCGGTGGCCATGACCCAGGCGTGCAGCCCCGGGACCCAGAAGGGGTGGCCGTCGGTCGCGGTGACCTGGGCCGTCTTGTTCCCCTTCGAGCCGTCGGTGTCGATCACGACCTTGACCAGGTGCTTCAGGCCGTGGCCCTTGATCTCGGCCGTGACCGTCTCGATCCGGCGCTCACCCGTCTTCGGGTCGGTCGTGACGACCTTGTCGCCGGTCTTGACCTTCTCGATCGGCTTGGTGGTGCCGTCGGCCATCAGGACCTTGGTGCCGGGGACGAAGCTGTTGCAGGTGTCGCCGTCACCGTCGACCTTGCCGGAACCGCCGCTGCCGCTGGAGCCTCCGTTGTTCTTGGAGGAGCCGCCGGACTTGCCGCCGGGCTTGGAGCCGCCGCTGCCGCCGCCGCCCTTGCCGCTGCCCTTGCCACCGCCGCCCTTGCCGCCACCGCTGTGCGACGACGACTTCGGGGCCGCCTTGGCCTGGGCCGCCTTGTGGCGGGGGTTACCGGTCTTCCTGGCGGCTGCCGCCGCCTTGTCGGCTGTTCGTTTGGCTGCTTCGGCCGCTTTCTTCTTCGCTCTCTGCGCTGCCAGCTTCTTCGCTCGCTCGATGGCGAGTTTCTTGGCTCTCAGCGCTGCGGCTTCGGCCGCCTTGGCCGCCTTCAGAACGAGTTCCGCCGCCTTCTTGGCCGCGCGGAAGGACTCGACCGCCTTGATGGTGCGCTTGACGGCCTTGATCACCGACGGGATCTTGCCGAGCTTGGTCCACGGGATCGCGTCGACCACGATGCCGACGCAGGACCACATGTCACCGCCGAAGCACGCCATGGCGTCGTTGATGCCGATGAAGTCCTTCAGCGTCTCCCACGCCACGGCCAGGATCACCGAGGTCAAGGACTTGCCCATCATGGCCTGGGCCTGCGCGACCTGCGCCGCCGACAGGCCCGCGCCGGCGAGGGCCGCGGCCCGCTCCGAGGCCGTCAGCGAGATGGCCTCACCCGACGGGTCGGAGAAGGTCACCGGGTTGTTGTGCGCGTAGGCGTACCCGTTGGACTGCAGGACGTCGTTGAGGTCCAGCACCGGGTCGGCGGACAGGAAGCGTCCCACCACCGGGTCGTACATCCGGGCGCCCAGCTGGACGAAGCCCGTGGCGCTGTCCTCGGCCGCACCCAGGAACCCGGTGTGCGACTGCCGGTTGACGCCGATTGTGTCGGCGCCGCGCTGGTTGCCGAACGGGTCCTGCTTGCGGATGCGCACCGACATGCCGCCGTCGAGGGCGACCTCCGCGTACGTGGTGCCCTGGTGGTCACCGGTGATCGCGACCAGCTTCTCGGCGCCGGTGCCGTACGCGTAGCGCATGACCGCGCCGCCGGCCGAGGAGTAGGTGCGCTGGGTGTTGACCAGGACGCCGCCCTTCTGGACGGTGACCTCGGCCTCGCCCAGGTTGAGCGTGGCCTGCTTGCCCTTGATGGTCAGCAGGGCGGAGCCGTCGGGGCCGTAGATGTAGCGGGTGTCGTTCTGCGGCAACCAGAGTTGCTCGGCCTTGGTGCCGTCACAGGTGGCGAGCACGACCGGGGTCGAGTTCGCCGAGTTGGCGCCCTGGACCGCCAGGCACAGGCCCGACACCACGTGGGTGAGCTGACCGGAGGCGTTGCGCTTGAGCTCCTGGCCGGCCGAGCCGTCGCACTTCTGCAGCTGGACGGCCGACCCCGCGGTGTTGGCGGCGGGCTGGACGCACCACTTGTCGTAGACGTTCAGCGTGCCCTGGTCGGGGTTGGTCCCGCCCGGGGTCTGGCTGAAGCGCCAGTTCTGCGCCGGTGAGGCGTTGCAGGCGTACAGCTGGATCGCCGTCGCCGCGACCGCGAGGCCGCCCTTGAGGTCCAGGCACTTGTCGGCAAGGCCCACGTACGGGGTCTTGCCGCCGCTGCCCGCGCCCGTGATGCGGTCGACCTTGCCGTCATAGGTCCAGGTCAGCGACTGCTTGTCGCCGTTCTGGAGGGAGGTGACGGACTTGGTCTCGCCGGTGAGCTCGTACAGACGCTCCGCCTCGGCCTTGACCTGCGCGCCGGCCGGCGTGGTGTAGGTCTTGGACACCTTGGTCAGCGTGTGAGGCTGGGTGCCGTCGGCCTTGCCGTAGGCGTAGGTGGTCGTGGCGTCCTTGGCGGTGTTGCCGGTGAGGTCCTTCTCGGTCAGCTTGGTGCGGTTGCCGAGGAGGTCGTACTCGTACTCCTGCCAGTAGCCGGACTTGTCGGTGCCGGGGGCCACGTTGAGCGAGCCGTCGGCGTTCTTCGGAGCGGTGCAGGTGGACTGGTCCTTGGCGGTCCAGGCCGTCTTGAGCTGGCCCAGCGGGTCGTAGACGAAGCACTGGCGCTCGTCGATGCCGGTGGCCCCCTCCTTGATGGAGGTGACGTTGCCGGAGGGGTCGTAGGTGTAGGAGCGCTTGGAGACGAGGTTGCCGGGGAGCAGGGAGGTGTCGCCGCCGTTGGTGGCGCCCTTCTCCCGGTAGACCTGCTGGTCCTTCAGCTCACCGCTGGACTCGTCGAAAGTGTTCTGCGTCCACACCCGGTAGGGCTGGGCGCCGAGCGTGGAGCGCAGCACCTGGCCGTAGGGGTCGTAGACGGTCTCGGAGCCGTACCAGTCCTTGCCGGACAGGGACAGCGGCTTGCCGTCCTTGTTGTACCGGACGACCAGCTTCTCGGAGGCGAGCTTGCCGATCTTCGGCAGCGTGGAGCTCTCCACCATGCCGTTGTCGCTGTACTGGTGGGAGTACGTGTACGACTTGTCCAGGCCCCAGGTGGAGGCCAGGCTGTCCGGCAGGGTCAGCGTGGTCGAGGTCGGCTGGTAGTCCTTGGTGTAGCCGTCGACCTGCTGGGTGTAGGCCTCACCGTCGGTGTAGCGGGTGGCGGTGTAGGGCATGCCCTTGCCGCCGGGCGCCAGGTCGTAGGTGAAGTTGGCCAGCAGGGTGCCGGTCGCGTTGTTCAGGCGCTGCTCGGTCGGGCGGGAGATGGCGTCGTAGCCGTTCCAGACCGTGCCGCGCTGGTTGGTCGTGGTCAACGGCCGGTCGTGGCTGTCGTACGCCGTCCGCGTCGTGCCCGTGTCCGGGTCCGTCGCGGTCTCCATGTTGCCGCGGTGGTCGTACGTCCACGTCCACGCGTGCGTGGCGTCGGCGGAGTTGACCGCCTTCACCAGCTGGCCGCGGGTGTCGTACTGGTAGCGCATCGACGTGAAACCGTCGGGCGCCGCCGGGTTGAAGGTGTCCACGCGCTGGGTGCGGCCGAGGGCGTCGGTGTAGACCCGGTAGGACGAGACGCCCTGCGGGTTGTTCACCTTCGACCAGTCCAGGCCGTACTCGTAGCGGATGGCCCGTTCCGGGACCTCCTTGGAGACGGCCTCGCCCGTCAGCGGGTCGGCGACCTTGAGGACCGGGGTCTCCTGCAGCACGCGGCCGGAGCCGTCGTAGGTGTAGCGCGTGATGTTGGGGACCTGAGTGTCGGCCTCCGGGGTGAACAGCTCGCCCGGCTTGGCCTCGAAGGTCAGGTAGGCGTTGTTGGTCTGCCAGACCTCACCGGAGCTGTTGTAGAGCGTGTCGGTGATCAGCCAGCCGCCGCCGTCCGCCTCCTCCTGCTGCTGCCGTTCGCGGCCGAGGCCGTCGTAGAGGGTGACGGAGGTCTCGATGTGGTCGTTGTAGCCGCGCGTGTACGTGGTGACGTAGGACGGCTTGCGGTCCTCGCCCTCCTTGTACTCGGGCACGGTGTAGACGGCCTTGAAGTCCGGCACGGCCGTGTCGGACGGGGCGCGGTCCGCCGACCAGGCCTTCTCAAGGCGGCCCAGAGGGTCGAACTCGGCCTGGGTGACGTGGTTGTTGGCGTCCGTCGTCTTGGTCGTGGTGCCACGACCGGGCTCGATCTCACGGACCTCGGAGTGACCGAGGGCGTTGGTCTCGGTCACCTTGAAGACCTGGCCGTTGGCCGGCTCGTAGGTGAGCAGGCCCGACGTCTTGTGGTCCGTGTCGGTGGTGCGGGTGACCCGGCCTATGGCATCGAACTCGGTCGTGCCGTCGGACTGCCAGCCCGTGCCCGCGCCGTTGATCGACCAGGTCTCGGACGCCTCGCCCTTGGTGGTGTCGGCGAGCGCGACGCCGTAGCCCTGGCCGTCGTAGGCGGTACGGGTGCCGCTGCTGAGCGAGCCGAGGTTGGCGAAGTCGGCGGCCGCGCAGGTGGTCGGCGAGACCAGGACCTGCTTGGACAGGCCGATCAGGTTCTTGGCCGTGTTGTGGACGTACTCGGACTTGGTGCACGACTCGTCGCCGGTCTTGCCGGTGTCGCCGAGCGACTCCACCAGCACGGGCAGGCCGTAGGTGGACTCGTACGTCGTGTGCGTCTTGACGATCCGCTCGGTGCGGGTGTCGTCGCTGTTGCTGCCGGAGGACTTGGTGTAGGCGATCTCGTCGGGCTCGGTCACGCGCCAGGCGCGCAGCGGGTCCAGGCCGTCGTCACGGTCGCGGTGGGCCAGCTCGGTGGCCTCCGGGACGGTGATGGAGCGCGAGACCCACTCGGTGTCGGCGTCGGTCGCGTTGTCGTAGTCCAGCTCTTCCGCGATGCGACCGGCGAACGCCTCGCGGTCCTTCGCGATCTCGGTGCCGGTGATGTCCTTCATCGACACGGTGTCACCCATGCCGCGGAAGAACCTGGTCACCGCCTTCGACCGCTTCGAGCCGATCGTCGCGTCGTCCGTACCGGTGATCACCGTGGTCTGCTCGACGCCCGCGAACTGTGAGTAGGTCCGCGTGGACTTCTTGGTGAACTCCTGGTCGGCGAGCTTCCAGCCCGGGTTCTTGTACTGGTACGCCGTCTTCGTCGCGAACGCGCCGTCGACGTTGGGCAGTTCCTCGATGGACTCCACGACGTACTTGTGGAACCAGTCGATGTCCTCGACCTCGGGGTCCGGGGACCAGAACGAGGGGTAGCACAGCCGCGTGTTCGCCTTCAGCGCGGCGGTGTCCTTCTTGTCCGGCAGGTTGGTGCCGGTCGCGCAGTCACCCTCGGCCTTCTTGTACGTGACGACCGTCTCGCCGCCGTACTCGTTGATGACACGCGCGATCCGCAGCCGGGAGAAGCCGGGCCGCGGGTCGTTCGGGCGCATCACCCGGTTCGGCATGTCCTCGGCGTTGGACTCGAACCGCACCGCGTTCATGGTGACGCTTCGGTCCGTGCTGCCGTTGCGGGCGTAGCCCGTGCGCTGGACGGACTCCAGCCACAGCGCGGTGTTGGGGCCGGTCTTGAGGACCGGGAAGCTCTGGGTGAGCGTGTAGCGGTCCACGACCTGGCGGGCGGTGGTGTCGGTACGGCGCTGAGCGGAGGTCTGGATCTGCACCAGCCGCTTGCGGCTCCAGAAGGAGGGGCCGGCGTTCCAGCACTTCGTCTTGTAAGTGGACGTGACCTGCTTGCAGTTCAGGTCGGCCGGGGTGTCGTACCAGATGCGGTACTTGCCCGGATCCTTGTCCTCGAAGTTGGCGTCCGAGCAGGTCAGGGTGCCCTCGTCAATGCAGCGCTCGGCGACGGTGAAGTTCACCCGGGCCGGCGCGGTCGCAGAGAACAGGGTGTCCTTGCGCTGGCCGTAGTCGATGTGGTCGAGCCAGCCGTCGCGGTCGTAGACGACCGGGGCCTTGAAGTCGAAGTTGCGCGCGTAGTAGTTCTGCGCCTTCTTCCACCACAGGGACATGGCGTTGCCGTGGATGTCCTCGACGTAGTCGAGGTTCCAGCGCCAGCCCTGGGTGCACCACGAGTGGGCCCAGTCGCCGGCCTTGTAGCAGTCCTCGCCGTCGTGGTTGCCGTAGACCGGCACGGTCAGCACCGAGTCGGTGGTCGGCTGGCCCGAGGTCCAGTTCGGGAGCTTGTTCAGGCCGAAGTGGTAGCGGGTGCCGTCCTTGGTGGTGACGACCCAGTACTCGCCCTTGTAGGCGCCGTTGCCATTGTCCGTGCTGGTGAGCCGCTCGATCTTCGAGCCGTCGCCGTTGGCGGTGAACCACTTGCCCTGGGTCTTGTCCCAGACCAGCTCGGTGGTCATCCCGCCCAGCGACAGGGTGGCGTTCATCGAACCCCAGCACAGGTCCGCGGTGCGGTGGGTCTTGTTGTTGGACCCGTCCTTCTTGGAGTCCTCACGGCAGTTGGCGTACGTGCGGGTGATGGAACCGGGGTTGTAGTCCCAGCCGTCACCGATCCACGAGGCCTGGTTGTTCGTCGCCGAGGTGCGGCCGTCCACCGACTGCGAGGAGTAGCCCAGCGAGATCTTCGGCATCAGACCGCCGGCCGTCTCGGGCACCTGCACGTCGTAGGAGTAGGTGAACGCGCCCGAGGACGAACCCGCCGCCCAGTCGCCGGACGACAGCAGCGGCGACGCGGTGAAGTCGCCGGAGGCCGAGGCACCGGTGTCCATCGCGCCGATGACCTGCGGGCCCGAGGCGTCCACGACCGGCAGGACGTCACCGCTCTTGTACGACGCCGTGCGGACCGAAGCCCCGGAGGTGGTGGCACCGGCGTCGCCGCCGAGCAGGTCCCCGACCGGCACCGAGCCGGTGAGGATCTTGCGCTTGCCGGCCTTCTTCGCCGCCTTGGTCTTCGTGGGGGCCTTGTCGGCCGGGACCACCTTGACCGAGCTGCGCAGCCGCTCCGGCTGCACCTCGGTCTTGCCCGACATGGTGGTCGTGCCGCTGTCGGGCGCGCAGTCACCGGTGTCCGGGGCGTCCATGACGCAGTTGGGCAGCAGGACCAGGCCGAAGCGGTCGGCGGCCTGCGGGCCGTACAGGTCGGCGAAGCTCGTGGTGTCCACGGCGATCGAGACCTGGGCCGTCGGGTCGGCGTCGGCCGGCGGCGTGACCTTCATGATCATGCCGGAGACGTTCGCGTCCTGGGACGCGGTCGGCGCGGCCAGGTCGACCTTCCAGGTGCCGTCGATCGCGGCCGGGTCGGTGCCGACCGGCACGCCGACGGCGATCGGCAGGTCGTCGACGGGAACCGTGGTGCCCGGCGTGGCGTCCGCCGCCAGGGTGGCGACACCCGTGTCCGCCGCCCACGGCGTGACCGCTGTCGGCGCGTACGGGTCGATCGGAACCTCGGGCGCCGTGGTGAGGTTCTTCTCCGCTTCCTCGTCCGCGTCCAGCGCGGTGGGCTCGGGCAGGTCGGGGAGCTTGACCTCCTCCCGGTTCATACCGGGACCCGGTATCGCCCAGGCCTCCGTTCCGAGACTGGTCACCAACAAGGCCGTGGACAACAAAAGGACGGTCGCCGCGCGGCTTTGCCGGCGGCGCCGTCGTTGTGACTCCGTCGCTGCGGGGCGCCAACGCCCCAGCCACGACGGTGGACTTTGAGCGCGCATTCGCGTCGACCCCACCAAGGCATGCGAGAAAAACGACAGATGGAATCCGCACCCTCTGTCATGACCGCCACACGCTTCAACACTGATTCCGCGCGGTTCCTCACGTCCGAGTGACATGCGCCACGCCGCGATAACTGATTGATCGTCACCTTCGGGTACAAGTCGACAAACGTGACCACTCGTATTGTCGGGTGCACTTCAGGTACACAAAAGCCGCACGTCCGGCACCTTCAAGGCGGAGTCAAGTACTCCCCTTGTAATCGTCACAACTTCATAAATTCTCCATACATGGACTGGCTATGAAGAACGTGTGATCGTGTGCGCGACCTTGCCCCGCGGCCTGCCGACCGGGGCCGTTCGTGCTGTCCGTATCCGCCTGGTCCACACGGGAGTAGACCGCCGCCGTGTCCGCGCCGCCTCGTTTTCTCAGCCCCTTCGTGCGCACGCGCACCAGGCTGGCTGTCACCCTCGGCCTCGTACTGGCCGCCCTGACCGCAGCGTTGTTGCCCTGGTGGCAACCCGACGAAGCCTCACCACCCGAAGCCGGCAAGGCCACCGACGCCCGCCCGGCCTCCACCGGCCCGCGCGACGAGAGCGCCGCCCAGGCCGAGGCCAAGCGCACCCGCAAGCAGGTGCTGGTCGACACCGCGACCACCGCCACCTCGCAGACCTGGGCGCTGCCCGACGGCAAGATGCGCACCCTGATGACGGCCACGCCGACGCGGGCGAAGACCGCGACGGGCACGTGGGCGCCGATCGACAACCGGCTGCGCCGGGTGAAGAACGCCCCGCGCAACCTGGGCGTACAGCCCGTCAACGCCGCCCAGCCGATCCGCTTCTCCAGCGGCACCAGGACCGGCCACGCCGACCGCTCCCTGGCCCGCTCACCCCTGGCCGACGTCAAGGACACGGTGCTGGCCGAGGTCGACATCGCCGGCCACACCGTCGCCTACACCTGGCCCGGCACCCTGCCCGAGCCGGTCCTCGACGGTCCCCGCGCCCTGTACTCCGAGGTACTCCCGGGCGTCGACCTGCTGCTGGTCGCCCGCGAGGAGGGCGGCTTCGCCCAGCTCCTGATCGTCAAGAACAAGGAAGCCGCGCAGTCCGAGGCACTGGCCACCGTCGCCTACGGCCTGCGCTCGGCCACGGCCGTCTTCCACCACGACCCCGGCACCGGCCGCGTCCTGGTCCAGGACAAGTCCGGCAAGGAGATCGGCTCCATTCCCACCCCCTTCGCGTGGGACTCCTCCGGCCGCGACCCCGAGCTGGACGAGGGCAAGGGCACCCCGCGCACCTCGACCGCCACGCCGGCCGACGTGCTGAAGCTGTCCGGCCTGAGCGGCATCGAGCCCGGCGCCCACAGCGCCCCCCTGCCCGTCAAGCTCGACGGCGACGGCACCGGGACCACCCGCCTGGACCTGAACGCCGCCCAGACCGGCCTGTTCACGAACGCGTCCACGAAGTTCCCGGTCTTCGTCGACCCCACGCTCAACTCCGCCTGGCTGGCCTGGACGGTCGCCTACAAGCCGTACCCGAACACCAGCTTCTGGAACGGCACCAACTTCTCCTCCGGCACCTCCGACGCCCGCGTCGGCCACGAGAGCGAGACCGGCGGCACCGCCCGCTCCTTCTGGCGGATGAACTACAGCTCCAGCCTCAAGGGTGCGACGATCTCCTCCGCGGCCTTCAAGGTGCTCAACAACCACTCCTGGTCCTGCACCGAGCGTGAGTTCCAGTTCGCCATCACCGGGGCGATCTCCTCCGGCACCACCTGGAACAAGCAGCCGAGCTGGTCCACCGTGCAGCAGAAGAAGTCCTTCGCGCACGGCTGGTCCTCCACCTCCTGCCCGGACGAGTACGAGTCCTTCAACGTCAAGGACGCGGCCCAGAAGGGCGCCGACAGCGGCTGGTCGAACATCACCTTCGGCATCCGCGCCACCACCGAGACCGACGTCCAGACCTGGCGCAAGTTCAAGGCGACCAGCGCCGCCATGGAGGTCGTCTACAACCGGCCGCCGTCCGAGCCCACCGGCGGCAAGTCCACGCCCGGCGGCACCTGCTCCGTCGGCGGCAGCGGCGTGACCGTCGGCAAGACCAACGTCGTGCTCTCCGCGACGGCCAAGGACGCCGACGGCAACCTGAGCAAGCTGCGCTTCCGCTTCTGGAAGACCGGAGGCACCGTGCCCTCGGGCACCCTGGTCACCCCGAACAGCAGCGGCACGGCCACGCTCACCATCCCGTCCACCTTCCCGCTGGAGGACAAGGCCACCTACTCCTGGGACGTGCGCGCCGAGGACTCCGGCGGCCTGGTCTCCTCCTACTTCCCGCCCGGCACCGACCCCTGCCGGCTCACCGTCGACGGCAGCGCCCCGCCGCCGCCCACCGTGGACAGCGACGTCTTCCCCGAGGCCACCCCCGACGGGCAGACCTGGGCCACGGTGAAGTTCGGCGGCAAGGGCGCGGTCAAGTTCACCTCCGAAGGCGCCTCGCAGTTCCGCTGGTCGATCGAGGGCAACAACCCGGTCTACGTGCCGGCCACCAGCAACACGGCCACGCTGCCCGACTTCACGCCGGCGCACGCGGGCCCCAACACCCTTCAGGTGTACGCCTACGACGTCAACGGCAACGCCAGCCAGCGCACCGACTACACCTTCTACGTGCCGCCGCGGGACACCGCCGACGGCCCGATGGACACCGGCGGCGACGCCAAGCCGGACCTGCTGATCGTCAACGCCGACGGCAACCTGCGCAACTGCGTCGGCGGGGACGACGGCGACCTGTACAACTGCCTGACCGCCTCCTACGACGAGAACAAGAAGACCGACCCGGCCGGCCACTGGTACGACCCGGCCACCGGCAAGGCCGCCCTGATCACGCACTACCAGGACGCCTACCCCGGCGACGGCTCCACCGACCTGTTCGCGGTGTCGCCCGACGGTCACTTCTACCTCTACCCGGGCGACGGCTACGGCAGCTACGACGTCACCCAGCGCCTGGAGGTCCGCCTCCCGTCCAACGCCCCGGCGCCCTCGACCTGGACGCAGATCAAGGCCGTCGGCGACATCACCGGCGACAAGCTGCCCGACCTGGTGCTGCGGGCCGGCACCGCGTTCTGGACGCTGTCCGGCTACACCGGCGCCACCTTCCAGACCGCCACGCTGATGGAGGGCACCGCCTGGGCCCGCCGTGACATCGTCAACGTCGCCGACATCAACGGAGACGGCACGCCCGACCTGCTGTGGCGCAACCTGGACAACGGCAACATGTACCAGCGCGACGGCAAGCCCGGCACGGTCGCCGGCAGCGTCGACCTGGAGTCGATCAAGGTGGCCGCCAACTCCCTCACCGGCAAGGACGAGGCCTACGGCACCAGCTGGACCGAGGCCAACGTGCCCACCGCCATCGGTATTCCGGACGTCAACAACGACGGGATCCCCGACATCTGGGCCCGCCTCGCCTCCGACGGCTACACCCGGATCTACCACCCGTCCCGGACCAACACCAACGCCCCCGTGCGGGTCGTGCTGTCCGTGAACTGGAACACGATCAAGTCCTTCGGCTGAATCGACAGGAACACCGCATCGCACCACCGGGCCCCGGCCACCCCTCACAGGGGGAGGCCGGGGCCCGGCTGTCGGTCAGTACACCCGCAGCAGCAGCACCGACCGCCCCGGCACCGTGATCGCCGTGCCCGCCGGGTGCGCCGCCCCCGGGGCCTCCGCCTGCTCCTCCCGTGCCGTGTCCACGACCACCTCGTACCGCTCCGCCCACGGCGGCCCCGGCAGGACGAACTCCACCGGGCCCTCGCCGGCGTGCAGCACGGCGAGGAAGCTGTCGTCGAGGATCGGCTCCCCCCGCTCGTCGCGGCCCGGGATGTCCCGCCCCGAGAGGTACATGCCGAGCGTCGCGGCGGGCGCGTACCAGTCCCGCTCGGTCATCTCGGTACCGCGCGCCGTGAACCAGGCCAGGTCCCGCAGCCCGTCCGCCGCCTGCGGCCGGCCGGAGAAGAAGGCCCGGCGGCGCAGCACCGGGTGGCGGTGGCGCAGCGCGATCAGCCGGGAGGTCAGGTCGAACAGGGCCTTCCAGCCGGGCTCGTCCAGCAGCCGCCAGTCCACCCAGCCGAGCTCGTTGTCCTGGCAGTAGGCGTTGTTGTTGCCGCGCTGGGTGCGGCCCATCTCGTCGCCGGCGACCAGCATCGGCACGCCCGTGGACAGCAGGAGGGTGGTCAGCAGGTTGCGCAGCTGGCGGCGGCGCAGTGCCCTGATGCCCTCGTCGTCCGTCTCGCCCTCCGCGCCGCAGTTCCAGGAGCGGTTGTCGTCGCTGCCGTCCCGGTTGCCCTCGCCGTTGGCCTCGTTGTGCTTGCGCTCGTAGGTCACCAGGTCGCGCAGGGTGAAGCCGTCGTGCGCGGTGATGTAGTTGACCGAGGCGTACGGCCGCCGGCCGCCCCAGGCGTACAGGTCGCTGGAGCCGGACAGCCGGTAGCCCATCTCGCGCACATCGGGCAGGGCGTGCCGCCAGAAGTCCCGTACGGCGTTGCGGTAGCGGTCGTTCCACTCCGTCCACAGGGGCGGGAAGGCGCCCACCTGGTAGCCGCCGGAGCCCACGTCCCACGGCTCGGCGATCAGCTTGACCCGGCGCAGCACCGGGTCCTGGGCGATGACCGCCAGGAACGGGGAGAGCATGTCGACGTCGTGCATGGAGCGGGCCAGCGCCGCCGCGAGGTCGAAGCGGAACCCGTCCACGCCCATCTCGGTCACCCAGTAGCGCAGCGAGTCGGTGATCAGCCGCAGCACCTGCGGCTGGACGACGTGCAGGGTGTTGCCGCAGCCGGTGTAGTCGGCGTACCGGCGCGCGTCGGACTGCAGACGGTAGTAGCCGCGGTTGTCGATGCCCTTCAGGGACAGGGTGGGCCCGTACTCGCCGGCCTCGGCGGTGTGGTTGTAGACCACGTCGAGGATGACCTCGATGCCGGCCGCGTGCAGCGCGCGCACCATCCGCTTGAACTCCCCGACCTGCTCGCCCGTGGTGCCGGAGGCGGCATAGGCGGCGTGCGGGGCGAAGTAGCCGATGGAGTTGTAGCCCCAGTGGTTGCGCAGGCCCCGCTTGAGCAGATGGTCCTCGTGGGCGAACTGGTGTACGGGCAGCAGCTCCACCGCCGTCACGCCGAGCCGCGTCAGGTGCTCGATCGCCGCCGGGTGGGCGAGACCGGCGTAGGTGCCGCGCAGCTCCTCGGGGATGCCGGGGTGCAGCTTGGTGAAGCCGCGCACGTGCAGCTCGTAGATCACCGAGTCGGCCCACGGCGTCTTCGGCCGGCGGTCGTCGGACCAGTCGTCGTCGTCATGGACCACGACGCCCTTCGGGACGTACGGCGCCGAGTCCCGCTCGTCGCGCACGGTGTCGGCGACATGCTGGTCCGGCCAGTCCCGCACGTGCCCGTACACCTCCGGCGGCAGCCGGAACTCTCCGTCCACCGCCCGCGCGTACGGGTCGAGCAGCAGCTTCGCCGGGTTCCAGCGGCCGCCGGTCCAGGGGTCCCAGCGGCCGTGCACCCGGTAGCCGTAGCGCCGGCCGGGGAGCACGCCGGGTACGAAGCCGTGCCAGATCTCGTGCGTCAGTTCGGTGAGCCGCACCCGCCGCTCGACGCCGTCGGCGTCGAACAGGCACAGCTCCACCCCCTCGGCGCCGCCCGCCCACAGCGCGAAGTTGGTGCCGGCCACCCCGTCCGGGCCGACCCGGAAGCGGGCGCCCAGCGGCGTGGGAGCGCCCGGCCACAGCGGCAGGCGCTCCGCCCCGTTCACAGCGGCGGCCGGGCGCCCCTGCTCGGCGGCACGCCCTGCCCTCACCGCCTCCTGCTCGGCTGCGCTGGACACCCTTCAGCCTCCCGCGGCTCATGGCGCGACCCGTTGCGGGGCGTACGGCGTCCCAGGCCGTGCTCCCCGTCGTGTCGTCGTCCTCCCCTCAGTTCTGCCCAGACCGTGCCTCGCACTCACGTTTCCCCGGGGCGACCCCGCTCGTTGGGCTGCTCGTGAGGCACGTACACGGGCGCGCGCGGCGCGCGGGGGCCGCGCTGGCCGCCGTACTGACATGGGCAGGACTGCTGGCCGGGGCCGCCGGCTGCACTTCGGACGGCTCCGGCGGACTGGACCGGGTGTTCGGCAAACCCCGCGCGCCCGAGGACGCCATCCGCATCACCCCCGACGACGCCGCCAAGGGCGTACGGCCCGGGCAGAAGCTGCGCGTCACGGTGCCCGACGGCCGGCTGGAGTCGGTGAAGGCCGTCGTCTCCCAGGACGCCCAGGACTCCCCGGTGCCCGGCCACCTCTCCGCCGACGGCCGCACCTGGCGCCCCGACGACGACCGGCTCGCGCTGGCCGCCCGGTACACCGTGGACGCGGTCGCCGTCGACGGCCACGGCAACCGCTCCGCCCGCCACGCCACGTTCACCACCTACGTCCCCGGCGAGCGCTTCATCGGGTACGTCACCCCGGAGAACCGCTCGGTCGTCGGCACCGGGATGATCGTGTCCATCGAGTTCAACCGGGAGCTGGAGAACCGGGCCGCCGTCGAGCGGGCGATCCGGGTGCGGGCCGAGCCGGCCGTGGAGATCCGCCCGCACTGGTTCGGCAAGGACCGCGTCGACTTCCGCCCCGAGCGCTACTGGAAGCCCGGCACCCGGGTCACCGTCGACCTGGCCCTGCGGGACGTGGAGGGCGCGCGCGGGGTCTACGGGCTGCAGTCCCGGACGTTCTCCTTCACCATCGGCCGCAGCCAGGTGTCGCTGGTGGACGCCGCCGAGCACACCATGCAGGTGCGCCGGGACGGGGAGCTGCTGACCACCGTGCCGATCACCGCCGGCTCACCGAAGAACACCACCTACAACGGGAAGATGGTGGTGATGGAGATGCTGGAGGTCACCCGGATGAACGGGGCCACGGTCGGCTTCAAGAAGACCGACGGCAAGAGCGAGTACGACATCCCGGACGTGCCGCACGCCATGCGGCTGACCGAGTCGGGCACCTTCCTGCACGGCAACTACTGGGCGGACGAGGACGTCTTCGGCCGGACCAACGTCAGCCACGGCTGCGTGGGCCTGCGCGACGCCAAGGGCGGCGGCTCGGACACCCCGGCCGGCTGGTTCTTCGACCGCAGCCTGATCGGGGACGTGGTGGAGGTCGTCCACAGCAAGGACAAGACGGTGGCCGCCGACAACGGCCTCGGCGGCTGGAACATGGGCTGGCGGGAGTGGAAGGCGGGCGGCGCCGTGCGCTGAGCGGGCCCGGGGGGGGGAGTTGGGACACAACGGTGACAATCCGGGGTCGCCGACGCTCCTGACCGGGCAGTTAATATGCGCCGTATGCGCGCGCGACGCGCGGGGCGTGTGGGCCTTGACCGGCCCGGGGGAGGGAGAACAACTTGAACATCGGGCCGATATCGGGGGCATCGGTTGCGGCGCGCGGACGGGGCCGCGCGGGACTGGCGCTGGCCGCCGGCGCGGTGCTGTTCGCCGTCACGGCGTGCGGCGGGGGCGGCGGTTCGGACACGGAGGACGGCAAGGGCCAGGGCGCCTCGGCCGCGCGGGACAAGCAGTCCGAGGCGGTCGTCAGCATCGCGCCCAAGGACGGCGCCACGGCCGTCGACACCAGCGGGGCGCTCAAGGTCAGCGCCGCCAAGGGGAAGCTGACCGAGGTCGTCGTCAAGGACGCCAAGGGCACCAAGGTCGACGGGACGCTCTCCGCCGACGGCGCGACGTGGACGCCGGCCACGCATCTGGCCGCCGCCACCCGGTACCAGGTGCACGCGGTCGCCAAGGACACCGAGGGCCGTACGGCGGCCGAGGACTCGGCGTTCACCACGCTGACCCCGAAGAACACCTTCACCGGCACCTTCACCCCGGAGGACGGCTCCACCGTCGGAGTCGGCATGCCGTTCTCGCTGCGCTTCTCCCGGGGCATCACGCACCCGCAGGACGTGGAGAAGGCCATCAAGATCAAGACCGAGCCGGCGGTCGACGTCCAGGGCCACTGGTTCGGCAACGACCGCCTGGACTTCCGTCCCGAGCAGTACTGGAAGTCCGGCACCAAGGTCACCGTCACGCTGAACCTGGACGGCGTCGAGGGCCGCCCCGGCGTCTACGGCAAGCAGAAGAAGACGGTGTCCTTCACCATCGGGCGCAACCAGGTCTCCTACGTGGACGCCAAGAAGCACACCATGCAGGTCACCCAGGACGGCAAGGTCGTCAAGACCCTGAACGTCACCACCGGCAAGCCCGGCTACGACACCTGGAACGGCCAGATGGTCATCAGCGAGAAGCTGACGGTGACCCGGATGAACGGCGAGACGGTCGGCTACGGCGGCGAGTACGACATCAAGGACGTCCCGCACGCCATGCGCCTGACCACCTCCGGCACCTTCATCCACGGCAACTACTGGGGCGGCGACGCGTTCGGCAACTACAACGCCAGCCACGGCTGCGTCGGCCTGCGCGACGTGCGCGGCGGCTACGACAGCGGTGTGCCGGCGGCCTGGTTCTTCAACCACTCGATGATCGGCGACGTGGTGGTCGTGAAGAACTCCCACGACCGCACGGTCGACCCGGACAACGGCTTCAACGGCTGGAACATGCCGTGGTCGGAGTGGACCAAGTAGTTCCTCCGGCGCGACGGGCCCGGTGCTGTGACCTACGGCACCGGGCCCGATGTCGTCAGTGGTGGTGCTGTGCCTGCCTGGGGGGGCAACCCCCAGACCCCCGGCCGGGTGTGAGCGAGCGCACTCGATCCGTAGCCGTTAGTCCCCGTTAACCTGCTGGCATGACCGTACATCTCGAAGTCGCCGAAGGCGTCGGCACGCTGCGCCTGGACCGCCCGCCCATGAACGCGCTGGACGTCGCCACGCAGGACAGGCTCAAGGAACTCGCCGAGGAGGCCGGCCGCCGCGACGACGTGCGCGCGGTCGTTGTGTACGGCGGCGAGAAGGTGTTCGCGGCGGGCGCGGACATCAAGGAGATGCAGGCCATGGACCACACGGCGATGGTCCTGCGCGCCCGCGGCCTGCAGGACGCGTTCACGGCCGTCGCCCGCATCCCCAAGCCGGTGGTCGCCGCGGTCACCGGCTACGCCCTCGGCGGCGGGTGCGAGCTGGCGCTGTGCGCCGACTACCGCATCGCCGGCGACAACGCCAAGCTCGGGCAGCCGGAGATCCTGCTCGGCCTGATCCCGGGCGCCGGCGGCACCCAGCGCCTGTCCCGGCTGATCGGCCCGTCCAAGGCCAAGGACCTCATCTTCACCGGCCGCATGGTCAAGGCCGACGAGGCGCTGACGCTCGGCCTGGTCGACCGGGTGGTGCCCGCCGCCGAGGTGTACGCCGAGGCGCACGCGTGGGCGGCGAAGCTGGCCCAGGGTCCGGCGATCGCGCTGCGCGCGGCGAAGGAGTCCATCGACACCGGTCTGGAGACCGACATCGACACGGGCCTGGCGGTCGAGCGCAACTGGTTCGCGGGCCTGTTCGCCACGGAGGACCGCGAGCGGGGCATGAAGAGCTTCGTGGAGGAGGGCCCGGGCAAGGCGAAGTTCCTCTGAACCGGCCGCCGTCCACCTGCAATTGACGTTCCGTCCGATGTGGTGTCCCTCGATGGAGCGGTTTATGGGAGCCTTAAGGCGACCTTAAGCCTGTTGCGTCGAGGGAGCCTGTCGATTGCCTCCGGTCGAGCCGTCGTCCCAGGTCAGCCAGGCTGCGGTAAGCCCCGAAATGCCAGCCGCATATGACGTCCGAAAGGCGTGGAACGGGGGCGTCCGGGGGGCGTATTCCAGCAGAACGCCCCCCAAGTCCCCTGCGGACGGCCATGATGGGGGCATGGCGGGGCTGGAGGGCATCGAGCAGCCGCGGGGACACGGCCGTGCTGTGGCGGCGGCGCGCTGGTCGCCCGCGGTGGAGGACGAACGGGCGCTCAAGGCGCTGGAGTTGTTCGGCAATCCGGCGGAACACGATGTGCCGCTGCCGTCCCGCCCCGAGTCCGCGGCCACCGCGCGCCGGCTGACCCAGGTGGTGATCCTGCGCCACTGGGGCCTGACCCCCAAGCTCACCGAGGACGCCGTCCTGCTCGTCTCCGAACTCGTCGGCAACGCCGTCCGGCACACCGGCGCCCGCGTCTTCGGCCTCCGGATGCGCCGGCCGCGCGGTCGCATCCGCGTCGAGGTCCGCGACCCCTCCCGGGGGCTGCCCTGTCTGATGCCGGTCCGTGAGATGGACATCAGCGGCCGGGGCCTGTTCCTGGTCGACCGGATCGCCGACCGCTGGGGCGTGGACCTGCTGCCCCGGGGCAAGACGACCTGGTTCGAGATGCGGGTGGGCGACCGCTGAGCCGGCGGGGCCGGCCGGCGGTTCAGATGCCGAGGCCCACTCCGCCGTCGCCCTGGTAGTCGCCGCCAGGGCCCGGAGGATCGTCGTCGTCGCCGAGGACGGTCATGGCGAGGCTCACCACCCCCGCGACGAGCAGCAGCTCGAAGAGGCCGTACGCCCACAGCTTGTGCTCCCGGAACGCCAGTGCGGCCAAGGGGATCTCAGCGACGGCGAGGGCCAGGGTGACCAGGGCTCCGATCACACGGGTCCTGGCCAGGGCGCGGGGTGCACGGCGCATGCGGCCCTCCCGGCGACGCGGTGTCCGGCCATGGCCCGAACGATGTACCCGCGCCCGACGGCCGGAACACGCCGCTCCTCGCAGGACAGCGACCCGCGCTGGGTGCGGCGACCGGGTGAATAGCCCTATTTGCGACACTTCGCCCTTTAAATGGTCGGGTGACCGTACCCGACCGCCGCACGGCCCTGCGCGCCGGCACCGGACTTCTCGCCGGGACCGCGCTCACCCCCGCCTGCTCCGCGCACGGTGCCGCCGTCCGGCCCGTCGCGGCCCACCCCGAGAGCGCCGCCCGCTCGCCGCAGGCGGCCCCGGCCCCCCGCGCCTACCCCAACCAGCCCGCCCAGATCGGCCATGGCCCCCGCACCCGGCCCCGCGTCGCCCTCACCTTCCACGGACAGGGCGATCCCGCGACCGCCCGCGCGCTGCTCACCGAGGCCGAACGGCACGGCGCCCGCCTCACCGTCCTCGCCGTCGGCACCTGGCTCGACCAGCACCCGGAGCTGGCCCGCCGCATCCTCGACGGCGGCCACGACCTCGGCAACCACACCCAGCGCCACGTGGACATCAACGCGATGCCGGAAGCCGAGGCGCGCGCCGAGATCACCGGCTGCGCCGACCGGCTGAGGAAGCTCACCGGCTCCATCGGCACCTGGTTCCGCCCCTCCCGCGCCCCGCGCGCCTCCGCGCTCGTCACCCGCCTCGCCGCCGAGGCCGGCTACCCGCACGTCCTGTCCTACGACGTCGACTCCCTCGACTACACCGCGCCCGGCGCCGCCGCCGTCGCCCGCAAGGTCCTCGGCGAGGTCCGCGCCGGCTCCGTGGTGAGCCTGCACTTCGGCTACCGGGACACGGTCGCCGCGCTCCCCGCCGTACTGGAAGAACTCGACCGTCGCCGCCTGCGCGCGGTCACCACCACGGAGCTGATCGGCTGATGCACCTGAAGCGAACGACCCGCACCCTGATCGCCGGCGCCGCGCTCGCCGTCCTCGCCGCCTGCGGCAGCCCGGGCAAGGGGCACACCGCCGCCGAGACCACCGAGGCGGCCCTGCCCGCCCCGGCCAGGAAGCAGAACACCGTGCCCGGCCTGCCCGGCATGCCGCCCGTCCTCGACCCGAAGGACGTCTACGCCGCCGACCGCCCCGGCAAGCTCTCACCGGTGGTCAAGGACTTCCCCTCCCGGGTGTACGTGCCCAACACCGAGTCGGACACGGTCACCGTCATCGACCCCAAGACGTACAAGGTGACCGAGACGATCCCGGTCGGCCGCCAGCCGCAGCACGTCGTGCCGTCCTGGGACCTGAAGACCCTGTGGGTCAACAACGACAAGGGCAACACCCTGACCCCCATCGACCCGCGCACCGGCAAGGCCGGAAAGACGGTCGACGTGCACGACCCGTACAACCTCTACTTCACGCCCGACGGCAAGTACGCCGTCGTCATGGCCTCCCTGGACCGGGAACTGGTCTTCCGTGACGCCCACACCATGAAGCCGGTGAAGACCGTCCCCGTCTCCTGCTACGGCGTCAACCACGCCGACTACTCCATGGACGGCCGCTACTTCATCGTCTCCTGCGAGTTCAGCGGGGAGCTGCTGAAGGTGGACACGGCCTCGATGAAGGTGATCGGGCAGCAGAAGCTGCCGTTCCACGGCGCCATGCCGCAGGACGTCAAGATCTCACCCGACGGCAAGAGGTTCTACATCGCCGACATGATGGCCGACGGCATGTGGGTCCTGGACGGCGACAGGTTCACCACGCCCACGCTGCTGCCCACCGGCAAGGGCGCCCACGGCCTCTACATCAGCCGCGACTCCCGCGAGATGTACATCTCCAACCGCGGCGAGGGCACCGTCTCCGTCTTCGACTTCACCCGGAACAAGCTGACCAAGAAGTGGCGCCTGCCCCAGGGCGGCAGCCCCGACATGGGCGGCGTCTCCGCCGACGGCAAGGTGCTGTGGCTGTCCGGGCGCTACGACGCCGAGGTGTACGCCATCGACACCCGCACCGGCGAGCAGCTCGCCCGCATCAAGGTCGGCAGCGGCCCGCACGGCCTCGCCGTCTATCCGCAGCCCGGCCGCTACTCCCTCGGGCACACCGGCATCTTCCGCTGACCGCCCTCACCGGGAGCGCAGCAGCGCCTCCGCGCCGACCTGCCGGTAGCCGGCCGCCTGGAACGCCCGCGCACTGCGGGCGTTGCCCGGCGCCACCTGCGCCCACAGCGGCTCCCCGGCCAGCTGCCGGGCCGCCGTCACCAGCGCCCGGCCCAGCCCCCGGTGCCGTGCGTCCTCGTCGATCTCCACCGACACCTCCAGCCGTCCGGCCACGCCCCGGCCCAGCACCAGCACCCCGCCGTCCGCCGACCAGGCACGCACCTCGTCGCGGCGCCGGCGGGCGTAGGCGATACGGGGGTGGTCGCCGGCCATCTCCTTCAACGCCACCTCCGGCTCGCCCGGCAGCGCGGAGCCCACCAGCAGCGCGTCGACGGTCTCCGTGGTGCGGCCGGTGCGCCGCAGGAACGCGGCGAGGAAGAGCGGGTTCAGCGTCGCCGCCAGCCGGTCGCAGTCCGTCGCCTCCAGGGCGGCGTGCACCCACTCCGGGTCCTCGTCGGTGAAGATCACCGAGTGCGCGGTGAAGGACAGCACCCCGGCGTCCCGCGCGTTCTCCTGCGGGACCACCGTCGTGCCGCCGTCCGGCGGCGGGAAGACGCCGCGTGCCGCCGCGTCGACAATGTCCGCCAAGGTTTCCACCGCTGTGCTCCTTGAGTCTCCACCCACTGGAAGGCCCAGACTCACACACATGATCGAAGACGGCACCGGTCTGTTCACCATCGGCGAGCTGGCCCGCGCCACGGGCCTGACCGTGCGGACCATCCGCTACTGGTCCGACGAGGGCGTACTGACCCCGGTGACCCGCTCGTCCGGCGGCTACCGGCTCTACGACGCCGGGTCCGCCGCCCGCCTGGAGCTGATCCGCACCCTGCGCGAGCTGGGCCTCGGCCTGGACGACGTGCGCAAGGTGCTGGCCGGGGAGCGGACGGTCGCCGAGGTGGCCGCCGCGCACGTGGCGGCGCTGGACGCGCAGATCCGGTCGCTGAAGGTGACCCGGGCGGTGCTGTCGAGCGTGGCACGACGTGGCTCGACGGCGGAGGAGATGACCCTGATGAACAAACTGGCGCGGCTGTCGGCGGCCGAGCGCAGGCGGATCGTCGACGACTTCATGGCGGAGGTCTTCGACGGGCTCGACACGGCCGACCCGGACATCCGCACCCGGCTCCGGTTCACGGCTGCCGACCTGCCCGACGACCCGACGCCCGAGCAGGTGGACGCCTGGGTGGAGCTCGCCGAGCTGATCCAGGACCCGGAGTTCCGCGCGCTGATGCGCCGGATGATCGAGTTCAACGCGGCGGACCGGGGGCCCGACGTCCCGCCCGGGTCGTCGCTGTGGTTCATGAGCCGCCTGGTCCAGCTCGCCGGGGAGGCGCTGCGGGCCGGCATCGCCCCCGAGAGGCCCGAGGCCGGGGAGGTGCTACGCGGGCTGCTCGGTGACGCCGACCCGGCGGCGGTCCTGGAACGCCTGACGGCCGTCTCCAACGCGCGGCTCGCGCGGTACCGCGAGCTGTCGGCCGTCGTGAACGGACAGGAACGCCGGTCGGCCCACACGGAGGAGTTCGCGTGGGTGGTCGCCGCACTCAGTGCGCGCGTGGGCCGTTAATCTGACCTGCGGCACTACGCCGGCACGAGTAAGAAACGCGACATAAAGGGGCGGATCGGTGGCGGACATCGAGGAAGCACGTAAGCAGTTCGAGCGGATCGACGCGGACGGTGACGGTTTCATCACCGCCGCCGAGTTCAAGACCGCCCTGGCCCAGGAGGGTGACTGGAACGTCACCGAGGCGGTGGCCGAGGCCATCATCAAGTCCCGTGACCTCAACGGCGACAAGCTGCTGTCCTTCGACGAGTTCTGGGCGCACCTGAACAAGTGACGTGACGCACCAGGGGGCGCCCGCCGGTCACCGGCGGGCGCCCCCTCGTCATGACCGGTGCCGGATGCGTACGCTCCAGCGGCCGCCGTGCCGCTCCAGCTCCAGCGGCAGGTCGAAGCACTTGCCCAGCTGGTCGCCGGTGAGGACGTCCGCGGCCGGACCCTGGGCGAGGGCGCGGCCGTCGCGCAGCAGCAGGGCGTGCGTGGTGTGCCCCGGCAGCTCCTCCAGGTGGTGGGTGACCAGGACCGTCGCCAGCCGGGGGTGCTCGCGGCGCAGTGCGTCCAGGGACTCGATGAGCTGCTCCCGGCCCGGCAGGTCCAGGCCGGTCGCGGGCTCGTCGAGCAGCAGCAGCCGGGGCTCGGGCATCAGCGCGCGGGCGATCAGGGTCCGGCCGCGCTGCCCCTGGGAGAGCGTGGGCCAGCGCGCCTCGCGCAGCTCGCCCAGGCCGAGGGTGGCGAGCAGCCGGTCGGCGCGCGCCTCCTGCTGCAGGGTCGGGCGCACGCGGGGCAGCAGCGCCGGGGAGTTCGTCAGCCCCGTCAGCACCACGTCCCGCAGCCGCAGCGGCCCGGCCGGCGCGTGGCGCGGGTCGACATGGCCGACGTGGGCGCGCAGCTCCCGCAGGTCCACCCGGCCCAGACGGCGGCCCAGCACCTCGACCCGGCCCCGGGTCGGGTGGACGCGGGCGCCGAGCAGGCTGAGCAGCGTGGACTTGCCGGCCCCGTTGGCGCCGAGCAGCGCCCAGTGCTCACCCGCGCGGACGGTGAGGGACACCTCCCGCAGGATCGGCCGCCCCTCGCGCACCACGTGGACGTCCTCGGCGCGCAGGACGTCCGTCACCCGGCCACCGCCCGGTTCACCGCCGAGAGCACCGCCCGCACCTGGGCCGTGAGCGCCGAGCCGGCCTCGCCCGCGCCCCAGGCCGTGACCCCGTTCACCCGGCACTCGGCGTAGGCGAGCGTGCCCGCCTCCACCGGGTGCTCGGCGACCTCCAGCACCTGGACGGCGTACCCCGCGCCGGCCAGCGCGTCGGCGAACGCGGTGAGCGGGCCCGTGCCGGTGCCCTCCAGGTCGTAGCCGCGCTCGCCGGTGTGCAGGGTGCACACGAAGCCGGTGCCGTCCCCGGGGGCGGACCAGGCCCCCAGCCGGATCTCGCCCTCGGTGAGGTAGGCGCCCCGGAACAGTGCGTACAGCTCGCCGGGGGTCGCCTCACGGCCGCTGTCGTCGGTGGCCCGCTGCACGATCCGCGAGAAGTCGGGCCGCATGCGCGCCGGCAGGTCCAGGCCGTGACGGGTGCGCAGCAGATACGCCATGCCGCCCTTGCCGGACTGGGAGTTGACCCGGATGACCGCCTCGTAGGAGCGGCCCACGTCGGCCGGGTCGATCGGCAGGTACGGCACCTCCCACGGCGCGTCCGCCTCCGGCACGCCCAGCTCCTTGGCCGTGCGGGCGTGGTGGTCCAGGCCCTTGCTGATGGCGTCCTGGTGGGTGCCGGAGAACGCCGTGTACACCAGGTCGCCGGCGTAGGGGTGGCGCGGGTGCACCGGCAGCCGGTTGCAGTGCTCGACGGTCTCCCGTACGGCGTCGATGTCGGCGAAGTCGATCATCGGGTCGACGCCCTGGGCGTACAGGTTCATCGCGAGGGTCACCAGGTCGACGTTGCCGGTGCGCTCGCCGTTGCCGAACAGGCAGCCCTCGACGCGCTGCGCCCCCGCGAGCACGGCGAGTTCGGCGCAGGCGACACCGGTGCCGCGGTCGTTGTGCGGGTGGACGGAGAGGATGACGCTGTCGCGGCGGGCGAGGTGCCGGTGGACGTACTCGATCTGGTCCGCGTAGACGTTGGGGGTGGCGATCTCCACGGTCGCGGGCAGGTTGTGGGTGACGGGGTGGTCCGGGGACGCGTCCCAGAACTCGGTCAGGCCGTCGCACAGTTCGAGCACGAAGTCGGGTTCGGTGAGGTTGTAGGTCTCGGGGGAGAACTGGAAGCGGATGTGCGGGGCGTCCCCGGCCCGGCGGGCCATGAGCTCGGCGGCCTCCCGCACGATCCGCCGCACCTTGCCCCGGTCCCGGCGCAGGACGACGTCCCGCCACACCGGCGAGGTCGCCACGTACAGGTGGACCACCGCCCGGGGCAGGCCCTCGATCGCCTCGAAGGTGCGGTCGATCAGGTCCGTGCGCGCCGGGGTGAACACGACGGGCGTGACGTCGTCCGGGACGGCGCCGGCGGTCACCAGGTGGCGGACGAAGTCGAAGTCGGTGCGGCTGGCCGACGGGTAGCCGACCTCGATCTCCTTGAAGCCCATGGAGACCTGCAGGTCGTACAGGCGGCGCTTGCGCGGGGTGTCCATCGGCTCGGCCAGCGCCTGGTTGCCGTCGCGCAGGTCGACCGGCACCCACAGCGGGGCCCGCTCCAGCCGGGCGTCGGGCCAGGCGCGGCCGGTGACGGGGACGCGGACGCGTTCGTGGAAGGGGCGGTAGCGGTGGTACGGCATCCCGCTGGGACGCTGGGGGTTCCACAGGGGTCGGTCGGTGGTGATGGTCATCGTCGGCTGCCCTTCGGCTCGGTCGGACGGTGACCGGCAGCACGGCGTCCCGCGGCGGGGCGCCGGTCGCGTCAAACCCCGCCGCGGCAGCCGAGGAGAAGGAGACCGCGAAGCGTCATGATCGGTACGCTAGCGACTGCTCAGCTCCTCAGACAAGTGGAAACGGCGAACTCCTCAGACAAGTTGGAGAAGTGAACGGTGATCGCACACCCGGGAGGGCCCCGGTGACCCCGGCCGGCCCCCTCCGTCCCAGCCCCCTGGTCGAACAGGCCGCGGAACGGCTGCGCGCGCAGATCGCCGACGGCACCTGGCCCGTCGGCAGCAAACTCCCCGGCGAGACCACCCTCGCCAAGGAACTCGGCGTGGGCCGCTCCACCGTGCGCGAGGCGCTGCGCGCGCTGGCCGGCGCCGGGCTGGTGAGGCCCCGGCACGGCGCCGGCGTCTTCGTCACCGCCACCGAACCGGCCGAGGACTGGCCCGCCCAGCTGCGCCGGGCCGCGGTCACCGACGTCTACGAGGTCCGCACCGCCGTCGAGGTGCACGCCGCCCGGCTGGCCGCCCAGCGCCGCACCGACGAGGACGTCACCGCGATCCGCGCCGCACTGGAGCGCCGGCGCGCGGCGGCCGACGCCGACGACGAGGCCTTCGTCGACGCCGACATCGCCTTCCACGCGGCCGTGGTCGCCGCCGCGCACAACATCGTCCTGTCCGGGCTGTTCGCGCAGTTCACGCCCGTCCTGCGCAAGGGACTCGTGGAACTCCTCGCCCTGACCGGCCTGCGCCACGACGACCCGAACACCGCCGACGACGCTCACGAGGCGATCTGCCGGGCGATCGCCGACGGCGACGCCGAGGAGGCGGTGGCGCTGGTCGGCAGGGAACTGGAGAACCCCTTCCCGCCGGACTAGGACGCGCTCCTGCGGTACTGCCCCGGCGCCACCCCGTACTCCCGCTTGAACGCCTTGGCGAACGCGAACTCCGAGGTGTACCCGGCGCGTTCGGCGATCTGGCGCAGCGGAAGGTCCTCCGCGCGCAGCAGCCGGCCCGCCGTGGTCATCCGCCACCACGTCAGATACGCCAGCGGGGGCCTGCCGACCAGCGCGGTGAACCGGCGCGCGAACGCCGCCCGCGACAGGCCGCCCTGGGCGCCGAGTTCCTCCACCGTCCACGGTCGGGCCGGGTCGTCGTGCAGGGCGTGCAGGGCGGCGGAGACGGCCGGGTCGGCGAGCGCTGCCGCCCAGCCGCCCTGGTGCGCGGCGTCCCGCGGCTCGCGCTCCCACCAGGCGCGCAGGATGTACAGCAACAGGGTGTCCAGCAGCGAGGCGATGATGGCGGAGGAGCCGGGCCGGCACTCCGCCAGCTCCTGCCCCAGCAGCTCCACCGCCGCCCGCAGCCCGCCGGGGGCGCCGACCCGCGCGGGCAGGTGCACCACCTCGGGCAGCTCGGTGAGCAAGGGGTGGGCGCGGCTGCGGTCCAGCAGATACGCGCCGCACAGCATGACCGTGTGCGGTTCGGGCGCTCCCGGCGGGGGCGGCGGCGGATCGGGCCAGCGGCCGTCCGCGCCCAGGCCGAAGTCCTCCAGGGGTTCACCCGGCGCGCTGGCCAGCCCGTGTCCGCGTCCGTGGGCGAGGAAGACCACGTCCCCCGGGCCGAGCGCGACCGCTTCGCCCTGGGCCGGAAGCAGCCACGCCGAGCCGCGCAGCACCACGTGGAAGCCGGCCCCGTCCGTGGCCTGGAACCGGGTCCCCCAGGGGCCGTACTTGTACCGCAGGCCCGAGTGCGGCCGCCCGGCGCGCATCGCGGCGACGGCGTCGCTGAGTACGTCCATGCCCCGCACCGTACCGCCGCACCGCCACCGGCGAGACGCACGGACAGAAAACCGAGACAGACGGGCATGGATCGTCTCACCGCGCGGCCGTAGCGTCGACGGCATGCCAACTTCCGCGCACAGCGTGCTCTTTCACGAGATCGGCGGTCCCGACGTCCTGGTCGTCGAGGAGACCGAACTGCCCGACCCCGGCCCCGGCGAGGTGCTCGTCCGGGTCGCCGCGGTCGCCCTCAACCGCGCCGAGGCCCTTCTGCGCTCGGGCGGCTACTTCTACCAGCCCACCCTGCCCGCCGCCCGCAACGGCTACGAGGCCGCGGGCACCGTCGAGGCGGTCGGCGAGGGCGTGACCGCCTTCGCGCCGGGCGACCCGGTGCTGACCGCCGCCAACTTCCCGCTCGACACCCACGGCGTCTACGGCGACCGCGTCCTGATGCCGGAGCACACCCTGGTACCGCGCCCCGAGGGCGTCGACGAGGTGACGGCCGCCGCGGCCTGGCTGACGTACACGACGGCGTACGGCGCGCTGGTCGAGCGGGCCCGTATGGCACCCGGCGACCATGTGCTGATCACCGGAGGCTCCAGCGGCGTCGGCACGGCCGCCATCCAGGTCGCCCGGCGGGCCGGCGCGGTGCCCGTCGTCACCACCCGCACCGAGGCCAAGCGCAAGGGGCTGCTCGACCTGGGCGCGGAGCACGTGATCGTCACCGACGACGAGGACGTGGTGACCGAGACCCGGCGGCTGACCGGCGGCAAGGGCGCCGGGATCGTCCTGGACGCGATCGGCGGTCCGGGCTTCGCGGCGCTGGGCGGGGCGGCCGCCGAGGACGGGTACCTGATCTGCTACGGCTGGCTGGACGGGCAGCCCACGGTGCTGCCGATGCAGTGGCCCCTCACCGTCCACGGCTACAGCAACTTCGTCCTCACCGGCACCGCCGAAGGCCGCCGCCGCGCCGCCCACTACCTGGGCTCCGGCCTCGCCGACGGGACCCTGCGCCCGGTGGTCGGGGAGGTCCTCGACGGCCTCGAACGCATCCGGGACGCCCATCGGCTGATGGAGTCCAACGCCCACACCGGCAAGATCGTCGTGCGGATCTGATGCCGTCACCCGTTCGGCCCGCAAACCGGGAATAGCCGGGCATAACGCCGGGTTCTCGCCCGGAAACCGAACCAAGCGCAGCGAACCTGAAGGGCTGAGCCATGAAGATCGGCATCATCGGTGCGGGCAACATCGGCGGCAACCTGACCCGGAGGCTCACCGCCCTCGGCCACGAGGTCTCCGTCGCCAACTCGCGCGGCCCGCACACGCTCACCGAGCTGGCCGAGGAGACCGGGACGACGCCCGTGCGGGTGGAGGAGGCCGCCCGGGGCGCCGGGATCGTCATCGTCGCCGTCCCGCTCAAGGCGGTCCCCGACCTGCCGAAGGGCCTGTTCGACGAGGCCGCCGACGACGTCGTGGTCGTCGACACCTGCAACTACTACCCGCGGCAGCGCGACGGCCGGATCGCGGCGATCGAGGACGAGGGCCTGACCGAGAGCCGCTGGACCGAGCAGCAGCTCGGCCACCCGGTGGTCAAGGCGTTCAACGCCACCTACGCCCAGGACCTCCTGGAGCGGCCGCGTCCCGCCGGCGACCCCGACCGCATCGCGCTGCCGGTCGCCGGGGACGACGAGGCGGCCAAGGCGAAGGTCCGGGCGCTGATCGACGAACTCGGCTTCGACACCGTCGACACCGGCGGCCTCGACGACTCCTGGCGCCAGCAGCCCGGCACCCCGGTCTCCGGCATGCGGGGCGACGTCGAGGCGGTGACCAGGGCGCTGGAGGCGGCCAGCCCGGAGCGCCCGGCGGACTTCCGCGGCTGACAGCCGCCGCCTCAGACGACCTCCAGCGCCCGGTGCGGCCCGCCCGGCAGCCCGACCCTGACGCTGTCCCCGGGCCGCACCACGCCACCGGCGACGACGACGCCCATGATCCCCGACCTGAAGCGCGGCCGCCCGTCGGAGCCCCGCCCGACGACCTCCTTCAGCAGCCCCTTCTTGAAGCCGTCGATCTGCGCACACGGATTGCGCAGCCCGGTCACCTCGACGACGGCCTCGTCCCCGAGCAGCAGCCGCGCCCCCGTGGGCAGCCCGAGCAGATCGATCCCCCGGGTGGTGACGTTCTCCCCGAGCTGCCCGGCCGCCACCTCGAACCCGGCGGCCCGCAGCTCGTCGAACAACTCCCCGTGGATCAGATGCACCTGCCGCAGATTCGGCTGCGAGGGGTCCTTGGCCATCCGGAACCGGTGCTTCACCGTGGCCCCACCGTGCACGTCCCCCTCCACCCCGAACCCGGCGACGAGCGTGACACTCTCCCGGTTGGGCTTGGTGAACGAGTAGACGCCGTTGCTGCTGACCGCGGTGACTCTGCCATCCATGCGGGTCACCCTAGAGTGTGGCCCAGTCCCGCAGTGCGGCGCGGCTGGGGAAGTTCGCCACGTCCTTGTCGTGCGGGTCGTCCGTGTACTGGTGGAAGCGCCACTTGGCCTTGATGCGGGGCTTGCCCGCGGTGACGTAGTCGGCGATCCACAGACCGTCGCCGGCGTACGAGGTCGTGTCCACGTTCAGCCAGTAGTGGCGGTTGCAGTAGAGCACCACCCTGTTGTGCGGCCTGAGTTCCTTCAGCTTGCGGAGGAAACGGTCCTTCTCCGCGTTGCTCGCGTGGGTGCCCTCGCCCGTCGTCTCCCAGTCCACGGCGAGCAGGTCGCCGGGCCGGTCCGGGGCCTTGCTCAGGAAGTACTCGGCCTGGGCGGTGAGGTTGCCCGGCCACAGGAAGTGGTAGAAGCCGACGACCAGACCCGCGTCGCGGCCGTGCTTGGTCTGGGCGGCGAGCTTGGGGTTGACGTACGAACGCCCCTCCGTCGCCTTGATGAAGACGAAGGAGAGGCCGTCCGTGCCGTAGGAGGAGGACTGGTAGGCGCTCACGTCGATGCCGCGCAGCATGGGGGCTCCCGACAGGTGTGGGGGGACGGGAGGGGATGATGCCCAGGATCACGCTCCGGTCAACCGCCCGGGGGAACCGGTCAACCGTCCGAGCCGAAGCGGCCGTTCAGGGGGAGGGCGACGTCGACCCGCCGGCCGAGCGGGCCCTGCCGGACGAGCACCCGCCGGGCCAGGAGTTCGACGATGGCGAGCCCCCGGCCGTGCACATCGGGGTCGGCGTCGCCGGCGGGCCGGGGCAGGCCCGGGGCGCCCGAGTCCGTCACCGAGATCCACAGGTCCCCGGCGTGCAGGGACACCCGGACGGTCATGTCGCGGTGGCCGTGCTCGGCGGCGTTCGCGGCGAGTTCGCCGACGACGAGCTCGGCGGCCTCCCGGTCGGTGGCCGGGACTCCCCACTGGGCCAGGACGGCCACGATGCAGCGGCGTGCCACCGGAACCCAGCGGACCTCCGCCGGGAGGGCCACGACGGCCTCCCGGGCGAGTGCCGCCCCGCCCTGCGGGGGACGGCCCGCCGGAGTCGTCAGGTGCGGGACGCCGAGCGGGCGGGCGGCGGAGCGCGCCCGCGGGGAGGAACCGGCGAGCGGCCTGCTCGTCTCGTTGAGGGTGGTGGTGTACATGGTCGACCCCGAATCTGGCGGGAGAGGGCGACATGGCCGGCCCTGTCGGTGGGATCCGCCTGGTACTGCAGGCCATTTGAGGCTATGTGGTGGTCCGTCGCCGCGTAGCTGGTGGAAGGGGCGCACTCACCCTCTCCGGATGGAGGGGGCGCCACCGGCCCGGACGGGAGGCGGGGGGCCGGACACCCTGGGTGTCCGGCCCCCCGCCGTCGCCACCGCCTGCGCCGGCGCGGTGGACGTCGTACGCCCGGCCGCCCGGTCAGTCGAGGGCGTCCGCCCCGGTCGGGAGCGGTGGCTCCGCCTCGATGCGCTCCCACTCCTCGTCGGAGAGGACCCGGGACCGCAGCAGGAAGCGCACGCCCTCGGGTGCTTCGAGGGAGAAGCCGCTGCCCCGGCCCGGGACCACGTCCACGGTGAGGTGGGTGTGCCGCCAGTAGGCGTACTGGTCGGCGCTCATCCAGAACGGGGTGTCCCCGGCGACCCGGCCCAGGAGCACGTCCTGGGCGCCGACCCGGAACTCGCCGCGCGGATAGCACATGGGTGCGCTGCCGTCACAGCAGCCACCGGACTGGTGGAACATCACCGGCCCGTGGATCCCGGCGAGCCGCCGCACCAGGTCCTCGGCGGCCGGCGTCAGCTCGACGCGCCTGGTGCGGGCGTCCATCAGAAGAACCCGAGCTTCTGGCCGGAGTAGCTGACCAGCAGGTTCTTGGTCTGCTGGTAGTGGTCCAGCATCATCTTGTGGGTCTCACGGCCGATGCCGGACTTCTTGTAGCCGCCGAACGCCGCGTGCGCGGGGTAGGCGTGGTAGCAGTTCGTCCAGACGCGGCCGGCCTTGATCTCGCGGCCCAGGCGGTAGGCGGTGTTGCCGTCCCGGGTCCACACGCCGGCGCCGAGGCCGTACAGCGTGTCGTTGGCGATCTTCAGGGCCTCGTCGACCGAGTCGTACGTGGTCACCGACACCACCGGGCCGAAGATCTCCTCCTGGAAGATCCGCATGTCGTTGGTGCCGCGGAAGATCGTCGGCTCGATGTAGTAGCCGCCCTCCAGACCGGCCACGGCGCGGGGGTTGCCGCCGGTGAGGAGCTCGGCGCCCTCCTGCTTGCCGATGTCGATGTAGGAAAGGATCTTCTCGTACTGGTCGTTGCTGGCCTGGGCGCCGATCATGGTCGCCGGGTCCAGCGGGTCGCCGCTGACGATGGCCTTGGTGCGCTCGACGCAGCGGGCCATGAACTCGTCGTAGATCGAGGAGTGGACCAGGGCGCGGGACGGGCAGGTGCACACCTCGCCCTGGTTGAGCGCGAACATCACGAAGCCCTCGACCGCCTTGTCCAGGAAGTCGTCGTCGGCGGCCATGACGTCGGGCAGGAAGATGTTCGGGCTCTTGCCGCCCAGTTCCAGCGTGACCGGGATGATGTTCTCGCTGGCGTACTGCATGATCAGCCGGCCGGTCGTGGTCTCGCCGGTGAAGGCGACCTTGGCGATGCGCGGGCTGGACGCGAGCGGCTTGCCGGCCTCCACGCCGAAGCCGTTGACGACGTTGAGCACGCCGGGCGGCAGCAGGTCGGCGATCAGGTCGATGACGTAGAGCAGGCTGGCCGGGGTCTGCTCGGCGGGCTTGATGACCACGCAGTTGCCGGCGGCCAGGGCCGGGGCGAGCTTCCACGCGGCCATCAGGATCGGGAAGTTCCACGGGATGATCTGGCCGACCACGCCCAGCGGCTCGTGGAAGTGGTAGGCGACCGTGTCCGCGTCGATCTCGGCGATGCTGCCCTCCTGGGCGCGCACCACCCCGGCGAAGTAGCGGAAGTGGTCGATGGCGAGCGGGATGTCGGCGGCGAGCGTCTCGCGCACCGGCTTGCCGTTCTCCCAGCTCTCCGCGACGGCGATCTTCTCCAGGTTCGCCTCGATCCGGTCCGCGATCCGGTTCAGCACCGCGGCCCGCTCCGCGGCGGAGGTACGGCCCCACTTCGGGGCGGCCGAGTGAGCGGCGTCCAGGGCGAGTTCGACGTCCGCCGCGGTGGAGCGGGCGACCTCGCAGAACGTCTTGCCGGTCACCGGCGTCGTGTTCTCGAAGTACCGGCCCTCCACGGGGGCGACCCAGTCGCCGCCGATGAAGTTGTCGTATCGCGGGGCGAAGCTGACGATGCTGCCGTCCGTTCCCGGCTGCGCGTACACCATGGCGGCTCTCCTCGGGGGGATGGTGAGTGCGGTCCGACGGCCCACGCCGTCGTGCTGCCGTTCACTGTGAGGTCCCGAGGTTGGCGCGAGGTTGGCGCCCAGCGCGCCCGGCGCCGGGCCGGGTGTCAGTGGCGCAGCGCCGAGGTGAGGCGGCCGGCCGCCAGGGCGCGGCGGGTGTCGCGCGGGTCGAGCAGACGCAGCGCGTGCTCGTGCACCTCCACGTCGTACGGGGCCCGCTCGCCGTACCGCAGTGCGTGCTCCGGCCGGGCGCTGGCGAGTACCGCCTCGCGCACGGCCACCTCCAGGTGGGTGCGCCACTCCTCGATGCCCGGCGCCTGGGAGCGGGGCAGCAGCGGGCCGCGGTACAGGCGCAGGGCGGTGTCGGTGTCCCCGTCGCGCAGCGCGCGCAGCACGTCGGTGGCGTCGCAGGACACGGGCGTGGTCAGCGCGTAGCGGCGGGTGCTGACCCCGCCGTCGAGGGCGCGGCGCAGATGGGAGATCTCCGCCTTGAACGTGGACGCGGACACCGCCCGGTCGCCGTACACGGCCTCGCGCAGCCGCTCCGGGGCGTACCCGTCCGGCTCCAGCGCCAGCAGGGTCAGGATCTCCAGCTGCCGGGGCCGCAGCAGGAGGGGAACGCCGTCGCGTACGGCCGTCTCGGCGCCGAGGCAGGTGAGGCGCACAGGGCCGGGGGTGTCGCGGGGGACCAGCTGGGGCTCCGTCCGCAGCCGGGCCTCGACGGTGGCCACCAGGGAGCGCACGGTGGACATGGCGAGGGGGTTCGAGCGGTCCCAGGTCGTGGACATGTCGAGAACGCCGAGGACGCGGCCGTCCGGCCCGTGCACGGGTGCGCAGTAGCAGACCCACCCGTGCAGGGCCGTCACCAGGTGTTCGGCGGAGAACACGGAGCTGGGGCGGCCGGTGCGCAGGGCGAGGGAGAGGGCGTTGGTGCCCATGGCCTGCTCGTCCCACCGGCCGCCGGGCGCGAAGTTGACGCGCTCGGCCCGCCGGCGCATGGTGCGTCCGCCGCACGTCCACAGGATGGTGCCGGACTCGTCGGTGACCGCGGTGACGAACCCGGCGTCCTCGGCGATGGTGCGCAGCTCGTCGGCGAGGTCGCCGACCGGGCGGCGCAGCGGGGAGCCGCTCCAGCGGTGGTGCACTTCCTCGTCGCTGACCGGGGCACTGTCCCGGTTCGGGTCGACGCTGCTCAGGGAGCGCACCCAGGACTCGGTGACGTCCGGGCGCAGTGCCGCGGCACCGCTCGGTCGTGATCCGGCCGTCCTCATCTGCGGCACGAGGCGGGACCACTCGCTCTCCAGCGTGGCCCTGCGCCGCCGGAGGTCACTGCTGTGTGACATCTGCATTTCCCCTGCCGTCGAACGGGGACGACCGCTATTGTCCCCGAGGACCGAGTCGGCGCACCCGCCCGACCGGTCCGTCCACCCTGTCCGATCGGACAGGTGTCGCACGTGGGTGCGCGCGCCTAGCGTGGTCTTCGGTCTGACGACAGAGTTATCGGCCAACCGGGCAGTAAAATCAAGGTTGCGTGTGCGTTGCGGGCTCGACGCCCTTTGGGAGGTCGCATGTCGACCAGGTCAAGTGTCATGGTGGCGGGCGGTAACGACCCGAGCGCGGACTGGAGCCGTGACGAGTGCCAGTGCGAGCTCCTGGGGCCGCAGCGCAGCAGCGCTGACGCCGTCAGGCGGTCCGCCCGGCTCGCCAAGTTCCATGTGCCCGAGGTCGTCTTCGGGCCCGGTTCGCTCACGGAGCTCGGGCACTGCGCGCTGCGCCTCGGCGGCCGCCGCCCCTTCCTGGTCACCGACCCCGGGCTGATGGAGGCGGGCTGGGCGGACGAGGCGGTGGGCCATCTGCGCAGGGCCGGGCTGCGCCCCGTGGTGTGGTGCGACGTGACGCCCAATCCCAAGGACGGCGAGATCCAGGCCGGCTACGAGCGCTACGCGGCCAGCGGCTGCGACGTCATCGTGGGGGTCGGCGGCGGCTCCGTCATCGACGCCGCCAAGGGCGTGGCGATCCTGTCCGGCAACGGCGGGCACATCCTCGACTACGAGGGCGTGGACCAGGTCGTCCAGCCCATCCCGCCGACCGTGATGGTGCCCTCCACGTCGGGCACCGGGGCGGACGTCTCCCAGTTCGCCGTGATCACCGACACCACCCACCACATCAAGATCACCATCGTGAGCCGCACCCTGGTCCCCGAGATCTCGGTGATCGACCCGCGGCTGCTGACCACCATGCCGGACTGGCTCAACGCGGCCACCGGTCTGGACGCCCTGACGCACGCCATCGAGGCGTTCGTGTCCCGGGCGCACAATCCGCTCACCGACATCCACGCCCTGCACGCGGTCGAGCTGATCACCGCGAACCTGGTGCGCACCCAGGTCCGCCCCAAGGACTTCGGTGCCCGGCTCGCCATGGCCCAGGCCTCGCTGGAGGCCGGCATGGCCTTCACCAACGCCATCCTCGGCGCCACGCACGCCATGAGCCACCAGGTCGGCGGCCTGCTCGACGCCCCGCACGGCGTGGTCAACGGCGTGCTCCTGCCGCACGTCATCCGCTTCAACGCCGAGACCTGGCCGGAGCGTTTCGTCGCGCTGGGCGCGGCGGCCGGCCTCCCGGTCGCCGGTGTGCCGCCGCACGAGGTGGCCGCACAGCTCGCGGACCTGGTACGGGCGCTGGCGGACGACGTCGGCGTGCCGAAGGGACTGGCCAGTCTCGGGGTCGCCGAGCGCGACGTGCCGGTGCTGGCCCGCACGACGCTCAAGGACGCCTGCATGGCGACCAACCCCAGGGACGTCGACGTGCGGGACGTGGAGACACTGTTCCGCGAGGCTCTGTGAGGCGATCCCGGTGAACGACCCCGAACGTTCCCCGCAGACCTCCGACCTGGGAGTGCTCACCGGACTGAGGTCCGGCAAGCGGTCGTTCTACCCCGCGTACGTGCGCTCCACCGAGCGGCTGGAGCGGACGGTGGAGGCGCTCGACGGGATCTCCCGCGCCCTGGTGCGCACGGCCGAGGGCCCGCGCGCCCTGGTCGAGGCCGTCGTACGGACCGCCGCCGAGCATCTGCGCGCCCGCTGGCTGCTGCTGGCCGTCGCCGACGGCGCGCTGCGCGCCGCCCGGCCCCGGTTCCTGCTGTACACGGACGACGTGTTCATCGACGACGAGACCCGCCTACCCGCCGAGGTGCGCGAGCACCTCCAGCTGCTGCGCACCCGCCCCTGGGAGGCCCAGGAGCCCTCCCGCGGCCGGGGCTGGGTGCGCGCGCCGATGACCCTGGACGACGAACCGGTCGGCGGGATCGCCGCACAGCCCGGCGCCGGTGTCGAGGTCGCCGACACCGACCTGGCCATCCTGCGGGTCCTCGCCAACCAGGCGGCCGTGGCGCTGCACCACACGTTCCTGTTCCACGCGGCGACCACCCTGCGCGGACGTGCCGAGGAACTGTCCGAGGCGGCGGAGCGGCAGGCCCGGGATCTGGCCGCGCGCAGCGCCGAGCTGGCCGAGACCCAGGCGCGGCTGCTCGACGCGATGCAGCGGCAGGCGCTGGACGACGAACGCCGGCGCATCGCACGCGAACTCCACGACAGCGTCTCCCAGTACGTGCTCAGCGCGGGGATGACGGTGGAGGTGTGCCGGGCCGAGCTGGCGGGCCTGGGCGGGGAGGCCGCCGGGATCGCCGAACGGCTCGCCGGCGCCAAGGACCTCAACCGGCAGGCCGTGGAGCGGCTGCGCGCCGCGATCTACGCGCTGCACCACACCTCGCAGGAGCCGGCGGGGCCGCTTCCGGTGCTGCTGGAGCGGCTGTCCACGGTGCACCTGCCCACCGACCTCGACGTACGGGTGCAGGTGGCGGGCCGGCCGGCACCGCTGCCGCCCGACGCCGAGCGGTCGCTCCTGCGGATCACCGGCGAGGCCCTGTTCAACTCGGCCACGCACGGCAAGGCGGGCCGGGCGCTGGTCCGCCTGCGGTATCAGCCGCACGCGGTGGTGCTGACCGTGTCCGACGACGGCGGCGGCGACCCGGCGCAGCTGCGCCGGGCCCTGCGCCTGTCGAGGGCCACCGATCTCGCCGGACGCCACCGCGGGCTGGCGAACATGGTCGCCCGGGCGGAGGAGCTCGGCGGCCGACTGTCCATCCGCCGGTCGGGGATGGGAGGCGTCCTGCTGCGGGTCGACGTCCCGCTGCCGGTGAAGCACTCGGGAGGCAGCGGATGACGGCCGAACAGCCGGCTCAGGCACCCACGCAGGTCCTGCGGATCGTGCTGGTCGACGACCACGCGATCGTCCGGCACGGGCTCAGGTCGATCCTGGAACGCGAGAGCGACCTGGAGGTGGTCGGCGAGGCGAGCACGGCCGCCGAGGCCGACGCCGTCGTCGAGCGGACGCGTCCGGAGATCGTGCTGCTCGACCTGAAGCTCTCCACCGCTGCCGACACCGAGGGTCTGGACCTGTGCGCCCGGCTCACCCGGCGCCACCCGGACCTGGCGGTGCTGGTGCTCACCACGTTCCTCGACGACCAGCTGGTCGTGGAGGCGATCCAGCACGGTGCGCGCGGCTATGTCGTCAAGGACGTGGACACCACCGAACTGCTGCGTTCCCTCCGCGCGGTGGCCCGCAACGAGAGCGCCTTCGACTCGCACGCGGCGGCGGCGATGGTGCGCTCGATGCGTGTGCAGCCCGAGCGGCCCAAGTTCACCGAACGGGAGCTGAAGGTCCTCCGGCTGCTCGCCCACGGGCTGAGCAACCGGGAGATCGGCGCGGAGCTGTACATCTCGGAGACCACGGTGAAGTTCCACGTCCGCAACATCATGCGGAAGATGGACGCCGGGAGCAGGGCGGAAGTCGTCTACGAGGCCAGCAAGTCGGGCGTCATCTGACGCGAGGGAGCGGGGAGCGCCCGCCGGCGGTCCCCGCTCCCTGCCTTCAGCTCGTCAGCTCACGGCCGGACGGCCGAGCGGTAGGCCGCGCCCTCCGGTGGCCAGCGAGGTCACGTGCCAGAAGAGGTAGCACCCGACCGCGACGAAGGCGAAGACGGTGTAGCCGCCCGCCGTCTGCAGCGTGCTGGAGCCGTTCAGGGTTGCGGACAGCACCAGGGCGAGGGCCAGGTCGATCAGGGTGAACAGCACGGTGAAGGCGGCCGGCAGCCGTAGCGTGCTCAGGGTCAGCAGCACGATGGTGGCCAGCCAGGAGATCAGGAACAGCGCCTGGGTCCTGGTCGCGGCGGACCCGGCGATCGCGAACCAGCCGTGGGTGAGCCCGAGCACCAGCACCGCGTAGCTGAGCCAGAACCCGGTGAAGACACCGAAGATCGCGGCGACGGCGCTCTGCCCGAGCGCGGCCGCCCAGACCGCGGCGATCAGCTGGCCGAGCGCCGTGGCCGCGAGGATGATCGCGAGCGGTGCTCCGGCGGTGCCCGCCGGGACATAGCCGACCAGGGTGAGGCCGAGGGCGATCGAGCCCACGATGAACGTGGGCACGCCGATCAGTGCCGGGTCCCCGTCCAGCGGTCCCGGCGTGGCCTGCGGCCGGGGTTTGGCGTGCGCTGCGGCGGAGTCCGCCGTTTCCGTTTCCGAGAGGGCCATGGAACGCTCCTTTGCGTCGGGGTGTTTCTCTTCGGGGCGGCGCAGTTCTTGGGGGGAGCTTTCGCTCAGCCGTGGTCGACGACCAGCCAGCCGCCGTGGAAGGTGTCGACCGAGAACCCGTGGCCGGTGCGGCGGCCCAGTGCGGCGAGCTGCTCGGGGGAGAAGCACCGCACGTGCCCGTACGCGGCGGTCGGCTCGTCCTCGTACGGCACGGCCACCACCACCCGGCGCCGGGCCAGCCGCAGCGCCTCCCGCACGACGGCGTCACCGTGCCCGGGGTCCAGGTGCTCCAGGACGTGGATGACGGTGACGGTGTCCACCGAGCCGTCGGGCAGCGGCACCCGGGACGCGTCGCAGACCAGCGCGTCGAGCGCGAGGCCCCGGGCGCGGGCCACCGTGCCCAGGAGGCGCATGGTGCCGGGGGAGAGGTCGGAGGCGATCACCGTCCGCGCGTCCCGCTCGGCCAGCAGCAGCGGCAGGAAGCCGAAGCAGGAACCGAGGTCCAGCACGCTGCCCGCGGGGACCAGGTCGAGCGTGCGCCGGTACACGGGGGCGAACCCGGCGATCGAGGAGTGCTCGGCCGGCTCGGGGTCCTGCCAGTACTTCTGGATGCGGGCCAGGGTGTTGTCGTAGAAGGTGGTCCAGGCGGGCAGGGGGCCGTCCACGCAGGAGCGCACCACCCCGGTGAAGACCCGCTCGAAGACGTCGCTGCCGGACAGCCAGCCGGGGGCGAACAGCTCCTCGGCGAGCAGTCCGGCGAGGTCGTTGTCCAGCTGTTCGGGGCGCAGCGAGTGGCCCAGTTCGACGCGGCGGCCGCGGCGGCGCAGGGTGAAGTGCGCGGTGCGGACGATGGGGCGCGGGGTGCAGCCCCCGGCGGCGGGGCCGTCGCGGACCACACGTACCAGGTGGTCGGCGTACAGGCCGGGCGCGCTCGGCGCCAGCGGGTCGATACGGCGCGCGGCGATGGCGCTGCGCAGGCTCGGGACGCTCACGGCGACGGCTCCCCCTGACGGTGTGCGGTGGTGTTCATCGGCCGGTCGCCTCCGCCGCCATGCGCAGGGCGGTGCGCTCCAGCCCGGCGAGGTCGGCGACCACCTGCACGCGGTCGCAGTACTCGGCGTAGCGGGGCAGGTCGCAGGCGCCCAGGCCCCAGGAGTAGCGCGGCTCCGGGGTCAGCCAGACGGTCTGCCGCACCCGGCGGGTGATCTCTGCGAACGCCTCGGTGCGCGGCGGGTTGCCGTTGCCGCGGCCGTCGCCGAGCACCAGCAGGGTGGTGCGGCGGCCCAGCGCGGCGGAGTGCTCGGTCAGCAGCGTCTCGAAGGTCCGGCCGTAGTCGGAGGTGGTGTCCACGTCCAGCAGGCCGCCGGCCGGCAGCCCGTCGAAGACCAGCCCCAGCGCCCGCTCCAGCGGGTGCTCGGCGAACAGCTCGGTGATCTCGGTGGGTTCGTCGACGAAGGCGTAACTGCGCACCTGCCCGAACAGGGACTGCAGCCCGTGCACCAGGTGCAGGGTGAAGCGGGCGGTGGCCCGCACCGACAGGGAGACGTCCGCGAGGACCAGCAGGCGCGGCCTGTCCTCGGCGCGGGTGACGGTGACGGGCCGGAACGGGACGCCGTCGAAGCGCATGTTGCGGCGCATGGTGCGGCCCGGATGGACGCGGCCCGTCGGGGTGTTGCGCTTGCGGCTGGTGAGGGCGCCGTGCACGGTGCGGCCCACCCGGCGCAGCGCCTCCTCCAGCTGCCCGCGCTCCTCCTCGTCGATCGCTTCGAGGCGGGCGCGTTCGGCGATCCGGGCGGACTCCACGGCCACCGACCGCAGTTCGGCCAGCCGGTCCAGATGCCGTTTCAGCAACTCGGGCAGGTTCTCGACGACACCCATCAGCTGCCGGCGCCACGCACCTGCTTCCGGGTCGTCGGGATCGTCCTGATGCTCCGCGAGCCAGCCGAGCAGGGCGTCGTGCTGGGCGACGGTCAGGGTCGTCCCGATCGGCTGCCCGGTCGCCGGAGCGAGCCGTCCGGGGATGCCGGCGCCGTGCAGCCGCTCGGTCTCCAGCTGGACGGACGGGCTGTCGTCGCGCGAGCCGCTCGCGCCGTCCTCGGACAGCACGATCTCGTCGGTCATCGAGGCCAGGTCGATCTTGTTGGCCTCCTGGTGCAGGTTGTACTGCTGGGCCAGGTCCTGCTGGTCGAAGAAGTCGCGGATGTCGGACGGCTTGCCGTGACTGTGGCCCTGCTCCGGGGTCTTCGAGGGCTCCTCGGAGACGGTGTACGACTCCAGCTCACCCGTGTCGGACAGGTCGTCGTGCGCATGGCTGTGGCCGTGGCCGTCGGCGCCGCCGTCCACCGGGCGCAGGGAGAAGAACGCGGTGAACAGGTCGTCGAACAGCGGGTGGTCGCGGCGGTCCTTCACGAGCGTCATGCGCAGTGCCTCGCGCAGCGTCTCGCGCTCGACGAGCACGCCGGGCTGGGCGGCCCCGCGCATGGCGTCCATGGCCTCCGACACGGAGACCCGCAGGCCGAACAGCCGCAGCACGCGGACGAATCGGTGCACACCGGCTTCCATGCAGGCCTCCCGGGTTCAGTCGGTGCGGCGCCGCGCGATGGCGGCGAAGGAGCGGGCGCCCTGGCCGGCACCGGGGGTGGTGCGGTGCGCCGGCCCGGCGCCGGGGGCGCCGTAGTAGTTCTCGTCGTGCCGGCCCTGCCGGTCCATGGCGGCCCGGACGGCACGGCCGTCCACCTCGCCGTGCCCGCCGTGGTCGTGGTGGTCGCCGTCGTGGTGATGGTGGCCGCCGTGGTGCGGGTGCCCGTGGTGCCGGCCGGGTTCGGGCAGCGTGCGGTTGGGGTCGGCCAGGCGCGGCAGCACGTCCAGCGCGCGGTGCAGGTCCCGCTCGTACTTGAGGACGACGTTGGCGGTGTCGGCGAGGACCGCGGGGGCGAGTTCGTCGACGCCCAGCACGGCGAGGGTGCGGGCCCAGTCGACGGTCTCGGAGATGCTGGGGCTCTTGCGCAGCGGCAGCTCGCGCAGGCCCCGCACGACGTCCACCAAGTGGCGGGCGGCGGCCTCGGGCAGCCCGGTGTCCTTGGCGCGTACGATCTCCAGCTCGCGCTCGGCGTCCGGGTAGTCCAGGAAGAGGTGCAGGCAGCGGCGTTTCAGCGCCGCCGACAGGTCGCGGGTGTTGTTGGAGGTCAGCACGACGTACGGGGGGACCTTCGCGGTGTACGTGCCGATCTCCGGAACGGACACCTGGTACTCGGCCAGGCACTCCAGGAGCACCGCCTCCAGCGCCTCGTCCGCCCGGTCGACCTCGTCGATCAGCAGGACGGCCGGCTGCTCGCCGCGCACGGCGTCCAGCAGCGGGCGGGGTGCGAGGAACCGGTCGGAGAAGAAGACGCTGTCCTGCTCCTCGATCCGCAGCACGGCGGAGGCCAGGTCGGGGGCGTCGGCCGTGAGGTCGCCGATCTTGTCCCGCAGCATCTGGGTGTACAGCAGCTGCTTGCCGTAGTCCCACTCGTACAGGGCGCGGCTCTCGTCCTGCCCTTCGTAGCACTGCAGGCGCAGCAGCCGGCGGCCGGTGGCGGCGGCCAGCGTCTTGGCCAGCTCGGTCTTGCCGACGCCGGCCGGGCCTTCGAGCAGCAGCGGCTTGTCCAGCCTGGTCTGCAGGAACACGGTGGTGGCGAGTCGCCGGTCGGCGATGTAGCCGTGGGCGGCGAACCGCTCGGCGACGTCCTCGACCGAGCCGAACGCGGGGTTGTCGGGTGTGGCGGGCACGGTTCCTCCGTCCGGTGGGGCGGGAGCGGGGGGCGACCTCCAGCCCCCCGCTCCCGGGCATGAGGTGCTCAGCCGAGCAGGTCGTCCAGGTCGCCGTTCATGCAGTGCTCGACGACGGGCCGGACGGTGTCGAACGTGCACTCCTTGGCGTTGCCCGGGGTGCAGGCGTCGCCGAGGACGTGGTGGGTGATGCGGTCGACGTCGGCCGCGTCGCCCTTGATCACCTTGGCCTGCTCGTAGAACTTCGTCGGGCCCTGCCCGAGGCGGTTCTTGGAGTAGGTGTTCTGCTCGACGTCGGTGAACTTCTCCGGGATGCCGACGTCGCGCAGCAGCCGGATGCCCGCGGCGAGGGCGGCCTCGGCGGCCTGCACCTTCGTCATGCCGTGCGTGTCCACGCCCATCGCCTCGGCGATGTCGGCGAACCGCTCGTAGTGGGCCGGCATGTTGAACGCCCAGACCCGGGGCAGCGCGATGGCGTTGTTGAGCCCGTGGTGGGTGTCGTAGAAGGCGCTGACCGCGTGCGAGATGGAGTGGATGATGCCCAGGCCACCGGAGTTGAACGCCTGCGCCGCGATGTACTGGGCGTACATCATGCCCTCACGTCCGGCCAGGTCCTGGCCGTTCCACACGGCCTGGCGCAGATGGCGGGCGGTGAGCCGGATGGCGTGCAGCGCGTTGCCCAGCGACGGCTGGAAGTTCAGCCGCGAGACGTACGGCTCGGAGGCGTGGGCGAGGACGTCGAAGCCGCACTGCGCGGTGTAGTCCAGCGGGCAGTCGTAGTACAGCGTCGGGTCGTCGATGGCGAGGCTGGCCACGGAGGCGTCGTCGAAGGCGACGTACTTGTGCGGGTTGTCCGGGTCCGTGGTCGTGTCGGTGATGACGTACGCCCACGAGGTCTCCGAACCGGTGCCGGCCGTGGTGGAGACCGCGATGTGCGGCGGGTTCTTCGGGTTCTCGGACTTGTTGAAGCCCTCGAAGTCGTTGACGCTGCGGCCGTCGTGGGCGACGGAGATACGGGCGCCCTTGCACGCGTCGTGCGACGAGCCGCCGCCGATCGACACGAACGAGTCGCACTTGTTCTCCTGGTACAGCGCCACGGCGTCCATGACGTTGTAGTCCTTGGGGTTCGACTCGACCTTGTCGTACACGACGACTTCGAGCCCGTGGTACTTCAGCGACTCGACGATCTTGTGCACGGTGTCGCTGCCGCGCAGACCGGTGGTCATCACCAGCGTGCGCTTGAAGCCCAGCTTCTTGGCCTCCGGACCGATCAGCTCATGGGCGCCCGGGCCCATCAGCGCCCGGGGGAAGGGGTGGAATTCCTTGATCGGGAACGGCTTGAGAAGTTCTTCGACCTGCATGATCGCGACTGTCCTCTCCGCGCGGGCGGGCCGCGCGTCCTGCGTCGACTGCTCCACCGGGCCAAGCCGGCCGGCGGCATGGAGGTCCGGGGTGGAGCACGGACGTGCCGGAGTTGGTGGCGTGACTCACCCTCCGGGAACGCGGCGCGGGGCGACACCGGCCGCTCGGACGGCAGCGCGGCACCGGACGGACAGGGCGCGACCTGACCGATCGGACGGGACACCCCGCCGGCAACCGGCCCCGGCACGGGCACACCTGTCCGACCGGACAGGGTGAGGGCGGCCGGAAGCAGGGCGAGCGGCGCGGGGAGGCGCCCGTAGCGTCGAGTACGGCCCGGGCACCGCAGGGCGGAGCCGGCCGCATCCCGATCCCCTTACCGTTCAGGAGGTTTGTCGTGTTCGAGGAACAGATCAAGGCCGAGCAGGACACTGTCAACGTCGCCGACGAGCTCGTCGAGGAGGTCCTCGTCGAAGAGGTCTCGATCGACGGCATGTGCGGCGTCTACTAGGCCCCCGTCATGACGTCCCCGGCGTTCGATGCGGCACGCCCCTACCGGCTGAACCCCTCCGTCGCCCTGCGCCCCGAGCCGTTCGGGGCGCTCGCCTACCACTTCGGCAACCGCCGGCTGTCCTTCCTGAAGGCGCCCGAGCTGGTCGAACTGGTCCAGGAGCTCGGCCGTCACCCCAGCGTCGGGGTCGCCCTCGCCGGGGTGCCCGACGCCCGGCGGGGCGCCTTCCTGCGCGCGCTGGCCTCCCTGGCAGCCGCCGACATGATCATTCCCCAGCGCAGTGGAACCGGAGCGCGGTGATGACCACCCTTCACGACCCCCCACCCACCGAGCGCGTGCCCGCCCTCGTCGAGCAGTTCAAGGGCGGGCTGCACGCCCCGATCTGCCTGACCTGGGAGTGGACCTACGCGTGCAACCTGTCCTGTGCGCACTGCCTGTCCTCCTCCGGGCGGCGCGACCCGCTGGAGCTGTCCACGGACGAGATCAAGTCCGTGATCGACGAGCTCCAGCGCATGCAGGTCTTCTACGTCAACGTCGGCGGCGGCGAACCCACGGTCCGCCCCGACTTCTGGGAGCTGCTGGACTACGCGATCGCCCACCAGGTCGGCGTGAAGTTCTCCACCAACGGACTGCGCCTGACCCCCGAACGCGCCCGGCGGCTGGCCGCGACCGACTACGTCGATGTGCAGATCTCCCTGGACGGCGCCACCCGCGAGGTCAACGACGCGGTCCGCGGCCCGGGTTCCTACGACATGGCGATCCGGGCCATGGAGAACCTCGCCGAGGCGGGTTTCCGGGACTTCAAGATCTCGGTGGTGATGACCCGTCAGAACGTGTCCCAGCTCGACGACTTCGCCGCGATCGCCGACCGCTACGGCGCCCAGCTGCGCATCACCCGGCTCCGGCCGTCCGGGCGCGGCGCGGACGTGTGGGACGACCTGCACCCCACCGCCGAGCAGCAGTACGCCATCTACTCCTGGCTGCTCGGTCACGGCGAGCGGGTGCTCACCGGTGACTCCTTCTTCCACCTCAACGCGCTCGGCTCGGAGCCGATCCCCGGGCTGAACCTGTGCGGGGCGGGGCGGGTGGTGTGCCTGATCGACCCGGTCGGCGACGTGTACGCCTGCCCGTTCGCCATCCACGACGCCTTCAAGGCGGGCAATGTGCGCTCGCCGGGCGGCTTCGACCGGGTGTGGCGCGAGTCGGCGCTCTTCGCCGAGCTGCGCAGGCCCTCCACCGGGGGCGCCTGCTCGGGCTGTCCGGCCTACGACACCTGCCAGGGCGGCTGCATGGCGGCGAAGTTCTTCACCGGCCTTCCGCTGGACGGCCCCGACCCGGAGTGCGTCAAGGGCCATGGCGCCGCCGCGCTGTCGGCCGTGGACCCAGGCGCCCTGCCGCGCCAGGGCAAGGACCACTCGCACCGGACGGTCGCGCTGGGCATGCCCGCCCTGCGGACCGGCCGCCCGGACCGCCTGTGTGACGAGAGCCCGCTGGCCGGGCTGCCGACGAACACGTGTTCATGAGAGGAGACGAGTGATGAGCGGGTGGTTCGAGACGGTCGCCGAGGCCCAGCGAAGGGCCGGCAAGCGACTGCCGAAGTCGGTCTACAGCGCCCTGCTGGCCGGTTCGGAGAAGGGCACCTCCTACGACGACAACACCGCGGCGTTCGCGGAGCTGGGCTTCGCACCCCATGTGGCCGGGCTGTCGGCCAAGCGGGACCAGTCGACGACGGTGCTGGGCGAGCAGATCTCCCTGCCGGTGATCATCTCCCCGACCGGCGTGCAGGCCGTGCATCCCGACGGCGAGGTGGCCGTCGCCCGCGCGGCGGCTGCCCGCGGCACGGCGATGGGGCTCAGCTCCTTCGCGAGCAAGCCGCTGAAGGACGTCGTCGCCGCCAATCCCCAGACGTTCTTCCAGATGTACTGGATGGGCTCCAAGGACGCGATGCTGCAACGCATCGAGCACGCCTACACATACGGCGCGAAGGCGCTGATCGTCACCCTCGACTGGTCCTTCTCGCACGGCCGGGACTGGGGCAGCCCGAAGATCCCGGAGCGGCTGGACCTCAAGGCCATGGCACGGTTCGCGCCGGAGGCCGTGCGGCGTCCGCGCTGGCTGCTGGACTTCGTGAAGTCCGGCCGGCTCCCCGACCTCACGGCGCCGAACCTCGCCGACCCGGGCGGGGACGCGCCCACGTTCTTCGGCGCCTACGGAGAGTGGATGCAGACCCCGCCCCCCTCCTGGGACGACGTGCGCTGGCTGCGCGAGCAGTGGGACGGGCCGTTCCTGCTCAAGGGGATCTGCAGGGTGGACGACGCGCTGCGCGCCGTCGACGCGGGCGTCAGCGCGATCTCGGTGTCCAACCACGGCGGCAACAACCTCGACAGCACCCCGGCCCCGATCCGCGCCCTGCCCGCCGTCGCGGACGCGGTGGGCGGTCAGGTCGAGGTCCTGCTGGACAGCGGCGTGCGCCGGGGCAGCGACGTGGTCAAGGCGCTGGCGCTCGGCGCGAAGGCCGTGATGATCGGCCGCGCCTACCTGTGGGGCCTGGCCGCCGGCGGGCAGAGCGGCGTGGAGAACGTCCTGGACATCCTGCGCGGCGGCATCGACTCCGCCCTGCTGGGCCTCGGCCGCTCCTCCGTGCACGAGCTGAGCCGCGACGACCTGGTGATCCCGCCGGGCTTCACCCGCACCCTGGGCGCGGTCTGACATGCCGGCCGAGCCCGCCCCCGCGACGCCACCCGGTCCCGCGACCCGGCTCGCCGACCTCGCCTGGCCGGACCTCACCGACCGCGGCCCGCTGGTGCTGCTGCCCCTCGGCTCCTGCGAGCAGCACGGCCCCCACCTCCCGCTGGACACGGACACCGCCGTGGCCACGGCGGTCGCCGGGCGGGCCGCCGGCCGGCTGCGGGGCGAGGTGGACGTGCTGGTCGCCCCGGCCCAGCCGTACGGGGCCAGCGGCGAGCACGAGGGGTTCCCCGGCACGGTGTCCGCCGGCCATGACGCGCTGCGCCTGCTCGTCACCGAGATCGGCCGCTCGATGCTGCGCTGGGCGGGCCGCCTGCTCGTGGTCAACGGGCACGGCGGCAACCTGGTGAGCCTGGCCGACGCGGTGACCGGGCTGCGCGGCGAGAGCCGGGACGTGGCCTGGTGGCCGTGCCTGCCACCGGGTTCGGACGCCCACGCGGGCCGCGCCGAGACCTCGATGATGCTGCGGCTGCGGCGCGCGGCCGTCCAGGGCGAGCGGGCCGTCGCCGGGCCGACCGAGCCCGTCGAAGTGCTGATGGACCGGCTGGTCACCGAGTCCGTCCGCGGGGTCAGCCCGTCCGGAGTCCTCGGCGACCCCGCCGGGGCCCGCGCGGGCGAGGGCGAGCGGCTCCTCGACGTCATGGCGGACCGCCTCGCCGCCGACATCCGGGCCTGGCGGGTCTCCGGGCGGGGCCGGCTCGGCCGTTCCGAGCGCCGGCCCGCCCTCGCCCCGGTGGGAGCGCGGCGATGACCGGCCCGAGGGTCGCGGTGGTCACCGGTGCCGCCCGGGGCATCGGGGCGGCGACCGTGCGCAGGCTGGCCCGCGAGGGCTGGGCCGTCGTCGCCGTGGACCGCTGCGAGGACGACCCCGAGGTGCCCTACCCGCTGGCCGCCCCGGAACAACTGCGGGCCCTGGGCCGGGAGTTCCCCCTGGTGCGCACCGTCAAGGCGGACGTGCGCGACCCGGCCGCGCTGCGGGCCGCCGTGCAGGTGGCCGAGCGCGAGCTCGGCGGTCTCGACGCCGCCGTGGCCGCCGCGGCCGTCATGCTCGGCGGCGGCCCGGTGTGGGAACAGACCGACGCGCAGTGGCGGACCCTGCTGGAGGTGGACGTCCTGGGCGTCGCCCACCTCGCCCGCGCCGCCGTACCCGCCCTGCTGCGCAGGCCGCAGCCGCGCACCGGCCGGTTCGTCGCCCTCGCCTCGGCCGCCGCGCACCGCGGCCTGTGGGGACTCGGCGCCTACTGCGCCGCCAAGCACGCCGTCGTCGGACTGGTCCGCGGCCTGGCCCGCGACCTGCGCGACACCGGCGTGAACGCGCTCGCCGTGTCCCCCGGCTCCACCCGCACGGACATGCTGCGCGCCACGGCCGACCTCTACGAGCTGCCCGAGGTCGACAAGCTCGCCGAACAGCAGCTCACCGGACGCCCCCTGGAACCGGAGGAGGTGGCCGCCGTGGTCGCCTGGGCCTGCTCCGCCGACTCCTTCGCCGTCACCGGCTCCGTACTGCACGCGGACGGAGGCTTCACCGCATGACACTCGTACGCCCGCGACCGCTCGGTGCCCGGCTGCCATCGCCGTCCGACACCACGTTGCCGCACGGTTTCACGGTCGAACTCGCCCCCGGCACACACCGGTCCCGCGACGGACGGCTCATGGTGGGCGGTTCACCGCTGCGGCTGGTCAGACTGACCGACGCGGCGGTCCGCCGGCTCGGCGACGGCCGGTTCACCGTCACGGACGCGACGAGCGCGGCGCTCGCCCGGCGGCTCCTGGACGCCGGGCTCGTCCACCCGCGCCCCGCCCCCGTACCGGCCGGCGACACCACCGTCGTGGTCCCCGTCCGGGACCGTGCCGCCCGGCTCGACGACCTGCTGGCCGCCCTGCGCGCCGACCCGGCGACCGCACACCTGCCGGTGCTGGTCGTGGACGACGGCTCCCGGGACCCCGCCGCCCTGGCCGAGGTGGCCCGCCGGCACGGCGCCCGGCTGCTGACCCACCCGCACAACCGGGGCCCGGCCGCGGCCCGCAACACCGGGCTGCGCCACGCCCGTACCCCGTACGTGGCGTTCTGCGACTCCGACGTGGTGCCGGAGCCGGGCTGGCTGGCCCCGCTGCTGGCGCAGTTCGCCGACCCCGCGCTGGCGCTCGCCGCACCCCGGGTGGTCGCGCTGCCGGTCCCCGACCCCGGGCTGCTCGACCGGTACGAGGAGCTCCGCTCGCCGCTGGACATGGGCGTGGCCGAAGGGCCCGTCGTCCCCGTGTCCGCGCTCTCCTACGTGCCCAGCGCCACCATCGTGGTCCGCCGCGCGGCCCTCGGCCCCGGCTTCGACGAGACCCTGCGCGTGGCCGAGGACGTCGACCTGTGCATACGGCTGCACGAGGCCGGCTGGCGGCTGCGCTATGTCCCCGCCGCCCGGGTGGGCCACCGGCACCGCACCGACCTGCGCAGCTGGCTCGCCCAACGGGCCGGATACGGCACCGGCGCCGCGGACCTGGCGCTGCGTCACCCCGACCGGGTGCCGCCGCTGTACGCCGCCCCCTGGTCGCTGGCCGCCTGCGCCCTGCTGGCGCGCGGCAGGCCCGCCCCGGTGGCACTGGCGGCGGCGTTGACGGGCCTGACCGCGCTGCGCGTGGCCCGCAGGATGCCCGACGCCGACCACCCGGCCCGCGCCGGCGCCCTGCTGGCGCTCGCGGCGCTGCGCGGCACCGCCGAGCAGCTGCTGCGCTGCGCGACCCGGCACCACTGGCCGGTCGCCCTCGCCGCGGCCGCCGTCAACCGCCGTGCCCGGCATGTGCTGATCGCCGCGGCCGTCGTCGAGGGGCTGGTGGACCACCGCCGCTCCGGCACCTCCCTGTCCCCACCGGCGTACACGGTGCTCCGCCGCCTGGACGACCTGGCCTACGGCTGGGGCGTCTGGCAGGGCGCCGTGCGCCGCGGGACCGCGGCACCGCTGAAGCCACGTCTCGCGCTGCGCGTGGTGAGCCGCTGGACCGCCGCGCGTCCGTAGGCGCACGCCGCCGCCAACCTCACGCCAACCCTGTCCGGCCACTGTGGCCACCCGCGGACGGGCCAGCCGCGCTCCCGGCCCGTCCCCGACACATGCACCCCACTGGAGGATCCCCATGTCTGCGCGCTCCGACGACCGCGTCCGCCCCCAGATCCCGAGCACTGTGCCCGTACCGTCGGACGGGGCCGCGGCCGACCGCCTGGCGTACTGGGCGGAGCAGGCGGGACGGCTGCACTGGGACACCGAGTGGCACCAGGTGCTGGACTGGTCGGACGCGCCCTACGCCCGCTGGTTCACCGGCGGCCGGCTGAACGTGGCGTACAACTGCGTGGACCGCCATGTCGAGGCCGGCTACGGCGACCAGGTCGCCTTCCACTGGGAGGGCGAGCCGGGCGACACCCGCACCATCACCTACGCC
>NZ_PQSS01000003.1 GCF_002920535.1 Streptomyces sp. Ru71 | reverse complement strand
CGACGAGGTTGCCGCGACCATGCCGAGTCCGAACAGGACCAGCAGCCAGGTGACCGAGCCGTCGGCGAACCCGGCGACATGGGTCATCATCGGCGCGATGTAGGTGATGGCCGCGAAGACGCCACCGAAGCCGAGGACGGTCATCGCCATCGCGAGCAGCACCTGGAGGTTCTTGAACGCGGCCAGCTCGTGGCGCAGGCGCACGCCTTCCGGCTTGGGCATCTCGGGGACGAGCTTGGCGACGCCGAGCAGTCCGACCACACCGAGGGCGGCGACGATGCCGAAGGTGACACGCCAGCCGACGCTCTGGCCGACCAGGGTGCCGAGCGGCACGCCGACGACGTTGGCGACGGTCAGGCCGGTGAACATCATCGCGATGGCTCCGGCCTTCTTGTCGGGGGCGACCAGCTCGGCCGCGACGACCGAACCGATGCCGAAGAAGGCGCCGTGGGCCAGTGAGGCGACCACACGTCCGATCAGCATGACCGCGAAGGCGGGGGCGAGGGCGGACAGCAGGTTGCCGGCGATGAACAGGCCCATCAGCAGCATCAGCATCCGCTTGCGGGGGACCTTGGTGCCGAGGACCGTCATCAGCGGAGCGCCGAGCACGACGCCGAGCGCGTATCCGGTCACGAGGAAACCGGCCGTGGGGATGGAGACCCCGAAGTCGCTCGCGACCTCGGGCAGCAAGCCCATGATCACGAACTCGGTCGTTCCGATTCCGAAGGCCCCGATCGCGAGGGCCAGAAGCGCGAGAGGCATGGAGGGGTACACCTTCCCAGACGATTGCAGGAGCGCTTTGCGTGCGTCCACAATAGTTGCAGACGCGGAATACTTGCAAGCGCGCTCTATTGCACGGCTGCCCTATCCTGGTAAGCAGCCGCTCCGGGACGGGAGGAAAACGCCGATGACAGCGACGGACCCCGCGCTCACCGCCCTTTCTCAGGGCTGGTGCGCCCTGTCTTTGCTGCACGGGAGGATCGAGGCGCACATCGAGCGGGCCCTGCAGGCCCGGCACGAGCTGAGCGTGCGCGAGTACTCCCTGCTCGACGTGCTCAGCCGGCAGCACGACGGCGACGGCGGACATCTGCAGATGAAGCAGGTCGCCGACGCGGTGGTCCTCAGCCAGAGCGCCACCACGCGGCTGGTCACCCGGCTTGAGGACCGCGGCCTGCTGGAGCGCTATCTGTGCCCCACCGACCGCCGCGGCATCTACACCAACGTCACCGAGGCCGGCCTGAAGCTGCTGCAGGAGGCCCGGCCGACCAATGACGCCGCGCTGCGTGAGGCACTCGACGCGGCGGCGCAGAACCCGGAGCTGGCTCCGCTGGTGCGGGCCGTGGAGACCCTGAAGGCACCGCTGCCCGCATAGGGTGCGGCCATGGGAGATCTTGAGATACGGACCGCCGTGGCTGACGACGTCCCGGCCATTGTCGGCATGCTCGCGGACGACCCGCTGGGCGCTCAGCGCGAGTCCCCCGACGACCTCGCGCCGTACCTGACCGCTTTCGAGACCATCGCCTCCGACCCGCACCAGCGCCTGGTCGTCGCGGTGCGGGAGGGCCGCATCGTCGGCACCCTCCAGCTGACGATCATCCCCGGCCTGTCCCGGCGAGGAGCCACCCGGTCGATCATCGAAGCCGTGCGCATCCACGCCGACGAGCGCGGCAGCGGACTGGGCACGCAGCTCATCGAGTGGGCGGTGGAGGAATCGCGGCGCCTGGGCTGCCAGTTGGTGCAGTTGACCTCGGACAAGAGCCGTGCCGACGCCCACCGGTTCTACGAGCGGCTGGGCTTCGAGGCCTCGCATCTCGGCTTCAAGCTGACGCTGTGAACACGCGGCGGGGGCCGTCCCCCGCCTGCGCGGCGCGGGGGCCGTCCCACGCATGTTTCACGTGAAACAGCCCCCGCGTCGCACGCCGTCGTGTCGGCCGATACGCCGCCGCGCGCCGACGTGTCAGCCGATCCCCCGCCAGCCCTGCGGGTCCACGCCTCCCGGCACAGCGGCGCTCTCGTCGTACGGCTGCCGCGTGAACACGAACGAGCCGAGATCCAGGTGGTCGACGGAGCCGTCGGCCCGCCGCACCGCCCGCAGGACCTCTCCGGCGTAGTAGCCCTCCAGCCCGGTCCAGCTGCCGTCCCCGTTGGAGCGGAAACGCGCGCCCCGGCCCTTGCCCGTGAGGGGCTCCAGCGAGGCCAGCCCGTCGGCCGTGAAACGCAGCGCGAAAGCGTGAGTTCCCCAGTACCAGGGCCCGGCCAGCTCCAGTACCGCCGGGTCGACCTCCCGCAGCGGCCGCCAGGGCTCGGGGATGCGCGGCTCCGCTTCGGCGACGATGCCCACCAGGTCCGCGGCCACGGTGGCGACGAGCGGACCGGACGTGCAGTTGGCGAGCACGACGGCGGCCACGTCGTCCTCCAGGCTGAACTGCAGGCCGGCCAGGAAACCGGGCAGAGAGCCGGAGTGCCCGACCACCAGTCGGCCCCCGTGACGCCGGACCTCCAGCCCGAGTCCGTACGCGTACCCCTCGGCCACGTTCGCCGTCTCAGGGGGCGCCGCGGGCGTTCGCATCTCGCGCAGAGACTGCGCCGAGAGCACCCGGTCGTCCCCCTGGATCAGGAAGGCGGCGAAGCGCGCCAGATCACCGGTGGTGGACCACAGTTGGCCCGCGGGGGCCATCCGGCCCAGATCCTCCACGGGTTCGGGCAGCATGACGTCCGCCCAGGGATGCACCGCCCAGCCGCCGGCATGGGGTGCGCTCGGACGCAGATCAGTGCGGTGAAGGCCCAGGGGTTCGAGCACTTCCCGGCGCAGCACGTCCTCCCACGCCTCGCCGCGCAGTTCCTCCACCAGCGCCCCGAGCAGCGTGAACCCGGGATTGGAGTAGTGGAACCGCTGTCCGACCGGATGCCGGAAGGGCTGTTCGCCCAGCACGTCGGCGAGTTCGGGGCGCAGCGTTCCCGGGGTGCGCTCCCACCACGGTGCCGGCGACTCGGCCGCCAGCCCACCGGTGTGCGCGAGCAGATCCCGGATCGTCGCCTCCCCCGCGCCGGTGCCGGGCAGATGCTTCTCCAGCGGATCACCGAGGTCGAGCAGCCCTTCGTCCCGCAGCCGCAGGACCAGAACAGCCGTGAAGGTCTTGGTGATCGACCCGATCCTGTACTGCACGTTCTCGTCGGGGCCATGGCCCTCGACCGAGGTGCGCGAGCCGTGCCAGACGGTGCGCCCGCCGCGGACGACGGCCGCGACGAGCGAGGGGGCCCGGCCGTCCGCCTGGGCCACGGCGATCCGGTGCAGCAACGCGCGCCGGGTGGCGGGAAGCAACTCTTCCTGAGAAGTCGTCATGGGCCCAGTCCACCCGCCGGGACAGCCCACGTCGAGCGCATTTCGCCGGGCGCGGCACGGCCCGGCGCAGGCATCAGGTCTGTGCCATGTCCACGAAACGCGAGTAATGGCCCTGGAAGGCGACCGTGATCGTCGCCGTCGGGCCGTTACGGTGCTTGGCCACGATCAGGTCGGCCTCGCCCGCGCGCGGCGACTCCTTCTCGTAGGCGTCCTCGCGGTGCAGCAGGATGACCATGTCGGCGTCCTGCTCGATGGAGCCGGACTCACGCAGGTCCGAGACCATCGGCTTCTTGTCCGTGCGCTGCTCGGGACCACGGTTGAGCTGCGAGAGCGCGATGACCGGGATCTCCAGCTCCTTGGCGAGCAGCTTGAGGTTACGCGACATGTCCGACACCTCCTGCTGACGGGACTCGGCGCGCTTGGAGCCGCCGGACTGCATCAGCTGCAGGTAGTCGATGACGACCAGTCTGAGGTCGTTGCGCTGCTTGAGACGCCGGCACTTGGCGCGGATCTCCATCATCGACAGGTTCGGGGAGTCGTCGATGTACAGCGGCGCCGCGGAGACGTCTGGCATCCGGCGGGCCAGGCGCGTCCAGTCCTCGTCGGTCATCGTGCCGGAGCGCATGTGGTGCAGCGCGACCCGGGCCTCCGCGGACAGCAGACGCATGGCGATCTCGTTGCGGCCCATTTCGAGGGAGAAGATGACGCTCGGCAGGTTGTGCTTGATCGCCGCGGCGCGTGCGAAGTCCAGCGCGAGGGTGGACTTACCCATGGCGGGACGGGCGGCGATGACGATCATCTGGCCGGGGTGCAGGCCGTTGGTGAGCGAGTCGAAGTCGGTGAAGCCCGTGGGCACGCCGGTCATCTCGCCGCTGCGCGAGCCGATCGCCTCGATCTCGTCGAGGGCGCCCTCCATGATGTCGCCGAGCGGCAGGTAGTCCTCGCTGGTGCGCTGCTCGGTGACGGCGTAGATCTCCGCCTGCGCGCGGTTGACGATCTCGTCGACGTCGTCGTCGGCCGCGTATCCCATCTGGGTGATGCGCGTGCCCGCCTCGACCAGACGGCGCAGGACCGCGCGCTCGTGCACGATCTCCGCGTAGTACTCGGCGTTGGCCGCCGTCGGCACGGTCTGGACGAGGGTGTGCAGATACGATGCGCCGCCGACCTTGTTGATCTCACCCCGCTTGGTGAGTTCGGCGGCGATGGTGATGGGGTCGGCCGGCTCGCCCCGGGCGTAGACGTCGAGGATCGCCTGGAAGATCGTTTCATGGGCGGGCTTGTAGAAGTCGTGACCCTTGAGGATCTCGACGACGTCCGCGATCGCGTCCTTCGACAGCAGCATGCCGCCGAGGACCGACTGCTCCGCCTCCAGGTCCTGGGGCGGCACCCGCTCGAACGCCGAACCACCGCCGTCCCAGTTTCCGCTGTCCCGGCCGCGCTCGTGCTGCTCCTCGCGGCCCCGGCCGCCGGCGCCCCCGTCACCGCGCCGGCGTGAGGCGGGCAGACGATCACTCGGTCCGGTGTCGGCCCACGGGTCGTCCAAGGGCTCGGAAATACTCACCGAGCCACCTCCTCCCGTCCGCCGAGCGGACCTCGCCGTGCCCCTCTTTTGTAGGGCACGGCACTGACAAACCGAGAAGCCCAACTCCGCTTGTCAGGTGCCGGTTTTGTGGCGTTTCTGCCACCGGCAGGCGGAGCGGGCGCCGGACAACGGTAGGCCCCACGGAGGCGTCAGCCAATCTGGTTATCCACAGGCCATGTGGACGACGGCCCCGATGCTGTGGAGAACTGCGCGAAACCTGTGCACGACACGGTGGACAGCGCTGTGAACAAGCTCGCTCCGAGCTCGGCACAACGCCCTTGACCTGCGGTTTCGGCATCCACGGGCTGTGCAGAAGAAAAACTTCCCCAGTCGGCCCAAGATCACTTCGAACAGTGCGCGAGAAAGCGCACACCGAACCGCGTAGTAAGGGTCAGTGCTGCATTGCATCACTTACCTGTGGACGACTAGATTAGTGCACATGACACAGGCTCCCGCGACCCCCAGGGTCACCCGCCGCCGGCACGACCGAGAGATCGTCGCACTGGCCGTTCCGGCCTTCGGCGCCCTCGTCGCCGAGCCTCTCTTCGTCATGGCCGACAGCGCCATCGTCGGCCACCTCGGCACCGCCCAGCTCGCCGGTCTCGGCGTCGCCTCGGCCCTCCTCACCACGGCCGTGAGCGTGTTCGTCTTCCTCGCCTACGCCACCACGGCGGCCGTCGCCCGCCGCGTGGGTGCCGGTGATCTCCCGGCAGCCATCCGTCAGGGCATGGACGGGATCTGGCTGGCCGTCCTGCTCGGGGCAGCAGTCATCGCCGCCGTCCTTCCCCTGGCCCCGGCGATCGTCGACCTCTTCGGGGCGTCGTCCACCGCGGCACCCCACGCCACCACCTATCTGCGGATCTCCGCGCTCGGCATACCCGCCATGCTGGTCGTGCTCGCCGCGACCGGTGTCCTGCGCGGGCTGCAGGACACCAGGACACCGCTCTACGTCGCCGTCGCCGGATTCGTCGCCAACGCCGCCCTGAACGCCGGACTCGTCTACGGCGCGGACCTCGGCATCGCGGGCTCGGCGTGGGGCACCGTGATCGCCCAGTGCGGCATGGCCGCCGTCTACCTCGCGGTGGTGGTCCGCGGAGCCCGCCGACACGGCGCCTCCCTGCGCCCCGATGCCGCGGGCATCCGCGCATCCGCCCAGGCAGGTGTCCCTCTGCTGGTCCGCACACTCTCCCTGCGCGCGATCCTGATGATCGCCACCGCCGTGGCGGCCCGGCTCGGGGACGCCGAGATCGCCGCCCACCAGATCATCCTGTCGCTGTGGAGCCTGCTCGCCTTCGCCCTCGACGCCATCGCCATCGCCGGGCAGGCCATCATCGGCCGCTATCTCGGCGGCGGGGACACCGAGGGGGCCCGCGCCGCCTGCCGGCGCATGGTGGAGTGGGGCATCGCGGTCGGCGTCGTGCTCGGCGCCCTGGTCGTGCTCACCCGTCCGCTCTTCCTCCCGCTGTTCACCAGTGACTCCCCGGTGAAGGACGCGGCGCTGCCCGCACTGCTGATCGTGGCGCTCTCCCAGCCGATCTCCGGCATCGTCTTCGTCCTGGACGGCGTGCTGATGGGCGCCGGGGACGGCCCCTATCTCGCCTGGGCCATGGTGCTCACCCTGGCGGTCTTCGCCCCGGTCGCGCTGCTCGTACCGACGCTCGGCGGCGGACTCACCGCCCTGTGGGCCGCGATGACCCTGATGATGGCCGTGCGGATGCTGACCCTGTGGCTGCGCGCCCGCTCGGGCCGCTGGCTGGTGACGGGCGCGACTCGCTGAGCCGAGAGACGGGGCCGGGGGTGGGTTCGTGGTCGTGGTCGTGGTCGTACCGTCCACGTTTCACGTGAAACATCGTGCCCTAAGCGCCGTAAGCCCCGCGCCGCACGCGAAGAGGGGCCGCCCCTTGCGGGACGGCCCCTCTCACATCTGCTCGGACCGAGCGCAGCGTCAGGCCGCGACGACCTCGACGTTGACCTTGGCGGCAACCTCGGGGTGCAGACGCACGGACGTCTCGTGGGCGCCCAGCGTCTTGATCGGAGCCGACAGCTCGATGCGGCGCTTGTCGACCTCGGGGCCACCGGAAGCCTTGATCGCGGAAGCGATGTCGGCCGGGGTGACGGAACCGAAGAGACGGCCGGCGTCGCCGGAGCGGACGGCCAGGCGGACCTTCACGCCCTCAAGCTGGGCCTTGATCTGGTTGGCCTGCTCGATGGTCTGGATCTCGTGGATCTTGCGAGCACGACGGATCTGCTCGACGTCCTTCTCGCCACCCTTGGTCCAGCGGATAGCGAACTTCCGCGGGATCAGGTAGTTGCGAGCGTAACCGTCCTTGACGTCGACAACGTCGCCGGCGGCACCGAGGCCGGAGACCTCGTGGGTGAGGATGATCTTCATGAGTCGGTCACCCTTCCCTTAGCGCGCGGTGGACGTGTAGGGCAGCAGCGCCATCTCACGGCTGTTCTTGACGGCCGTGGCGACGTCACGCTGGTGCTGCGTGCAGTTGCCGGTCACGCGGCGGGCACGGATCTTGCCGCGGTCGGAAATGAACTTCCGCAGCATGTTCGTGTCCTTGTAGTCCACGTACGTGACCTTGTCCTTGCAGAAAGCGCAGACCTTCTTCTTCGGCTTGCGCACAGGCGGCTTCGCCATGGTGTTTCTCCTGTGTGATCAAGAAGTTTGGGTACGACCCGCCCTCGACCGGGACCGGCCCCGAAGGACCGGATCCGAAGGCCTAGAAGGGGGGCTCGTCCGAGTAACCGCCACCGCCGCCGGAGCCGCCGCCCCAGCCGCCGCCACCCTGGTTGCCACCGGCGGGAGCGCCGGTCGCCCACGGGTCGTCGGCGGGAGCGCCGCCACCCTGCTGGCCGCCACCGGGGCCGCCGCCCCAGCCGCCGCCACCCTGCTGGCCGCCACCGCCGCCGTAACCGCCCTGGCCACCGCGGCCGGCGGTCTTGGTGACCTTGGCCGTGGCGTTGCGCAGGCTGGGGCCGACCTCGTCGACGTCCAGCTCGAAGACCGTGCGCTTGACACCCTCGCGGTCCTCGTAGGACCGCTGCTTCAGCCGGCCCTGCACGATGACGCGCATGCCTCGCTGGAGCGACTCGGCGACGTTCTCAGCCGCCTGTCGCCAGACCGAGCAGGTCAGGAAGAGGCTCTCGCCGTCCTTCCACTCGTTGGTCTGGCGGTCGAAGGTGCGGGGAGTGGACGCGACACGGAACTTCGCGACCGCCGCACCGGAGGGGGTGAAGCGCAGCTCGGGGTCGTCGACAAGATTGCCGATGACCGTGATGACGGTCTCGCCTGCCATGGGGGAACCTCTCGGCGGGTTTGCTGCTGCTGGCTGCTGGTGGTGCTACTCGGAAGTCCCGAGATCAGCTGAGCGAAGGCTCAGTGGGTCTCGGGGCGGAGGACCTTGGTCCGGAGGACCGACTCGTTCAGGTTCATCTGCCGGTCGAGCTCCTTGACGACCGCAGGCTCGGCCTGCAGGTCGATGACCGAGTAGATGCCCTCGGGCTTCTTCTTGATCTCGTACGCGAGACGACGACGGCCCCAGGTGTCGACCTTCTCGACCTTTCCGCCACCGTCACGGACGACAGAAAGGAAGTTCTCGATCAGCGGGGAGACAGAGCGCTCCTCAAGATCGGGGTCGAGGATGACCATCACCTCGTAGTGACGCATGTGGAACCCACCTCCTTTGGACTCAGCGGCCACGGTCGTTCCGTGGCAGGAGGGTTGTGATGCGTACGCAACGGTATCGGCCGCCACTGACAATCGTCGGTCAGCCGGCGGAATCGACCCGGGCCGTCTCGACGACCGTCTCGGGGACTGTCTCGACGCGACCTGGGCAGACACCGGTGCAGACGGTACAGACTACCTGCACACCGGCTTCCGGTTGAAATCCGGCCGCGAGGGCCGTCAATCTGTACACATCGGGTGTGTATGGCGCTACGATGCGCCGCCTTCCGCAGGAGGTGCCCTATGGCACAGGCATTGCGACCCAAGACCGCCTCCGGCCTTCTGGCCACGGACGGAAAGCCCCATCCCCTCCAGGACACGCTGCTCGCGGTGACCCTGGTGCTCGGCTTGCTGTCCTTCATCACCGCCCTGGTCTCCGACGACCTGCACCTGCTCAGCTCCTGGGCCGGTCTGGTGGGCATCCTCACCGGTGCCTACGGCCAGTGGATCTCGGTGACGACCCGCGAGCGCTTCGGCATGGTCGTGGGCATGGGCGCGTCCGGCGTCGGATTCCTGCTCGGCATGGCGAACGGCGGTCTCTTCGGCGGGATCTTCTGAGACCACCCCCACACCACCACCACACTCACCCGGCCGCGCGGCGGCCGGGCGAGATGTCCCGTGCGCCCAGCAGGGGCGCCCCCGGGGCGCAGTAGGCTTCGGCACCAGAGCCGGAGCCCCTGACCCATGGGGACACACCAGCCCGAGGAGCGCCCCGAATGAGCCTGACCCTGAGGACCATCAGTCGCGAGCAGCATCTGGCCTACATCCAGAGTCTGCCGGCGGCGAGTCACATGCAGGTCCCGGCCTGGGCGGACGTGAAGGCGGAGTGGCGCTCGGAGAGCCTCGGCTGGTTCGACGACCGTACCGGCGAGCTGGTGGGCGCGGGCCTGGTCCTGTACCGGCAGCTGCCCAAGATCAAGCGCTACCTCGCCTACCTGCCCGAGGGCCCGGTCATCAACTGGTTCGCGCCGAATCTTCAGGACTGGATCGAGCCGATGCTCGCGCACCTGAAGCAGCAGGGCGCCTTCTCGGTGAAGATGGGCCCGCCGGTGGTCATCCGGCGCTGGGACGCCGACACCATCAAGAAGGGCATCCAGGACCAGGACGTGAAGCGCCTGCGCGACCTGGAGGCCGACTTCATCGAGCCGCGCGCCTTCGAGGTGGCCGACAAGCTGCGCCGCATGGGCTGGCAGCAGGGTGAGGACGGCGGCGCCGGCTTCGGCGACGTGCAGCCCCGCTACGTCTTCCAGGTGCCGCTGGCGAACCGCTCCCTGGAAGAGGTCCACAAGAACTTCAACCAGCTGTGGCGCCGCAACATCAAGAAGGCGGAGAAGGCCGGCGTCGAGGTCGTCCAGGGCGGCTACCACGACCTGGAGGAGTGGCAGCGGCTGTACGAGATCACGGCCGTGCGCGACCACTTCCGGCCGCGCCCGCTGTCGTACTTCCAGCGCATGTGGTCGGCCCTCAACAGCGAGGACCCCAACCGCATGCGGCTGTACTTCGCCCGCCACAACGGCGTGAACCTGGCGGCGGCCACGATGCTGATCGTCGGCGGGCACGTCTGGTACTCCTACGGCGCCTCCGACAACATCGGCCGCGAGGTGCGCCCCTCGAACGCGATGCAGTGGCGGATGCTGCGCGACGCCTACGCGCTCGGCGCGACCGTCTACGACCTGCGCGGCATCTCCGACTCGCTGGACGAGACCGACCACCTCTTCGGCCTGATCCAGTTCAAGGTCGGCACGGGCGGCCAGGCCGCCGAGTACCTCGGTGAGTGGGACTTCCCGCTGAACAAGCTGCTCCACAAGGCGCTCGACATCTACATGTCGCGCCGCTGAGCCACACTCCCCTCTCTTCGACCGTCTGCAACAGAAAGGTTCCAGGTCCGGCCATGGCGCTCACGCTCTACGTCGACACCGCGCGCTGGCGGGCGCACCACAAGCACGTGCAGGAGCAGTTCCCGGGCCTGGTGCCGGTCTGCAAGGGCAACGGCTACGGCTTTGGTCACGAGCGGCTGGCCGAGGAGGCCACGCGGCTGGGTGCGGACCTGCTCGCCGTCGGCACGACGTACGAGGCCGCCCGGATCAAGGACTTCTTCGGCGGCGACCTGCTGGTGCTGACCCCGTACCGGCGCGGCGAGGAGCCGGTGCCGCTGCCCGACCGGGTGGTGCGCTCGGTGTCGTCCGTCGACGGCGTGTACGGCCTGGTCGGCGCCCGGGTGGTCATCGAGGTGATGTCCTCCATGAAGCGGCACGGCATCAGCGAGCAGGATCTGCCGCAGCTGCACGCCGCCATAGAGAACGTCCGCCTGGAGGGCTTCGCCATCCATCTGCCGCTGGACCGCACCGACGGCTCGGACGCCGTCGAGGAGGTCATCGGCTGGATGGACCGGCTGCGTGCGGCGCGGCTGCCCCTGCACACGATGTTCGTCAGCCACCTCAAGGCCGACGAACTGCAGCGGCTGCAGCAGCAGTTCCCGCAGACCCGGTTCCGCGCCCGCATCGGCACCCGGCTGTGGCTGGGCGACCACGAGGCCACCGAGTACCGCGGCGCGGTCCTGGACGTCACGCGGGTGGCCAAGGGCGACCGGTTCGGCTACCGGCAGCAGAAGGCGGCCTCCGACGGCTTCCTCGTCGTCGTGGCGGGCGGCACCTCGCACGGGGTGGGCCTGGAGGCCCCGAAGGCGATGCACGGCGTCATGCCGCGCGCCAAGGGCGTCGCGCGCGCCGGCCTCGCCACCGTGAACCGGAACCTTTCTCCGTTCGTCTGGGGCGGGAAGCAGCGCTGGTTCGCCGAGCCGCCGCACATGCAGGTGTCCATCCTGTTCGTGCCGGCCGACGCGCCCGAGCCCCAGGTCGGTGACGAGCTGGTGGCCCATCTGCGCCACACCACCACGCAGTTCGACCGGATCGTGGACCGCTGAGCCCCACCCCACCACGACAGCAGAAGGCCGTACACGGACCCTCCCGTGTACGGCCTTCGTCGTTCTACTGCACCGGCCCGCGCCGTTCGCTCAGAGCGAACCCCCGGCCGGGTCACGGCCGTTGCCCCACTCCACCGGCGGGGTGTCGAAGTGGGCCGCGTGCCGCGCGGGGCGGGCGGCGGGTCCGAGGACGAAGACGTCCTCCGCCCCGTCGAGGACCCCGCCGGACGGGTCGTCGTCACCGGCCAGACGCACCACGTCCCGCTCCGGCATGAGGATGTCGCGCACCACGACGGCGCACAGGTAGACCGTCCCCAGCAGGTGCACACCGATCGCCCAGTGGTAGCCGTCGGTCGGCAGGCCCTTGTGGGCGTCTCCGCTGGTGGTGTACGCGAGATACATCCAGATGCCGAGGAAGTACGCCACCTCGCACGCCTGCCAGATCAGGAAGTCACGCCACTTGGGCCGGGCCAGCGCCGCCAGCGGCACCAGCCACAGGACGTACTGCGGTGAGTACACCTTGTTGGTCACGATGAACGCCGCGACGATCAGGAACGCCAGCTGGGCGAACCGGGGGCGGCGCGGGGCGGTGAAGGTGAGCGCGGCGATGCCCACGCAGCACAGCAGCATCAGCACCGTGGCGAACGTGTTCACGGTCTCGGTGCTCAGCGGATGGCTGGAGTTCTGCGCCATGATCAGCCAGAACGACCCGAAGTCGACACCCCGCTCCTGGCTGAACCGGTAGAACTTCGACCAGCCCTCGAACGCGAAGAGCATCACCGGCAGGTTCACCACGACCCAGGAGACGGCCGCGCCGGCCAGGGCATGGCCGAAGTCCCGCCACTTGCCCGCACGCCAGCACAGCACCAGCAGCGGGCCGAGCAGGAAGACCGGGTAGAGCTTGGCGGCCGTGGCGAGCCCGAGCAGGACACCGAAGGCCAGGGACCGGCCCCGGGACCACATCAGCATCGCGGCGGCCGTCAGGGCGACGGCGAGCAGGTCCCAGTTGATGGTGGCCGTCAGCACATACGCGGGGGCCAGGGCGACGAGCAGGCCGTCCCAGGGCCGGCGGGCGTGCGTACGGGCGACGCAGACGGCGATGACGGCCGCGCAGACCATCAGCATCCCGGCGTTGACCATCCAGTACCACTGCTCCTGGTGCTGGATGCTGCCGCTGCCGGGCGTCATCCAGGCGGCCACCTCCATGAACACGCCGGTCAGCACCGGGTACTCAAGGTAGTCCATGTCCCCGGGCAGCTTGTCGAAGTAGGGCACGAGCCCGTCGGCGAAGCCGCGCCCCTGGTACAGGTGCGGGATGTCGGAGTAGCAGGCGTGCGTGTACTGCGAGCTGGCACCGAAGAACCAGGCGCCGTCGTAGCAGGGCGCCTTCTGCACCAGCCCGAGGGCGAACATGCCGATCGCCACGAGGGCGACGATCCGGACGGGCGTCCACCAGGAGGCCCCGGTCAGGGCCCGCCGTCCGAGCGGGCCGCCGATCAGCTCACTGCCGGCCGCGGCGATCTTGTCATCGCGGGTCGGGCGCACCGGGTCCGGCTCGTGCACGCTCGTCGGCGTCGATTCTGCACTGGGCATGAGGCACATCCTGCCGTACAAGGCTGGGAAAACGCCGAGGGCCGCCGCACCTGGCCCGGTGCGGCGGCCCGTGTTTCACGTGAAACGTCCGCATGTTTCACGTGAAACACCGTGTCGGGTGAATCGGCGGCTATCCGGCCGGGCCTCCGAAGAGTCCTCCGCCGCCGTTCTGGTTGCCCTTGGGTCCTCCACCACCCGTGTCCGTGACGGAAGGCGAGGGACTCACACCACCGTCGGTGCCGCCGGTGTCGGTGCCACCGCTGGTCGTGCCGCCTCCGTTCGGGTCACAGTTCCAGTCCCACGGCTTGCAGGTGTTCTTGGACGTCGGCGACGGGCTGATCTGGGACTGGCTGGGCGACGGCGTCGGCGACGGGCTCGTCTCCTCCGTCTCCGTCGCGGAAGGAGTGGGCGTCGGCGAGGGCTGCTCGTTGACGATCTCACCGATGGGCTCGGGGGTCGGGAACGGCTTGGCCGGCTGCCCCTTCAGGGCCTCTTCCATGTAGTCGTGCCAGATCTGCGCCGGGAACGAAGCACCGTGGATCTTGCTCTGGCCACCGGTGCCGAACATCTTCAAGAACTCGCGGTTCTTGTTCGACGCGTCGTCGTCGTACCGGAACATGGTGATCGCCGTGGACAGCTGCGGGGTGTAGCCCACGAACCACGCCGACCGGTTGCCGTCGGTGGTACCCGTCTTACCGGCCACCTCACGGCCTTCGAGCTGGGCGTTGGTGCCCGTGCCCTTCTCGACCACGGTCTTCAGCACGTCGGTGACGTTGTCGGCGACCGTCGCGGTGAAGGCCTGCTTGGTCTTGGTCTCGTGCTTGTAGGCCAGACCGTCCTTGTTGACGACCTTCTCGACCGAGTACGGGTCGCGCTGCTGGCCGCTCGCCGCGAAGGTGGCGTAGGCCCCGGCCATGCGGATCGCACTGGGGTCGGAGATACCGATGGAGAAGGACGGGTAGCTGGTGCCGGCCAGGCTGCTCTCCAGCAGGCCCGCGTCGACGGCGGCCTCCTTCACCTTGTCCAGGCCGACGTCCATGCCGAGCTGCACGAAGGGGGAGTTCACCGACTCGCGCATGGCCTCACGCAGATCGATCAGGTACTTGGGCGGGTCACCGTACGACTTCTGGCCGTCGTTCGTCTGCAGCCACTCCTGGCCCTTCTCGTTGGTCCAGACGTTGCCCTGGTAGTCCTTGATCTTCAGCTTGTTCTTGCCGCTGTACAGGCTCTTGGGCGAGACGATGGTCCGCTCGTCCTGCGCCTGGTCCGGACCGAGCTTGGGATCGCGCACGCCCCACTTCATCGCGGCCGCGAGCACGAACGGCTTGAAGGTCGATCCGACCTGCGCACCGGTGGCGTCGGCGTTGTTCGTGAAGTGCTTGGTCGCGTCCTCACCACCGTAGATGGCCTTGATGGCTCCGCTGGACGGGTCCACGGACGCCCCGCCGAACTGGACGTGGGTGTCGTACTTGGGGCGCAGTTTCGGCTTGATGTTGGCCTTTTGCACCTTTGTGACGGAAGCCTGGAGTTCCTGGACCTTCTTCTTGTCGAAGGTCGTGTAGATCGACAGGCCGCCCTCACGCAGCTTCTGCTGGGTGATCCCGGTTTCCTTGCTGTGCGTGACCAGGTAGCTGTTCGCCAGGTCGACGAGGTAGCCGATCTGACCGCTGAGCCGGGTGTTGGAGCGCGGGTTCTGGACCTTGGGGAGGGTCGGGTACTTTGCGCGTTCCGCGGCGCTGAGGTGGCCGTACTCGACCATCTTGTTCAGCGTGTCCTGCATCTGGTTCTTGGCACGCCGCGCGTTGGCTTCCGGCGTGGCCGCCGGGTCGATCGAGGTCGCTCCGGCCGGGTCGTAGTAGGTGGCGCCCTTGAGCATCGCGGCCAGGAACGCGCACTCGCCCGGGTTCAGGTCCACTGCGTCCTTGTTGAAGTAGGCACGCGCGGCCGCCTGGATGCCGTAGGCGTTGCGCCCGTAGTACGCGGAGTTCAGGTAGCCGGCCATGATCTCGTCCTTGTCGACGGTGGCCCCCACCTTGATCGAGACGAAGATCTCCTTGAACTTACGGGTGAGCGTCTGGGACTGGTCGTTCAGCATCGCGTTCTTGACGTACTGCTGGGTGATGGTGGAACCACCCTGCGTCTCGCCACCCTTGGCCATGTTCAGCACGGCTCGGGCGATGCCCTTGGGGTCGATGCCGCTGTCGGTGTAGAAGGTCTTGTTCTCCTGGGAGATCACGGCGTTCTGCATCGCCTTGGGGATCTGCTCCAGGTTGATGATCTGGCGGTTGGTCTCACCGCCCGTGGCGACCATCTGGCTCTTGTCGGCCCAGTAGTAGACGTTGTTCTGCGCCCTCGCGGTGTCGGCCACGTTCGGGACGCCGACCATCGCGTATCCGATGCCGGCCACGGCCACCAGGCTGCCGAAGAAGCCGATGCACAGACCGGACACGAGCTTCCAGGACGGCACCCAGCGGCGCCAGCCGTACTTCCCCGCGCGCGGGTAGTCGATGAATCGCTTCCTGCCGGGGTCGGCCGCACGCCCCCGGCCCCGCCCGGGACCGGCGGGCGCTGCACGACGTCCCCCGCGGCCCGGGTCGGCCGCTCGGCGGCGGCCGCCGCCTCTCTGCGCCGCTCTGCGGGCCTCGGCGCGGCCGCCGTAGGTCCGCTCCTCACCTTCCGTCCCGTAGGAATCCGACCCGTACGAGTCGGACGGAGACCCGGTGGCGCCTCGCGGTGCCGCCCGGCGGCCGGAGGACGAACCGGACGTACCGCGTCGTCCCGCGGCACGTCCGCCTCCCTGCGGCTGTGGCGGTTTGCGACGGTGCTCGCTCATCGAACGATTACTCCTAGGGCAGGCGCACCCGTGCGCGCCTGGAAACGGCGGCTGGTTTCCGGTCCCCCCGAAGTACGGATGTGGTCGGTTTGGCATTCACCCGTACTGCACCGAGGACGACGACGCCCTCAGGCGTCACTCGGTTCCCGGTGGTCTGCATGGCGCACAGACTACGCACCGTCAAAACACATCGAGTCCTGAAGTTCACCCCAAATCAGGCAACTTGCATGTGACGAATCAGTGATGTGATCCCGTTCACCGTCGTTCCCCTTGTCGCACCCGGATGACCGTTCTATCGTCGTGATGTATCGAGTCGATACATCAGCTCGACATAAAGACCGTCACGGCACCCGCCCCGCGGGTCGCGGCAGGAAGGAGGCGACGATGAGCCGGCGTTCCGGGATCCTTGAGTTCGCCGTCCTCGGCCTGCTCCGCGAATCTCCGATGCACGGCTATGAGCTGCGCAAACGGCTCAATACATCACTGGGTGTGTTCCGCGCGTTCAGTTACGGGACGCTCTACCCCTGCCTCAAGACGCTGGTCGCCAACGGCTGGTTGATCGAGGAGGCCGGGAGCGGCACCGAGGACGCCCTGGCCGCTCCGCTCGCGGGGCGCCGCGCCAAGATCGTCTACCGGTTGACGGCGGAAGGTAAGGAGCACTTCGAGGAGCTGCTGTCGCAGACGGGGCCCGACGCGTACGAGGACGAGACCTTCGCCGCTCGCTTCGCCTTCTTCGGGCAGACCTCGCGCGACGTCCGCATGCGCGTCCTCGAAGGCCGCCGCAGCCGGCTGGAGGAGCGGCTGGAGAAGATGCGCGCCTCACTGACGCGCACCCGGGAGCGCCTCGACGACTACACCCTTGAGCTCCAGCGCCACGGGATGGAGTCCGTGGAGCGCGAAGTGCGCTGGCTGAACGAGCTCATCGAGAGCGAGCGGGCCGGACGGGACATCCGTTCCGCCGGGGGGACCGCTCAGCAGGACACCACATCTGGAGCGTCGGGCGGCCTGCCCCGTCCCGGGGACAACCCCCGGACGGATACGCCCGACGACACCGCCTCGTGAGCGCCCACGCAGGGCCTCACTCGTACACACAGGGAGCAACCGGAATGGGTTCGGTTCGCGTAGCCATCGTCGGCGTGGGCAACTGCGCCGCCTCGCTGGTGCAGGGAGTCGAGTACTACAAGGACGCCGACCCGGCGTCCAAGGTGCCGGGCCTGATGCACGTCCAGTTCGGCGACTACCACGTCAAGGACGTCGAGTTCGTCGCCGCCTTCGACGTGGACGCCAAGAAGGTCGGCCTCGACCTCGCCGACGCCATCGGCGCGTCCGAGAACAACACCATCAAGATCTGCGACGTGCCCAGCACCGGTGTGACGGTCCAGCGCGGCCACACCCTCGACGGCCTCGGCAAGTACTACCGCCAGACCATCGAGGAGTCCGACGCCGAGCCGGTCGACGTCGTCCAGGTCCTCAAGGACAAGCAGGTCGACGTTCTGGTCTGCTACCTGCCCGTCGGCTCCGAGGACGCGGCGAAGTTCTACGCCCAGTGCGCCATCGACGCCAAGGTCGCCTTCGTCAACGCCCTCCCGGTCTTCATCGCCGGCACCAAGGAGTGGGCGGACAAGTTCACCGAGGCGGGCGTCCCGATCGTCGGCGACGACATCAAGTCCCAGGTCGGCGCCACCATCACGCACCGCGTCATGGCGAAGCTGTTCGAGGACCGGGGTGTCATCCTGGACCGCACGATGCAGCTGAACGTCGGCGGCAACATGGACTTCAAGAACATGCTTGAGCGCGAGCGCCTTGAGTCCAAGAAGATCTCCAAGACGCAGGCCGTCACCTCCCAGATCCCCGACCGGGACCTCGGCGAGAAGAACGTCCACATCGGCCCGTCCGACTACGTCGCCTGGCTCGACGACCGCAAGTGGGCCTACGTCCGCCTGGAGGGCCGCGCCTTCGGTGACGTCCCGCTGAACCTGGAGTACAAGCTGGAGGTCTGGGACTCCCCGAACTCCGCCGGTGTCATCATCGACGCGCTGCGCGCCGCGAAGATTGCCAAGGACCGCGGCATCGGCGGCCCGATCCTGTCGGCGTCCTCGTACTTCATGAAGTCCCCGCCGGTGCAGTACTTCGACGACGAGGCCCGCGAGAACGTCGAGAAGTTCATCCGCGGCGAGGTCGAGCGCTGAGGTTAGCCCGATAGCTCCTGCCAGGGCCGGAAGGGTCCCTGGGGCACTGTGCCCCGGGGGCCCTTCCGTGTGTGAGGCTGTGCCGCATGGCCGTCGTCCGTGATCTTCGCGTGCTGCTCCACTTCGGGAACTTCCGGCGCCTGCTCGCGGTACGGCTGCTCTCCCAGGGCGCCGACGGGGTCTACCAGGTCGGCCTCGCCACCTACGTCGTCTTCTCCCCGGAGAAACAGGCCTCGCCGACGGCGATCGCCTCGGCGATGGCGATCCTGCTGCTGCCCTACTCCGTGGTGGGCCCCTTCGCCGGCGTCCTGCTGGACCGCTGGCGCCGGCGGCAGGTCTTCGTGTACGGCAACCTGCTGCGCGCTCTGATGGCCACGGTGACCGCGGTCCTGATGGTCGCTCACGTCCCCGACTGGCTGTTCTACGTCTCCGCCCTGTGCGTCACCGGCGTCAACCGGTTCGTGCTGGCCGGGCTGTCCGCGGCCCTGCCGCGCGTGGTCGACGCCGAGCGGCTGGTCGTCGCCAACTCCCTGTCCCCGACGGCCGGGACGCTCGCCGCGACAGCGGGCGGCGGACTGGCGTTCGTCGTACGCCTGGGCCCCGCCGGCTCCGACGCCGTGGTGGTCCTGCTGGGCGCCGCCCTGTACCTGTGCGCCGCGCTCGCCTCACTGCGCCTGGCCGTGGACCTGCTGGGCCCCGATCCGGCCCTGGTACGGCCGAAGCTGGCGGCGGCCCTGCAGGGCACCGCACAGGGTCTCGCGGCCGGCGCCCGCCATCTGGCCGAGCCGCGCCGCCGGGAGGCCGCCTGGGCGCTGGCCGCGGTGACGCTGATGCGCTTCTGCTACGGCGCTCTCACCGTCACCGTGCTGACGCTGTGCCGGTACGCGTGGGCCTCCGACACGGACAAGGGACTGGCGTTGCTCGGTCTGGCCGTCGGCGTCTCGGGCGCGGGATTCTTCGCCGCGGCCGTCGTGACCCCGGCGGCGGCAGGGCGGCTCGGGCCGGTGCGCTGGATCGTGGTGTGCTCGGCCTGCGCGGCGGTGCTGGTGCCGGCGCTCGGGTTGACGTTCCGCCAGGGGCCGGTCCTGGTCGCGGCGTTCGTCCTCGGTCTGGTCACGCAGGCGGCGAAGATCGCGACGGACACGGTGGTGCAGGCCACGGTCGACGATGCCTTCCGCGGCCGCGTCTTCTCGCTGTACGACGTACTGTTCAACGTCGCCTTCGTGGGCGCGGCGGGCGTTGCCGCGCTGATGCTGCCGCCGGACGGGCGCTCGGTCCCGCTGGTGGTCACGGTGTCTCTGGTCTATGGGGCGGTTGCCTTGGCTATGCCCCGTTTTCGGCACCGGTGAGTGTCACATCCAAGCCACAGAGTGAACTCGGGAAAGCAAAGTGGCGTGTGGGACCCAGTAATTTACGTGGGTCTTATCTCGCGCCCCGCGCGCTCACCGTTCGAGGGGGACCCCCAAGTGACCACTCCGCCGTCCCACGGCCAGAACCCGTACGCCCAGACGCCTCCCCCGCCCGTGGGTCAGCAGGCCGGCCACCCCGGTGTCCCGCCGCAGGGCGCCCCGTACGCCCCGTTCCCGAACCAGGCCGGCCCCGGCGCCCCCGGCGCCCCGGTCCCGCCGCCCGCTCCGGCCGCGCCGGCGAAGAAGGGCGGGAAGAAGGTGCTGCGCATCATCGGCGGCATCGTCATCGCCGTCATCGTCGCCCTGCTGAAGTTCGGCGGCATCGCCGGCGTCAGCTGGTTCGCCAGCCGGGACGACGCGGAGACCACCTCGGTGGGCTCCTGCATGCACAACAAGGGCACCGACAGCGACCCCGACCTGGAAGAAGTCGACTGCTCTTCCGCGGACGCCCAGTACAAGGTCGTCCAGAAGCACAACTTCACGAGCGACCAGAACAAGTGCACCGACCCGTCCGCCCCGATCGCCTACTGGCAGTCCGGCGGCGGCCACGACGTCGTGCTGTGCATGTCCGAGGTCAAGAAGTAAGGCGCCTGACACTCAGCGCAGACGCAAAGGGGCGGTGTTTCACGTGAAACACCGCCCTTCGTCGTTCCCGGGGCCATGTTTCACGTGAAACATGGCCCCGTTCCACGACCTCAGCTCTGCTCGGCCCACCACTCCTTGAGCGCGGCCACCGCCTGGTCGGGCTCCATCGGTCCGTGCTCCAGGCGCAGCTCCAGCATGTGCTTGTAGGCCTTGCCGACCACCGGGCCGGGGCCGACACCCAGGATCTCCATGATCTGGTTGCCGTCGAGGTCCGGGCGGATCGCGTCCAGCTCCTCCTGCTCCTGCAGCTGGGCGATGCGCTCCTCCAGGCCGTCGTAGGCACGGGAGAGCGCGGCCGCCTTGCGCTTGTTGCGGGTGGTGCAGTCCGAGCGGGTCAGCTTGTGCAGGCGGTCCAGGAGGGAACCTGCGTCACGGACGTAGCGGCGAACCGCGGAGTCCGTCCACTCACCGGTGCCGTAACCGTGGAAGCGCAGGTGCAGCTCGACCAGCCGGGAAACGTCCTTCACCAGCTCGTTGGAGTACTTCAGCGCCGTCATGCGCTTCTTGGTCATCTTCGCGCCCACCACCTCGTGGTGGTGGAACGAGACCCGGCCGTCCTTCTCGAAGCGACGCGTCCTCGGCTTGCCGATGTCGTGCAGCAGCGCGGCCAGCCGCAGGGTGAGGTCGGGACCGTCCTCCTCCAGAGCGATCGCCTGCTCCAGCACGATCAGGGTGTGCTCGTAGACGTCCTTGTGCCGGTGGTGCTCGTCGCTCTCCAGCCGCAGCGCCGGCAGCTCGGGCAGGACGCGCTCGGCGAGCCCGGTCTCCACGAGCAGGGTCAGGCCCTTGCGCGGGTGGGCGGAGAGGATCAGCTTGTTCAGCTCGTCCCGCACCCGCTCCGCCGAGACGATCTCGATCCGGCCGGCCATCTCCGTCATCGCCGCGACGACCTCGTCGGCGACCTCGAAGTCGAGCTGGGCGGCGAAGCGCGCGGCCCGCATCATGCGCAGCGGATCGTCGGAGAAGGACGCCTCCGGGGTGCCCGGGGTGCGCAGCACCCGCGCGGCCAGGTCCACCAGACCGCCGTGCGGGTCGACGAACTCCTTCTCCGGCAGCGCGACGGCCATCGCGTTCACCGTGAAGTCGCGGCGGACCAGGTCCTCCTCGATGGAGTCGCCGTAGGACACCTCGGGCTTGCGGGAGGTGCGGTCGTAGGCCTCGGAGCGATAGGTGGTGATCTCGATCTGGTAGCCGGACTTCTGCGCACCCACCGTGCCGAAGGCGATGCCGACCTCCCAGACGGCGTCCGCCCAGGGCCGCACGATCTTCAGCACGTCCTCGGGCCGGGCGTCGGTCGTGAAGTCCAGGTCGTTGCCGAGCCGGCCGAGCAGCGCGTCCCGTACCGAGCCGCCGACCAGGGCGAGCGAGAACCCGGCCTGCTGGAAGCGACGGGCGAGATCGTCGGCGACGGGGGCCACCCGCAGCAGTTCGCTCACCGCGCGCTGCTGCACCTGGCTCAGGGCAGTAGGAGTGTCTTCGTTGGCGTTCGGCACAACAGAAGAGGGTACGTGCACCGGGGCACCAGGGGCGCCTGCGCGGGATCAGGCGCCTGGGCCGGCCGCGGGACCAGCTGCCCGGGCCAGGCGCGGGATCAGCTGCCCGGCGTATGGAAGCGCTCCTCTTTATAAGGAACCATGTCGGGATCTGCGCAGAACCCGAACCGCACGCCTGATCTTGTGGCGCAGACCGCGGCACTTCCACTCAGCGCGCATCGTTACCATGCGTGGACGCACATTCCGAGACCACTGACGACGACGAGGGACGGGCGAGCGCGTGGCCGAGGCGGCAGACATCCAGGGGACGAGTCCCTCTCCTGCCCGCCGCTGGCTGCGGCGCACCGCCGCCCTGCTCATGGGAGCACCCCTGCTGGCCGGGCTGATGCAGGTGCCCGCGGCACCACACGCCCAGGCGGCGGCGGACGCGGCGCCCGCCGCATCCGGCTCACGCACGGTCTCCGTGGCCGTGGACTCGCTCACACCCAGCGTCCCCTCCGACGGCGACACCCTGACCGTCTCCGGCACCGTGACGAACAACGGCCGGCAGGCGGTCACGGACGCCCATGTGGGCCTGCGGGTCGGACCGGAGCTGTCCACCCGGTCCGAGATCGAGGCCGCCGCCGAGCGCACCGGATACACGCCCGGCGCCGACGGCTCGGAGATCGGCGGCTCCTACGTCGCCAAGTTCGCCAAGCTCACCCCTGGGGTCGCCGAGCACTTCAGCATCTCCGTCCCGGTGGACAAGCTGGACCTCGGTGGCGACGGCGTCTACCAACTCGGGGTCTCGCTGTCCGGGCAGACGTCCGCGCAGCAGTGGGAGCAGGTGCTGGGCATCCAGCGGACCTTCCTGCCGTGGCAGCCCGACGAGGCGGACACCAAGACCAAGACGACGGTTCTGTGGCCGCTGATGTCGCCGGTGCGGATGACGGCGGAGACGAGTCCCGGTGAGCAGCAGACACCGGTCTTCCTCGACGACGACCTGGCCAAGGAGATCGCCCCGGGCGGTCGCCTGGAGCAGATGGTGGCGCTGGGCAAGAACCTCGACGTGACCTGGGTGATCGACCCCGACCTGCTGGCGTCCGTCGACGCCATGACGGGCAGCTACAAGGTCCGCGGTAACGGCGACACCCCCACCACCGGCCGCAACCAGGCCCTCGCCAAGCAGTGGCTCGCCGAGTTGCAGCAGGCGGTGGCGGGCAAGGAGGTCGTGGCGCTGCCCTTCGGCGACCCGGACCTGGCCTCCCTCGCCCACAACGGCACCAGCGTGACCGGCTCGCTCAGCCAGCTCAAGGAGGCCACCGACGTCGCGGCGCTCACCGTGGAGACCGTGCTGCACGTCACGCCGACCACCGACTTCGCCTGGCCGGTGGCCGGCGCGGTCGACCCGTCGATCATGAAGGTGGCCACCTCGGCGGGCGCCGACAAGGTGATCGCGCGCAGCGACAGCCTGCGGGAGACCAGCGGGCTGCCCTACACGCCGTCCGCGGCCCGTCCCGTCGGCGGCGGCACCACGGCGGTGGTTGCCGACGCCCGGCTGTCCACCGGGTTCCAGGGCGATCTGACATCGGCGTCCGCCTCCTCGCTCGCGGTGCAGCAGTTCCTCGCGCAGAGCCTGGCGCTGAACCAGCAGTCCGACAAGGAACGCAGCATCGTCGTCGCCCCGCAGCGGATGCCGACCGCGAGCCAGGCGCAGGCGATGGCTGAGGCCGTGACCGCGCTGCAGGGCGGCACCTGGTCGCAGGCCCAGCAGCTGTCGGCCGCCGCCAAGGCCAAGCCCGATCCGGACGCCACCACGAGCATCCCCTCGGGGTCGGCGTACCCGTCGTCGCTGCGCCGCCAGGAACTGCCGCGCTCCGCCTTCGAGCAGATCGCGACCACGCAGGACAAGCTCGACAACTTCCAGGTGATCCTCACCGACACCTCGCGCGTCGCGACCCCCTTCGGGCGGGCCATGAACCGCGAGATGGCCACGTCGTGGCGCGGCCGGGCCGGCGAGGCGCGTACCTTCCGCCGGGGTGTGGAGGACTACCTCGACGCGCTCGCCCACCAGGTCAAGCTGATCGACAAGTCCGACACCAAGCTGTCCGGACGCAGTGCCACCATCCCGGTGACCGTGCAGAACAACCTGCTGCAGGGCGCCGACCACCTGGTGTTGCGGCTGACCTCGACCAACCCCACCCGTCTCAAGATCAACGGCGGGGCGTTCGACGAGAAGCCGATCGCGGTCTCCGGCGGGCACAGCCAGACGGTGAAGTTCACCACGTCCGCGAACGTCAACGGCCAGACCACGGTGATCGCCCAGCTGTTCACCGAGGACGGCCGCAAGTACGGCGCCCCCGTCTCCTTCGACGTGAAGGTCACCGAGGTCACCGCCACGGTGATGCTGGTCATCGGCGGCGGCGTGCTGCTGCTGGTGCTGGCCGGCTTCCGGATGTACACCCAGCGCAAGCGCGCCGCGGCGCGGACCGCCGAGGACGCCGGGAACGGCGGTGCCGGTGACGAGCCCGGCGAGACGGGCGCCGCCGAAGCGAACCCCGAAGGCCCTCGGGACCGTCTCATGGAAGAGTCGGCCACCCGCCCGGGGGCAGACGGTACGCAGCCGAGTGACCCGACGCCGGACACCGCAGCGGAAAACACCGACCCGTCCGGGACGGGTGAGAGAGTGGACCGTTGAGGATGACGTGGCCGTGGGCCCGGGACGATGAGGTGGGGTAACCATGAACGCGCCGTACGACGGTGACCGCGGCCAGGCCGTGGGCAGCTCGGGCCGCCCCGAGGGCCCGCCGCCCGAGAACGGCCAGGTCCCGCCGCAGCACCCGGCGGACATGTACCTCCAGGACGCCTACGACCAGGACCCCTACCGCGGACAGGACCTCTCCGCCCAGGACCCGGTCGCCGAGGCGCTCTACGACCGTGCCGCGCACCCGCCGCCCCCGCCGGGCACCGTCCCGCCGCCGCAGCAGCTGTACGCGCAGCCGCCGCAGTCGCCGTACGCCCCGGACCCGCGCGTGTGGGCGCAGACGCCCGCCCCGGAGCCGGACGGCCCGACCCAGTACCTGCCCTACGGCGACGACCCCCGCACCACCCAGTACGTGGGCGTGGACGACCTGGTCACCCAGGCCGGTGAGGAGCGTCACGAGCCGGACGCCTTCGCTCATCTCTTCCGCGACCAGCAGCAGAGCGCCGGCCACCCGTCGTACGACCAGCAGCCGCCGTCCGTTCCCGGACCGGCGCCGGCGCCCGGCGCCGGACAGGAGCCCGCGGGCCCGCAGCAGGCGCCGCCCGCGCAGAGCGCCGAGCAGACGCTGTACCTGGGCCAGGCGCCCACCGCGCAGCCCGTCGCCGCGGACGCGGACCTGGCATCCGAGGCGGGGGCGGCACCGGCCGCACCGGCCGCTCCCGCCGCCGCGGCGAAGAAGGGCGGGCGGGCCTCCGGCCTGCTGAAGTCGAGTGCCGTGATGGCGGCGGGCACGATGGTCTCCCGCCTCACCGGCTTCATCCGTTCCGCGCTGATCGTCTCCGCGCTGGGCGTCGGTCTGCTCGGCGACACCTTCCAGGTCGCCTACCAGCTGCCGACGATGATCTACATCCTGACCGTCGGCGGCGGTCTGAACTCCGTCTTCGTGCCACAGCTGGTGCGCGCGATGAAGGAGGACGACGACGGCGGCGAGGCCTACGCCAACCGGCTGCTGACGCTGGTCATGGTGGCGCTGGGCCTGCTGACCGTGGCGGCGGTCTTCGCCGCGCCGCTGCTGGTGCGGCTGCTGTCCCCGTCCGTCGCCGGTGATCCGGCGGCCAATGACGTGGGCATCACCTTCGTCCACTACTTCGTGCCGTCCATCTTCTTCATGGGCATCCATGTCGTGATGGGCCAGGTGCTCAACGCACGCGGCAGGTTCGGCGCGATGATGTGGACCCCGGTCCTGAACAACATCGTCATCATCATCACGCTGGGCATGTTCATCTGGGTCTACGGCACCGCCGCGGACTCCGGCATGAAGGTGACCAACATCCCGCCGGAGGGCCAGCGCCTGCTCGGCATCGGCATCCTGCTGGGCCTCGTCGTCCAGGCCCTGGCGATGATCCCCTACCTGCGCGAGACCGGGTTCAAGCTGCGGCTGCGCTTCGACTGGCGGGGTCACGGCCTCGGCAAGGCCGTCACCCTGGCCAAGTGGACGTTCCTGTTCGTCCTCGCGAACCAGGCCGGGGCCATCGTCGTCACCAACCTCTCCACGGCCGCGGGCAAAGAGTCCCCGATCGACGGCACCGGCTTCGCCGCCTACGCCAACGCCCAGCTGATCTGGGGCCTGCCCCAGGCCATCATCACGGTGTCGCTGATGGCCGCCCTGCTGCCGCGCATCTCCCGCTCGGCGGCCGAGGACGACGCCGGCGCCGTCCGCGACGACATCTCGCAGGGCCTGCGCACGACCGCCGTCGCCATCGTGCCCATCGCCTTCGGCTTCCTCGCCCTCGGCATCCCGATGTGCACGCTGATCTTCGGCTCGTCGGGCACCAGCGAGGCCACCAACATGGGCTACATGCTGATGGCCTTCGGCCTCGGCCTGATCCCCTACTCGGTGCAGTACGTCGTCCTGCGCGCGTTCTACGCCTACGAGGACACCCGCACGCCCTTCTACAACACGGTCATCGTGGCCGCCGTCAACGCCGGCGCCTCGGCACTGTGCTACTTCCTGCTGCCGGCCCGCTGGGCGGTGATCGGCATGGCCGCCGCCTACGGCCTGGCCTACGCCATCGGCGTGGGCGTCGCCTGGTCCCGGCTGCGCAAGCGGCTGGGCGGCGACCTGGACGGGGCCCGCGTACTGCGCACCTACGCGCGGCTGTGCATCGCCTCGGTGCCGGCCGCGGCGCTCAGCGGCGCCGCCTGCTACGGCATCGGCCACACGCTCGGCCAGGGCGTGGGCGGCTCCTTCGCGGCCCTGATCGTCGGCGGGGCGGTCCTGCTCGGCATCTTCTACGTCGCCGCCCGCAGGATGCGTATCGAGGAACTGAACTCGCTCGTCGGCATGGTGCGCGGACGACTGGGCCGCTGAGAGGGGGTAGGCGCACAACCAACGGCCGCCACCGTGTGTCGTGCATAGCGGCGGACTGTGGGCACAATTGGTTTCGGCGTCGGACGGCGCGCTCGTCGTCGTACGGCGCGCAAGAGTTGGGGAGGCAGGAACGACGGTGGCGGAACGGAGCACGGCTGCCGTCGACGTGGCAGACAACAGCGGCGACAAGTCGCTGACCGCGGAGGCGGACCAGTCCACGGCCGACGGGGTGGCCCAGAACCGGGAGCGGGACACGGACAACGACGAGGCACAGGGGAGTGGCGGGACGGACGGTCCCGGAAAGGCCTCACCGCCCGAACTGCACAGCGGTCACAAACTCGCCAGACGCTACCGGCTTGAGGAGTGCGTCACCCGTCTGGACGGATTCAGCAGCTGGCGTGCGGTCGACGAGAAACTGCGCCGCGCCGTCGGCATCCATGTCCTGCCGGCCGACCACGCCCGGGCCCGGTCCGTGCTGGCCGCGGCCCGCTCGTCCGCCCTGCTCGGCGACCCCCGCTTCGTGCAGGTCCTGGACGCCGTCGAGGAGAACGACCTCGTCTACGTCGTCCACGAATGGCTGCCCGACGCCACCGAACTGACCACCCTGCTGTCCGGCGGCCCGCTGGAGCCGCACGACGCCTACCAGATGGTCAGCCAGATCGCCGCCGCCATGGCCGCCGCCCACCGCGAGGGCCTCGCCCATCTGCGCCTGAACCCCAACGCCGTGCTGCGCACCTCCACCGGTCAGTGGCGCATCCGCGGCCTCGCCGTGAACGCCGCGCTGCGCGGGATCAGCTCCGACACCCCGCAGCGCACCGACACCGAGGCGATCGGCGCGCTGCTGTACGCGGCGCTCACCCAGCGCTGGCCGTACGAGAACGACGCCTACGGCCTGTCCGGGCTGCCCAAGGACCTCGGTCTGATCCCGCCCGACCAGGTGCGGGCCGGCGTCCACCGTGGCCTGTCCGAGCTCGCGATGCGTGCGCTCGCCAACGACGGCGCCACCGCCTCCCGGCACGAGGCGCCGTGCACCACCCCGGAGGAGCTGGTCAAGGCGATCGGCGAGATGCCCCGCATCCGCCCGCCGGAGCCTGCGTTCACCGCGCCGCCCGAGTACCAGCGCACGACGTACCAGCAGGGCTCCTACGGCCGCCCGGCGCCGCACCCCGGCGTCACCCAGCCGGTGCCCTCCCCGCCGCCTCCGCTGCAGAGCCGCACCGGCAAGGCGCTGAAGTGGGCGGTGTCCGCCCTGCTGATCGCGGCGCTCGGGCTCGGCAGCTGGCAGCTCGCGGACGCCCTGATGGACCGGGGCGGCACGTCCGACGAGACGAACCAGACCCAGACCACGGACGGCAACGGCAAGGGCAGCGAGCAGACGAAGCCGGCCAAGCCGATCGCCGTGAAGCACGCCCAGGAGTACGTGGCGGAGGGATCCCCCCAGGCTCCCGAGGACGTGGACAACACCTACGACAGCGACAGCTCCACCTACTGGCGCACCAAGCGCTACAACGAAGGGCCCACCCTCGCTCCGTACAAGCCGGGCGTCGGCATCGTCTACGACCTCGGCTCGGCGCAGGAGGTCCAGTCCGCGTCGATAGCGCTCCGGTACGCCGGTGACCACACGACCGTCCATCTGTACGCCACCGACTCCCTGACGCCGTCCACGTCGGTCGACGGCATGAAGGAGATCGGCACCGCCACCACGAGCGGCACCTCGCTCACCGTGAAGGCGTCCAAGACGGTGAAGACGCAGTACGTCCTGTTGTGGATCACCGCGGTGCCCAGCGCGCCCTCGGACGGATACAGCAGCGCGGGCTGGAAGCAGGCCATCACCGACGTGGTCTTCAAGGGCTGACATCTCACCGAGGGGGAGGGGGTCAGATGGCGGAGGGCAGTGGATTCGACGGTGTGAGCGATCAGGAGCTGCTCGCCCGCCATGTGAAGGGGGACCCCGACGCCTTCGGTGAGCTCGTGCGGCGCCACCGGGACCGGTTGTGGGCGGTGGCCCTGCGCACGCTCGGGGACCGTGAGGAGGCCGCCGACGCGGTCCAGGACGCCCTTGTGTCCGCCTACCGCGCCGCCCACACCTTCCGGGGACAGTCGGCGGTCACGACCTGGCTGCACCGGATCACCGTGAACGCCTGTCTCGACCGCGCCCGCAAGGCCGCCTCCCGCAAGACGTCGCCGGTCGACGACACCGAGCGGCTGGAGCAGCTGCTGGAGCCCCACGAATCGGCCTCGGCCCCCGCGGAGCGCAACGATCTGCACCGGCAGCTGCTGGAGGCGCTCGGCACCCTCCCGGCCGACCAGCGGGCCGCCCTCGTGCTCGTGGACATGCAGGGCTACCCCGTCGCCGAGGCGGCCCGCATCCTCGACGTGCCGACGGGAACCGTGAAGAGCCGCTGCGCCCGGGGCAGGGCCAGACTGGTTCCCCTCCTCACCCATCTGCGGCCGGAAAACAACTCCGACAGCGGAAAACCGGACGCGGGACGGAACCGGGTGCACGGGACATCCGTCCCACCGGCAGCGGAACCCGACGACCCGGGTTCCGGTGAGGCAGGACCGAGCGACTCAGCTGCTGTGAAGGGCGGAGGTGGGCGAGCGTGACATCCACGACGGACATGGCCGGGCACCCGGATGTCGCCGAGATCTCCGACCTCGCCGAGGGACTGCTCCCACCGACACGGACCACGGACGTACGGCGCCATCTCGGCTCCTGTGAGCTGTGCGCGGACGTCTATGCGTCGCTGGAGGAGATCCGTGGACTGCTCGGCACGCTGCCGGGCCCTCCCCGGATGCCGGCCGACGTGGCGGGACGCATCGACGCCGCCCTCGCGGCCGAGGCCCTGCTGAACGCCACCGCTCCGGACCAGCCCTCCGAAGCCCCGGCCGCCTCCTCGGCCGGCGATCACGGCACGCAGGCTCCCCACGAAGGGGCGCACGTTTCACGTGAAACAGCGCCCGCCACCGAACGCCACGCCACCGAACGCCCCACCGCGGACCGCCCCGCCAACGAGCACCCCACCGCGGACCGCCCCACCACCAGTCGCCCCAGCGGCCACGCCCGCCCCGCCACGACCGGGCCGGGTCGCAAGCGGTCCGCTCGCCGCAGCCGCCGTACGCTCGCGGCCATCGGCGCCGCCTGCGCCGCCGCGGCCGTGGGGCTCGGTGCTCTCCTGGTGTCCTCGCTGACCGGCGGCACCTCGGGCACGACCGCACAGCAGCATCAGTCCACCGCCTCGGACACCTTCTCCGAGGCGAGGCTGCCGCAGCAGGTCGACCGGCTCCTCGCTCAGCAGCTCAAGTCGGACGACGGCTCACGCACCCCGCACAGCTTCGGGGCCGACTCCAGGACCGGCACCGAGGGGCCCAGGGTGTTCCGCTCGCAGGCCACGGTCCCCGACTGCGTCCGCCAGGGGATCGGGCGCGACGACGCGGCCCTGGCCACCGAGGACGGCGTCTTCGAGGGCAAGGACACACTGCTCGTCGTACTGCCCGGCGCCTCCGACAGCCGACGGGTCGACGCCTATCTCATGGACGCCACCTGCGTGGCACACCCGTCGGCGGGCACCGCCAAGGTGCTGCTGAAGAAGTCGTACACGCGTCCCTGAGTCCGGCGTCGCCGTGTGCCCGGACACGGTGGGAATGCGCGCCCCTTAGGATCCGTTGGGTGGGGTGAGAGTTCTGAAAGGGGCTCCACCGGCCGTACGACGCAGTCCAGAGACGAGGAATCAAGCCGTGAGCGACGTCCGTAACGTGATCATCATCGGCTCCGGGCCCGCCGGCTACACGGCGGCGCTCTACACCGCGCGCGCGTCGCTGAAGCCCCTGGTGTTCGAGGGCGCCGTCACCGCCGGCGGTGCGCTGATGAACACCACCGAGGTGGAGAACTTCCCCGGCTTCCGCGACGGCATCATGGGCCCCGAGCTCATGGACAACATGCGCGCCCAGGCCGAGCGCTTCGGTGCCGAGCTGATCCCCGACGACGTCGTCTCCGTCGACCTGACCGGCGAGATCAAGACCGTCACCGACACCGCGGGCACGGTCCACCAGGCCAAGGCCGTGATCATCACCACCGGCTCCCAGCACCGCAAGCTGGGCCTGCCGAACGAGGACGCGCTCTCCGGCCGCGGTGTCTCGTGGTGCGCCACCTGCGACGGCTTCTTCTTCAAGGACCAGGACATCGCCGTGATCGGCGGCGGTGACACCGCGATGGAGGAGGCCACCTTCCTCTCGCGGTTCGCCAAGTCCGTGACCATCGTCCACCGCCGCGACACCCTGCGTGCCTCCAAGGCCATGCAGGAGCGCGCCTTCGCCGACCCGAAGATCAAGTTCGTCTGGGACAGCGAGGTGGCCGAGATCCAGGGCGACCAGAAGCTGTCCGGCCTGAAGCTGCGCAACGTCAAGACCGGCGAGCTCTCCGACCTGCCGGTGACCGGTCTGTTCATCGCGATCGGCCACGACCCGCGCACCGAGCTGTTCAAGGGCCAGCTGGACCTGGACGAGGAGGGCTACCTGAAGGTCGCCTCCCCCTCCACCCGGACGAACCTCACCGGTGTCTTCGGCGCCGGTGACGTGGTCGACCACACGTACCGCCAGGCGATCACCGCGGCCGGCACCGGCTGCTCCGCCGCCCTGGACGCCGAGCGCTTCCTCGCCGCTCTTGCCGACAACGAGCAGCAGGCCGAGCCCGAGAAGACCTCCGTCTGATCGCTCTGTCTGACCCCTTCCGCCCCACGCACCAACCCGATTAAGGAGAGCCCCGCCGTGGCCGACCTGAAGAACGTGACCGACGACTCCTTCGAGCAGGACGTCCTCAAGAGCGACAAGCCCGTCCTGGTGGACTTCTGGGCCGCCTGGTGCGGTCCGTGCCGTCAGATCGCCCCGTCGCTGGAGGCGATCGCGGCCGAGTACGGCGACAAGATCGAGGTCGTCAAGCTCAACATCGACGAGAACCCGGGTACGGCCGCCAAGTACGGCGTCATGTCCATCCCGACGCTGAACGTCTACCAGGGTGGCGAGGTCGCCAAGACGATCGTCGGCGCCAAGCCGAAGGCCGCGATCGTGCGCGACCTTGAGGACTTCATCGGCTGACGTTTCACGTGAAACATGAAAGGGGCCGGCCCGTATGGGCCGGCCCCTTTCACATCCTCAGAGGATCGCATCCTCAGAACATCACAGCGGCCGCAGCGCCGGCTCCTTCTGCACCGCGCCCAACAACCGGTCCAGCGCCAGCTCCACGTCCTCCTTCCAGGACAGCGTGGAGCGCAGCTCCAGCCGCAGCCGCGGATGCGCCGGATGCTGGCGGACCGTCTTGAAGCCCACGGCCAGCAGATGGTCCGCGGGCAGCAGACAGGCCGGCTCCTTCCAGCGCGCGTCCCCGAACGCCTCGATGGCCTTGAACCCACGGCGCAGCAGATCCTTCGCCACCGTCTGGACCATCACCCGGCCCAATCCCTGCCCCTGGTAGCCCGGCAGGATGAAGCCGGTGATCAGCTGCACGGCGTCCGGCGAGACGGGGCTCGTCGGAAAGGCCGTCGAGCGGGGCACATACGCGGGCGGCGCGTAGAGCACATAGCCCACGGGGTTGTCGTCGACATAGACGACGCGACCGCAGGAGCCCCAGTCCAGCAGGACCGCGGAGATCCAGGCTTCCTTCTCCAGGGCCGGTGTCCCCGCCTTTACCGCGGCTTCGCCACTGACGGGATCGAGCTCCCAGAAGACACACGAGCGACAGCGCTTGGGAAGGTCCTGAAGGTTGTCCAGCGTGAGCGGTACGAGCCGACGCCCCATGAAGGCTGTTCCTCGCTTCCTTCGCCCGCGGCGTCGCGGGCGGCTGTCAGAGCACTTCGTTCCCTGAGCAGGCTGCCGACGAAGCCGCCGACCGCGCCCAGGCCCAGTCCCGCGCTCACCAGTCCGGTCCGGCTCATCGTTCGCACGGCTCCCCGCCTCCCACTGAAACGTGCCTGCCAGGTGGATGCGCCATACCCCAACGCATCGTATCCACGATGCGATTCCCTCGATACCGGCAGAAAGCAAAGAGCGAGCCGTGTTCCGGTACACACCGGACACGGCCCGCTCAAGGCCGGCGATCAGTCGTCGGACTGCTCCTCGCCGTCGTCCTGAAGGCTCCGCTGCAGGACCGGTCCCTCGCCCGGGGCGAGCGTGCCGAGGATCCGTTCGAGATCCTCGACGGAGGCGAACTCGACAGTGATCTTGCCCTTCTTCTGCCCGAGGTCCACCTTCACCCGCGTCTCGAAGCGGTCCGACAGCCGGGTCGCCAGGTCGGACAGCGCGGGGGAGAGCCGACCGCCGGCCCGCGGGCCCTTGGCGCGCTGAGCCTTCTGCGGCCGCGACCCCATGAGGGTCACGATCTCCTCCACCGACCGCACCGAAAGCCCCTCGGCCACGATCCGGTGGGCCAGCCGGTCCTGCTCCTCGGAGTCCTCGACACCGAGCAGCGCCCGGGCATGCCCGGCGGAGAGCACACCCGCGGCCACCAGGTTCTGCACCTTGGGCGAGAGCTTCAGCAGCCGCAGGGTGTTGGAGACCTGAGGGCGGGACCGGCCGATGCGGTCCGCCAGCTGGTCGTGCGTGCAGTTGAAGTCCTTCAGCAGCTGGTCGTAGGCGGCGGCCTCTTCCAGCGGGTTCAGCTGAGCCCGGTGCAGGTTCTCCAACAGCGCGTCCAGGAGGAGCTTCTCGTCCTCCGTGGCCCGCACGATCGCCGGGATGGCCTCCAGACCCGCCTCGCGGCAGGCCCGCCAACGCCGCTCACCCATGATGAGTTCGTACTGGGCCGAGCCCACCTGCCGTACGACGACCGGCTGGAGGAGGCCGACCTCCTTGATGGAGGTCACGAGCTCCGCCAGCGCGTCCTCGTCGAAGACGGTACGCGGCTGCTGGGGGTTCGGCCTGATGGCGTCGAGGGGGATCTCCGCGAAGTGGGCCCCGACAGGAGCCACCGGCGTCTCCACCGCATCGGTCGCCGGCTCGGTTTCACGTGAAACAGGCGGCGGCAGCGTGGCCACCTTGGCCGCGGCCACTCCGCGGTCGCTCGTCAGCAGCGGAACCGCTGCGGGGGAGGTGGACGCCGAACCTCCCAGCGCTGTGGCGGCCGGCGTCTTCTCGGTCGGGGCAGCAGGGATCAGTGCGCCTAGTCCACGGCCCAGCCCCCTTCGTCGCTCGCTCACTGAATCCCCTCCACCATGTTCGGATTGCTCTGTGCGCCGATGTGGGCGTGCGCAGCCTCATAGCTGACGCCGACGCCCCTCAGCGCGATCTCTCGTGCCGCCTCAAGATAGGACAGGGCACCGCTCGACCCCGGATCGTAGGTCAGAACCGTCTGCCCGTAGCTCGGTGCCTCGGAGATACGGACCGAGCGGGGAATGCTCGTCCGCAGCACCTCGTCACCGAAGTGGGTGCGCACCTCTTCGGCGACCTGGGACGCCAGGCGCGTCCGGCCGTCGTACATGGTGAGCAGGATGGTCGACACATGCAGCGTGGGGTTGAGGTGGCCCCGCACCAGGTCGACGTTGCGCAGCAGTTGGCCCAGGCCCTCCAGCGCGTAGTACTCGCACTGAATGGGGATCAGGACCTCCTGGCCCGCGACGAGCGCGTTCACCGTCAGCAGGCCCAGCGAGGGCGGGCAGTCGATGAGGATGTAGTCCAGCGGCTGCTCGTACGCCTGGATCGCCCGCTGGAGCCGGCTCTCTCGCGCCACCAGGGACACCAGCTCGATCTCGGCACCGGCCAGATCGATGGTGGCCGGGGCGCAGAAGAGGCCCTCGACATCGGGGACCGGCTGCACGACCTCGGCGAGCGGCCTGCTGTCGACCAACACGTCGTAGATGGAAGGGACTTCCGCGTGATGGTCGATGCCCAGCGCGGTGGAAGCGTTGCCCTGCGGATCGAGGTCGATCACCAGCACTCGGCCGCCGTGGAGAGCCAGCGAGGCGGCAAGGTTGACGGTCGTCGTCGTCTTGCCGACGCCGCCCTTCTGGTTGGCGACCACGATCACACGGGTCTGCTCGGGTCGCGGCAGACCTTCGCCGGCGCGGCCAAGAGCCTCTACCGCCAGTTGGGCAGCACGACCGATCGGAGTGTCGTCCATGGGGGGCGGTGTTTCACGTGAAACATCCTCCCCCAACGACTCAGTACGGGGACCGGGGACCGGATCGGTCATCGGTCCCGCGATGTTGGCGTCGGACCGCAAGGATTCACTCTCCTCGACTTCAGGCTCGCAATGAACAGAGCCTCGCATGCCTTCGGGGTCGTGAACCAGTGAGGTCTGGTCTTCTGTGGAGAAATCCACCTCTGTGGACAACTCCGTTCCCTCATCGAGTGAACCGAGGGGCTTACGGTCGCGGGGTTCGGCCGCAGCGCGGCCCCGACTGATGATGCCGTGCAGCAGTGAGCGACGTTTCACGTGAAACACGATGCACAGCGCCTGGGGCCGAACCGCCGCGACACTCCGTCATGCGTAGGCCGGGCAGCTTGTGTGGAGTACGCCTGGCCGTCAGAAGCGATCAGCGCCGCCGACGTGCCCGACCCGTCCGCGCGGCCTTGGCCCTCTTCGCCGCGAACCGCACCCCGCCGGGGCTCTCCCCCACCTCGACGCGCACCACGGTCGACAGGGGATCCACCACGCCCTCACCGACCTGGAGGATCGACGTCTCCACCGCACCCAGCTTGCTCAGTGCGGTGGCTGCCGCCTTCAGCTCCTCCTCCGCGGTGTCGCCCTTGAGCGCGAGCATCTCGCCGTAGGGACGCAGCAGAGGGATGCCCCAGGTGGCGAGCCGGTCCAGCGGTGCGACCGCACGGGCCGTGACCACATGGACGGGCGGCAGCTTGCCCATGACCTCCTCGGCGCGGCCGCGCACGACGGTGACATGGTCGAGCCCGAGCAGTTCCACGACCTCGGTGAGGAAGGTGGTGCGCCGCAGCAGCGGCTCCAGCAGCGTGATCTTGATGTCGTCCCGGACGAGCGCCAGCGGGATACCGGGCAGCCCCGCTCCGGAGCCGACGTCGCACACGGTCACGCCCTCGGGCACGACCTCCGAGAGCACGGCACAGTTCAGCAGGTGCCGCTCCCACAGACGCGGCACCTCCCGGGGACCGATGAGCCCTCGCCGCACACCGGCCTCGGCCAGGAGCTCGGCGTATCGGACCGCATCCGTGAAGCGATCACCGAATACGTCGCGCGCCTGCTCGGGCGCAGGGGGGAGCTCCGCTGCCTCCGTCACGGGGACCGTCCTTCCGTACCGCATCAGCGCCACCGCGCCGACCACCAGAACTACAGGCTGACAAAGATCGGCCCCGTCTGCGCACCAGACGGGGCCGGAGTGACGTACGTATCGACGTCAGTTGGGCAGGACGACGACGAAGCGCTGCGGCTCCTCGCCCTCGGACTCGCTGCGCAGGCCCGCGGCCTTCACCGCGTCGTGGACGACCTTCCGCTCGAACGGGGTCATCGGCTTGAGCCGCTTGGCCTCACCGCTGCTCCGGACCTCGGCTGCGGCCTTGGCGCCCAGCTCGGACAGCTCGGAGCGCTTCTTGGCGCGGTAGCCGGCGATGTCCAGCATCAGCCGGCTGCGGTCGCCGGTCTCCCGGTGCACGGCCAGCCGCGTCAGCTCCTGCAGCGCCTCAAGCACCTCGCCGTCCCGGCCGACCAGCTTCTGCAGGTCGCGGCTGCCCGTGTCGCTGATGATCGACACGGAGGCCCGGTCGCCCTCGACATCCATGTCGATGTCGCCGTCGAGGTCGGCGATGTCCAGCAGACCCTCAAGGTAGTCCGCCGCGATCTCGCCCTCCTGCTCCAGGCGGGTCAGGGTGTCTGCACCCTCGGCAGCGGCGGAGGTGGTGCCTTCCGTCACGGGATGGGCTCCTTCTTACTTCTTGGACGGGGACTTGGGCCGCTGCGGACCCTTGCGCTGGCCGGACTGGGCCTTGCTGCGGGTGCCGGAGCCCGGCTTCGAGGCGGCCTTCTTGGCGGCGCCGGCGGGCTTGGCGTCCTCCGGCTGGTCGGACTTGCTCAGCGACGTCGAGCCGGAAGGGCCCGCGGAGTCGGTGGCGTCGGAGGAAGCGTCGCTCGACGACTCACCGGCCGCCTTCGCCGCGCCGGACTGGCGCTGGGCCTTGGACTGGCGCTTGGGCTGCTGACGCTTGGGCGCACCGGTCGTGCTGGTGGGCGTGCCGTCCTCGGTCAGAGTGGCCGTCTGGCTCTCGCCGCGGATCACCGTGCCGTCGGCCTGGGCGGCCAGGCCGACCTTGTTCAGGCCGTTGATGAACTTGCGCTCGAACTCGTTGCGGTCGCGGCCCTTGGCGACGATGGCCTTGATGATGACCTTGTCCCGGCGACGGCCGACCTTGCCGTGGTGCGTGACGTGCTTGTACAGGCGCTCCAGGTAGGCGGCCTGGGCCTTGGAACCCGGGGTCGGGTTGTTGTGGATGACGTACATCTGCTGGCCCATGGTCCACACGTTGGTGGTCAGCCAGTAGACGAGGACACCGACCGGGAAGTTGATGCCGAAGACGGCGAACATGACCGGGAAGACGTACATCAGCATCTTCTGCTGCTGCATGAACGGCGTCTTCACCGTGGTGTCGACGTTCTTCGTCATCAGCTGTCGCTGCGTGTAGAACTGCGAGAACGACATCAGGACGATCATGATCGCGGTGACGACCCGGACGTCGGTCAGCGTGGCGCCGAGCGCCGCGACCTTCTCCTCGCTGTCCATGAACTTCGCGGCGAGCGGGGCCCCGAAGATGTGCGCCTTACGGGCGCTTTCGAGCAGCTGATCGTCGATGACGCCGATCGTCTTGCCCGTCGCGATGCCGTTGAGCACGTGGTACAGGGCGAAGAAGAACGGCGACTGGGCGAGGATGGGAAGGCACGAGGAGAGCGGGTTGGTACCCGTCTCCTTGTACAGCTTCATCATCTCTTCGGACTGACGCTGCCGGTCGTTCTTGTAGCGCTCCTGGATCTTCTTCATCTCCGGCTGGAGCGTCTGCATCGCGCGCGTCGCCTTGATCTGCTTCACGAAGAGCGGGATCAGGCAGATGCGGATCAGGATCACCAGGGACACGATGGACAGGCCCCAGGCCCACCCGGTGTCAGGCCCGAAGATCGCCCCGTACACCTTGTGGAACTGGACGATGACCCAGGAGACGGGCCAGGTGATGAAACTGAAGAGGCTGGCAATCGTGTCCACTAATCATGCTCCTTGGGCATGGGGCGAGGTCTCTGCGGCCGGGCTCGAAGGGATCTCCCCGTCGGTGGCCGGTTCGGCGGCGGAAGGCCCGCCCCTGCGTGCACGCCAGGCGTCACGCAGCATTTCGTGCCACCGCGGGCGCTTGCGCGGCGGAACATGGTCCACACCGCCTGGCGACCACGGATTGCACCGCAGGATGCGCCAGGCCGTGAGTGCCGTTCCCTTGATCGCACCGTGCCGGTCGATCGCCGTGTAGCCGTAGTGGGAGCACGACGGGTAGTACTTGCACACCGGCCCGAGCAGTGGACTGATCGTCCACTGGTAGAGCTTGATCAGGGCCAGCAGTGGGTACTTCATCGCGCGCCCCCTCCCAGCAGCCGCTGGAGAGCGGCGTCCAGGTCTCGGGCCAGCTGTGCATGGTCGGCGTCACCCGCACCGGGCAGCGCTCGTACGACTACCAGGCTACCGGGGGGCAGCAGGGTGACCCGGTCGCGCATCAGATGGCGAAGCCTGCGCTTCACCTTGTTGCGCACGACCGCGCCGCCGATGGCCTTGCTCACGACGAAACCCGCACGCGTCGGGGGAGCGCTCTCCCCTGGCGCGTGCGGGTCCGTGGCACCGCTGCGAAGATGGACGACGAGAAGCGGGCGGCCGGCCCGGCGGCCTCGTCGTACCGCGGTCGCGAAGTCCTCGCGCCGCCTCAGCCGGTTCTCGGTGGGCAGCACGACGTCATGACCTGATCGGGATCAGGCGGACAGGCGGGCGCGACCCTTGCTACGGCGGGACGCGAGAATCGCGCGGCCGGCACGGGTGCGCATACGCAGCCGGAAGCCGTGGGTCTTCGCGCGACGACGGTTGTTCGGCTGGAAGGTGCGCTTGCTCACTCGGGGGCTCCAGAAAGAAATCGGGGTTGGCGGGGTGCCGTCCTGGCTGTCACCGTGCGCCCACGAGTAGCTCGCGTTACGCCCGAGTGCACCGCTTTCCGATCACCGGTTCACCCCCAACTGGCGGGGACGTGATCTGTGCCCATCGGAGGCAGGCGGCAGCAGCCATCGACAACTCGACCTGGTTACGGTACGCGGGACTACGCCATCCGGTCAAACCGACGGTCACCGGGAGACACTTGTCCACAGCCTGGGGACAACAACTTGAACCGTACCCGCCGCGCTGACTACCGTGGCTGGACTCCGATTCGTTCCCTTGTCCCCTCAACCACCCGATTCACATCCCGACCCGTCCCCGAACCACACGTTCGAGGGACACCATGAGAGAGCGTGCCCTGTGGCTGACGTACCTGCCGATCTTGCCGCAGTGTGGCCACGCGTACTGGAGCAGCTCCTCGGCGAGGGACGCGGCCAGGGGGTCGAGGCCAAGGACGAGCACTGGATCCGGCGCACCCAGCCGCTGGCGCTGGTCGCCGACACGGCCCTGCTCGCCGTGCCGAACGAGTTCGCGAAGAACGTCCTGGAGGGCCGTCTCGCGCCGATCGTCAGCGAGACGCTGAGCCGCGAGTGCGGCCGGCCGATCCGGATCGCGATCACCGTCGACGACTCGGCGGGCGAGCCCCCGGCCCCCGCCGCGCCGCCCGCCCCGTCGCAGCCGCGCTACGAGGAGCCTCGTTACGAGGAACCGCGTTACGAGGAGCCCGAGCTGCCCGCCGCCCCGCAGTACGACCAGTACGAGGGGTACGGCCGGCACCGCGGGGAGTCCGGTGACCAGCTCCCCACCGCTCGGCCCGCCTACCCGTCCGAGTACCAGCGCCCGGAGCCCGGTGCCTGGCCGCGCGCCAACCAGGACGACTACGGCTGGCAGCAGCAGCGCCTCGGCTTCCCCGAGCGGGACCTGTACGCCTCGGGCGGCCCCTCGGGCAACGACCCGTACGCCTCCGGCGGACCCGCCGGCAAGGACCGGTACGGCTCGGGCGGGCCCGGCGGGAGCGACCCGTACGCCACGGGTGGGCCGGCGAAGGATCCGTACGCCTCGCCGTCGTCGGCGGACTACCGCCCGCCGGTGGACCGTCCGTCCTACGACCAGGCACGCGGTGACTACGAACCGTCACGCGGCGAGTACGACCCCCGCGACCCTCGTGATCCGCGCGATCCCCGTGATCCGCGCGAGCACCGGGATCCTCGCGACCACCGCGACTACGACCAGCGCGACGGCGGCCGCCGTGAGCTGCCCGAGCCGCCGGCCGGCTCCGGGCATGTGCACCGCGGCGGACCCGTCGGCCCGAACCTGCCCACCACCGGGGCGCCGGGCCCGCTGGCCGCGCAGCCCGCGCCGGCCTCCGGGCCCGGCGAGCCGACCGCGCGGCTGAACCCGAAGTACCTCTTCGACACGTTCGTCATCGGCGCCTCCAACCGCTTCGCGCACGCCGCCGCGGTGGCCGTGGCCGAGGCACCCGCGAAGGCGTACAACCCGCTGTTCATCTACGGCGAGTCCGGGCTCGGCAAGACGCATCTGCTGCACGCGATCGGGCACTACGCGCGCAGCCTCTACCCGGGCACGCGGGTGCGGTACGTGAGCTCGGAGGAGTTCACCAACGAGTTCATCAACTCCATCCGCGACGGCAAGGGCGACAGCTTCCGCAAGCGGTACCGCGAGATGGACATCCTGCTGGTCGACGACATCCAGTTCCTGGCGGACAAGGAGTCGACGCAGGAGGAGTTCTTCCACACCTTCAACACGCTCCACAACGCCAACAAGCAGATCGTGCTCTCCAGTGACCGGCCGCCCCGGCAGCTGGTGACGCTGGAGGACCGGCTGAGGAACCGTTTCGAGTGGGGCCTGACCACCGACGTGCAGCCGCCCGAGCTGGAGACGCGTATCGCGATCCTGCGCAAGAAGGCGGTGCAGGAGCAGCTGAACGCCCCGCCGGAGGTGCTGGAGTTCATCGCCTCGCGGATCTCGCGGAACATCCGTGAGCTGGAGGGCGCGCTGATCCGGGTGACGGCGTTCGCCTCGCTCAACCGGCAGCCGGTGGACCTGGGTCTGACGGAGATCGTGCTGAAGGACCTGATCCCCGGCGGCGAGGACTCGGCGCCCGAGATCACGTCGACGGCGATCATGAGCGCGACCGCCGACTACTTCGGCCTCACGGTCGAGGACCTGTGCGGCACCTCGCGCGGCCGCGCGCTGGTCACGGCCCGCCAGATCGCCATGTACCTGTGCCGTGAGCTGACGGACCTGTCGCTGCCGAAGATCGGTGCGCTGTTCGGCGGCCGGGACCACACGACGGTGATGCACGCGGACCGCAAGATCCGCAATCTGATGGCCGAGCGCCGCTCGATCTACAACCAGGTCACCGAGCTGACCAACCGCATCAAGGCCGGCTGAGGCACCGAGCCGGCCGTTCAGAGCGCGTCCGAGGGCGTCTCCGGGTTCTCCGGGGACGCCCTCCGGCGTTTACGGACCTCACAGCCGCCCCGGCCCCCGCGAAGGGCACCCCGGGCCGTCGGAACGGCGCCCCGGCAAGCCCTCCAGCCCGCGGAACGGCGCCTCCCGGACCCGCCATCACCCCGTCCCCAGGCCCCAGCCGGCCTCCGCTACCCATACGAAGACCCGTACCGGCCGGACAACGCCCCCCACCCGCCGTCGTACATCTGTCATCTCTTGTTCGATTAGATGCCGGGTTACGGCCTCTCTCCACAGATTCGGCGACTTTTTCGCGTCCACATCCTGGGGACTGCCGAGTTGTCCAGATCGTGTCCACAGGGAAGGCTGGGGGAACGGCATCGGCGCAGCTCAGGTGCCTGTGGATCCGTGGACGAAGAAGATCCACAGGGTGTGGACAACTCGGCGGTCCACACCCTGTGCACGAAGTTGTCCACGGGCAACCCACAGGCTGAGCCCGGTTGTCCCCAGCGATCGCCCGCTTCTCCACAAGTCTGTCCACTGTTCGGCAAGGCGACGCGCCTTCTCACCGCGTCGAGTGAAAGCCGTCACACGAAGCTGCCGGGTTGGGCTGTGGGAAACCCGGGTAAAACTGGGGACGCCGCTGGGGAGAACTCGCCTCAGCCTGTGCACGGTGTGTGCAGAACTTTCCGTTCTCCACAGAGGGCCCCGGTTGTCCACCGCCTCCACCCACAGGCCCCGTGGACAAAATTCCCGCTCTGAGCTGGGAAAACGAAGTTATCCACGGTATCCACAGGCCCTACTACTACCAACGACGATAGAGAGCGCGGAATTCGTTTCGAAGCGGGCCCTGTGCACAACTCGCTGTCGGTTGACCGACCGCCCCTCGTCACGACTTGACCCCGACAGGCACCTACTGTCAGTGCGGTGCGTCAGACTGGTCTCCGGTGTCCTTCCCCTCCCCGGGGCCGATGACACCGAGACGGACGACGAAGCGAAGCAGGGCGACAAGCGCCGGCAACAGCAGGAGGCGGCTTACGGTGAAGATCCGGGTGGAACGCGACGTACTCGCGGAGGCAGTGGCCTGGGCGGCACGCAGCCTCCCGGCCCGTCCGCCGGCGCCGGTCCTCGCCGGCCTGCTGCTGAAGGCCGAGGACGGCCAGCTGAGCCTGTCGAGCTTCGACTACGAGGTCTCCGCGCGCGTCAGCGTCGAGGCCGAGGTCGAGGAGGAGGGCACGGTCCTGGTCTCCGGCCGCCTGCTCGCCGACATCTCGCGTGCGCTGCCCAACCGGCCGGTGGAGATTTCCACAGACGGTGTACGGGCGACCGTGGTCTGTGGATCGTCCCGGTTCACCCTGCACACGCTGCCGGTGGAGGAGTACCCGGCGCTGCCGCAGATGCCGAACGCGACCGGCACCGTGCCCGGCGAGGTCTTCGCCGCCGCCGTCTCGCAGGTGGCCATCGCCGCCGGCCGTGACGACACGCTGCCCGTCCTCACCGGTGTGCGCATCGAGATCGAGGGCGACACGGTCACCCTGGCCTCCACCGACCGCTACCGCTTCGCGGTCCGCGAGTTCCTGTGGAAGCCGGAGAACCCGGACGCCTCCGCGGTCGCCCTGGTGCCCGCCAAGACGCTCCTGGACACCGCCAAGTCGCTCGGCGCGGGCGACAGCGTCACGCTGGCGCTGTCCGGCTCGGGCGCCGGTGAGGGCCTGATCGGTTTCGAGGGCGCCGGCCGCCGGACCACGACCCGTCTGCTCGAAGGCGACCTGCCGAAGTACCGCACGCTGTTCCCGACCGAGTTCAACTCCGTCGCCGTGATCGAGACCGCCCCGTTCGTCGAGGCCGTCAAGCGTGTGGCCCTGGTCGCCGAGCGCAACACCCCCGTGCGCCTCAGCTTCGAGCAGGGTGTGCTGATCCTGGAGGCCGGCTCCAGCGACGACGCACAGGCTGTGGAAAGGGTCGACGCCCAGCTGGAGGGCGACGACATCTCCATCGCCTTCAACCCGACCTTCCTGCTGGACGGCCTGAGCGCGATCGACTCCCCGGTGGCGCAGCTGTCGTTCACGACGTCCACCAAGCCCGCGCTGCTGAGCGGCAAGCCGGCCCTGGACGCCGAGGCGGACGACGCCTACAAGTACCTGATCATGCCGGTGCGCCTCAGCGGCTGACGGCAGAGCCCCAGGTGAAAGCCCCAGGTGAGGGCATACGTTTGAGCGCGTATGCCCACAGCTGTGCACGAGCGTCCGGGTTTAGGCTCGGGCGCGAGCACGTGCGTGCTCGTCCGTCACAGCGACCTTAAGGAACACAACTGATGGAGCTCGGTCTCGTCGGCCTCGGCAAGATGGGCGGCAACATGCGCGAGCGGATCCGCCGCGCGGGCCACACCGTCGTCGGATACGACCGCAACCCGGACGTCGCGGATGTCCACAGCCTGGAAGAGCTTGTGGGCAAGCTCTCCGGCCCGCGCGTGGTCTGGGTGATGGTGCCGGCCGGCGAGGCCACCCAGTCGACCATCGACCGGCTCGCCGAGCTGCTGGAGCCCGGTGACGTGGTCGTGGACGGCGGCAACTCCCGCTGGACCGACGACGAGAGGCACGCCCGGGAGCTGGCCGCCAAGGGCATAGGCTTCGTCGACTGCGGTGTCTCCGGCGGTGTGTGGGGCCTGGAGAACGGCTACGCCCTGATGTACGGCGGTGACGCCGAGAACGTCGCCAAGGTGCAGCCGGTCTTCGACGCGCTCAAGCCGGAGGGAGACTTCGGCTCGGTGCACGCGGGCAAGGTCGGCGCCGGGCACTTCGCGAAGATGGTCCACAACGGCATCGAGTACGCGATGATGCAGGCGTACGCCGAGGGCTGGGAGCTGCTGGAGAAGGTCGACTCCGTGGACAACGTCCGCGAGGTCTTCCGCTCCTGGCAGGAGGGCACGGTCATCCGCTCCTGGCTGCTCGACCTCGCGGTCAACGCCCTCGACGAGGACGAGCACCTGGACGGCCTGCGGGGTTATGCACAGGACTCCGGTGAGGGACGCTGGACTGTGGAGGCCGCGATCGACAACGCGGTGCCGCTGCCGGCGATCACCGCGTCGCTGTTCGCGCGGTTCGCCTCCCGTCAGGAGGACTCGCCGCAGATGAAGATGATCGCGGCGCTGCGGAACCAGTTCGGCGGCCACGCGGTCGAGAAGAAGTAACGCGCAGCACGAGCAAGCGCACCACGCACTACCCGAAGGTTGGGGAGGTCGGCGAACGACCATGCACGTCACGCATCTGTCGCTGGCCGACTTCCGCTCCTACCCCCGGGCCGAGGTCCCGCTGGAGGCCGGCGTCACCGCGTTCGTCGGACCCAACGGGCAGGGCAAGACCAACCTGGTGGAGGCGGTCGGCTATCTCGCCACCCTCGGCAGCCACCGCGTCTCCTCCGACGCCCCGCTGGTGCGCATGGGCGCCGAGCGGGCGGTGATCCGGGCCCAGGTCCGCCAGGGCGAGCGGCAGCAGCTGGTCGAGCTGGAGCTGAACCCCGGCAAGGCCAACCGGGCCCGTATCAACCGGTCCTCGCAGGTCAGGCCCAGGGACGTGCTGGGGATCGTACGGACCGTGCTGTTCGCGCCGGAGGACCTCGCGCTGGTCAAGGGCGATCCCGGGGAGCGGCGGCGGTTCCTGGACGAGCTGATCACCGCGCGCTCCCCGCGCATGGCGGGCGTGCGCTCCGACTACGAGCGCGTGCTCAAGCAGCGCAACACCCTGCTGAAGACGGCGGCGCTGGCCAGGCGGCACGGCGGGCGCTCCATGGACCTGTCCACGCTCGACGTGTGGGACCAGCACCTGGCGCGGGCGGGCGCCGAGCTGCTCGCCCAGCGCCTCGACCTGATCGGCGCGCTGCGGCCGCTGGCGGACAAGGCGTACGAGCAGCTGGCCCCGGGCGGCGGGCCGATCGGGCTGGAGTACAAGCCGTCCGCGCCCGGCGAGGCGCACACCCGTGAGGATCTGTACGCACAGCTGATGGCGGCGCTCGCGGACACCCGCAAGCAGGAGATCGAGCGGGGCGTCACCCTCGTCGGACCGCACCGCGACGACCTGCTGCTGAAGCTCGGCCAGCTGCCCGCCAAGGGCTACGCCTCGCACGGCGAGTCCTGGTCCTACGCCCTCGCCCTGCGCCTGGCCTCCTACGACCTGCTGCGCGCCGAGGGCAACGAGCCGGTGCTGATCCTCGACGACGTCTTCGCCGAGCTGGACGCCCGCCGCCGTGAGCGCCTCGCCGAGCTGGTAGCGCCCGGTGAGCAGGTGCTGGTGACGGCCGCCGTCGACGATGACGTACCGCATGTGCTCAGCGGGGCGCGGTACGCGGTGGCGGACGGGGAGGTGAGGCGCGTATGACCGGACAGCAGCCGGAGAACGAGGGACCCGAGCGGGCCCCCGAGCCGTCCGGTGTCGATCTCGCGCGCGTGGCGCTGCGGGCGGCGAAGGAGGCCGCACGCGCGCGTGGCGACGCGGCGCAGCAGAAGAAGCAGGCACGCCGGGGCGGCGGTCTGCGCTCCGGCGCGCGCGCCGACGGACGCGATCCGATGGCGCTGGGCGCCGCGATCAACCGGCTGATCACCGAGCGGGGCTGGGAGACGCCGGCCGCGGTGGGCGGCGTGATGGGCCGCTGGCCGGAGATCGTCGGCGAGGACGTGGCCAAGCACTGTGTGCCGGAGAGGTACGACGAGGACGAGCGGGTGCTGGTGGTGCGCTGCGACTCCACGGCCTGGGCGACGAACCTGCGGCTGCTGGCGCCGACGCTGGTCGCGCGGCTCAACGAGGACCTGGGCCATGGCTCGGTCCGCATGATCAAGGTGCTGGGCCCGGGCGGCCCGGTGCGCCGCTACGGCCCGCTGCGCGCCCCGGGCAGCGCGGGGCCGGGCGACACCTACGGCTGAGGGCGACACACCGCTGAGGGCGGACACCCACGTCCGAGGGCGCCACCTACGGCCGAGCGGCGCCGTGGACCCCGCGGGGCGTCCCGAGTGAGGGACGTCACACTGGTGTGCCCATCTCTACGCGCGTGCGTGCCGCACCGGAGGGGCGCCGCCCGCCCCCGCGTACGGAACGCACGCGCGCGTGCACGGCAAGACACACAAAATCACCCCATAAGGGTGCGAAATGCCACCTGACTCCCGAGTAGCAAAGGGTTGACAGCCCGAGGCGCTGAGTGCCGCTGTGAGCCTCTCGGAGCCCCCATCCGCATATCGGGAGTCGGTAGAGGTCGGTTCAGGGCGCCACATCGGGACTCAGGTACCGGCAAACCCCCATCGATGTCAGTGCTACCGGTAGACTGGAAGACAATCCCGCCCCAAACGTGGGGACCGTCCGGGAAACGCTGAGCAACGCTGATCAAGGCTTACCAACGCACCATGCCGCAGCCGCTCCGGCAACCGTCCCCCACCGGGGGCACTCCCAGGAGCCTGGCTTGTGCTGTGCCAGAAAGGGCGCTTCGTGGCCGATTCCGGCAACCCCAACGAGAACATCCCGTCCACCGACGCCGGCGCGGACATCGCGGCGAGCACCTCGTCGAGCGGTGAGGTCACGGCCTCGTACGACGCCAGCGCCATCACCGTCCTCGAAGGTCTGGACGCGGTCCGCAAGCGACCCGGCATGTACATCGGCTCCACCGGCGAGCGCGGACTGCACCACCTCGTCTACGAGGTGGTCGACAACTCCGTGGACGAGGCGCTGGCCGGCCACGCGGACACGATCGACGTCACGATCCTCGCCGACGGCGGGGTGCGCGTCGTCGACAACGGCCGCGGCATCCCCGTCGGCATCGTGCCCTCCGAGGGCAAGCCGGCCGTCGAGGTCGTGCTGACGGTCCTGCACGCGGGCGGCAAGTTCGGCGGCGGCGGCTACGCGGTCTCCGGTGGTCTGCACGGCGTGGGCGTGTCCGTGGTGAACGCCCTGTCCAGCAAGGTGTCCGTCGAGGTCAAGACCGACGGTCACCGCTGGACGCAGGACTACAAGATGGGTGTTCCGACGGCGCCGCTGGCCCAGCACGAGGCGACGCAGGAGACCGGCACCTCGGTCACCTTCTGGGCCGACCCGGACATCTTCGAGACCACGGAGTACTCCTTCGAGACGCTGTCGCGGCGTTTCCAGGAGATGGCGTTCCTCAACAAGGGCCTGACCATCCGGCTCACGGACGAGCGCGAGTCGGCGAAGGCCACCGCCGGGGCGGACGAGGCGGGCGCCGACGAGAAGGACGAGGCGAAGACCGTCACGTACCACTACGAGGGCGGCATCGTCGACTTCGTGAAGTACCTCAACTCCCGCAAGGGCGAGGTGATCCACCCCACGGTCATCGACCTTGAGGCCGAGGACAAGGACAAGAGCCTGTCCCTTGAGGTCGCGATGCAGTGGAACAGCGGCTACAGCGAGGGCGTGTACTCCTTCGCCAACATCATCCACACCCACGAGGGCGGCACCCACGAAGAGGGCTTCCGCGCCGCGCTGACGTCCCTGATCAACAAGTACGCGCGCGACAAGAAGCTGCTCCGGGAGAAGGACGACAACCTCACCGGTGACGACATCCGCGAGGGTCTGACCGCGATCATCTCGGTCAAGCTGAGCGAGCCGCAGTTCGAGGGCCAGACCAAGACCAAGCTGGGCAACACGGAGGCCAAGACCTTCGTGCAGAAGGCGGTCTACGAGCACCTCACCGACTGGCTGGACCGCAACCCGAACGAGGCCGCGGACATCGTCCGCAAGGGCATCCAGGCGGCCACCGCGCGCGTGGCGGCCCGCAAGGCGCGCGACCTGACGCGCCGTAAGGGCCTGCTGGAGACGGCGTCCCTGCCGGGCAAGCTCTCCGACTGCCAGTCGAACGACCCCACCAAGTGCGAGATCTTCATCGTCGAGGGTGACTCCGCCGGCGGCTCGGCCAAGTCCGGCCGCAACCCGGAGTACCAGGCGATCCTCCCGATCCGCGGCAAGATCCTCAACGTCGAGAAGGCACGGATCGACAAGATCCTGCAGAACCAGGAGATCCAGGCGCTGATCTCCGCCTTCGGCACCGGCGTGCACGAGGACTTCGACATCGACAAGCTCCGCTACCACAAGATCATCCTGATGGCGGACGCCGACGTCGACGGCCAGCACATCAACACCCTGCTGCTGACCTTCCTGTTCCGCTTCATGCGGCCGCTGGTCGAGGCCGGGCACGTGTTCCTGTCCCGTCCCCCGCTGTACAAGATCAAGTGGGGCAAGGACGACGTCGAGTACGCCTACTCCGACCGCGAGCGCGACGCGCTGCTGGAGATGGGCCGCCAGCGCGGCAAGCGGGTGCGCGAGGACTCCATCCAGCGCTTCAAGGGCCTCGGCGAGATGAACGCCGAGGAGCTGCGGGTGACCACGATGGACCAGGAGCACCGGGTCCTCGGCCAGGTCACCCTGGACGACGCCGCCCAGGCCGACGAGCTGTTCTCGGTCCTGATGGGCGAGGACGTCGAGGCGCGCAGGCAGTTCATCCAGCGCAACGCCAAGGACGTCCGCTTCCTCGACATCTGAGTCGGTCTCAGCTGACCGCACAGGGAAGGATCTTCACCAGCAATGACCGACGAGAACACTCCCGTGACGCCCGAGGGTGACGGCCTGGCGCTGCGCGTCGAGCCGGTCGGGCTCGAAACGGAGATGCAGCGCTCCTACCTCGACTACGCGATGTCCGTCATCGTCTCGCGTGCGCTGCCCGACGTCCGGGACGGCCTCAAGCCCGTCCACCGCCGGGTGCTGTACGCGATGTACGACGGCGGCTACCGCCCCGAGCGCGGCTTCTACAAGTGCGCCCGCGTCGTCGGCGACGTCATGGGCAACTACCACCCGCACGGCGACTCCTCGATCTACGACGCCCTGGTCCGCCTGGCCCAGCCGTGGTCGATGCGGATGCCGCTGGTCGACTCCAACGGCAACTTCGGCTCCCCGGGCAACGACCCGGCGGCGGCGATGCGCTACACCGAGTGCAAGATGGCGCCGCTGTCGATGGAGATGGTCCGCGACATCGACGAGGAGACCGTCGACTTCACGGACAACTACGACGGCCGCTCCCAGGAGCCGACCGTCCTGCCCTCCCGCTTCCCGAACCTGCTGATCAACGGCTCGGCCGGCATCGCGGTCGGCATGGCGACCAACATCCCGCCGCACAACCTGCGCGAGGTCGCGGCCGGCGCCCAGTGGTACCTGGAGAACCCCGAGGCCTCGCACGAGGAGCTGCTGGACGCGCTCATCGAGCGCATCAAGGGCCCCGACTTCCCGACCGGCGCGCTCGTCGTGGGCCGCAAGGGCATCGAGGAGGCCTACCGCACCGGCCGCGGCTCGATCACCATGCGCGCGGTGGTCGAGGTCGAGGAAATCCAGAACCGCCAGTGCCTGGTGGTCACCGAGCTGCCCTACCAGGTCAACCCGGACAACCTCGCGCAGAAGATCGCCGACCTGGTGAAGGACGGCAAGATCGGCGGCATCGCGGACGTCCGCGACGAGACCTCGTCGCGCACCGGCCAGCGCCTGGTCATCGTGCTCAAGCGGGACGCGGTCGCCAAGGTCGTGCTGAACAACCTGTACAAGCACACCGACCTGCAGACCAACTTCGGCGCCAACATGCTGGCGCTGGTCGACGGCGTCCCGCGCACCCTCTCCCTGGACGCGTTCATCCGCCACTGGGTGACGCACCAGATCGAGGTCATCGTCCGCCGTACGCGCTTCCGGCTGCGCAAGGCGGAGGAGCGCGCGCACATCCTGCGCGGTCTGCTGAAGGCCCTGGACGCGATCGACGAGGTCATCGCGCTGATCCGGCGCAGTGAGACCGTCGACGTCGCCCGCCACGGCCTGATGGACCTGCTGGAGATCGACGAGATCCAGGCCAACGCCATCCTGGAGATGCAGCTGCGGCGCCTGGCGGCCCTGGAGCGGCAGAAGATCGTCCAGGAGCACGACGAGCTCCAGGCGAAGATCACCGAGTACAACGAGATCCTCGCCTCGCCGGTCCGTCAGCGCGGCATCGTCAGCGAGGAGCTGGCCGCGATCGTCGAGAAGTACGGCGACGACCGCAAGACGAAGCTGATCCCCTACGAGGGCGACATGTCCATCGAGGACCTGATCGCCGAGGAGGACATCGTCGTCACGGTCACCCGCGGCGGCTACATCAAGCGGACCAAGACCGACGACTACCGGGCGCAGAAGCGCGGCGGCAAGGGCGTGCGCGGCACGAAGCTGAAGGAAGACGACATCGTCGACCACTTCTTCGTCTCCACCACGCACCACTGGCTGCTGTTCTTCACCAACAAGGGCCGCGTCTACCGCATCAAGGCCTACGAGCTGCCCGAGGCCGGCCGGGACGCGCGCGGCCAGCACGTGGCGAACCTGCTGGCCTTCCAGCCGGACGAGGCGATCGCCGAGATCCTCGCCATCCGCGACTACGAGGCGGCCCCGTACCTGGTGCTGGCCACCAAGTCCGGCCTGGTGAAGAAGACGCCGCTGAAGGACTACGACTCCCCGCGCTCGGGCGGTGTCATCGCCATCAACCTGCGGGAGCGCGAGGAGGGCGGCGACGACGAGCTGATCGGCGCGGAGCTGGTCTCGGCCGACGACGACCTGCTGCTGATCAGCAAGAAGGCACAGTCGATCAGGTTCACCGCCTCGGACGACACCCTGCGTCCGATGGGCCGTGCGACCTCGGGCGTCAAGGGCATGAGTTTCCGCGAGGGCGACGAACTGCTCTCGATGAATGTGGTGCGACCCGGTACGTTCGTGTTCACTGCCACTGACGGTGGGTACGCGAAGCGGACCCGCGTCGACGAGTACCGCGTCCAGGGCCGCGGCGGCCTCGGCATCAAGGCCGCCAAGATCGTGGAGGACCGTGGTTCGCTGGTCGGCGCGCTGGTGGTCGAGGACACCGACGAGATCCTCGCCATCACACTCTCGGGCGGTGTGATTCGTACGCGAGTCAACGAGGTCAGGGAGACGGGCCGTGACACCATGGGCGTCCAACTGATCAACCTGGGCAAGCGCGATGCCGTGGTCGGCATCGCCCGTAACGCCGAGGCGGGGCGCGAGGCGGAGGAAGTCGACGGCGACGTGGCCGTGGACGAGACCGCCGAGGACGCCGTGACCACCGGTACGGACGAGGGCGAGGCGCCCTCGGCCGAGTAGCACGAGGAGTGAGTCAGCGTGAGCGGAGCCACGGGCGCCGGACCGACCGGTACCAGTACGGGAACGGACGGCGGCGGCCGTGGCTCCGCCGCGCATGCCTCACCTGCGAACGACCCGCAGACCACCAACCTGCAGGCGATCAGGACGCCCGGCAAGGGCACACCCTCTTCCGACACCCAGGGATCCCAGGGGGGAACCGTGACGGACGTCCGAGGCCAGCAGGGATCGCCGCTGCCCGACGAGCGGCAGGCACAGCAGCCCGGCGGGCCCTACCACCCGCCGCAGGCCTACGACACGGGCGCCGTGCGCCGGCCGCGCACGGGGGTCCGTACGACGCCCCGGGTGCGCAAGGCGCGGCTGCGGGTGGCCAAGGCCGACCCGTGGTCGGTGATGAAGGTCAGCTTCCTGCTCTCCATCGCGCTGGGCATCTGCACGATCGTGGCGGCCGCGGTGCTGTGGATGGTGATGGACGCGATGGGCGTCTTCTCCACGGTCGGCGGCACGATCTCGGAGGCGACCGGCTCCAACGAGTCCAACGGCTTCGACCTGCAGGCCTTCCTGTCGCTCCCCCATGTGCTGATGTTCGCGACGATCATCGCGGTCATCGACGTCGTCCTGGCGACGGCGCTGGCGACCCTCGGCGCGTTCATCTACAACCTCTCCGCGGGCTTCGTCGGCGGCATCGAGCTGACGCTCGCCGAGGACGAGTGAGCCCCTCCACGAGCACCGATTTTGGGACTGCGCCCCTCGTGCGCTAATCTTCAGGAGTCAGCGCGCGGGACACACACCGCAAAAGCGCGGCGGGGCTATAGCTCAGTTGGTTAGAGCGCATCCCTGATAAGGATGAGGCCACAGGTTCAAATCCTGTTAGCCCCACAGACACGAAGACCCCCGGCCCGCAGGGCCGGGGGTCTTTTGGTCATGTGTTCGCTGAGCGCCTACGCCTGATGACTCCTCGTATCGTTCGTCTCAGGTGACAGGAGTCGACGACGGCCTCATCCCGAGTGGACGATCGGCGAATGCCTTCTCCGAGTCGACCTCGTAGCAGACGTTGATGCTTGAGTCCCCGAGAGTTTCGTCGACGAAGCGCTGAACATCTTCGACGGACTTCGTCTCCCAGAGGCACGTCACGGCGGATCCGTCCACGTGCGGGTAGAACTGCAGCACGCGGGTGCCATCAGGCGCTCCGATGCCCTCGATAAGGGCCTGGCCGCGGGGAAACGCGGTCTCCTGGTCCAAGATCTTGTGCTGGGCCACGACGTACATGGGGCCCTCCTGGTTCGGTGGTCGCGCGCGTATTCATCAAATCCATTGTGGACAAGGACTTACATTCCGGGCAAAGAAACCCAGGCATGCCCAAGGCAGGCGCCGAACACTGACGTCTTCGGCCGGGGTGTGCACACGGCGAGGCCCGGCGGCTCTTGCGAGCGGCCGGGCCGTTGTTGCGCGTGCGGTTGTACGCGAATCGCCGTCACGTCAAAGGTGCTGGTGGGGCACGGCGGGGGCGCCGTGCGGGCGCTGTCAGCGCTGCAGGGGGATCATGGGGCGCTGCTGGGCGGGGATCGCGGCCCGTTCGGGGGCGGCGGCGCTGTCGCAGGAGGACTGTTCGGCCGCCGCTTCGTCGTCGATCGGGCGGTGGCGGCAGCTGGGGGACTTGCCGTGGGCCTCGGCGCGGATGCGCTGCTTCATCGTGGGCGGAAGGGACCGGGCGTGGAGCCAGGACCAGGGCGACAGTGGCGGTGCCGCCGCCTCGGGGGCGGTGGTCGCGTCGTCGCTGCTGCTGTTGCGTGCCGCGTCGCTCTGCGGTACCGCCGCGGCGGCGGTCGTGGTGACGAGTCCGAGCGCCGTGAACAGCGCGAGGAAGGCGGTCACGATGACCGTCCACAGCTGCTTGACCTGGTTCGTAGCCATGATCCCCTCACTTTCGGGTTGGGCGATTTGCGTACTTTCCTCATGATGTGTATGGGGACCGCGAAGTGGTGGACCGACGCCCGTGGCGCGTCGATGTTCCGATGAACACCACTCGGATGGGCGTACCAGCCCAGGAGGCTCGGTCAGGGCCTCGGCCGGCCCGCTCGCAGGGGTCAGAGCCGCTTCCATCGCGCCGCTTCGCATGGCCAGTTGGAGCCCCGACGCAGGTCACCGATCGGTATCGGCCGGTGTGTATAGTCGGGCGCCAGAGGTCCCTTACGTCAACGAAAGACGAGGTCGCGCGGTGAAGAAGCTGCTCCTGGTCGCACTGGCCGCCATCGGCGGGCTCCTCGTGTACCGCCAGATCCAGGCGGATCGCGCTGAGCAGGACCTGTGGACGGAGGCGACCGACTCCGTGCCCACCGGCTCCTGAGTGCCAGAACACCGAGTTCCGGAATTCCAGCAGACCCCGGCCGCCCGAGCGGTCGGGGTTTTGTGCTGTTCGGGAGCGGGTCGGGGGCGGGCCGGGCGGGAATTGATCGGTACCAGGGGTGCCGAAGGGAGTGCCGGGGCAGGATGGGCACCGTCCGGTTGCGGAGCGGCGAGGGGGCGCGTATGGGAGGACGTACGGGGGCTGCGCTGCTGATCCTGGGCACGGTGCTGGCGGCGGCCTCACCCGCTCGGGCGTCGACCGGCACCCCGGAATCCGGCTCCTACGCCTTCGACCCCGGCGCCCGGACCGTCGCCGCCGCACCGGGCACCGGCGGCGCCGCGGGACTCGCGGCCGGGCACAGCTACCGCTCCACGCTGACGGGGAAGGGACCGGTCTACTACCGGCTCGATCTGGACGGCACGTCGAACGCGTACGTCTCCGCCACCGCCGTCCCGCCGGCGGACGCCGAGGTCTCCGCCGCCGACGGCCTGAAAGTGGCCGTCCAGGACGCCGACGGGCACTCCTGCTCCTACGACACCGAACTGTTCGGCGCGTCCCGCAGCCCGCATCCCGTGACGGCCTGGGGCGCGCGGGAGATCGCCGCGTCCGGCCGGACGGCGTGCCGCAGCGCCGGGTCGTACTACGTCGTGGTGGAGCGCGCCGGACGGGCCGCCGGCACGGAGTCCTCGCCGCAGCCGTGGCAGCTGGAACTGACCGCGGCCACGGAGCCGCCGCTCGCGCGGCCCGGTCCCACCCGCGCCCCCGAAGCCTGGGACTCCGCGTCCGCCACACCGCCGCCGGGCACCCCCGCGAGCCGCCCGGCCGGCGCCGGTTTCGCCACCGCGCCGCTCGTCGGCGAGGGCGCCTGGCAGACCGCCGTACGGCCCGGGCAGACCCTCTACTACAAGGTGCCCGTGGACTGGGGGCAGCGGCCGGCCGCCACCGTGGAGCTGGGCGGCACCGCCGAGCGTGGCGGCTACACCGCCGGCGCGCTGGAGCTGGCCCTGTTCAACCCGGTGCGCGCACACGTCACCGACGTCGGCGTCGGCTACGACGGCACGCAGAAGTCGGCGGCCCTGCCGCCCGTGCCGCCGGTCGCCTACCGCAACCGGTACGCCGCGCGGGACGCGGTCTCCGGGATGCGGTTCGCCGGGTCGTACTACCTGGTGGTGCACCTGGCCGCGCGCGTGGCCGACCGGCTCGGCCCGGGAGCGCTGCCGCTGACGCTGCGGGTACGGGTGGACGGCGAGCCGCAGGCCGGGCCGGGTTATGCCGGACGGCCCTCACCCCGGGACGTCTTCGGCGCGGCAGGCGGGGCCGGGGGCGCCGGCGCGTCCGGCGACACCCTGCTGAAGGCTCTCGCCGTGGGCGGCATCGGCACCGGGACCGTGCTGCTGGCGGTCCTCGGCGGCTGGACGGCACTGGCACGGCGCCGGGCCGCTCAGATGCGGACCAGCGCCCAGAACCCGACGGCGTAACAGACCAGGGCGAGCAGCAGCAACGACACGGCGACCCGGGCGGGCGGTCCGGGGCGGCGGCGCGCAGCGGTCCCCGGCGGAGGCGGAGCCTGCGGCACATGCGTGGTGTACGACGCGGTGACGGCGTCGGCTCGATACGCGGGCAGGACGTGGGTGGGGGTGTCGACGGTCGGCTCCTGCGCCATGGCCCCGGCCGGCGTCAGCGGTACGGCGGTCGGCCGCCAGGAGCCGGATGGGTCCGGGGGTGGGGGGACGGCGGCCGGCTGCCGAGAGCCGGACTGGTCTGCGTGTGGGGGGACGGCGGTCGGTTGCCAGGAGCCGGACTGGTCTGCGTGTGGGGGGATGGAGGTCGGCTGCCAGGAGCCGGACCGGTCAGCGGGCAGCGGGGCAGCGGTCGGTTTCCGGGGTAACGCCTGCTCCGGCTGCCAGGGCTGAGGCGGCGTCACCGGCGTCACCGGCGTCGCTTCGCCGTGCCCGGTGACCGCGAGCGGCCCCCGCGGGCCGAACCCCGGCGGCAGCGGCCCGACTTGGTCGAAGATCTCGATCAGCTCGTCGTCGGGACCCGGCTCCGGCAGGAGCTCACGGGCCGCCGCCAGCGCCTTGCGCGCCCCCGTCGCCGTACGGAAACGGGCCTGCGGGTCGGGCTGCAGCAGCGCGGCCACGACCTGCCACAGCGGCTCCGGCACCCCTTTGGGCGCACCCGGGGTGCCGTGGTCGGCGAAGTACTGGACGAGCGCCTTGGCGTCCGGCTTGGCACCCTCCAGCAGGTACAGCGCGACCAGGCCGACGGCGAACAGGTCGGCCGGGAAGTCCGGCTCGGCGCCCAGCAGCTGTTCGGGCGCGAGGTAACCCGGCGTCCCCACCACCAGGTTGGTCTCCGTCAGACGCGGCTCGCCCAGCCGCATCGCGATGCCGAAGTCCGACAGCCGCAGCCGGGGCCGGCCCGTGCCGGTGGCCTCCAGCAGGATGTTGGCGGGCTTGATGTCACGGTGGACGACGCCCTCGGCGTGCACCGCGGCCAGGCCGGACAGCAACTGGTCGAGCAGCGTGCACACGAACGCCGGGGGCAGCGGACCGTAGTCGCCGACGAGGTGGACCAGCGAGCCGCCGGTGACCAGGTCCATCGTGAACAGGACCTGGTCGTCGTCGGCGGCCCAGCTGGTCGGCGCGAGGACATGCGGATGGTCGATCCGCAGCGCCTGCTCCCGGACGAACCTCAGCAACGCGTGCGCGTCGCGCTGCTGGAGGACCTTGGCGGCCGCGTACCGGCGGCGGCGGTGGTCCCACACCCGCCAGACGGCGCCGACGCCGCCGCGTCCGATCGGATCGACCAGTTCGTACCGTCCGGCGAAGACCTCACCCATCGCTGCGCGCCGCTCCTCCCCCTCGGGTCATCCCCCTTGCATCCCCCGCGGCCGTCCGCCGAACCCCCCTTCGGCGAGCGGGCCGTGGAGGTCAGTTCTGGTGGGACTGGTAGTGCGCGACCGCGTCGGAGGTGCGGCCGGCGCCGTAGACCCGCAGGAACTCGGCGAGTTCCGGGTGGGTGGGAGACAGGCTGTCCGCGGCCTCGATGATGTCCCCGGCGGCGGCCACGGAGCGCAGCAGCGACTGGATCTCGCGGACCACCCGCTTGACCGTCGGCGCACCCGAAGTGCTCGTCGTCTGTGTGGTGTTGTTGAGCACCGAGCCCCCCTGCGACTTCTTGATCTCCTCCATGCGCTCGGTGGCCTCGGCGGCGCTGACGCTGCCGTCCGCCGCCTGCGCCGCCAGCTCCTGCAGCAGCTGCACCCGCTGGACGACCGCCGGGTTGCCGATCTTCGCCCGCTGGCCGCTCATCAGCTGGGACAGCATCGGCGCGGACAGTCCCAGCACCCCCGCGAGCCGGGCCTGGTTCAGACCCAGGTCGTCTATGAGCCTACGGAAGAGCGCCCCCAACGGCTCCCCGTACCAGTTCCGCTGCAGTTCCCGCGCTCTTGCGGTGGCTTCCTGCTGTGCGGCGTCCATTGCGTCTCCCCATCGCTTCCCCAAAACGGCGGTTCGCTGCCGCGAACCACGCCGAGCATCTTACGGAGCGTGGTCGACTACGGGGACCCCCAATCTTTTTGCGAGATCCCCGGGGAGACCCGGTACTCTGGTCTGCGGCGCCCACCGGAACGTGGATGTTCCGGCCGGACGCTTCCCGCACGGGGCCTTAGCTCAGTTGGTAGAGCGCCGTCTTTGCATGGCGGATGTCAGGGGTTCGACTCCCCTAGGCTCCACGCTCAAAACCCCTCCCACCTGCATGAACGCGGGCGGGAGGGGTTTTTCGCATAAGTGGCGGCGGCAGCGCTGCGGGGCGGACGACGCGATGTCGTCCACCCCGCGGAACGCCGGGCTGGGCCGGGCCTCAGCCCTCCTCGTCGCGGCGGGCAGCCTCCTCCTCGGCCTCCTTGGCCCGGACCTCCGGGTCGAGCGCGGCCTCACCGCTGCCGTCGACCGAGGTCAGCCGGCCCGACTCGGGCACCTCGGTGGCGGCGGGCGGCTCGACCAGCCAGTCCGGGTTGGCCTGCTTGTCCCACCACTTCCACGCCGCGAACGCCCCGCCGGCCACGGCGCCGACCACGGCCAGCACCTTGGCGATCCGGCCGGCCGTCGCCCGCCGCTGCTGCCTGCGCACCAGCTTCTGGATGTCCCTGGGCGAGACCTGGCCGCGCAGTGCGGCCAGCGCGGCGGCGCTGCGGGCCGCGGCCTCGTCGCGGACGGGCCCGGCCGCGGCCACCGCCTGTTCGATCATGGGCCGGGAGTAGTCGGCGGCCTGCCGGGCGGCCTTGCGGGTGCGCATGGCGGCTTCGTGGGCCGCCTGGTCCATCCTGGGCGGCACATGCGCCATGGCCTGCACACGGGCCTGCTCGATACGGGGCGCCACATGGACGCCGTACTGGGCGCGGGCCTGCTCTGCGGCCAGCGTCACCCTGGGCGCGAGCCGTACGCGTGCCTCGTGCGCGTAGTGCGCGGCCCTCTCCTTGGCCGTGTCGGCGTAGGGCGCCACCACTTCCGCGGCGTGCAGCACGCTGTCCTTCGCCGAACCGGTCGCGGCGCGCACGCTGTCGATGCGGGTCACGGGTTCCTCCTCCTCGGTGGCGTACGGTATTTCGACTTTCCACCCTTTTGCGGATCATGCCTGCCCGCGGGCGCCCCGGCATGCGGGGACGCGCATCCGGGTGCCGGAGAACTCGATCGCGGGCCGATAGCGGACGAACAGGGGTCAAATGGAGCTTGTCGTCGACAATGCCACGGATCGGCCCGACGCGCTCCCGTCCCGGACAACTCGGGGGCGTTCGGGCAGGCGGAGGCCTTCCGTCCGGTTCACCGCCGAGCGCTGGGCGACGCCGGACCTGGACCGTGCGAGGATCGGGGAGTCACAGGAAGACAACGGAAGGCACATCGTGGCTGAGCAGCTCTACGCCACCCTCAAGACGAACCAGGGCGACATCGAGGTCCGGCTCTTCCCGGACCAGGCGCCCGCCACGGTCAAGAACTTCGTCGAGCTCGCCCAGGGCCAGCGTGAGTGGATCGACCCGGAGACCGGCCAGAAGACCACGGCCAAGCTCTACGACGGCACGATCTTCCACCGGGTGATCAGCGGCTTCATGATCCAGGGCGGTGACCCGCTGGGCAACGGCACCGGCGGCCCCGGCTACCAGTTCAAGGACGAGTTCCACCCCGACCTGCGCTTCGACAAGCCCTACCTGCTGGCCATGGCCAACGCCGGCCCGGGCACCAACGGTTCGCAGTTCTTCATCACGGTCGCCCCGACGGCCTGGCTGACCCGCAAGCACACCATCTTCGGCGAGGTCGTGGACCAGGCCAGCCAGAAGGTGGTCGACGCGATCGCCGGCACCCAGACCAACCCGCGCACCGACCGTCCGCTGAACGACGTGGTCATCGAGTCGGTCGTGGTCGAGACCCGTCAGGCCTGAGCCCGAGGGCCCGCAGGGACCGGACCGAGGACGCGCCGAACGTCCGGGACCGGACCGAAGGACGCGCCGAAACGTCCGGAACCGGACCGGAGGACGCGCCGAACGTCCGAGTGCTCCCGAAGGGAACCAATCGCCCTGCCCGTCCGTAAGGATGAGCAGGGCGGTTCCTTTCGTACCCGGGTGGTACGGACGTGTACGCGACGACCGAGGGGATCTCATGGACCAGGCGCCGAGCAGCCCGCAGGACGCCCACGGCAGCCTGCCCGGCTGCTACCGCCATCCCGACCGGGAGACGGGCATCCGCTGCGTCCGCTGCGACCGGCCGATCTGCCCGGAGTGCATGGTCAACGCCTCGGTCGGCTTCCAGTGCCCCGACTGCGTCCGCGGTACGTCCCCGGGGGCCGGCCGTGCGACGGCCGTGTCGGCCCGTCCGCGCACCCTGGCCGGCGGCACGGTCAGCGCGGACCCCCGCCTGGTCACCAAGATCCTGATCGGCCTCTGCCTCGCCGTCTTCCTGGTGCAGATCTCCGTGGGCGACGCCTTCGAGGACCGCTTCTTCCTGCTCGGCCGCGCCTACGTCCCCTCCCTCGGCTCCCTGGAGGGCGTCGCCGAGGGGCAGTGGTACCGGATGCTGACGGCGATGTTCCTGCACGGCAGCTATGTCCACATCCTGTTCAACATGCTCAGCCTGTGGTGGATCGGCGGCCCCCTGGAAGCCGCCCTCGGCCGGGCCCGCTACCTCACGCTCTACTTCGTCTCCGGACTGGCCGGCAGCGCGCTCACCTATCTGCTCGCCGACCCCCGCCAGCCCTCCCTCGGTGCCTCCGGAGCGATCTTCGGCCTGTTCGGCGCCACGGCCGTGCTGCTGCGCCGCCTCAACTACGACATGCGGCCGGTGCTCGCCCTGCTGGCGATCAACCTGGTGATCACCTTCTACTCGGGTTTCCACATCGCCTGGCAGGCCCACATCGGCGGCCTCGTCGCCGGGGTCGTCGTCGGGTACGCCATGCTGCACGCCCCGCGGGAGCGCAGGGCGCTGGTGCAGTACGGCACCTGTGCGCTGGTGCTCGCCGCCATCGTCGTGATGACCCTGTTGAGAACCTCGCAGCTCACCTGAGCACACGGTTGTCCACAGCGGGTGCCCGATCTTGTGCACAGCGTGCCAGAACAGCTGTGCCCCCTGTCACCGACCCGTGTTTGTGCAGGTCAGGCAGGGGGCGAACAGGTGTGCGGCCGGTGGTGTGTCAGTCGTACCGGTGTCAAGCCGCGAGGGGTTATCCACAGATCGTCGTTTCTTTTCCCCAGGCAGGGTGTGGATAAATGCACGGCCTGTGGATAACTCAGCGGATACCCCTGGGCAGAGCTGGGTTCACCGGCCCGGGGCCGCTACTTCCACTGCGTGGAGACGCCGAATCCGGCGGCGATGAATCCGAAGCCGACCACGATGTTCCAGTTGTCCAGGCTGTCGATCGGCAGCGAACCGTCGGTCACGTAGAAGACGACGATCCAGGCCAGGCCGATCAGGAACATCGCCAGCATGACCGGCGCGACCCAGCCCCGGTTGCCCAGCTTGATGGTCGCTGCCTGCTTCGCCGGAGGCGGCGTGAAGTCGGCCTTCTTGCGGATACGTGACTTCGGCACGAGGGTCTCTCCTGTCGATGCGCTGCGTGGCCGCGCAGGTAACGGGGTCGGGCTCGGGGCAGCGTAACTGGGGACACTGAGTGCTCCCCCGGGCGTCCGTTAGCGTAGTGCTTCCGCGGCGCCGAAGGAGATAAGGGTACGTTGAGCAATTCTGCCGACTCCCCCGGGACGGAATCCAGCCCTGCGCGCGGGCCCCGCTTCCGGCCCGTGCGGGTGCTCACGATCGCCGTCTTCGCCCTCGCCGGCCTGATTTTCTTCACCAGTTTCAATACGGCCAAGGGCACCAATATCCGTACGGACACCTCCTTGCTGAAGCTGTCGGACCTGATCCAGGAGCGCAGCCACAAGAACAAGGAGCTGGACGACTCCAACGCGGCGCTGCGCGGTGACGTGGAGGCGCTGGCCGAGCGGGACGACGGCAGCACCAAGGCGCAGGACGACAAGCTCGCCGGGCTGGAGAAGAGCGCCGGCACCCAGAAGGTCACCGGCGAGGCGGTCACGGTCACGCTGAACGACGCCCCGCCCAACGCCACGGCGAAGCTGCCCGGCTACCCCGAGCCCCAGCCGGACTACCTGGTGATCCACCAGCAGGACCTGCAGGCGGTGGTGAACGCCCTGTGGCAGGGCGGCGCCAAGGGCATCAAGGTGATGGACCAGCGGCTGATCTCCACCAGCGCCGTGCGCTGCGTGGGCAACACGCTGATCCTCCAGGGCCGCGTCTACTCACCGCCGTACAAGATCACCGCGGTCGGGGACCCGGAGAAGCTGCAGAAGGCGCTCGCCGAGTCGCCGGCGATCCAGAACTACATGGTGTACGTGAACGTCTACGGGCTCGGCTGGAAAGTCACCGAGGACGGGACGGTGACTCTTCCCGGCTACTCGGGCACAGTGGATCTGCACTACGCGAAGCCTGTGGAGTAGGCGACCTCCGGGGAGCTGCCGGTGCGCGTGATCGTCAGAACCGCCAGCGAGCTCTGCATCACCGTCGGCACGGTGATCGTCCTGTTCGTGGTCCATCTGCTGTTCTGGACGGGCGTGCGGGCCGACCACGCCATGGGCCAGCAGGTCGACGCCCTCCACCAGCGGTGGGCGCGGCAGGAGGCCGGGCGGCCGGCCCGGGGGCAGGCACCGCAGGCGCCCACGGCAGAGCCGTACCAAGACGGCGAACCGTTCGCCGTGATGTACATCCCGCGCCTCGGTTTCACGTGGAACAAGCCGGTGCTGCAGGGCACGGCCACCGGCACCCTGAAGAAGGGGCTCGGCCACTACGCCGGCAGCGCACGCCTGGGGCAGACGGGGAACTTCGCTGTCGCCGGGCACCGCCGGACCTACGGCGACCCGTTCAAGGACTTCCCCCGGCTGCGGCGCGGGGACGCCGTGGTGCTGACGGACGGCACCACGTGGTTCACGTATCGGATCGACAAAGGGCCGTACAAAACCGTGCCGACGGACGTCGAGGTGATCGACCCTGTGCCTGCCAAGTCGGGGTACACCGGTCCGGGCCGGTATCTGACGCTGACCACCTGCGATCCCGAGTGGGGTCACAGCCACCGGCTGATCGTCTGGGCGCACCTGGACTCGACCCGGCCCGTGGAGGCAGGGCGGCCGGAGGCGCTGCGCCGCTAGTCTGGTGCCGGTACGGCGTGAGTGACGGTGCCGTGTGAGACGGAAGGGACGGCATGTACGGCTGGATCTGGCGGCATCTGCCGGGCAACGCGTGGGTGAGGGCGCTGATCTCGATCGTGCTCGTCCTGGCCGTGGTCTACATCCTGTTCCAGTACGTCTTCCCGTGGGCCGAACCGCTGCTTCCCTTCAACGATGTGACGGTGGACAACCAGTGAGCGCGCGCATTCTCGTCGTCGACAACTACGACAGCTTCGTCTTCAACCTGGTGCAGTACCTCTACCAGCTGGGCGCCGAGTGCGAGGTGCTGCGCAACGACGAGGTGGCGACCTCGCACGCCCAGGACGGCTTCGACGGCGTGCTGCTGTCGCCCGGCCCGGGCAAGCCCGAGGAGGCCGGCGTCTGCATCGAGATGGTCCGGCACTGCGCCGCGACCGGCGTCCCGGTCTTCGGCGTGTGCCTGGGCATGCAGTCGATGCAGGTGGCGTACGGCGGTGTCGTGGACCGGGCGCCCGAGCTGCTGCACGGCAAGACCTCGCTGGTCGAGCACGAGGGCCGGGGTGTCTTCGCCGGACTGCCTTCCCCGTTCACCGCGACCCGCTACCACTCGCTGGCGGCCGAGCCGCAGACGGTGCCCGCCGAGCTGGAGGTCACGGCCCGCACCCAGGACGGCATCGTCATGGGCCTGCGCCACCGTGAACTGCCCGTCGAGGGTGTGCAGTTCCACCCGGAGTCGGTGCTGACCGAGCACGGGCACCGGATGCTGGCCAACTGGCTGGTCGAGTGCGGCGACAAGGGAGCGGTGGCGAGGTCGACGGGGCTCGCCCCGGTGGTGGGCAGGGCCACGGCGTGACCGCGCTGCGCCCCGAGCGCGAGGACTCGTACGGCGCGGAGCCGTACGGGTCCCACGGCACGTCGCCGTACGGGGCGCAGGACGGGGCGTACCGGGAGGAAGGGGTCGCCCCCCAGGCCGCCCCCCAGACCTACGGACCCTATGCGCCGCTGTCCGACGAGACAGTGGCGCTGCGCGTGGACCCGCCGCCCGGGCCCGACCGGGGTGGCGCCTCCGCCGCCATACCGGCCTCTGAGGCCCCTTCAGCCTCGCGTGCCACCCAAGTCACACCCGGCGGCCGAGCGGCCCGCAGAAAGGCCGCCAAGCGCCGTCGCGGCGGCCGGCACGGCCCCGCCGCCGGCCGACGGGAGGCCGCGCAGGACGAGCAGCCCCCCGCCCCCCGCTCCCGCGTCGAGGCCCGCCGGCTCGCCAAGGCGCGCAAGCCCGGTCCCGGCGTCATCGCGAGCCGGGTGATCGGCGAGCTGTTCATCACGACCGGCGTGCTGATGCTGCTGTTCGTCACCTACCAGCTGTGGTGGACGAACGTGCGCGCCCACGCGCAGGCCGGCCGGGAGGCGAACAGCCTCCAGCAGGACTGGGCGGACGGCAAACGCAGCCCGGGCGTCTTCGAACCGGGCCAGGGCTTCGCCCTCCTGCACATCCCCAAGCTGGACGTGGTCGTGCCGATCGCCGAGGGCGTCAGCAACAAGCGGGTGCTCGACAAGGGCATGGTCGGCCACTACGGGCAGGCTCCGCTGAAGACGGCGATGCCGGGCGACAAGACCGGCAACTTCGGACTGGCCGGCCACCGCAACACCCACGGCGAGCCGTTCCGCTACATCAACCGGCTCCAGCCGGGCGACGAGGTCGTCGTCGAGACGCAGGACACCTACTACGTGTACAAGATGACGTCGACGCTGCCGGTGACCTCGCCCAGCAACACCAGCGTGCTCGACCCCGTCCCGCCGGGCTCCGGTTTCACCGCACCGGGCCGGTACATCACCCTCACGACATGCACGCCGGAGTTCACGAGCAAGTACCGGCTGATCGTCTGGGGCAAGATGGTCGAGGAACGGCCGCGCAGCAAGGGCAAGCCGGATGCGCTCGTCAGTTAGGGCTAGGGACAGTGGCAGCGACCGCAGAGGACACCGGGACGTCGTCCCCTCGACCGGCGGGGCGTCGCCGGGGCACCGGCCGGATCGCCATGGCGGTCAGCGTCTTCGGTGAGCTTCTCATCACGGCCGGCCTGGTACTCGGCCTGTTCGTCGTCTACTCGCTGTGGTGGACGAACGTCGTCGCCGACCGGGCGGCGGGCCGGCAGGCCGACAAGGTGCGCGAGCACTGGGCCGAGCAGGACACCGGGCCCGGCGCGCTCGACACCGGTGAGGGCATCGGCTTCCTGCACGTGCCGGCGATGAAGAACGGCGAGGTGCTGGTCGAGAAGGGCACCAGCACCAAGGTCCTCAACGACGGCGTCGCCGGCTACTACACCGACCCGGTCAAGGCGACGCTGCCCATGACCGGCAAGGAGGGCAACTTCACCCTCGCCGCGCACCGCGACGGCCACGGCGCGAAGTTCCACAACATCGACAAGCTGAAGCAGGGCGACCCGATCGTCTTCGAGACGAAGGACAAGTGGTACGTCTACAAGGTGTACGCCGTCCTGCCCGAGACGTCGAAGTACAACGTGGACGTCCTGACCCCGGTCCCGAAGGAGTCCGGCAGGACCAAGCCGGGCCACTACATCACGCTGACGACCTGCACCCCCGTCTACACCTCCCGCTACCGCTACGTGGTGTGGGGCGAGCTGGTCCGGGTGGACAGGGTCGACAGCGCACGCACCCCGCCGAAGGAACTGGCCGGCTGACGCCAGGGCAAGGAGCCCGGCAGCCTCTCCGGACGGCGAGAGCCCCGGCCCCCCCGAAAGGGGGCCGGGGCTCTCGCCGTGTCAGCGGGGTCGGTGCCGCGTGCGGGGCTATCCGCCGGTGGCGCCGCCGAAGAACTGCGTACCGCCGCCGTTGTTGCCGCCGTTGTTGCCCCCGCCGCCCATGGTGAACAGGTCGACCGTCTGGCCCCTGTTGACCGTGGAGCCCTGCGGCGGGTTGGAGCCGATGACGATCGCGTTGTCGTCGTCGGAGCCGGAGATCTGGCCGACGGTGAGGCCGGCGGCCTCCAGCGCCTTCCTGGCGTCCTTCAGCTTCTGGCTCTGCACCGGCGGGACCTGGACCTGCTGGTTCTGCGGGGCCTTGCCGACGACGATCTGGACCGAGGAGCCCTTGTCGACCTGGGAGCCGGCCTGCGGCGTGGTCGAGATGACCTTGCCGACCTGGTTCTGGTCCTGGGTCTCCTGCTCGGTGCAGTTGCCGGTCAGGTCGTTGGCCTGCATCTGGGCCTTGGCGGCGTCACAGGACTGGCCGACGACGTCCGGGACGGTCGCCTTCTCCTCCGCCTTGGCGACGGTGAGGGTGACCGTGGAGCCCTTCTCGACCTCTTCACCGAGCTTGGGGTTCTGGTCGAGAACCGTGCCCTCGGCCTCGGAGGAGACCTCGGTCTTCTTCTCGACCTTGAACTGGTACTGGTCGCCCTCCAGCAGCGCCTTGGCGTCGTCGAAGCTCTTGCCGAGCACGCTGGGCACGGCCACCTTCGGGGCGCCCGTGGACACCACGATGTTGACCGTGCTGTTCTTGTCGACCTCGGTCTTCGCCACCGGATCCTGCGAGCAGATGTTGCCCTTGGCCTGGTCCTCGCAGGGCTTCTCGGTGGCCGACAGCTTCAGGTCCGAGTTCTCGGCGATCTTCTGTGCCTGCGCCTGCGACAGGCCGATGAACTGCGGCACCGGCACCTTGTCGTTGCCGACGCCGCTGCCCGAGAAGATGTACTTGCCGATCAGGATCGCGCCCACCAGGACCAGGATCGCCGCGACGACCAGCAGGATCGTGGACGTGTTGGACTTCTTCTGGCGGCGCCGGTCCGGACGGTCGTCGTAGCCGTAGCCCCCGTCGTCCGGGTTCATCGGCGGCAGCATCGTCGTCGCCCCGGCGGGACCGCCGTCCGAGCGCAGCGCGGTCGTCGGCTGGTCGTCGGGGTAGCCGCCGTAGGCCACCGAGCCCATGGCCGCGGTGGCGGCGACGGGCTGGCCGTCGAGGCAGGCCTCGATGTCGGCGCGCATCTCGTCGGCCGACTGGTAGCGGTAGTTCGGGTCCTTGACCAGTGCCTTCAGCACGATCGCGTCCATCTCGGGCGTGATCTCGGGGTCGAAGACCGAAGGGGCCTGCGGTTCTTCCCGTACGTGCTGGTAGGCCACGGCCACGGGGGAGTCGCCGACGAACGGCGGGCGCACCGTGAGGAGTTCGTAGAGCAGACAGCCCGTCGAGTACAGGTCGGAGCGCGCGTCGACCTGCTCGCCCTTGGCCTGCTCCGGCGACAGGTACTGCGCGGTGCCGATCACCGCCGCGGTCTGCGTCATCGTCATGCCGGAGTCGCCCATGGCGCGGGCGATGCCGAAGTCCATGACCTTCACCTGGCCGGTGCGGGTCAGCATGACGTTGGCCGGTTTGATGTCGCGGTGGACGATGCCACTGCGGTGGGCGTACTCCAGGCCCTGGAGGATGCCGACGGTCATCTCCATCGCGCGCTCCGGCAGCAGCTTGCGGCCGGAGTGAAGAAGCTCACGCAGGGTGGAGCCGTCGACGTACTCCATGACGATGTACGGGATCGAGACCCCGTCGATGTAGTCCTCGCCCGTGTCGTAGACCGCGACGATCGCGGGATGGTTGAGCGAGGCGGCCGACTGGGCCTCCCGGCGGAAGCGGGCCTGGAAGGACGGGTCGCGCGCGAGGTCCGCGCGCAGCGTCTTCACCGCCACCGTGCGGCCGAGGCGGGTGTCCTGCGCGAGGTAGACCTCCGCCATGCCACCACGGCCGAGCACCTGGCCCAGCTCGTACCGGCCGCCGAGGCGACGCGGCTCTTCCATAGCTACCTACCAGCCCTCTCCATCGGTCCCGACCGGCACGCCCGTGCGGCCGGAGGCTGTCGTCCGGCCTACCGTACCCGGATCGGTTGGTGTGACCCGGCCGAGCCCGTCACCCGATACAGGACCGGTATCGCATCGTGCGGCCTTGTGCGGACGACGTGAACGACGTCACTTCTTGCTGTTGATGACCGCCTCCATCACGCTCCTGGCGATGGGGGCGGCGAGACCGCCGCCGGAGATGTCGTCACGGTTGGCGTTCTCGTCCTCGACGACGACGGCGACCGCGACCGGCGAGCTGCCGTCGGCGAGCTTGGCGTAGGAGATGAACCAGGCGTAGGGGTTCGCGCTGTTCTCCACACCGTGCTGGGCGGTACCGGTCTTGCCGCCGACGGTGACGCCGTCGATCTGCGCGTTCTTGCCGGTGCCGTCCTTGACCACGGTCTCCATCATCGACTGCAGGATCTGCGCGTTCTTCGACGACAGCGGCCGGCTCAGCTCCTGCGGGTCGGTCTGCTCCAGGGTGTCGACGCCCGACGTCTGGAGCTTGTCGACCATGTACGGCTTCATCAGCTTGCCGTCGTTGGCGACCGCGGAGGCGACCATGGCCATCTGCAGCGGCGTCGCGGCGGTGTTGAACTGGCCGATGGAGGACAGCGCGGTCTGCGACTTGTTCATGTCGTCGGAGAAGACGGAGGCGCTGGAGCGCACCGGCGTGAACTGCTCGGCGTCGAAGCCGAACTTCTTGGCCTCCGCGAGCATCTTGTCGTTGCCGAGGTCGGCACCGATCTTGCCGAAGACGGTGTTGCAGGACACCCGCAGCGCCTCACGCATGGTGGCGTTCTCGCAGGGGATGTTGCCCTCGTTCTTCAGCTCGGTCGTGGTGCCCGGCATCACCCACGGAAGCGGCGAGCGCGTGTTGGTGTCGGCGTCCGGGTACAGGCCGTTCTCCAGCGCGGCCGCGGCGGTGACGACCTTGAAGGTGGAGCCCGGCGGGTAGGTCTCGCGCAGCGCCCGGTTCAGCATCGGGTCGCTGGGGTTGTCCTTCTTCTGCAGCTTCTGCCAGGCCTTGGCGTCGTCGTCGGTGTTCCCGGCGAAGGCCGACGGGTCGTACGACGGGTAGGAGGCGAGCGCGAGGATCTTGCCGGTGGCCGGGTCCAGCGCGACCACGGCGCCCTTGCCGCCCTGCTTCTTCAGGCCGTTGTAGGCGGCCTTCTGCGCGGCCCCGTTGAGCGTGGTGACGACGTTGCCGCCCTGCTTCTCCTTGCCGGTGACCATGTCGAGGGTGTTGCGGAAGAACAGGCGGTCGTCGGTGCCGCTGAGGATCTCGTCCTCGATGGACTCCAGCTGGTTGGCCCCGAAGGCCTGCGAGGCGTACCCGGTGACCGGCGCCCACATGGGGCCGTTCTTGTAGGTGCGCTTGAACTCCAGGTCGTTCAGCCCGGTCGTGCTCGTCTTCGCCGACCCGGTGATCGGGGCGCCGTCGACGATGATGTCGCCGCGCGGGGTGGAGTAGCGGGCGATGGTGACGCGGCGGTTGTCCTTGTCGCCGGCCAGCGAGTCGGCCTTGACGTACTGCAGCCAGTTGTCGCGGATGAGCAGGGTGAGGACGAGCAGGCCGCAGAAGATCGCGATGCGTCGCAGGGGCTTGTTCATGACGGACGGACCACCTGGGTCATCTCGGCGTCGGGGTTGCTGGCGGGTGCGGGTGCCGGGCGGCGCGCGGTGTCGCTGATCCGGATCAGGATGCCGATCAGCGCCCAGTTGGCGATGACGGAGGAACCGCCGTACGCCAGGAAGGGCATCGTCATACCGGTGAGCGGGATGAGGCCCATCACACCGCCGGCCACGACGAACACCTGCAGCGCGAACGCGCCGGACAGGCCGATGGCGAGCAGCTTGCCGAAGGGGTCGCGGGCGGCGAGGGCGGTGCGCACGCCGCGCTCGACGATCAGGCCGTAGATCAGCAGCAGCGCCATGATGCCGGCCAGGCCCAGCTCCTCGCCGAAGGTGGCCAGGATGAAGTCGGAGTTGGCGGCGAACCGGATCAGGTCGCTGTGGCCCTGGCCGAGGCCGGAGCCGAGGGTGCCGCCGGAGCCGAACGCCCACAGCGCCTGCATCGCCTGCTCGGAGTGGCCGGCGACGCCCTGCCGGGAGAGCGTGTACTCCTTCATCGGGTCGAGCCAGGCCTGCACACGCTGCTGGACGTGCGGCTCGAAGCTCGCCACGCCCACCGCGCCGGCGCCGGACATCAGCAGACCGAAGACGATCCAGCTGGTCCGCTCGGTGGCGACGTACAGCATGATCACGAACATGCCGAAGAACAGCAGGGAGGTGCCGAGGTCGGTCTCGAAGACCAGGATGAGGATCGAGATGAACCAGACCACCAGGATCGGGCCGAGGTCACGGCCGCGCGGCAGGTACAGGCCCATGAAGCGGCGGCTGGCGAGCGCGAGCGCGTCCCGCTTCACCATCAGATAGCCGGCGAAGAACACCGCGAGCACGATCTTGGCGAACTCACCGGGCTGGATGGAGAAGCCGGCGACGGAGATCCAGATCTTGGCGCCGTAGATGTTCTGGCCGAGGCCCGGCACCAGCGGCAGCAGCAGCAGGAACAGCGCGCCGACCATGGAGATGTAGGTGTAGCGCTGCAGGACGCGGTGGTCCTTGAGGAAGATCAGCACGACGATGAACAGGGCGATGCCCATCGCGGTGTACATCAGCTGGCGCGGCGCGGCGGTGCCGGCCTGCTTGATGGACTGCAGCAGTTTCGACTGGTCCAGGCGCCAGATGACGACCAGGCCGAGCCCGTTGAGCAGCGTGGCCAGCGGCAGCAGCAGCGGGTCCGCGTACGGCGCGAACTTGCGGACGACGAGGTGGGCGACGCCGGCCAGCAGACCGAGGCCGAGGCCGTAGCTCAGCAGCCCGGCGGGCACCTCGTCGTTGATCGCGAGTCCGACGTTGGCGTAGGCGAACACCGGGATGGCGACGGCGAACACCAGCAGCGCGAGCTCGGTGTTGCGTCGGCTCGGCGTGCCGATGGAGCCGATCGTGGACGTGTGGTGCGTCGACGTGTTGGTAGTACTGCTCATCGTGTGACAGGGCCTCTCACGGCTTGCCTACTGCTTACCGCACAGCGAGACGACCTTCTGCTCTTCCTCCGAGAGGCTGGGGCCGGGGCTGGGAGTGGCGGTGGGGGTCGGTGAGGTGGACGGGGCCTTGGGGGTTCCCGTGGCCGATGGGGTCGGTGTGACCTTGGACGTGAAGGAGGCGGGAGTGGTTCCCGTGGTGCCTCCGGCCTCGCCCTCGCCCGTCCGCGCGTTGTGCTCGCTCTCGGCGGCGTTGCGCTCGGCCTGCTTCTTGCAGGCGGAGGCCTGCACGGCGAGCTCGTCGATCTTCTTCTGGGCGTTCGCCAGGTCGCCCTCGACGATCGTCTTCTTGACCTGCTTCTGCTGGTAGGGCGGCAGGTACTTGAGTTCGATCTCGGGGTGGTCCTTCTCCACCTCGGACAGCGACACCCAGGCCAGGTCCTGGTTGATGCCGCGGTACAGGGCGACGTGCTCGTCCTTGGTGCCGACGTAGTACTGGGTCTGGGTCCAGCGCCAGCCGCCGTACAGGCCGCCGCCGATGACGGCCAGCGCCAGCGCCGAGTACAGCGATCTCTTGAGCCACTTGCGGCTCTTGCGCGGCTTGGCGAAGTCGCCCTCGTCCCAGTCGCCGAAGCTCCCGGCCGGGATGAAGCCGGTGGTGTCGCCGGAGCCGGGCGGGCCGAACTCGCCGCCCCCGCCGCCGTGCCGGCCGAGTCCCGAGGCGCGGCCGGCCGGGGTCTGCATGATGCCGTTGCTGTCGCCCTGGTGGTGCTGGTTCTCGGCGACGGCGCCGACCACGACCGGGGTGTCGGACAGCTGCCCGGCGAGCGTGTCACCGGTGTCCAGGTCCAGCACGTCGGCGACGATCACGGTGATGTTGTCGGGGCCGCCGCCGCGCAGCGCCAGCTCGATGAGCTGCTGCACGGTCTCCTGCGGGCCCTGGTAGCTGGCGAGGGTGTCCTCCATCGTCTGGTGGGAGACGACTCCGGACAGCCCGTCGGAGCAGATCAGATAGCGGTCGCCGGCCCGCACCTCGCGGATCGACAGGTCCGGCTCGACGTGGTCGCCGCTGCCGAGGGCGCGCATCAGCAGGGAGCGCTGCGGGTGGGTGGTGGCCTCTTCCTCGGTGATGCGGCCCTCGTCGACCAGGCGCTGCACCCAGGTGTGGTCCTGCGTGATCTGCGTGAGCACGCCGTCGCGCAGCAGGTAGGCGCGGGAGTCGCCGACGTGGACGAGGCCGAGGCGCTGCCCGGTCCACAGCAGGGCGGTGAGCGTGGTGCCCATGCCCTCCAGGGACGGGTCCTCCTCGACCATCTGCCGCAGCTGGTCGTTGGCGCGCTGCACGGCGGCGCCGAGCGCGGTGAGGATGTCGGAGCCGGGGATGTCGTCGTCGAGGGCGACGATGGTGGAGATGACCTCGGAGGAGGCGACCTCACCGGCGGCCTGGCCGCCCATGCCGTCGGCGATCGCGAGCAGCCGCGGACCCGCGTACCCGGAGTCCTCGTTGCCCTCGCGGATCATTCCTTTGTGCGATCCGGCGGCGAAGCGCAGTGACAGACTCATGCCCACCTCGCCCGTCGGCTCCGCATGCAGCCGGTCGTGTCGAGCCACACTGCCCACCCTCCGGTCGGGAGCGCGCCGGGGTCCGGGGTGTGAACCGCCGCTGCGTGCTCGCTCCGCTCGCTCATTGTCGTACTACTTCCGCAGCTCGATGACGGTCTTGCCGATGCGGATCGGCGCACCCAGCGGGATCGGCGTGGGGGTCGTCAGCCGCGTCCGGTCGAGATACGTGCCGTTGGTGGAGCCCAGGTCCTCGACGATCCACTGGCCGCCCTGGTCCGGGTAGATCCTGGCATGGCGGCTGGAGGCGTAGTCGTCGTCCAGCACGATCGTCGAGTCGTGCGCCCGGCCCAGAGTGATGGTCTGGCCCTGCAGCGCGACGGTGGTGCCGGTGAGGGTGCCCTCGGTCACCACGAGCTTGGTGGGGGCGTTACGGCGCTGGCGCCCGCCGCTCGCCTGCTGGCGCTGGGGCGGCGGCGCCTGCCGCTGGGCCTGCTGGGGCCGCGCGGCCTCCCGTCGGGCGCCGCGCTGGGTGACGCGCGTTCCGAACAGGTCGCTGCGGATGACCTGCACGGCCACGATCACGAACAGCCACAGGACGGCCAGGAAACCCAGCCGCATGACCGTGAGGGTCAGCTCTGACATTGCCCCCGCTTCACCCTTCGGCTTGCCTATAGATAACGGTGGTGCTGCCCACGACGATCCGCGAGCCGTCGCGGAGCGTAGCGCGGGTGGTGTGCTGCCCGTCCACCACGATGCCGTTGGTGGATCCGAGATCCTGGATCGTCGAGGGCGTTCCGGTCCGGATCTCGCAGTGCCGGCGGCTCACGCCGGGGTCGTCGATCCGCACGTCGGCGTCGGTGCTGCGGCCCAGCACCAGCGTCGGGCGGGAGATCTGATGGCGGGTGCCGTTGATCTCGATCCAGTAGCGGGTGCGTCCGCCGGGCATCGGTGCCGCGGCGGCCGTCGGCCGCTGGGGGCTCGACGGCTGCGGGTAGCCGTAACCGCCGGGGCGGGCGCCGGGCGGCGGGGCGGACGGCATGGGGGGAGCTCCGGCGGGCGCGGCGGGCCGGCCGGGCTGCGGGTAGCCGTATCCGCCGGCCTGCTGGCCTGCCGCGGGGGCGCCGGGCGCCTGCTGGCTGGCGGACGAGGCGAGCGTGCGGCTGCGCACCCGGTACAGGCCGGTGTCGAGATCGTCGGCCTTCTCCAGATGGACCTTGATCGGGCCCATGAAGGTGTAGCGCTGCTGCTTGGCGTAGTCGCGCACCATGCCGGCCAGCTCGTCGCCGAGCTGCCCGGAGTAGGGGCTCAGGCGCTCGTAGTCCGGCGCGCTCAGCTCCACGATGAAGTCATTGGGTACGACGGTGCGGTCGCGGTTCCAGATCGTCGCGTTGTTGTCGCACTCGCGCTGGAGCGCTCCGGCGATCTCCACGGGCTGGACCTCGGACTTGAAGACCTTGGCGAAGGTGCCGTTGACCAGACCTTCGAGACGCTGCTCGAACTTCTTCAGGACTCCCATGGGGCACCTCCTCCGTCGTTCCTGCCGTCCTGCTTCCCGCGGTGCGGGCACTGCCTTGCCTGGTACTGCTTACTGATCGTATCCACGCGCCGGTCGATCGGCTGGTTCCCCCTGTCGGCCCGGTCGACGGGTGTCGACGCTGCCCTTCCCATCTGTTGCCTCGTACCCCGCGCGGGGTACTTCTGCCCAGGATCGTAGAGGCGGCCGCAAACCAGTGTCCCGCACCCGGCTGCGCGTCCCGGTCCCCTTCAGGGGGGACGGCCGTGACCGGTACAGGGTTGATACGTGCCGGGGGCGGGGCCAAGACGTGAGGGCGTGGCGGGCGGCGCTGCTCAGGGGTGCGCGGCGGGGCGGACGGGGCGTGAGGTGGGGCCTGGCGGAAGGGATGTGAATCCACCCCGGACGACGTGCTAATGTTCTGGGTGTCGGAAGGCGCCGGGCCGAAAGGAACGGAGCCGGAGGACACACCCAATGCGCGGGTGGCGGAATAGGCAGACGCGCTGGATTCAGGTTCCAGTGCCCGCAAGGGCGTGGGGGTTCAACTCCCCCCTCGCGCACAGAAGGCGAGAGGCCGGTCGGAAACGACCGGCCTCTCGTCGTATGTACGGTGTTGCCGCTCATGTGAGGAAGCTCTCAGCGGCTGTCCAGTATCTGGCGCAGCACATAGCGGGCGTTGGCGGAGATCACCGGGTTGGTGTGCCGGTAGTACGGCAGTTGTGTCACCGCCATGGACAGCGCCCAGCCGCGGCCGCGGGCCCAGGTGGCGTCGTCCACGTCGACGGCGTCCCGGAAGACCTGGCGGGCGGCGGGGGTCAGCAGGTTCCACGCCGGGATGAGGTCGACGGCCGGGTCGCCCACGCCGGCCGTTTCGAAGTCGAGTACGGCGGTGAGCCGGCCGTCCGCGCCCAGCAGGTTGCTCGGCATGAGGTCGGAGTGGGTCCAGCGGGGCCGACCCGTCCACTCCGGGGTCTGCAGCGCGGTCTCCCAGGCGGTCAGGAGCGCGTCGGTGTCGAAGGGTTCGCCGGTGGCGCGCAGTTTCTCCAGCCAGGAGCGGGTCTCGGCGTCGGCGGTGCGCAGGGGGGCGCCCCGGTAGGCCGGGGGGCCGCCGGGGACGGGGACCTCGCGCAGGGCGGTGACGAAGGACGCCAGGTCGCGGGCCAGTTCCTTGCTCCCGGTGCCTTCGGTGAGGACCTCGCCGTCCAGCCAGCGGTGGACGGCCCACCGGTACGGGTAGCCCTCGGCGGGCTCGCCCAGGGCGACGGCCTCGGGGATCGGCACGGGCAGCAGCGGGGCGAGCCGGGACAGCCGGCGGGCCTCGTCGTCCAGGGACTCGGCGCCGCCCGGCAGGAGCGGCAGCCGGACGGTCAGGCCGGGGCCCAGACGGTAGATCGCGTTCACCGTGCCGCCGGAGGCGAGGCGGGTGACGGTCAGGTGTGCCCACTGGGGGAACTGGCCCCGCACCAGGCGGCGGACGAGGTCCGGGTCGGTGTGCGCTTCTCCTTCGTGCATCTTCCGGGGTGCGGTCATGGGGTGTGTGTACACCGCGGGGGCCGGTGGGGTCACCCGGATTTTCCGGTCCGCCGGTGGGCCGAAAAGCGCTCGCGGTAATTCGTCAATCCCCGGAATTCGGCCAGTGGCCGAAAAGGGCCGTGCACACGAAGGGAGCGTAAACAGTTCCCTGTTTTCGTTGACATGCTCACGAGTCGCCGTTCATGATCTACGGCGGTATCGACCACGATGGCCAGGGGGAAACAAATGTCTTCGCAGTACCACGACCGAATCGAAGAACTCGCCGTGTCGCTTTCCGACAAAAGCTACGGCCTTGTTTCCGGGGAGCACGTCGCCGACCTTCTCCGCTCGCGTTCCGAAAAGGCGCTGGACGATCTGGAGGACTTCCGCGAGAGCTGGAACCGGATGCCGCTCGACGGCTACATGGCCGACGGCGGGCGTTACCGGCGCCGCCGGCACGCCACGCTGAGCGCGCCGAGGGGCGGCGGCGCGTACCGTGTCGAGGCGCACCAGCCGCACTACCAGACGCTGGACTACAACAACCTCAACGGCGGCATCGCCCGGCACTACGAGCCGTTCGAGGACACCGTGCTGCGCGGCTCGACCATGGACAGCCTGGTCACGCTGGGCTGCGACCTCTTCGGCAGGCTCGCGCCCTACTCGGCCTGGCACATCGAGGCCCACCAGTTCCGCATCGAGGTGAACGGCGAGGAGGTCGGCAAGCCGACGCCGGAGGGGGTGCACCGGGACGGGGTCACCTTCGTGCTGATGGCGATGATCGGCCGGTCCAACGCGGGCGGCGGCGAGAGCACCATCTTCAACCTGGACAAGGAGCCGCTGGAGAAGTTCACCCTCACCGACCCGCTCGACCTGGCCCTGGTCAACGACGAGCGCGTCTACCACGGGGTCTCGCCGATCCAGCAGCTGCAGGCGGACCGGCCCGCCTCCCGTGACGTCCTGGTGATCACCTACCGTCACAAGGGCGCCTGACGTCCCTGCGGGAGCGCCCGCCGACCGGCGGCGGGCGCCCCGTTGCGGTATTGGTCCTGCCGGTCGCGACAGAAACACGGGTACATGGGTCAGATCATCGCCGTGGCGGTCATCACCGTTCTGGCTGTCATCAGCCCCGGAGCGGACTTCGCGATGACCGTCCGCAACAGTTATCTCTACGGTCGGCGTGCCGGAATCCTCGCGGCCGTCGGAATTTCGCTCGGCGTCCTGGTCCACGTCACCTACACGATGGTCGGCGTGGGGCTGCTCGTCTCGCGGACGCCGCTGCTTTTCACGGTGATGAAACTCGTCGGCGCCGCCTATCTCGTCTACATCGGATACAAGACGTTCGTCGCGAAAGCCCAGCTGCACATCGACCTGTCCGCCGACGCCACGCTGTCCGGGGCGGGGGCGCTGCGGACCGGGTTCTTCACCAACGCCCTCAACCCGAAGACGATGCTGTTCGTGCTCAGCACCTATACACAGGTCGTCAGCGCCGACACCCCGGTCGTCCAGCAGATCGGATACGGCTTGTTCATGTCGGTGGCGCACCTGGTGTGGTTCGCCCTCGTCGCGCTGTTCTTCTCCCAGCAGCACCTGCGCGCCCGGCTGCTGCGGCGGCAGGCCGTGCTCAACAAGGTGATCGGGAGCGTGCTGGTGGGGCTGGGGATGGTGCTCGCGTTCACGCCGTCGGGGTAGGCCGGTCCCGCGTTCACGCCGTCCGGGTAGGCCGGTCCCCGGACGGGGGTCGGCCGGAACACGGGTCCGGGACGGGTCAGTCCTGGGCGACCGGCTCCAGGCGCGGCTCGGCGATCTCCCGGTAGGACTCGGTCGACAGGGCCAGGGAGCGGTCGAGGCGGGCCGCGTTGAAGTAGAACTCCGGGTGGGTCAGCAGGGCGGGGTCGACGATCAGCTCCAGCCGCTCGTCGAAGGAGAACGGCAGGATGGTGCCGCTGGCGGAACCAGCCAGCTCCTCGGCGATCTCCGGCGTGGCGAACGACGCGTAGGTGCCGCCGTACAGGGCCTTCACCGCCGCCACGTCGACCCGCTTGTCACCGGGTACGACGACCAGCGCGAAGCGCTTCTCCTTCTTGCCGATCTTCACCATGACGATGATGCACTTGGCGGCCTGGGCCAGGTCGTGGCCACGCAGCCGGCTGACCGCCTCGGTGGCGCCCTCGCTCTCGTGCTCGATCACCCGGTAGTCGGCCCCGCGCTCGTCGAGCAGGGCGATCAGCTTGTCGTAGGTGTCGTGCGAGGCCATGGGTTCCCCTCGGGCAAACGGCGGCTGCGTCGGGCGAGTTGACCATAACGTCCGAGGGGTGCCCGGGTTGTCCACAACCGCCGAGTCGTCCACAGGGTCTGACGGGATTCGGCCACCGGCGGTACGGTCGGCACGCGTTGATGTTCGTGCAGCTCGTGTGCGGGGGAGGCGGTCGCGGTGACCGAGACGGTTGCGGTGGTGTCCGAGGGGTCGGGTGCGTGCGCCCAGGGGGCCGGGCAGGTGCCCTCTGCGGTCCGGCGGCTTCCCCGGGTGCGGGGCTTCGCCGAGTGGCCCGCGGCCGCCTCGGCGAAGGAGGAGGGCAAGGCGCTGCGCCGCGCGGTGCCGCGCCGGGCGCACGCCGCGCCCGACCTCGATGCCGGCCGGCCGGACGCGGTGCGCGCGGTGGAGGAGTCCCACCAGGGCCGGCTGCCCGAGCTCACGCCGATCCGGGCGGGCCGGATGGCGGCCACCCCGTTCGCGTTCCTGCGCGGTTCGGCCGGGCTGATGGCCTACGACCTCGCCCGCACCCCGCTGACCCGGATCACCGCCCAGATCTGCGGCGACGCGCACGCGGCGAACTTCGGCCTGTACGGCGACGCGCGCGGCGGACTGGTCATCGACCTGAACGACTTCGACGAGACCGTGCCCGGCCCCTGGGAGTGGGACCTCAAGCGGCTCGCCGCCTCGCTGGTGCTCGCGGGCCGGGAGGCCGGCGCCGACGAGGACACCTGCCGGGCGGCCGCGTACGACGCGGTGGGCGCCTATCGGCGCACCATGCGGCTGCTGGCGAAGCTGCCGGTGCTGGACGCGTGGAACGCCATCGCCGACGAGGAGCTGGTCTCCCACACCGACGCGCACGATCTGCTCGGCACGCTGGAGCGGGTCTCGGAGAAGGCGCGGGCCAACACCAGTGGCCGGTTCGCGGCGAAGTCGACGGAGCCGACCGGGGACGGCGGGCGCCGCTTCGTCCCGGCGCCGCCGGTGCTGCGGCCGGTACCGGACGCCGAGGCGGCTGCGGTGGCCGCGTCGCTGGAGGACTATCTGGGCACCCTGTCCGAGGACCGGCTGCCGCTGCTGGCCCGGCACGCGGTGCACGACGTCGCCTTCCGTGTCGTCGGCACCGGCAGCGTGGGAACGCGCTCGTACGTGGTGCTGCTGCTGGACCACCGCGGTGAGCCGCTCGTGCTCCAGGTGAAGGAGGCACGGCCGTCGGCGCTGGTGCCGCATCTGGCCACGGCCGGCTTCGAGGTGCCGGAGGTGGACCACGAGGGCCGCCGGGTGGTGCTCGGCCAGAAGCGGATGCAGGTCGTCAGCGACATCTTGCTGGGCTGGACGACCGTCGAGGGCCGCCCCTTCCAGGTCCGGCAGTTCCGCAACCGCAAGGGCAGCGTGGACCCGGCCGCCCTCGCCGCCGACCAGATCGACGACTACGGCCGGATGACCGGCGCGCTGCTGGCCCGCGCCCACTCCCACAGCGCCGACCCGCGCCTGATCGCCGGCTACTGCGGCAAGAACGAGGAACTGGACGAGGCGATAGCGGCCTTCGCCGTCGCCTACGCCGACCGCACGGAGGCGGACCACGCGGATCTGGTGGCGGCGGTACGGGCGGGGAGGGTCGCGGCGGAGCTGGGGGTGTGACCGGCCCGGAGTGTGACCGGCCTCGGGCGTGACCGGCCTGGGGCGTGACCGGCCTGGAGTGTGACCGGCCTGGGGCGTGACCGGCCGGGTGGGGCCGGCCGTACCCCGCGGCGCGGGGGAGGGAGCGGCATCGCAGCACCCGCCCCGGTGCCGGGCGCCCGCAGCGCCTAGGCTGGACGGGTGACGACCCCGGAAGCCGAGCAGTCCCGCCCCGAGGAGCGCCTGGAGCAGGCCGTGTGGGCCGCCGAGCAGGCGCTGATCGAGTACGAGATCGCCGTGGAGACCTTCCGTGTGGAGGTCGAGAACTTCTCCCGGCTGCACCATCAGCGCCTCGGCCCGATGTACGCCCGCATCGAGGAACTGGACGCCCGGATCGCCGAGGCGCGGGCCGCCCGCACCGGCGACCCCGAGGACCTGCGCCGGGCGCGGGAGCTGCGGGCCCGGCTGGAGCCGATCCCCGGCGTCGAGGAGCTGATGCACGGCTGGATGGACGACTCCGGGCTGTTCCCGGAGGCGGTGGCGATGCTCACCGATCAGCCGGTCCGGCCGCCGCAGCGGGTGCGGCCCAGCGAGGAGGCCCGCCGGCTGTACCGGGAGCTCGCCCGCAAGGCCCACCCGGACCTGGCGCAGGAGGAGGACGAGCGGGTGCGGCGCGAGGACTTCATCACCCGCGTCAACGCCGCCTACGCCCGTGGCGACGAGGCCGAGCTGCGGGAGCTGGCCGCCGAGTGGGCCGCGGGCCCGGTGCCCGCGGAGCGCCGGCCCAGCCGCAGCGAGGAGCTGTACGCCCGCCTGGAGTGGCTCTCCCAGCGCAAGGAACTGCTCACCGTGCTCCAGCGGGAGCTGGAGGAGGGCGCGATCGGGTCCATGCTGCGGCTCGCGCCGGACGACCCCGACGCCCTGCTGGTGGAGATCGCCGGGCAGCTGGAGAAGGACATCGCCGTGCGCGAGGCGGAGCTGGCGACGCTGGTCGGACCGGAGTAGCGCCGGGCGCGTCCGGTAGCGTCGGGGGCATGAGTTTCGGAGCTGGAGTGCCCACGGTCGAGGTCGGGGACGTCAAGGACGGCGACTTCCTGCTGGACGTCCGTGAGGACGACGAGTGGCAGGCGGGCCATGCCGCGGCTGCCCTGCACATCCCGATCAGCGAGTTCGTGGCCCGCTACGGCGAGCTGACCGAGGCCGTGCCGCAGGACGGCCGCGTCCATGTGATCTGCCGCTCGGGCGGCCGGTCCGCGCAGGTCACGATGTATCTGGTCCAGCAGGGCATCGACGCGGTGAACGTCGACGGCGGCATGCAGGTCTGGGCTGCCGCCGGCCGCCCGGTGATCACGGACGAGGGCAAGCCCGGACACGTGCTGTAGGCCTGGACGCGTGGGGGCCCGCGCGGCGCGCGTCAGCCGAGCGGGTGGGTCGCCAGCATCTCGGCCAGCGTCTCCTCGTGGGCCGCGGCCGGGCCCAGGGACAGCTCCAGGTGCTTGGCCCAGGCGTGGTAGCGGTGCAGCGGGTAGTCGACGTCGGCACCGAAGCCGCCGTGCAGATGCTGCGCCGTCTGCACCACCCGGCGTACGCCCTCCGCCGCCCAGATCTTGGCGACGGCCACGTCACCGGACAGCGGCAGCGCGCCCGGCACGCCCGAGTCGAACCGCCACGCGGCCTGCCACAGCGTGGCCTCCATCGCGCGCAGATCCATGTAGCGGTCGGCGGCCTGCACGGCGACGGCCTGGAACGTGGCGATCGGATGCCCGAACTGCTCCCGCTTGCCGGTGTAGTCGGCCGTCATGCGCAGCACGCGCTCACCGAGACCGAGCGCCAGCGCGCAGGTGCCGGTGGCCAGCAGCAGCCGCAGCCGCTCCCACGCGCCGTCGGCGTCGATCACGTGCCGGGCCGGGAGCCGTACCGAGCGCAGCCGCAGCTCCGCGAGGCGCTCGCCGGTCGTGGAGACCTGCTCGGCGAGCTCGGCGCCCGCCTGTCCACGGGGCAGCAGGGCGAGAACGGCACGCCCGGCGTCCGTGTGCGCGGGCACCACGGTCACCTCGGCGTCGTACGCCCACGGCACCGCCGTCTGCACCCCGTCCAGCACCCAGTCGGCGCCGTCCTCGTGACGCGCGGTCACGGCGAGTTCGGCCGGGTCGTGTCCGGTGCGGCCGTGCGCGGCGACGGTGAGCACCAGCTCGCCCCGCCCCGCCCGGGCGAGCAGGTCCGCCTTCACCTCCGGTGCGGCGTGGGCCTGTACGGCCCAGGTGGCCGCGTTGTGCTCCAGCAGCGGTACCCGTGCCAGCACCCTCGCCGCCTCGCGCAGCACCAGGCACAGCGCGACCGCGTCCAGGCCCGCCCCGCCGTGCTCGGTGTCCAGCAGCAGGCCGAGCAGGTCGGCGCCGGCCAGCCGCGCCCACAGCGCCCGGTCCAGGCCCTCGGCGACGGCGCCCCGGGTGACGGCGGGCGAGGGGACCTGGTCCGGTGCGACACCGGCGAACACCCCGCACGCCGCCTCGGCCGCCGCCTGCTGCTCCTCGGTGAAGGTGAAGTCCACGGTCGCTGCCCTCCGACGGCTCGCCCTATCTGACGGTCCGTCAAAATAGGGCAGCTTTCCGAAGAAGGGAACGGCCGTCGCGGGAACGTCGATCGCCGGGTCAGCGGTCGAAGTCGACCTCCACCCGCTCCGTCAGCGGATGCGACTGGCAGGCCAGCACATAGCCGGCCTCCGTCTCCTCCGGCTCCAGCGCGAAGTTGCGGTCCATGCGCACCTCACCTTCGACCAGGAAGGCCCGGCAGGTGCCGCACACGCCGCCCTTGCAGGCGTAGGGCGCGTCGGGACGGTTGCGCAGCACCGTCTCCAGCACCGTCTCGCCGTCCCGCACCGGCCAGGAGCCGCCGCGTCCGTCGAGGCGGGCGGTGACCGTGCTGTGCGCCGGCGCCGGGGCGGAGGCGGCGGGGGAGACCGCGTCCACGTGGAAGATCTCCTCGTGGATCCGGGACCGGGCCACACCCAGTCCGCGCAGCGCCCGCTCCGCCCCCTGCACCAGCCCGAACGGCCCGCACAGGAACCACCCCGCCACCTCGGCGACCGGCAGCAGCGCCGGCAGCAGCCCGGTCAGCCGCTCCTCGTCGAGCCGCCCGGACGGCAGCCCCGCCTGCTGCTCCTCCCGGGAGAGCACGGTCACCAGCTGGAACCGCTCGGGGTAGCGGTCCTTCAGGTCGGCGACCTCCTCCAGGAACATCGTCGAGGCGGACGTCCGGTCGCTGCGTATCAGGCAGAACCGGGCCTCGGGCGCCCGCTCCAGCAGCGTGGCCACGATCGACAGCACCGGCGTGATGCCGCTGCCGCCGACGACCGCCGCGTACAGGCTGGGCGCCGGGTCGAGGGTGAACCGTCCCGCCGGGGTCATCACCTCCAGCTCGTCCCCGACGTTGATCTCCTTCAGCGCGTACGTGGAGAACGCCCCGCCCTCCACCAGCCGCACCCCCACCCGCAGCGTGCGCGGTCCCGGCCCGTCCGGCGCGGGCGCCGGGGAGCAGATGGAGTACGTCCGCCGTATCTCGGTGCCGTCGGCCACCCGGCGCAGGGCGAGGTGCTGCCCCGGCGCGTGCCGGTACTCCTCGCGCAGCTCCTCGGGGACGGCGAGGGTGAGCGCGACGGAGTCGTCGGTGATCCGGTCGACCCCGGCCACGGGGAGCCGGTGGAAGCGGGCCATCACAACTCCTTGAAGTGGTCGAAGGGCTCCCGGCAGGCGAGGCAGCGGCGCAGCGCCTTGCAGGCCGTGGACGAGAAACGGCTGAGCAGCTCGGTGTCGGGGGAGCCGCAGTGCGGGCAGCGGACGGGGTCGGCCTCCTCGCCGTCCGCGGTGCGGGTGGGGCCCAGGGCGAGCGGCACCGGTCCGGCCTCCCGCCGTGCGCGGGGCGGCGCTATGCCGAACTCCCGCAGCTTGCGCCGGCCTTCGTCGCTGATGTCGTCCGTGGACCAGGCGGGCGCGAGCACCGTGCGGACCGTGACCTCGCGCACCCCGTGCTCGTGCAGCGCCCGCTGTATGTCGGTGCTCATCGTCTCCAGCGCCGGGCAGCCCGTGTACGTCGGGGTCAGGTCGACCTCGACCGCGTCCGCGCCGCGCACCCGCACCGCGCGCACCACGCCCAGTTCCTGAAGGGTGAGCACGGGCAGCTCGGGGTCGGGCACCGCACCGGCGATCCTGAGCAGCTCCGCCTCCAGCGGGGTGGTCGTCACCATGACGCCCCCGGGTGGCTGCGGTGCAGGTGCTGCATCTCGGCGAGCATCCGCCCGAACGACTCGGTGTGCAGGCCCTGCCGGCCCGCGCCGGCCGTCCACGCCCCGGACTGCGGACCCTCGGGCACGCTCAGCGTCGCCCGGTCCAGTACCTCCTCGACCGAGGTCTGCCAGCTTCCACGCAGCCGCTCCCAGTCCACGCCGTCCAGGCCCTCGACCGGCTGGAACATCTCGCCGGTGAACCGCCACAGGGCCGTGCAGGCGCGCTGCATGCGGGTGTGGCTCTCCTCGGTGCCGTCGCCGAGGCGCAGGGTCCACTGCTCGGCGTGGTCGCGGTGGTAGGCGGTCTCCTTGACCGCCTTCGCGGCGAGCGGGGCGAAGGGGCCGTCGCCGCCGGCCAGTTCGGTGTGCAGCAGGTGCTGGTAGGTGGAGAAGTACAGCTGCCGGGCGATGGTGTGGGCGAAGTCGCCGTTCGGCTGCTCCACCAGCTGCAGGTTGGTGAAGGCGCGCTCCTCGCGCAGATAGGCCAGTTCGTCCTCGTCGCCGGCCATGGAGAGCAGCACGCGGGCCTGGCCGAGCAGGTCGAGGGCGATGTTGGCGAGGGCGACCTCCTCCTCCAGGACGGGCGCGTGACCCATCCACTCGCCGAGGCGGTGGGAGAGCACCAGCGCGTCGTCGCCCAGCGCGAGGGCGGCCGTGGCGGGAACCGTCGTCGTCACAGGTGCTTCACCCCCTCCGGGATCGCGTAGAACGTCGGGTGCCGGTACGGCTTGTCAGCCGCCGGTTCGAAGAAGGGGTCCTTCTCGTCGGGCGAGGACGCGGTGATCGCCGCGGAGGGCACCACCCAGATGGACACGCCCTCACCGCGCCGCGTGTACAGGTCGCGGGCGTTGCGCAGGGCCAGCTCCGCGTCGGGTGCGTGCAGACTGCCGGCGTGGGTGTGGGCGAGGCCGCGGCGCGAGCGCACGAAGACCTCCCACAGCGGCCAGTCGGTGTTCGTCATGCCTGCTCCACTCCCCTGCTGCCGGTGGGTGTCCCGGCGCTCTTCCCGGTGTGCTTGGCCGCGTGGGCGGCGGCCGCCTCGCGCACCCAGGCGCCCTCCTCGTGGGCCCGTCGGCGCTGGGTGATCCGCTGTTCGTTGCACGGGCCGTTGCCCTTGAGGACGTTCTTGAACTCCGCCCAGTCGATCGGGCCGAAGTCGTAGTGCCCCCGCTCCTCGTTCCACCTCAGCTCCGGGTCGGGGAGCGTCAGGCCGAGGCTCTCCGCCTGCGGGACGCAGATGTCGACGAAGCGCTGGCGCAGCTCGTCGTTGGAGTGCCGCTTGATCTTCCAGGTCATCGACTGCGCCGAGTGCGCGGACTCGTCGTCGGGCGGGCCGAACATCATCAGCGACGGCCACCACCAGCGGTCCACCGCGTCCTGTGCCATCGCGTGCTGCTCCGGGGTGCCCTTGCTGAGGGTGAGCAGCAGCTCGTAGCCCTGGCGCTGGTGGAAGGACTCCTCCTTGCAGACGCGGACCATCGCGCGTGCGTAGGGGCCGTAGGAGCAGCGGCACAGCGGCACCTGGTTGGTGATCGCGGCGCCGTCCACCAGCCAGCCGATCGCGCCGACGTCGGCCCAGGTGAGGGTGGGGTAGTTGAAGATCGAGGAGTACTTCTGGCGGCCGGTGTGCAGCTTGTCGAGCAGCTCGTCGCGGCTGACGCCGAGGGTCTCGGCCGCGCTGTACAGATACAGCCCGTGGCCGGCCTCGTCCTGGACCTTCGCCATCAGGATGGCCTTGCGGCGCAGCGAGGGCGCGCGCGTGATCCAGTTCGCCTCCGGCTGCATGCCGATGATCTCGGAGTGCGCGTGCTGCGCGATCTGGCGGACCAGCGTGGCGCGGTAGGCGTCCGGCATCCAGTCGCGCGGCTCGATGCGCTCGTCGGCGGCCACGGCGGCGTCGAAGGCGCGCTCGTAGGCGGCCTGGGCGGCGTCGTCCTGGGCGCCGTACGCCTCGGTGCCCATCGCCTCGTGCGCGGCTGTTGTCGTCATGCGGTCCCCCTCGACCTTGGGTTCTGGCCCGGCATGCTCCCGACCGATCGTTCGGTCCGTGCGATTCCATGGTGGGACCGGCGTCGTAAGGTGTCAACTGCTGTGGACAACCTGGGGTCCGGCCTGTGGATGAGCGCGTGCACGTGCACGCCGTTCCCGGCGGGACCCGCCGTTTCGGGCCGACGGTGCCGTTTCGGGGCGACGTGCCGGTGAGGCACCGGGCCCCTGGGACCGCCGTGCAGGGTGGGGCTGTGCCGGGCCGGTGGGGCTGAGTACCGTTCCGTGCGGGCGCCGCGCGGTCCGTGGACGCGGGGACCGTGGAGCCGGACATCAGACATCGGAGACGGGGCGGAATGGACACGTACGGCGGTAACGACGCGTACGGCGGTGGCGCGAGCGCCCCGCCGGGATCGGACGGCCGCCCGGCGGACGGGGAGGCGACGCCGCACGTGCCGGAAGAGCCGCAGGCGGGCGTGGCACCGGGGGCCGTGGCCGCGCCCGGCGGGCCCGCGTCCGCCGGCACCCCGGCAGTCCCCGCCGAGCCGGCCTCCGGCACCGCCCCCGGGTCTTCCGACCCCGCGTCCATCGCCTCCGCGTCTTCCGGCCCCGCGTCCGGCGCCCCCGGGTCTTCCGGCCCCGCGTCCGGCGCCCCCAGGTCCTCCGGCCCCGCGTCCATCGCCCCCGGGTCTTCCGGCCCGGCGTCTTCTGAGCCCGCCTCCCCCGCCGACGCCGTGCCGCCCGTGCCCCCACGTACCGGTGTCGCCGCGCTCTCCCCCCGCTACCAGGTCGGTGCCGCGCTGGCGCTGGCGGTCGTCGCGGTGGCGGTGTGCGTGCACCTGGGCATGGTGTTCCTGCACGTCGCGCCCGCCAACACGGTCAGCCGCGAGCACGGCACAGCGGTCGACGAATGGGTCTACCCGGAGTTCGAGCAGAACTGGAAGCTGTTCGCCCCGAACCCGCTGCAGCAGAACATCGCCGTCGAGGCCCGCGCCGAGATCAGGACCGCGGGCGGCGAGGTGCGCACCACCGCCTGGTACGGGCTGTCCGCGCAGGACGGCCGGGACATCGAGGGCAACCCGCTGCCCAGCCACACCCAGCAGAACGAGCTGCGCCGCGCCTGGGACTTCTTCACCGCGTCCCACACCGCGGACAACCGCCCGCTGGGTCTGCGCGGCACGCTCGCCGAGACGTATCTGCGCCGCATCGGGGAGCTGCGGCTGGACCGCGCCGGCGTGATCGGTGACGGCGGCACGCTCGAACGCGTCCAGTTCCGCTCCCGCACCACCGCGGTGCCCGCGCCGCGCTGGAGCAGGGAGCAGGTCTCGCTGAAGCCGATGTTCCGGGTGCTGCCGTGGTGGACCGTGGAGCAGGACGACAACCACGGAGGTACCCGGTGAACCGCTTCGCCCTGACGGTCTCCCGTGGGATCGCCCGTGTCACCGAGGCCGCCCTCGGCCCCTACCAGACCGCCGTCGTCCGGATCGGCTTCGCCACCACCTGGCTGCTGTTCCTGCTGCGGGAGTTCCCGCACCGCGCGGAGCTGTACGGGCCCGACGGCCCGTGGAGCTGGGACCTGGCCCAGCAGCTGATCGGCGCCAACGGTGCCTTCTCGGTGCTGATGTGGTCCGACAGCCGGGTGTGGTTCGAGATCGTCTACGCGCTCGCCGTGGTCGCCTCCGCGCTGCTGGCCCTGGGCTGGCGCACCCGGACCATGTCCGTCCTGTTCATGGTCGGTGTGCTGTCGCTGCAGAACCGCAGTGTCTTCATGGGCGACGGCGGCGACAACGTCCTGCACCTGATGGCGATCTACCTCGTGTTCACGCGCTGCGGCCAGGTGTGGTCGCTGGACGCGCGGCGGGCGCGACGGGCCGAGGGCGCACACGCGCGTGGCGAGCGGGTGCCGGACCGGGTGGGGCCCGCGCTGTGGGCGGTGCTCGGTCTGGTACTGATCGCGGCGAGTGCGGGCGGCCGCTTCGACGCGCAGGAGTGGCTGATACCGGCCCTGCTGTGGGCCGTATGGCTGTCGCAGGGCCTGTGGTGGCTCGTGGGGCGGCGCGCACACGGCGCGGACCCGCGCGTCCTGCTCGACGTGATCGGCAACCTGGTGCACAACGGGGCCCTGTTGGTGATCATGGCCGAGGCGTGTCTGATCTACGCCACGGCCGGCTGGTACAAGATCCAGGGCTCGCGCTGGCAGGACGGCACCGCCGTCTACTACCCGCTGCACCTGGACTACTTCACCCCCTGGCCGGGCCTCGCCGACCTGATGTCCTCCAGCGGCACGATGATGCTGATCGTGACCTACGGGACCGTGATCGTGCAGGTCGCCTTCCCGTTCACCCTGTTCAACCGGCGGGTGAAGAACGTCCTGCTGGCCGCCATGATGACCGAGCACGCCGTGATCGCCGTCGTGCTCGGGCTGCCGTTCTTCTCGCTGGCGATGATCGTCGCGGACTCGGTGTTCCTGCCGACGTCCTTCCTGCGCCGTCTCGGGGACGCGGCCGCACGCGCGCGTGGACGGCTGTCTCCCGGCGGCGGGCGGGCCGAGCTGCCGGGTCAGCGCGTCCCGGAGACCGCCGAGCGGTCGCACGTAGGCTCTACGGCATGACCGACCCCTTGGCCGCCTGGCGGCGCCTCGCCGGCTCCGCGGTGCTGCTCGACGGCTTCCACGCCCTCAAGCACGCCGTGCGTTTCGGCGCCGAGGTCCCGGTGGCGGTCACCGCTGACCGGGGCGCCGCGCTCGCTCTCGCCGACGAGCTGGCCCCGGACGTGCGGCCGGCGCTGGAGGAGCTGCTGAGCGAGGTGCCCGAGGCGACGTACGCCTCGCTGGTGCCGCGCCCGCACCCCACCGCCGTGGCCGCCCTCGCCGTGCGGCCCTCCCGCGAGGCGCAGCTGAGCGCGCTGGCCCGCATGCCCCGCCCGGCGCCCGTGGTGGTCCTCGACAACCCGCGCAACCTGGGCAACGCCGGCGCCGTGATCCGGCTGGCCGCCGGGTTCGGGGCGACCGGTGTGGTCACCACCGGCACCCTCGACCCCTGGCATCCCACGGTCGTGCGCGGCGGAGCGGGGCTGCACTTCGCGACCGCCGTGGAGCGGCTGGACGTGGCGGAGCTGCCGCCGGGCCCGGTGTTCGCGCTGGACCCCGAGGGCGAGGACCTCAGAGGCGTGAAGCTGCCCGACGACGCCGTCCTCGCCTTCGGTTCCGAGCGCAGTGGGCTGTCCCCGGCCCTGCGCGCGCGTGCCGACCAGCTGCTGGCGCTGCCGATGCGCCCCCAGGTCTCCAGCTACAACCTGGCCACCAGCGTGGCCATGACGCTGTACCACTGGAGCGCCACCGGGACCGGGGGCGCACCCCGCTAGGGGCACGCCCCCGGCCAGGGCTACGCCTGCCGGCGCACCTCGACGACCCGGAAGCGGTTCGCCACGAACGCCCCGTCGGTCAGCGCGGCGTTCGCCGCCGGGTTGCCGCCCGAGCCGTGGAAGTCGGAGAAGGCGGCCGTCTGGTTCACGTACACCCCGCCGGTGAGGTTGAACGACAGCTGGGCGGCCTCCTCCAGGCAGACCTCCTGGATCTGCTGCTCGACCTCGCTGTCGGTGGTGTACGCGCCGACCGTCATCGCGCCCTTCTCGCGGACCGTGCGCCGCAGCAGCTCGACCGCGTCCGCGGCGGAGTCCACGGCGACGGCGAAGGCCACCGGACCGAAGCACTCGCTCATGTAGGCGGCCTCGTCGTCGGGCTTGGCGCCGTCCAGCTTGACGATCACCGGGGTGCGCACGACCGCGCCCGGGAACTCGGGGTTGGCGACCTCGCGGGAGGCGAGCGCGACCTCGCCGAGACCGGCCGCGGCCTCCAGTCGGGCCTTGACGTCCGGGTTCACGATCGCGCCGAGCAGGGCGTTGGCGCGGGCGTCGTCGCCGAGCAGGCCGTCGACCGCGCGGGCCAGGTCGGCGACCACCTCGTCGTACGACTTCGGGCCGGCGTCGGTGCGGATGCCCTCGCGCGGGATTAGCAGGTTCTGCGGGGTGGTGCACATCTGGCCGCTGTACAGCGACAGCGAGAACGCCAGGTTGGACAGCATTCCCTTGTAGTCGTCGGTCGACTCCACGATCACCGTGTTGACGCCGGCCTTCTCGGTGTAGACCTGCGCCTGGCGGGCGTTGGCCTCCAGCCAGTCGCCGAAGGACGTCGAGCCGGTGTAGTCGATGATCCGGATCTCCGGGCGGGTGGCGAGGGTCTTGGCGATGCCCTCGCCGGGCCGCTCGGCGGCCAGCGCCACCAGGTTCGCGTCGAAGCCGGCCTCGGCGAGGACCTGGCGTGCGACCTGCACGGTGAGCGCGAGCGGCAGCACCGCGCGCGGGTGCGGCTTGACCAGCACGGCGTTGCCGGTGGCCAGGGAGGCGAACAGGCCCGGGTAGCCGTTCCAGGTCGGGAAGGTGTTGCAGCCGATGACCAGGGCGATGCCGCGCGGGACCGGCGTGAACTGCTTGGTGAGCTCCAGCGGGTCGCGCTTGCCCTGCGGCTTGCTCCACTCGGCCGTGCCGGGCGTGCGGACCTGCTCCGCGTACGCGTACGCCACCGCCTCCAGGCCGCGGTCCTGCGCGTGCGGGCCGCCCGCCTGGAAGGCCATCATGAACGCCTGGCCGGAGGTGTGCATGACCGCGTGCGCGAACTCGTGCGTGCGGTCGCTGATCCGCTTGAGGATCTCCAGGCAGACCACGGCCCGCGTCTCGGCGCCGGCGTCCCGCCACGCCCGCTGTCCGGCCTTCATCGCGGGCAGCAGCACGTCCGCGTCCGCGTGCGGGTACGTCACGCCGAGCTCGATGCCGTACGGGGAGACCTCGCCGCCGACCCAGTCGTCGGTGCCGGGCTGGTCCAGGTCGAGACGGGTGCCCAGCAGGGCGTCGAAGGCGGCCTTGCCGGCCGCCATGTCCAGGCTGCCGTGCTCGCCGTAGGCCTTGGGGTGCTCGGGGTGCGGAGACCAGTACGCGCGTGTGCGGATCGCCTCAAGCGCCTGGTCGAGAGTGGGCCGGTGCCTGGCGATCAGGTCGTGCGCGGTCAGTTCGGCGGCCATGCGGGACCAACTCCTCGTCTCAAGAACTCTTCGTCGAGTTCATGACCTGGGCGAAACCATGGGCGGGAACAGCAGGACAGAGTTAGAGTAACCGAACGATCGGTCGGGACAAGGGGGCCTGCCGCATCTGTGGAAAACCCCGTGCGGGAGGATCGCGCACATGACAGCACTCGACCTCAGCAGCCCCGTGGCCGTCGTCGGCACCGGCACCATGGGCCAGGGCATCGCCCAGGTCGCGCTGGTCGCCGGCCATCCGGTGCGGCTGTACGACGCCGCGCCCGGACGCGCCCGTGAAGCGGCCGAAGCGATCGGCGCCCGCCTCGACCGGCTCGTCGAGAAGGACCGGCTCACCGCCGCCGCCCGCGACGCGGCCCGCGCCCGGCTCATGCCCGCCGACACCCTCGACGACCTCGCCGACTGCGCGCTCGTCGTCGAGGCGGTCCTGGAGCGGCTGGACGTCAAACAGGAGCTGTTCGGCCGGCTGGAGGACATCGTCGGCGAGGACTGCCTGCTCGCCACCAACACTTCCTCGCTCTCCGTCACCGCGATCGGCGGCGCCCTGCGCCGGCCCGGCCGCTTCGTCGGCCTGCACTTCTTCAACCCGGCGCCGCTGCTGCCGCTGGTCGAGGTGGTCTCCGGGTACGCCACCGACGTCACCTCGGCCACGCGCGCGTACGAGACCGCCCGCGCCTGGGGCAAGACGCCGGTGGCCTGCGCGGACACCCCCGGCTTCATCGTCAACCGCATCGCGCGGCCGTTCTACGCCGAGGCGTTCGCCGTCCTGGAGGCCCAGGGCGCGGACCCGGCCACCATCGACGCCGTGCTGCGCGAGTCGGGCGGCTTCAAGATGGGCGCCTTCGAACTGACCGACCTGATCGGGCAGGACGTCAACGAGTCGGTCACCCACTCGGTGTGGCAGTCCTTCTTCCAGGACGTGCGCTTCACCCCGTCCCTCGCCCAGCGGCGCCTGGTCGAGTCCGGCCGGCTGGGCCGCAAGAGCGGCCAGGGCTGGTACGACTACCGGGAGGGCGCCGAGCGGCCCGAACCGCACACCGCCGAGCCGCACAAGGCTCCCGCCCACGTCGTCGCCGAGGGCGACCTGGGCCCGGCACGCGAGCTGCTCGCGCTGATCCGGGAGGCGGGCATCCCGGTGCGCGAGGAGGACGAGGACAACGGCACCCGCCTGGTGCTGCCCAGCGGCGGACAGCTCGTCCTGGCCGACGGCCAGACCTCCGTGGAGTTCAGCGACGTCGTCTACTTCGACCTCGCCCTGGACTACCGCAGGGCCGGCCGCATCGCCCTGTCCGCCTCCCAGGACACCCCCGCCCAGACCCTGAGCGAGGCCATCGGCCTCTTCCAGGCGCTCGGCAAGAAGGTCAGCGTCATCGGCGACGTCCCCGGCATGATCGTCGCCCGTACGGTCGCCCGGATCGTCGACCTCGCGCACGACGCCGTCGCCAAGGGCGTGGCCACCGAGGAGGACATCGACACCGCCATGCGGCTGGGCGTCAACTACCCCCTCGGTCCCTTCGAGTGGAGCCGCCTGCTGGGCCCCGCCTGGGTGCACGACCTGCTGGAGGAGCTGAACCTGCGCGAGCCGTCGGGACGTCACGCGCCCTCGCTCGCGCTGTACCGCCACGCGCACGCCGCCGACTCGCGGGAGGGCACGCCATGACCACCGCCAAGCGCGACACGTACACCCCTCAGACGCTGCTGTCCGTGGCCGTGCGCGTCTTCAACGAGCGCGGTTACGACGGCACCTCCATGGAGCACCTGTCCAAAGCGGCCGGCATCTCCAAGTCGTCGATCTACCACCACGTCGCCGGCAAGGAGGAACTGCTGCGGCGGGCGGTGAGCCGGGCGCTGGACGGGCTGTTCGCGATCCTCGACGAGGAGCACGCGCGCGTGGGGCGCTCCGCGGACCGGCTGGAGTACGTCGTGCGGCGCATGGTCGAGGTGCTCATAGCCGAACTGCCGTACGTGACGCTGCTGCTGCGGGTGCGCGGGAACACCGGGACCGAGCGGTGGGCGCTGGAGCGGCGCCGGGAGTTCGACCACCGGGTGGCCGAGCTGCTCAAGGCGGCGGCCGCCGACGGGGACGTGCGCGGCGACGTGGAGGTGCGGCTCGCGACCCGGCTGGTCTTCGGGATGATCAACTCCATCGTGGAGTGGTACCGGCCCGACGGCCGCGGCATGGGCGAGCGGGAGGTCGCCGACGCGGTGGTGCTCCTGGTCTTCGGGGGGCTGCGGAAGGCGGACTGACCGCCGAGGGCCCTGAGTACGCGCGCGTGCGGGCGTGAGCAGGCGAACTCACGCCCCCGCCCCGGCGGTGGTGCATGCCCCCCTCGGCGCCTTCGGGGGAGTGTTCCAGTGGTCGGCCGGCCCGCTTCTGCTCTCCTGTGGCCGGGTTCTGACGGCCCGGCAGGCGCACTCAGCCCTGCGGCTCCAGGTCCTCCTCCTCGAACACCAGCAGCGTGCGCGTGCTGAGCACCTCGGGGATCGCCTGCAGCCGGGTGAGCACCAGCTCCCGCAGCGCCCGGTTGTCGGGGGTGTGCACGAGCAGCAGGACGTCGAAGTCGCCGCCCACCAGGGCGATGTGGGAGGCGCCGGGCAGCCTGCGCAACTGCTCGCGCACCGTCCGCCAGGAGTTCTGCACGATCTTCAGCGTGATGTACGCCGAGGTGCCCTGCCCGGCCCGTTCGTGGTCGACCCGGGCGCCGAAACCGCGGATGACGCCGTCCTCGACGAGGCGGTTGATGCGGGCGTAGGCGTTGGCGCGCGAGACATGGACGCGCTCGGCGACCGACCGTATCGAGGCGCGGCCGTCGGCCTGGAGCATCTTGAGGATGTCGTGGTCGATGGCGTCCAGCGGCCGCGCGGGCGGCGGGGCGGCGCCGCCGGCCGGGCCCGCCACGGGCGGCGGGGTCGCCGCGGAGTCCGCGGGATCGGCCATTTGTTCAGATGCCATGTCCCCCCACCTTCCTACCATGGACGTACTGGCTTCATCTCAGGCTGTGCAGAACCGTTTGTCCACAGCCTGAGGGCACCCGTAGCCAAAATGTGCCGACGACCGAACAATCGGTAGGTGAGGCGCATCACTGAGGCTGCGCCTACAGCCGCTCCCACGAGGAGGTGCCGTCATGACGGTCATGGAGCAGCGAGGCGCGTACAAGCCCTCGCCGCCGCCCGCCTGGCAGCCCCGCACGGACCCCGCGCCGCTGCTGCCCGACACCGAGCCCTACCGGGTCCTCGGCACCGAGGCCGCCGCCAAGGCCGACCCCGACCTGCTGCGCCGCCTGTACGCGCACCTGGTGCGCGGCCGCCGCTACAACGCCCAGGCCACCGCCCTCACCAAGCAGGGCCGGCTCGCCGTCTACCCCTCCAGCACCGGGCAGGAGGCGTGCGAGGTCGCCGCCGCGCTCGTGCTGCAGGAACAGGACTGGCTCTTCCCCAGCTACCGCGACACCCTCGCCGCCGTCGCCCGCGGCGTCGACCCGGTCGAGGCGCTGACCCTGCTGCGCGGCGACTGGCACACCGGCTACGACCCCCACGAGCACCGCGTCGCCCCCCTGTGCACCCCGCTGGCCACCCAGCTCCCGCACGCCGTCGGCCTCGCGCACGCCGCCCGCCTCAAGGGCGACGACGTGGTCGCCCTCGCCCTGGTCGGCGACGGCGGCACCAGCGAGGGCGACTTCCACGAGGCGCTGAACTTCGCCGCCGTCTGGCAGGCCCCGGTCGTCTTCCTGGTGCAGAACAACGGCTTCGCCATCTCCGTCCCGCTCGCCAAGCAGACCGCCGCGCCCTCCCTGGCACACAAGGCCGTCGGCTACGGCATGCCCGGCCGCCTCGTCGACGGCAACGACGCGGCCGCCGTGCACGAGGTCCTCAGCGAGGCGGTCCAGCGTGCCCGCACGGGCGGCGGCCCCACCCTCGTCGAGGCGATCACCTACCGCGTCGACGCCCACACCAACGCCGACGACGCCACCCGCTACCGCGGCGAGGGCGAGGTCGAGGCCTGGCGCGCGCACGACCCGATCCAGCTGCTGGAGCACGAGCTGACCGAGCGCGGCCTGATCGACGACGCCGGCATCGAGGCGGCCCGCCAGGACGCCGAGGCACTCGCCGCCGACCTGCGCGAGCGCATGAACCGCGACCCGCGGCTCGACCCGGCCGACCTGTTCGCCCACGTCTTCGCCGAGCCCACGCCGCAACTGCGCGAACAGCAGGCGCTGTTGGAAGCCGAGCTGGCCGCCGAGCAGGGCTTTGGCCAGGAAGGGACGCACTGATGACGACCGTCGCCGTCAAGCCCGCCACCATGGCGCAGGCCCTCACGCGCGCGTTGCGTGACGCGCTGGCGGCCGACCCCGACGTGCACGTCATGGGCGAGGACGTCGGCACCCTCGGCGGAGTCTTCCGCATCACCGACGGCCTGGCCAAGGAGTTCGGCGAGGACCGCTGCACCGACACCCCGCTCGCCGAGGCCGGCATCCTCGGCACCGCCGTCGGCATGGCCATGTACGGCCTGCGCCCGGTCGTCGAGATGCAGTTCGACGCCTTCGCCTACCCGGCGTTCGAGCAGCTGATCAGCCATGTCGCCCGCATGCGCAACCGCACCCGCGGCAGGATGCCCCTGCCGATCACCATCCGCGTGCCCTACGGCGGCGGCATCGGCGGCGTGGAGCACCACAGCGACTCCTCCGAGGCGTACTACATGGCGACTCCGGGGCTCCATGTCGTCACGCCCGCCACCGTCGCCGACGCCTACGGGCTGCTGCGCGCGGCCATCGCCTCCGACGACCCGGTCGTCTTCCTCGAACCCAAGCGGCTGTACTGGTCGAAGGACTCCTGGAACCCCGAGGAGCCGACGCCCGTGGAGCCGATCGGCCGTGCGGTGGTGCGCCGCACCGGCCGCAGCGCCACGCTGATCACCTACGGCCCGTCGGTCCCCGTCTGCCTGGAGGCCGCCGAGGCCGCCCGCGCCGAGGGCTGGGACCTGGAGGTGGTCGACCTGCGCTCGCTGGTGCCGTTCGACGACGAGACGGTCTGCGCGTCGGTGCGGCGCACCGGGCGCGCGGTCGTGGTGCACGAGTCCGGCTCGTTCGGCGGCCCCGGCGGCGAGATCGCGGCCCGGATCACCGAGCGCTGCTTCCACCACCTGGAGGCGCCGGTGCTGCGCGTGGCCGGTTTCGACATCCCCTACCCGCCGCCCATGCTGGAGCGGCACCACCTTCCCGGCGTCGACCGGATCCTGGACGCCGTGGCGCGTCTGCAGTGGGAGGCCGAGGGCTGATGGCACAGGTGCTGGAGTTCAAGCTTCCCGACCTCGGGGAGGGGCTCACCGAGGCGGAGATCGTGCGCTGGCTGGTCCAGGTCGGCGACGTCGTCGCCGTCGACCAGCCCGTCGTCGAGGTCGAGACGGCCAAGGCGATGGTCGAGGTGCCCTGCCCCTACGGCGGTGTGGTCACCGCCCGCTTCGGCGAGGAGGGCCAGGAGCTGCCCGTCGGGGCGCCGCTGCTGACCGTGGCGGTCGGTGCGCCGGCCTCCGGCGGCGGGCCCGGCCACGCGGCCGCCGGATTCTCCGGGCAGGGCACGGCCGAGGGCTCCCCGGCCGGCGCGGGCACCGCGGAGGGGTCGGGGAACGTCCTCGTCGGCTACGGCACCGGAGCGCCTCCGGCACGCCGCCGCCGGGTCCGGCCGAGCGGGCTCACCGGGCGGGGCGGCACGTCCGCGCCGGGCCGGGGGACGCCGGGCGCCGCGGACCGGGCGTCCGGCGCGGCCCGGGTCGAGCCGGGCATGGCCGGATTCCGGGAACCCGGCGTGGTGCAGCCCGACACCTCGCGCGCGGCGGGCCCCGGCGAGGGCCCCGTGCCGGTCATCTCCCCGCTGGTGCGCCGGCTCGCCCGGGAGAACGGCCTGGACCTGCGGGAGCTGCACGGCTCCGGCCCCGACGGGCTGATCCTGCGCGCCGACGTCGAAGGCGCACTGCGCGCCGCACAGACCCGCACCGCACAGCCGGCCACGGCGCCGCACGCACGCCCCACGGCCCCTGCCACGTCCGCCGCGCCCCGCGTCCCCTCCTCTCCCGTCGGCGGCATCCGCACCCCCCTCAAGGGCGTGCGCGGGGCCGTCGCCGACAAGCTGTCCCGCAGCCGCCGGGAGATCCCCGACGCGACCTGCTGGGTGGACGCCGACGCGACCGAGCTGATGCGCGCCCGCGCCGCCATGAACGCCGCCGGCGGACCGAAGATCTCCCTGATCGCCCTGCTGGCCCGCATCTGCACGGCCGCCCTGGCCCGTTTCCCCGAGCTGAACTCCACCGTCGACATGGAGGCCAGGGAGGTCGTCCAGCTCGACCAGGTGCACCTCGGGTTCGCCGCGCAGACCGAGCGCGGACTGGTCGTGCCCGTCGTCCGCGACGCCCACACCCGCGACGCCGAGTCGCTGACCGCGGAGTTCGCCCGGCTGACGGACGCCGCCCGGACCGGGACGCTGACACCGGCCGAACTGACCGGCGGGACCTTCACGTTGAACAACTACGGGGTGTTCGGCGTCGACGGCTCCACACCGATCATCAACCACCCCGAGGCGGCCATGCTCGGCGTCGGCCGCATCGTGCCCAAGCCGTGGGTGCACGAGGGCGAACTGGCCGTCCGCCAGGTCGTCCAGCTCTCGCTCACCTTCGACCACCGGGTGTGCGACGGCGGCACGGCGGGCGGCTTCCTGCGCTACGTCGCCGACTGCGTGGAACAGCCGGCGGTACTGCTGCGCACCCTGTGAGGCGGCGGGCCGGCCTTCCCGGTGGGGGCGCCGGGCGTCCCCGCCGAGGGGTGGCACCCGGCGCGCGCCGTGAGCGCCGCGGCGCTCCCGCGTTCCCTGTGATCGCGGGGGCGCGCATACTCGGGGGGTGACCGCCTACGAGTCCCCCGACCCCGGCGACGGCAGCGCCTACGACGCCGTCGTCCTGGCCGGGGGTGCCGCCCGCCGGCTCGGCGGCGCGGACAAACCCGGGGTACGCGTGGGCGCCCGCGCCCTCCTCGACCGGGTCCTGGCGGCCTGCGCCGGCGCAGGCACCACCGTCGTGGTCGCCGACCCCCGGCCCACCTCCCGGCCCGTCACCTGGGCACGGGAGGAACCACCCGGCGGCGGACCGCTCGCCGCACTCGGCGCCGGACTGCGGCACACCGCCGCCGACCGGGTGCTGCTGCTCTCCGCCGACCTGCCCTTCCTCGACCGGCACACCGTGACCCGCCTGCTGGCCGCGCTGCGCGACACCCCGGCCGACGGCGTGCTGCTCACCGACCCCGACGGCCGTGACCAGCCCCTCGTCGCCGCCTACCGCGCCGACCGCCTGCGCGGCGCCCTCACGCGCCTCCACACCGAGCACGGCGCCCTCACCGGCCTGCCCCTGCGGCGGCTCACCGCCCGCCTCGACCTCACTCGCATCACCGACCCGGTCGCGTCCTTCGACTGCGACACCTGGGACGACATCGCCACCGCCAGAGCACGCATCAGGGAGCATGGGCACGTGTTGGATGAATGGATCTCCACGGTCAAGGACGAGCTGGGCATCGACCTCGACGTCGACACCGGCGTCCTGCTCGACCTCGCCCGTGACGCCGCGCACGGCGTCGCCCGGCCCGCCGCCCCGCTGACCACCTTCCTCGTCGGCTACGCCGCCGCCCGTGCCGGAGGCGGCCCGGAGGCCGTCGCCGACGCCGCCCGCAAGGCCGCCGCCCTGGCCCAGCGCTGGGCCGGCGAAGGCGACGACAAGCCCGACGTGGCCCCCGACGCCACGCCCGACACCCGCCCGGACGCCGGATGACCGCCCGTGGTGTCCGGAACGAGCGGGACGCCGACGACCTCGACGTCGAGGAGGCGCTCGCCCTGGTGAAGGAACCGGCCGGTACGGACTCCCCCGGGACCGGCCGGGGAGAGCGCGGCGACCAGGTGCCCGCTCCCGCCTCCCGGACCGAGCCGCCCGGCCGGCACGGCCGCCCCGACCCGCACGCCCGCCACAGGGCCACCCCCTGGCCCGAGGCCCGGGCCGTCGCCGCCCGTGCCGGACGGCTACGTGACACGCGTGACCGCACGGTCTCCGTCCCCCTGGCCGACGCTCTCGGCCTGGCCCTGGCCGCCCCGCTCACCGCCCTGACCGACCTGCCCTCCTTCGACACCTCCGCGATGGACGGCTGGGCCGTCGCCGGACCGGGCCCGTGGGACGTGCGCGCGACCGGAGCGCTCGCCGGGCACGCCGAACCCGCACCCCTCGCCGACGGCGAGGCCGTGCGCATCGCCACCGGCGCCCGTGTGCCCGCGGACACCACGGCCGTGCTGCGCAGCGAACACGGCCGCACCGACGACAAGGACCGGCTGCACGCCACCCGGGAGATCATCCCCGGCCAGGACATCCGCCCACGGGGCCAGGAGTGCCGCAGCGGGGACCAGCTGCTCCCGGCCGGCGCCCTCGTCACTCCGGCGGTGCTCGGCCTGGCCGCCGCCGCCGGATACGACGCCCTCACCGCCGTACGCCGGCCGCGCGCCGAACTCCTCGTCCTCGGGGACGAACTGCTCACCGAAGGGCTGCCGCACGACGGTCTGATCCGGGACGCCCTCGGCCCGCTGCTGCCGCCGTGGCTGCGCGCACTGGGCGCCGAGGTCACCTCGGTGCGCCGGCTCGGCGACGACGCCGAGGCGCTGTACACGGCCGTCACGACGTCCGAGGCCGACCTGATCGTCACCACCGGCGGAACCGCCGCCGGACCCGTCGACCATGTCCACCCCACGCTGCGCCGGATCGACGCCGAGCTGCTGGTGGACGGTGTCAGGGTGCGCCCCGGGCACCCGATGCTGCTCGCCCGACTCACGGACGGGCGGTACCTCGTCGGACTGCCCGGCAACCCGCTGGCCGCCGTGTCAGGCCTGCTCACGCTCGCCGAGCCGCTGCTGCGGGCGCTCGCGGCCCACCCGGTCCCCGAGCGGTACACGCTGCCGCTGCGGGACCAGGTGCAGGGACATCCGAACGACACACGGCTCGTGCCCGTCGTGCTGCGGGGCGATCAGGCCGTGCCGCTGCACTACAACGGCCCGGCGATGCTGCGCGGCATCGCGGCGGCCGATGCCCTCGCCGTCGTCCCGCCGGGCGGAGCCGATCAGGGGCAGGAGACGGAGATGCTGGACCTGCCGTGGGCGACGGCGGGGATCGGTGTCTGTTTCACGTGAAACATCGCCCATCCGGCCCGTTTCGGAGACTGGCCCGTTTCACGTGAAACATGGCCCAAGGCCCGAGCCGTCTCAGTCCTCCTCCGGGACCGGCACCGCTCGGGTCACTGTGATCACCCGGTCCCCGGCCTGCAGTTCGGTCAGCCGGGGGTCGGTGTAGTCCAGCAGCTGCTTGCCGCGCACGACGGCCACCACGACATCGGGGCAGGCCCTCGTCGCCTTCCCGGTCTCCTCCGCCGTCACCGGCCGCTCCACGAGGTCCAGGCCGCTGCCCAGGGTCATCAGATCCTCCAGCGTCCGGGCCACGGACGGACTCACCATGGACACCCCGAGCAGGCGCCCGGCGGAACTGGACGTGGTGATCACCGTGTCGGCACCGGACTGCTTGAGCAGCGGCGCGTTCTCGTCCTCCCGTACCGCCGCGACGATCGTCGCGCGCCGGTTGAGCTGGCGGGCGGTGAGCGTCACGAGGGTCGCGGTGTCGTCGCGCTGCGGGGCGACGATGATCCGTCCGGCCCGCTGCACCTCGGCCTTCAGCAGCGTCTCGGACCGGGTGGCGTCACCGGTGACCGAGACCAGCCCGTCGTCCGCGGCCGCGTTCGCCGCCTTGCGCTGGGCGTCCACCACGACGATCCGGTGCCTGGCGATGCCCTGCCCGACGAGTGTCCGCACGGCGTGGCGGCCCTTCGTGCCGTATCCGATGACCACCACGTGGTCGCGGGTGCGGGCACGCCAGCGGTGGATGCGGACCTGCTGGCGGGTGCGCTCGGTGAGGACCTCCAGGGTGGTGCCGACCAGGATGATCAGGAACAGCACGCGCAGGGGCGTGATGACCAGGATGTTCACCAACCGGGCGGTGTCGCTGACCGGGGTGATGTCGCCGTAGCCGGTGGTGGAGAGGGTGACGGTGGCGTAGTAGGCCGCGTCCAGCAGGCTCACGGAGTTGTCCGAGCCGTCGCGGTAGCCGTCGTGGTCGGCGTAGACGATCAGGGTGGTGACGAGCAGGACCAGCAGGGCCATGGCGAGGCGGCGCAGCACCTGCTGCAGCGGGGGCAGGGCGGTCTGGGTCGGCATGGTGATGGTCCGGCCGGCCTCGGCGTCGTCGCGTGCCTCGGTGCGCGTGCGGTACCAGACGGACCGCAGCAGGGACGGCTTGCCCGTGTCCCGCCTCTGCTGGTGCTCGGCCTTCATCGTGTGCCCCCTGCCTCGGTGATCCGTTCGGACGGCACCATGGTTGCGGACGGGATCCCGCCCGTCAGGCCCAACACGAGACACGAGCCGGATCCGCCGGGATCCGACATGAGCCGGGAGGCCCACCGTGCGCGACCACACCGTTGTCGTCGGCTTCGGCACCAAGGGGCGGTCCGCCATCCGGACCGTGTGCGCCACAGGGCTGAAGAAGGACCGGGTCGTCGTGATCGACCCGTCGGCGAAGGTGGTCGACGCCGCCACCGCCGAGGGCTACACCGGCGTGGTCGGCGACGGCACCCGTAGCGATGTGCTGCGCCGGGCGGAAGTGCAGCGGGCCGGGCGGATCATCATCGCCACCCAGCGCGACGACACGGCCGTCCTGGTGGCGCTGACGGCCCGCCAGCTCAACCCGGAGGCGACGATCGTGGCCGCGGTGCGGGAGGAGGAGAACGCGCCGCTGCTGAAGCAGTCGGGCGCCGACGAGGTCATCACCAGCGCGGGCGCGGCGGGCCGGCTGCTCGGGCTGTCCGTGCTCAGCCCCTCGGCGGGACTGGTCATGGAGGACCTAATCCAGCAGGGCAGCGGGCTGGACCTGGTGGAGCGGCCGGTCACCAGGGCCGAGGCGGGCCGCAGCCCGCGCGAGACGCAGGACCTGGTGGTGAGCGTCGTACGCGGGCACCGGGTGCTCGGCTACGACGATCCGTCCGTGGGCGTGCTGCAGTTGACGGACCGGGTCATCACGATCGTGCGGGTGCCGGAGCCGCAGGACGACCCCACGCGGTGAGGAGCGTCTCCCGCGTGCGTCAGGACGCAGGAGTAGCGTCGCCCTCATGCATGCGATCACGATTCCCGAACCTGGTGGTCCCGAGGCACTGGTGTGGAACGAGGTCCCGGACCCGGTGCCGGGCGAGGGCGAGGTCCTGGTCGAGGTGGCGGCCAGCGCCGTCAACCGCGCCGACATCCTGCAGCGGCAGGGCTTCTACGACCCGCCGCCCGGCGCGTCGCCGTACCCCGGTCTGGAGTGCGCCGGCCGGATCGCCGCGCTCGGCCCCGGTGTGTCCGGCTGGAGCGTCGGCGACGAGGTGTGCGCGCTGCTGTCGGGCGGCGGGTACGCGGAGAAGGTCGCCGTGCCGGCCGGGCAGTTGCTGCCGTTGCCGCAGGGCGTGGAGCTGAAGCAGGCCGCCGCCCTGCCGGAGGTCGTCTGCACGGTGTGGTCCAACGTCTTCATGGTGGCGCACCTGCGTCCCGGCGAGACCCTGCTCGTGCACGGCGGCTCCAGCGGCATCGGCACGATGGCGATCCAACTGGCCAAGGCGGTCGGCGCGAAGGTCGCGGTCACCGCGGGCACCAAGGAGAAGCTGGAGTACTGCGCCGAGCTGGGCGCGGACATCCTGATCAACTACCGGGAGCAGGACTTCGTCGAGGAGATCCGGCGGGCCACCGACGGCGCCGGCGCGGACGTCATCCTCGACAACATGGGCGCCAAGTACCTCGACCGCAATGTCCGCGCGCTCGCCGTCAACGGCCGGCTGGCGATCATCGGCATGCAGGGTGGCGTCAAGGGCGAGCTGAACATCGGCGCCCTGCTCGGCAAGCGCGGTGCGATCAGCGCGACCTCGCTGCGGGCGCGGCCGCTGGGCGAGAAGGCGGCCATCGTCGCCGCCGTACGCGAGCACGTGTGGCCGCTGCTGGACGCCGGGCATGTGCGTCCCGTCGTCGACCGCGAACTGCCCATGAGCGACGCGGCCGCCGCGCACCGGGTCGTCGAGGACAGCGGGCACATCGGGAAGGTGCTGCTGGTCACGCCGTGACCGGAAGGGCCGCCTAGGAATCGCTCCCGTCGCCGGGCCCCTTCGCGGGCTCGGCGTCGGGCCCTTGCGCGGGCTCGGCGTCGGGAGCCTGTGCGGGCTCCGCGTCGGGGCCCTGGGCGCGGACGCGCTGGACCTGCTCCAGGGAGTCGCGCAGTTCGGTCAGCCAGTCGTCGGCGTGCCGCCGTACCAGCCGTACGCACCAGGCGAGCGCGTCGCTGCGGCTGCGGGCCACGCCGCCCGCCACCAGGGTGTCGAGCACCTGCCGCTCGGGCTGCCGCAGCCGGGTCATCACCGGGGCCGCGATGTGGGTGAACAACACCCGCTCGCCGCCGCACTCGACGCCCCACGACACCTTCTTGCGGAACCGGTGCTCGGCCTCGCGGGCCACGCCGATGCGCTCCTCACGGGTCCGCTCCCGGAACTCCTGCACCCGGCCCTGCACCGCGGCCTCCCGCTCGACGGCCGAGGCGTCCTCGGGCAGCCGGGGTTCCGCGATCTCACCGATGACGGTGATCTCCTCACGGTCCACCGTCACGTCCACCAGCCTCTCGAAGAGGCCGTCCGGCAGCCGGCCGGCGAACCAGCCGCGCAATCGCTCATGCTGATCCGTTGTAATCATGTAATTCACATTACTCGCCCGTGGTGTCACCACAAGGGGCTGAGCGGCAGGATCTAGCGGCCTCCGGCCCCGGGACGGAACAGCCTCGGATCACGGCGGAGCTTCAGCGCGAGCAGACCGAGCGCCAGCCCCAGTCCGATGAGGACCAGGCCGCTGCCCAGCGGCAGAATCCGCAGCACCGGGTCGGCCGTCTGCTCCCGCAGAGCCGACTGCCGTGCGGACGCCGACGGAGCGAGCCGGGCCCCCTGCGCGGTCTCCGGTGCGGCGGTGACCCCGTCGTCCAGGCCCTGCTCGGCGTCCTCTTCCTCTCCCGTCCCCTCGTCCTCGTCGCCGTCCCACAGCGGCTCGTCCGCGCGCCCCGGCCGCTGACGGCCCTCACCGGCCCGGCTGCCGGCCCGCCGCGATTCCTCGGCGGAGGGCGACGGGTCCGCGGACGCGGAAGGGCCGGGCCGCGCGGAGAAGGGCGCGGGGGAGGAGTGCGAGGGCCGCTTGGTGGGCGCCCGGGTCGCGTCATGCGACGGGGAGGGGGAGTGCGCGTGGTGGGAGGGACGGGCAACGGAGCCTCCAGAACTGTCCGAGCCCCCGGCGCCGTCCGAGTCCCCGGCACCGTCCGAGCCGCCCGAGCCGCCCGTGTCTTCCGAGCCGTCGGAGTCTGCGTGGCCCTCGGAGTCGTCCCGGCCCCCGGAGTCACCGGCACCCCCGAAACCCCCGGCACCGCCGGAACCGTCCGAATCGCTTGAGTCGTTCGAGTCGCCGGCGGTGCCGGGCGTCGCCGCGGCTCCGGACGGCGCGGGCGCGGACCAGCCTTGGGACGCTGCCGGGGCCGCCGCGGACGGCCTGGCCTCGGCGGACAGCAGGGCCGCGGAGGCCGGCACGGCCGCCCCGCCGGCCAGCGCGCCCGCCGCGACCCCCGCGAGCACCCCGCACACCCCCGCCGCGTGCGCCGTACGGCGCCACGCGGACGTGCGCCGAGTCGGGTATGGAGTCACATATGGAGCCGCGTGCGGAGTCACGTCGGTGACCCCCTCCCGGAGAGAGGCCGCCAAGATCGATGGAATAAGACTGGCACGGCCCAACAAACCCGGCATTCCGGATTGCCCCGTCGGGCGGAAACGGTGGATCAAGGCGTGTGAGGGGCACCACCGTGGTGAGGTACAGGGGTGCGAGAGAATGACGGTATGGAGATGCCGAGGAACGATAGGTCGCCGGAGAACGCCCAGAAGATCCTGGTCGTGGGTCAGGACGGCATGGCGCTCGGCGGCGTCGACTCAGACGACGAGCCCCGCGAGATCCCGGTGACCGAGCAGGTCGAGCAGCCGGCGAAGGTCATGCGGATCGGCAGCATGATCAAGCAGCTGCTGGAGGAGGTGCGCGCGGCTCCTCTGGACGAGGCGAGCCGGGTCCGGCTGAAGGAGATCCACCACAGCTCGGTGAAGGAGCTGGAGGACGGCCTGGCTCCGGAGCTCGTCGAGGAACTGGAGCGGCTCTCCCTGCCGTTCACGGACGACGTGACCCCCTCCGACGCGGAACTGCGCATCGCGCAGGCGCAGTTGGTCGGCTGGCTGGAGGGTCTCTTCCACGGGATCCAGACGACGCTGTTCGCCCAGCAGATGGCCGCGCGGGCCCAGTTGGAGCAGATGCGCCGCGCCCTCCCGCCGGGCGCGATGCACGACGGCCAGGAGGACGTGCGCGCGGGCGGCCGCTCGGGCGGGCCGTACCTGTAGGGCCACCGCGGAAGGAAAGAGGCCGGGCGTCACGCGCCCGGCCCCTTTTTTGTGTTCCTGCTTGTCTTCCCGCGCGCGCCGGCCTGGCTTCCCGCGCCCGCCGGATCAGGACGCCGGGTTGCCCGTGGAGACGTTCAGCTGGATCTCGACGTCCTTGGGGTCGATGTCCGTGCCCGGTGCGGGGAACTGCAGCAGGACCGAGCCGTCGCCGTAGGTGTTCTCGTCGACCTTCTTGATGTCGACCTTCCAGCCGGCGGCCTGGGTGCAGGCCTTCACCGAGTCGATGTTCTTGTAGCGGAAGTCCGGCAGCTGGATCTTGGTCTCGTCGTTCCAGGACTTCTGCGGTTCCGTGCACTCGTCCTTCTCGACGGTGCGCGTGAGGTCCGGGCCGCGGTAGCCGGCCGCCTTGGACGCCGACGCCGATGCCGAGGGGGTGGTGGTCTCGCCGCCCTGGCCCTCGTTGCCCTCGCCGCCGCCGTTGGCCAGCAGGGCGACGAGGAGGCCGCCGACGGCGAGCACGGCGACGACGATCGACCCGATGATCACCGGCTTGTTGCTCTTGCCGCCGCCCCCGCTCGACGGGGTCGTGGTCTGCGGCGTGATGTTGTACGGCGGCGGCGTCGACGCGGACTGCGGCTGCCCGGCGTACGGCGTCTGATAGCCGCTCTGCTGCGGGTAGCCGTAGGCCGGGGCGGGCGTCGCCGGGGGCGGGGTGCCGTACGGGTTCGGGGCCGGGGTCGGGCTCGGAGCCGGCTGGTACGGCGTCTGGACGCTGCCCTGCGGGCCCGGGCCGGTCTGGTCGAGCGGCGGGAACACCGCGGAGCCGACGCCCGCGCCGCTCGGCGCCTGCGTGCCCGGCACGATGCTCGGCGCGGCCGGCTGGAAGGACGCCGCCACCCGCAGGCACTCGTCGCGCATCGACTCGGCCGTCGGGAACCGCTCGTTCGGGTTCTTCTTCAGCGCGCGGGAGATCAGCGCGTCCACGGCCGGCGGCAGGGAACGGTTGATCGAGGAGGCGAGCGGCGGCTCCTCCTGCACATGTGCGTACGCGATCGCCAGCGGAGAGTCGGCGTCGAACGGCAGCCGCCCGGTGACCAGCTGGAACAGCATGATGCCGACCGAGTACAGGTCGGAGCGGGCGTCCACGCCGCGGCCCAGGGCCTGCTCGGGCGACAGGTACTGCGGGGTGCCGACGACCATGCCGGTCTGCGTCATCGAGGTGACACCGGACTGCATGGCACGCGCGATGCCGAAGTCCATCACCTTGACCACGCCGCGCTTGGTCATCATCACGTTGCCCGGCTTGATGTCGCGGTGGACCAGCCCCATCTCGTGGCTGATCTCCAGCGCGGCGAGCACATCGGCGGTGATCTTCAGCGCCTTGTCGGCGGGCATCGCGCCGTACTGCCGGATGTCGTCGGAGAGCACCGAGCCGAGCGGGCGGCCCTCGACGTACTCCATGACGATGTACGGCATGGTCGCGCCGTCCAGGTCGTCCTCGCCGGTGTCGAAGACGGAGACGATGTTGGTGTGCGTGAGCTTCGCCACGGCCTGGGCCTCGCGGCGGAACCGCTCCCGGAAGGCCTGTTCGCGGCCGAGTTCGGTGTGCAGCGTCTTGATCGCGACCTGGCGGTCGAGCACGGCGTCGTACGCCAGGTGCACCGAGGCCATGCCGCCCTCGCCGAGCAGATCGCGCAGCTGGTAGCGGCCGTTCGCGAGTGCTTGCCCCATGTAGCGGCCCTGTGCGCCGTCCTGGCTCATCTCGCGTCCCCCACAGCCCTTCCAGCGCCGACGATCATGGAAGTTCGTTGATCCAATGTGCTATTCCGGGCCAAGTCTGCCCCAGGGCACTGACACGTCAAGTTCGGTGCCCGTTCCGTGACCGTACGCGAAAGAAGCGTCGCGGAAGCGTTACAGGCGTCGTACGGCCGGTACACAGAATTTGCACGAGCGGACGGATGCGGGGTTTGATGGCCGGTCCGTCTCGTACCGGCCACGGCACGCATCCCGGACCGGCGGCTTGCGCCGAGGCTGTAGCGTGGCCGACGGAGACCGTAACAACACCGCGCGCACCGCGGGCAGAAACGACGGCGAGGACTGATGGCACAGCAGCAGCGCGCTCAGGGCCCGTCCGACCCCGAGGCGACTGGCGGCGGTATGTCAGATGCGCCGGAGATGTGGGGTAACGGCGGGCTTGTCGGCGACGGCAGGTACCGGCTGACCCACCGGCTCGGCCGGGGCGGCATGGCCGAGGTGTTCGCGGCCGAGGACGTACGGCTGGGGCGCACCGTCGCGGTCAAGCTGCTGCGCGCCGACCTGGCCGAGGACCCGGTGTCCAAGGCCCGCTTCACGCGTGAGGCGCAGTCGGTGGCCGGCCTCAACCACCACGCCATCGTCGCCGTGTACGACTCCGGCGAGGACGTCGTCGGCGGCCAGAGCGTGCCGTACATCGTCATGGAGCTGGTCGAGGGCCGCACGATCCGCGATCTGCTGCTCAACGCCGAGGCGCCCGGGCCGGAGCAGGCCCTGATCATCGTCTCCGGGGTGCTGGAGGCGCTGGCCTACTCGCACCAGCACGGCATCGTGCACCGCGACATCAAGCCGGCCAACGTCATCATCACCAACAACGGCGCGGTCAAGGTGATGGACTTCGGCATCGCCCGCGCCCTGCACGGCGCGTCGACGACGATGACGCAGACCGGCATGGTGATGGGCACGCCGCAGTACCTCTCCCCGGAGCAGGCGCTCGGCAAGGCCGTCGACCACCGCTCCGACCTGTACGCGACGGGCTGCCTGCTGTACGAACTGCTCGCACTGCGGCCCCCGTTCACCGGTGAGACCCCGCTGTCCGTGGTCTACCAGCACGTCCAGGACATCCCCACGCCGCCGTCCGACGTCTCCGACGGCTGCCCGCCGGAGCTGAACGGCCTGGTGATGCGGTCGCTGGCCAAGGACCCCGACGACCGCTTCCAGACGGCCGAGGAGATGCGCGGGCTCGTCCAGTACGCGCTGCAGATGCTGTACGACCAGGGTGGCCACACCGGCACCTGGAACACCGGCCCGGTGGAGATGCACGACGGCCGGCACACCCCCGCGGGCGGCTTCGCGCACACGACGGTCATGCCGCACCCCGGTGACCACGGCGCCGGCACCGCGCAGATCCCGCAGCCGATCCTGCCCGCCGGCTACGGCAGCGGGGACGACGGCGGCTTCGAGGGGCACGGCAACAAGGGCAGCGGCCGCGGCAAGCTGTGGATCCTCGCCGTGCTCGCGGTGATCGCGATCGCGGCGGGCGTGGCGCTGGCGGTCAAGGGCACCAACGCCCCGGGCGGCAAGCCGGACACCAGCCCGACGCCGAGCGTGTCGCAGTCCGAGTCGCAGGACTCCCCCAGCCCGTCGCCGAGCGACGAGGCGACCGACGACAGCTCGGGCGGGGGCACGGACGACGACACCGGGTCGGGGTCCGGCGGGTGGCAGCAGCCCTCGTACACCCCGTCGTACACGCCGTCGCAGCCGAACACCGGTCAGCCGACGGGTGAGCCGACGGACACCGACACGCAGACGTCCGACCCGACGGACGGCGGCACCGACAACGGCGGCACCACGGACGGCACCACCTCCGACGGGGGCACGACGTCCGGCAGCGGCACGACCGACGGGACCACCTCCGACGGGGGCACGACGTCCGGCAGCGGCACCACGTCCGGCAGTGGGACGACGTCCGGCAGCGGCACGACCACCGGTGTCACCGTCGGCGGCACCACCCCCTGACGGACCTCCCCGACGTCCCGTCACGCGCGCGTGACGCCCTCTCAGGGCGCCACGCGCGCGTGCTGTTTCACGCCGGCCCGCTCACCGGCCTCCCTCACCGCGTGAACGCGTCGCACACCTCCTCGTACCGGCGCGTCCACCACACCACCAGCGCCGACGCGGCCGGGAACTGCGGGTCCGCCCGCCGGTCGTCGCGCTCGTAGTGCCAGCGCAGCATCCAGAAGTCGTTCAGCCGCTCCCACCACACCCGGTGCACGGCCGCCGCCAGCTCCGCGGGCGTGGCGCCGGCGGCACGCCGGTACGCGCACGCGTACGCCCGCACCTTCGGCAGGTCGAGCGTGCCCGCGGGCTGCACGAAGAAGATCACGGCGGCGCGCACGGCCTCCTCCGCGCGGGGCTGCACACCGAGGCGGTCCCAGTCGACGATCGCGGCGGGCGCCTCGTCCCGGTAGAGCAGGTTGAACGGGTGGAAGTCGCCGTGCACCCAGCCCACCGGCCCGCCGCGCGGCGGCCGGCGGTCGGCGTGCCGCTCCAGCAGGGCGCGGCGCTCCAGGAGACGGTGGCGGGCGAGCTCGTCGAAGGAGTCCGCGGGGCGGTGGCGGCGCACGCGCGCGAGGAGATCGTCGATGAGCGTGAACGTGGCCGCCGGGTCGGCGCTCTCCACGGGGTGAGGGCTCGCGGACGGGCGGGTGCGGCCCTTGGGCGGCATCACACGCTCCAGGCAGGCGTGCACGGCGCCCAGGAGGGCGCCCAGGCGCGCGGACTCGCCGCGGGTGAGCTGGCCGCCGTGGCGGTGGCGGCCGTCGATCCAAGGGTGCAGGGCGTAGCTGTGGCCGCCGATCACGGCGACGGTACGGCCGTCGCGGCCGGTCAGCGGCGGGACCACGGGGACGCCGAGGTCGGCCAGGCGCTGGGTGGCGCGGTGCCGGCGCTCGATGGCGGCCGGGTCGGCGGTGTCGGGGTCCGAGTGGTGCTTGAGGAAGTAGTGCCCACGGGTGGTGCACAGGCGGTAGCCGCGGTTCAGCAGACCCTGTGCGACGGGTTCACAGGCCAGCACGGAACCGGCCGCGTAGCGGCTCAACAGGGCGCGTAACGGGGGCGCCTGGGGCGCGGGGGGTGGTACACACGGGCGCGGCACGCGCCCGATGCTAGGGCAGCCAGCGGGGCGGTGAGCTGGGCGTTGTCACAGACAGTCGGTTCCGATCACACCCCGTACCCGAAGTGATACGGCGGTGCGAAAGCGCCGGAATGTTCGGCCTCGCCGCCGCCGGGAAATGCAATTCCGTTCACTTCTTCCCGGCGGCCTTCCCCGCCGCGTGCGCGACCGCACGGCCGGCCACCGGACCGGCTCGTGGTCGTCGCGGGGGAATACGGTGACTTTTCAGTCTTCGGGTACGCGATCAGTGTCACAGCGGGCTCTTCCCGTGTGCGGGGTGGCCGGGATAACGTGCCCCCTGTTCCGGCCCCCTGCACGGCCGTGACCAGCGGCGTCCCCGAATGCTCGGCGAAAGTACTCGGATTTCCGATCAAAACTACTTGGAAATCCGAGTAAAAACGCAGGTCAGGAGGGGTTTCACAGAAATGTGGAGCACTGGGTAACGTGATTGCTGCAGGGCGCTCGCCGGGGCACCTGTCACGCCTGTTCCCGGCCGAGTGGCACCCACCCCGTGCCCGGTGGTCGGATACAGGTGAGCCGCACTGGCCTACCGGCAACCCCGGGGGCCGGACCGACGGAGGAGCACACGTGACCGTGGAGAGCACTGCCCCGCGCAAGCCGCGACGCAGCGCCGCAAGCAAGGCCGGGACCGACGGCAGCAACACGTCCGGTACCACCGGCAGCAAGACGGCCGGAACCACCGGTACCAAGCGCACCACCCGTAGCACCCGCGCTGCCAAGAGCACCGAGCCCGAGCTCGTACAGCTGCTCACGCCCGAGGGCAAGCGCGTCAAGAACGCCGAGTACGACGCCTACGTCGCCGGCATCACCCCGGAAGAGCTGCGCGGCCTCTACCGCGACATGGTGCTCACCCGCCGCTTCGACGCCGAGGCCACCTCCCTGCAGCGCCAGGGCGAGCTGGGCCTGTGGGCCTCGCTGCTCGGCCAGGAGGCCGCCCAGATCGGCTCCGGCCGCGCCACCCGGGAGGACGACTACGTCTTCCCGACCTACCGCGAGCACGGCGTCGCCTGGTGCCGCGGCGTCGACCCGACCAACCTGCTCGGCATGTTCCGCGGCGTGAACAACGGCGGCTGGGACCCCAACAGCAACAACTTCCACCTCTACACGATCGTCATCGGCTCCCAGGCGCTGCACGCCACCGGCTACGCCATGGGCATCGCCAAGGACGGCGCCGACAGCGCGGTCATCGCCTACTTCGGCGACGGCGCCTCCAGCCAGGGCGACGTGAACGAGGCGTTCAACTTCGCCGCGGTCTACAACGCGCCGGTCGTGTTCTTCTGCCAGAACAACCAGTGGGCGATCTCCGAGTCCAACGAGAAGCAGACCCGCGTCCCGCTCTACCAGCGCGCCCAGGGCTTCGGCTTCCCCGGCGTCCGCGTCGACGGCAACGATGTGCTGGCCTCCCTCGCCGTCACCCGGTGGGCGCTGGAGCGCGCCCGGCGCGGTGAGGGCCCGGCGCTGATCGAGGCGTGGACCTACCGCATGGGCGCCCACACCACCTCCGACGACCCCAGCCGCTACCGCGGCGACGAGGAGCGCCTGGCCTGGGAGGCCAAGGACCCGATCCTGCGCCTTCGCCGCTATCTGGAGGCCTCAAACCACGCGGACGAGGGATTCTTCGCGGAACTCGACACCGAGTCCGAGGCGTTGGGCAAACGAGTGCGCGAAGCGGTCCGTGCCATGCAGGACCCGGACCACTTCGCCATCTTCGAGAACGTGTACGCGGACGGGCACGCGCTCGTCGACGAGGAGCGCGCCCAGTTCGCCGCCTACCAGGCGTCGTTCGCGGACGCAGAGGGGGTCTGACATGGCAGCGGAGAAGATGGCCCTGGCCAAGGCGATCAACGAGTCGCTGCGCCGCGCCCTGGAGGCCGACCCCAAGGTCCTGATCATGGGCGAGGACGTCGGCAAGCTCGGCGGCGTCTTCCGTGTCACCGACGGCCTGCAGAAGGACTTCGGCGAGAGCCGCGTCATCGACACCCCCCTCGCCGAGTCGGGCATCGTCGGCACGGCGATCGGCCTCGCCCTGCGCGGCTACCGCCCCGTCGTCGAGATCCAGTTCGACGGCTTCGTCTTCCCGGCCTACGACCAGATCGTCACCCAGCTGGCCAAGATGCACGCCCGCTCGCTGGGCAAGGTCAAGCTCCCGGTCGTCGTCCGCATCCCCTACGGCGGTGGCATCGGCGCCGTCGAGCACCACTCCGAGTCCCCCGAGGCGCTCTTCGCGCACGTGGCGGGCCTGAAGATCGTCTCCCCGTCGAACGCCTCCGACGCGTACTGGATGATGCAGCAGGCCATCCAGAGCGACGACCCGGTGATCTTCTTCGAGCCCAAGCGCCGTTACTGGGACAAGGGCGAGGTCAACACCGAGGCCATCCCCGGCCCGCTGCACAAGGCCCAGGTGGTCCGTTCGGGCACCGACCTGACCCTCGCCGCGTACGGTCCGATGGTGAAGCTCTGCCAGGAGGTCGCCGACGCGGCCGCCGAGGAGGGCCGCAACCTGGAGGTCCTGGACCTGCGCTCGGTCTCCCCGCTGGACTTCGACTCCATCCAGGCGTCCGTGGAGAAGACCCGCCGCCTGATCGTGGTCCACGAGGCGCCGGTGTTCTTCGGCTCGGGCGCGGAGATCGCCGCCCGGATCACGGAGCGCTGCTTCTACCACCTGGAGGCGCCGGTGCTGCGCGTGGGCGGTTATCACGCCCCGTACCCGCCGGCCCGCCTGGAGGAGGAGTACCTGCCGGACCTGGACCGGGTGCTCGACGCCGTCGACCGTGCCCTGGCGTACTGAGGAGAGGGTCGTGACGACGATGACTGAAGGGTCCGTACGCGAGTTCAAGATGCCCGACGTGGGCGAGGGGCTCACCGAGGCCGAGATCCTCAAGTGGTACGTCCAGCCGGGCGACACGGTCACCGACGGCCAGGTGGTGTGCGAGGTCGAGACCGCCAAGGCGGCCGTCGAACTGCCCATCCCCTACGACGGTGTGGTGCGCGCGCTGCACTTCCCCGAGGGCACCACGGTCGACGTGGGCACGGCCATCATCGCGGTGGACGTGGCGGGCGGCGCCCCGGCGGCGGAGCCCCAGCAGGAAGCTGTGAAGGCCGAGGAACCGCAGGAGGCCGAACCGGCCGGCTCGGGCCGCCAGCCCGTCCTCGTCGGCTACGGCGTGGCGACCTCCTCCACCAAGCGCCGCCCGCGCAAGGCGCCGTCGGCCGCGCCCGAACCCGCCGCGGCGGCGGTGCAGGCGGAGCTGAACGGCCACGGCCACGCCGAGGTCGTGGACCGGCCCCGCCCGCTGGCCAAGCCGCCGGTGCGCAAGCTGGCCAAGGACCTGGGCGTCGACCTCGCCACGGTGGTGCCGACCGGCCCGGACGGCATCATCACCCGCGAGGACGTCCACGCGGCGGCGGCCCCGCAGCAGGTCACCGAGCCGGTGACGGAGCCCGTGGTGGAGACGCCGACCGCCGCGCCGGCCCCGTCGGCGGCCCCGTCCGCGCCGGTGTCGTACGACACGGTCCGTGAGACCCGTATCCCGATCAAGGGCGTCCGCAAGGCGACGGCCGCGGCGATGGTGGGCTCGGCGTTCACCGCGCCGCATGTCACGGAGTTCGTGACGGTCGACGTGACCCGCACGATGAAGCTGGTCGAGGAGCTGAAGCAGGACAAGGAGTTCGCCGGCCGACGCGTGAACCCCCTCCTGCTGATCGCCAAGGCCCTGTTGATCGCCATCCGCCGCAACCCGGACATCAACGCGTCCTGGGACGAGGCGGCCCAGGAGATCGTGGTCAAGCACTACGTCAACCTCGGTATCGCGGCGGCCACCCCGCGTGGCCTGATCGTCCCGAACATCAAGGACGCGCACGCCAAGACGCTGCCGGAGCTGTCCGACGCGCTCTCCGACCTCGTCTCGACGGCCCGCGAGGGCAAGACGTCCCCGGCGGCCATGCAGGGCGGCACGGTGACGATCACCAATGTCGGCGTCTTCGGCGTCGACACCGGCACGCCGATCCTCAACCCCGGTGAGTCGGCGATCCTCGCGGTCGGCGCGATCAAGCTGCAGCCGTGGGTCCACAAGGGCAAGGTCAAGCCGCGCCAGGTCACCACCCTGGCCCTCAGCTTCGACCACCGCCTGGTCGACGGCGAACTGGGCTCCAAGGTCCTGGCCGACGTGGCGGCGATCCTGGAACAGCCGAAGCGGCTGATCACCTGGGCATGAGAACCGCCTCCGACGGGTAACGTCGGAAACGAGGCGGGGCGGTCGCAACTTCGTCTTGCGACCGCCCTTCCTCCTCTCAGCGCCGGTTGATCTCAGTTCTGGTTGAGCACATACACCGGTGCCCCGTCCTCCGCGCCGCCCCGGGAACGGATGCAGGCGTGCTGTCGCAGCAGACGGAGACATTCATTGACCCGCCGCACGGACAGTCCCGTGCGGGCCGCGATGGATTCGAGGGTCTCGCGCAGCTCGCCCTTCTCGACGAGAACGGGCGCGATGACCACGGCCACGGCCCAGACGTCCTCCGTGACCGACAGGCGCTGCCGCCAGTCGGCCAGCAGGGAGGCCGTGGTGACGTGGGCCTCCGGCACATCACTCGGCGGTGCGGGGCGGCCCAGGGCCAGGAGGTCCAGCCGGTCGGCGATGCGTTCCATGGCGCGGGCCATGGCCTGCTGCGCGACGAGGGCGGCCTGTCCCATGGCGAGGGTGGCCTGCTGGGTGGCCAGGATCTCCTTCTGCACGGCGAGCGATTCACGCTGTGCGGACGCAAGCTCCTCGTCCACCTGAAGGTTGTGCGCCTCCAGCCGGACGATGGCCTCGGCGACCTGTTCGGGCATGGCGTAGGCGATGGGGGCGCCCGGTTCGGTGGGCTGCACCTCGGCCTCTTCGAGGGTGTAGGAACCCTCCCGCTGAACTGTCTCGATCACTTCCGCGGCCCACTGTTTGAAGGGGGCGCAGGAGGGCTTGGTGCAGGCGTTGACGAGGAGGATGAGACCCTGCAGAGAGATGACGTTCAGGTCTCGACGCCACTCCCTACCTGCGGGAACGCTGAGACCGTAACCTCCAGTTAGGGTCTCAAGAATCTCTCGGTGAGCCTCCGGCACGTGGTCGGAGAGCGCCTTCTGGGTGTTGCTGTGCCCAAGCTCCTTGCACACATCCACCGCCGGGAACCAGTGACTCCCGTCCGGCATGGTCAGCCGTCGTACGCGGGCTCCGGTCGCCGCGTAGACGAAGTCGCTGATGTCGATGGCCTCGTGCCGCTCGGTGCGGTCGGGCCGCTTGCTGGGTTCGTTCATGTGAACCACCTCCGCCGCGGAACGTAGGGCGGAGAAAATCGAATATGCCAGCCCAAAGGATGATGTTCACGATTGCGAGTGAACGCAACGGAAAGCGGCTGGACAGGCAACGGGCCCGTCGCTGTGCAGCGGCGGGCCCGTGGGCAGAGAGGGGTGAGCGTCAGGCCTTCGAGAAGCCGTAGTTCAGCAGCTTCGTCGCGTCCGATGCTCGGGTGGACGCGTTCGTGGAGGACAGGACCGTGCCGATGACCGTCTTGCCGGCCCGGGTCGCGGCGAAGACCAGGCAGTAGCCGGCCTCCTTGCCGGAGCCGGTCTTGACGCCGATGGTGCCGCTGTAGCTGCTCAGCAGCGTGTTGGTGTTGGTCCAGGCGCCCATGGTGCGGGTGCTGCCCGTCTTGGTGATGGTCTTCGCCGTGTACGACTTCGTCTTCACGATCGTGCGGAACGTGGAGCTCTTCATCGCGCTGCTCGCGAGCTTGGTCAGGTCGCGCGGCGTCGAGTAGTTGGCGCCGTTGCCGATGCCGTCGAAGGAATCGAAGTGGGTGTTCTTCAGTCCGAGGCTCTTGGCGCTGGCGTTCATCTTGCCGATGAAGGACTTCACGCGCGCGTCACGGGTGGTGCCGGTGCCGAACTTGTCGGCCAGCGCGTAGGCGGCGTCGCAACCCGACGGCAGCATCAGGCCGTAGAGCAGCTGACGCACGGTCACCTTGTCGCCCACGATGAGGTGGGCCTGCGAGGCGCCCTTGGAGACGACGTAGTCGCTGTAGGCCTTCTGGATGGTGACCTTGGCGTCCAGGTTGAGGTTCGGCTGCGAGAGCACGACCTTGGCGGTCATGATCTTGGTCGTGGAGCCGGTGGAACGCCGGGTGTCGGCGGCCTTGTTGTAGAGGTCCTTGCCGCTGGCGTCGTTCATCACGTAGCCGCCCTTGGCCACGATGGAGGGCGTCGTGACGGCCTGGGCCGGGACCGCGGTCAGGGCGCCGGTGGTCAGTACGGCGCCGGTGGTGGCGGTGACCACGACGGCACGGCGCAGTCGGCTGCCCTTGATGCCGGAGATGGCGGTAATCAACTGAGTTACCCCGATTATGTGTGAATGCCCCTAGGGTGCGGCCGAGTTGAGGGGAAAGGGGATGGGGCCGCACGTGTGTGGACTCGTACCTAGCACAGATGGTTGTGCGCCCACTGGGGGGAAGTTGGCCGGGGAGGGGTGACGCTGTCCGGATGCTGAAACGGCACCCGATTGCGTACGTGATGTATCTATCCTGTGGGCATGCCAACCGCCCCGTCCGCACCCGTGAAGCAACCACCCGCCGCCGACCGCGTCTACACCCACGTCAAGCAGGGCGTTCTGGACCGCCGCTACGAAGGCGGCACCCTCCTCACCGAGGGCGAGCTCGCCGAGGCCGTCGGGGTCTCCCGCACCCCGGTGCGCGAGGCGCTGCTGCGGCTGGAGGTGGAGGGGCTGATCAAGCTCTACCCGAAGAAGGGAGCCCTGGTCCTGCCGGTCTCCGCCCAGGAGATCGCCGACGTCGTCGAGACCCGGCTGCTGGTGGAGGAGCACGCGGCCCGCAAGGCCGTGCCCGCCCCGGCGGGACTCATCGAGCGGCTGGAGGAACTGCTCAAGAGGCAGAAGGCCCAGGCCGCCGCCGGCGACCTGGCCGCGGCCGCCGTCACCGACCGCTGTTTCCACGCCGAGATCGTGCGCAGCGGCGGGAACGAGATCCTTTCGCGGCTGTACGACCAGCTCCGGGACCGGCAGCTGCGGATGGGCGTCGCGGTCATGCACTCCCACCCCGACCGGATCGCCAAGACCCTCGCCGAGCACGAGGAGATCCTCGCCGCGCTGCGTGCGGGGGACGCGGAGGGGGCCGTCGGGATCGTCCACCGGCACGTCGGGTGGTTCTCGAACCTGGCCCGGGGTGAGGTCCGATGAGCTCCTCGTCCTCCTCCGCGTCTTCCTCCTCGTCTTCCTCCTCTTCCTCCTCCGCGCGGGTCACCCTGCCGGGTGACCCGCCGGGCGGGCGGCGGGCCGTCGCCGTGTGGTCCATCGGCGTCGCCGTCTACTTCGTCGCCGTCATCTTCCGTACGTCCCTGGGCGTGGCCGGTCTCGACGCCGTCGACCGCTTCCATGTGAACGCCTCGGCGCTGTCCACCTTCTCCATCCTCCAGCTGCTGGTCTACGCGGGCATGCAGATACCCGTCGGCCTGCTGGTCGACCGGCTCGGCACCAAGAAGGTGCTGGGCCTGGGCGTCGTGCTGTTCACGATCGGACAGCTCGGCTTCGCCTTCTCGCCGTCGTACGGCATGGCCCTCGCCTCGCGCGCGCTGCTGGGCTGCGGGGACGCCATGACGTTCATCAGCGTGCTGCGGCTCGGCGGGCGCTGGTTCCCGGCCCGGCGCGGGCCGCTCGTCGCGCAGCTCGCCGGTCTGGTGGGCATGGCGGGCAACCTCGTCTCGACCCTGGTGCTGGCCCGGCTGCTGCACGGGGTCGGCTGGACCGCGGCGTTCGGCGGCAGCGCGGTCGCCGGTGCCGTGGTGTTCGTCCTGCTGCTGCTGTTCCTGAAGGACCACCCCGAGGGGCACGAGCCGGAGCCCGTGCCGCACCAGGGGGCGGCGTATGTGCGCCGGCAGATCGCCGCGTCCTGGCGGGAGCCGGGGACCCGGCTGGGGCTGTGGGTGCACTTCACGACGCAGTTCCCGGCGATGGTGTTCCTGCTGCTGTGGGGGCTGCCGTTCCTGGTCGAGGACCAGGGGCTCGGCCGGGCCACGGCGGGGGAGCTGCTGACCCTGGTCGTGCTGTCCAACATGGTCATCGGGCTCGTGTACGGGCAGATCGTCGCCCGGCGCCACGAGGCGCGGCTGCCGCTGGCGCTGGGTACGGTCGGGGCGACGGCGCTGCTGTGGGCGGCGACGCTGGCGTACCCTGGCGCGCACGCTCCGATGTGGCTGCTGATCGTGCTGTGCGCGGTGCTGGGGGCGTGCGGGCCCGCGTCGATGATCGGCTTCGACTTCGCGCGCCCCGCGAACCCGCCCGAGCGCCAGGGGACGGCGTCGGGGATCACGAACATGGGGGGTTTCGTCGCCTCCATGACGACGCTGTTCGCGGTGGGCGTGCTGCTGGACGCGACCGGGGACGACTACACCGTGGCGTTCTCGGCCGTGTTCGTGCTCCAGGCGCTGGGTGTCTCGCAGATCCTGCGGTTGCGCAGGCGGGCGGCGCGCAGAGAGCGGGAGCGGCTGGTCGCGAGCAGGGTGGAGACGGTGCACGTTCCCGCGTAGGCGCACAGCGCCGGTGCCGGGCGGGGGCGGGTCGTGCCGCCCGGCGCTCGCGGGGTGCCGCAGGGCGCGGCAGCCGGGTTACGGCGTCACCGGGAAGTGGCGCAGGATGGCCGCCGCCAGGTCCAGGTCGCCCTCGGTCTTGACGCGGTCCGCCGCCGCTTCCGGCGTCACCCGGCCGCAGGCCAGTCGGACGTAGGTCTCCCAGTCGAGGGTGAGGGTGGCGGCGGGGCCCAGGGCGGGGGCCGTCTCCAGGGTGCCGCGGCCCTGGATGTCCACGCGGATCGTGCGCAGGAACTCGACCGGTCCGTGCACGTCGAAGACCACCGCCGAGCTGCGCGGGGCCTCGGCGCGATCCGCGACGACCTGCGGCAGCGCGTCCAGCAGGACGTCGCGGGCGATGTGCGCGCCCGGGGAGTCCAGGTTGCCGGGGCGGCCCAGGGCCGTGCGCAGGTCCTGTTCGTGCACCCAGACGTCGAAGGCGTGGCGCCGCATCGACTCCTCCAGGGTGAGCTCGGCGCCGAGGGGGCCGCGCACCTTGGCGCCGGGGTCGCGGGAGTCGTTGCGCAGCTGGCGGTTGCGGCGGATGACGGTGTACTCCAGCTCCGCCGTCATCTCCGGCGCCGTGTGGTGGCGGCGGACGTCGACCTGTATCTCCATGTACCGCTGGTGGTCGTTGGTGACGTGGAACAGGTCGCGCGGCAGCGTGTGGATGGGGCGCGGGTCGCCGAGCATCTCGCAGTCCAGGCCGATGACGTGCGAGACGATGTCGCGCACCGACCAGCCCGGGCACGGGGTACGACGGTTCCAGTCGGCGTCCGCCAGCGGCTGCACCAGCTCGGATATCGCCTCGATGGAGTGGGTCCAGGCATCGGCGTAGGGCTGGAGAGTGGGATGCAGACTCACGGAAACGGGACCCCTCGGCGGTCGGTACACGGGCAGGTTGTGGCGGCGGTGCCAGTGGGAGGCGGCTTCACTCGGCGGTGTCTGGAATGGCTAAGTTACGCTGCTCCGAGGCACCCCGGCAGTGCTTTCGTGTGACGATCGTAGGCCCGTGGGGGCGCCCGTGTGGACGGCTCGATGGCCAGGACGGTGGTAGTGTGCGCGCCTCATTGATCCAGATCGCCGTGAACGAGGGCGAATCGGTGGCTGACCGGCGAGTTCGCGCCGCGTCGCTGGTGCGGGAGCAGGCCGGGTCCGCGGACCTCGTCGTCCTGCCCGAGCTGTGGACGTGCGGCGCCTTCGCCTACGAGCAGTTCTCCGGCGAGGCCGAGCCGCTGGACGGGCCGACCTTCGAGGCGATGGCCAAGGCCGCGAGCGACGCGGGCGTGTGGCTGCACGCCGGCTCCATCCCCGAGCGCGACCCCGAGGGCCCTCTGTACAACACCTCTCTCCTCTTCTCCCCTTCCGGCGACCTGGCCGCCGCCTACCGCAAGATCCACCGCTTCGGCTTCGACAAGGGCGAGGCGGTGCTCATGGGCGCCGGGCGCGAGCTGGTGACGGCCCGTCTGCCGTGGACCACGCTGGGCGTGGCCACCTGTTACGACCTCCGTTTCCCCGAACTCTTCCGCGGTCTCGTCGACGCCGGCGCCGAGACCCTGGTGGTCCCGGCGGGCTGGCCGGAGCGCCGCCGGGCGCACTGGACGCTGCTGGCTCAGGCGCGGGCGGTCGAGAACCAGGCGTTCGTGCTCGCCTGTGGAACGGCCGGGACGCATGCGGGAGTTCCGCAGGCCGGTCACTCGATCGTGGTCGATCCGTGGGGCGAGGTGCTCGCCGAGGCGGGCCCCGGGGAGGAGGTGCTCAGCGTGGACTTCGACCCGGCGAAGGTCGCCGCGACCCGCGAGCAGTTCCCGGCGCTGAAGGACCGGGTACTGGGCCTGGAACCGCCCCGGCACTGACCACCGCCCCGGCTCAGTCGTCCTCCCGTTCCTTCTCGGCCAGGTGGATCACGCACACCGCCACCGCGATGAGCAGCGCCGGGTCGGCGTCGTCGCGGACGACGTCGATGCCGTAGGTGTCGCGGACGGTCAGCCAGCGGCGGGAGATCACGGCGAGCAGTTCCCCGTCGTACTCGACGGCGAACTCCCGGTCCAGGATCTTGCCGCTGACGTCCAGTTCCGTGCCGTCGGCCAGGGACACCCGGTAGTGGTTGCGCAGCAGGGACAGCCGCCGGCGCTTGATCGTCGCCAGGGGCTCGCCCGCCCGTTCGATCACCATGGTGTCGCGCAGCGCGAACATCTTCTGGTGGATGTCGATCAGGACGCGGCCCTGGGTGTCCTTCAGTTCCCAGGTGTCCCGCAGGCGCATGGCCTTGCCGTCGACGAGGTAGACCTTGTTGCCGCGGTCGTCCTCGATCCAGTAGTCGTCGCCGATGCCGAGGAGCCGGTCGTACACGAGGAATCTCATGCTGTGAGCGCTTCCCCGGGCGCCCGTCCGAAACGCCGGCGGTAGGCCGACGGGCTGAGTCCGGTCTCCCGCCGCAGCCGTGCCCGCAGGTTGGCGGCGGTGCCCAGGCCGCTGCGGGCGGCGACCACGTCGAGCCGTTCCTCACCACGTTCGATGAGCCGCCGGGCCAGCGTCACCCGCTCGGCTGTCAGCCACGCCAGCGGTGTCGTGCCGAGCTGGGAGCGGAAGCGACGGTGCAGCGTGGCGGGGCTGACCCGCGCCTGTGCCGCGAGGTCGGCGACCGTCAGGGGTTCTCCCAGCCGTTCCTGCGCCCAGGCCAGCAGCGGTGCGAGGGACTCGTCGCGGACGGCCGGCACCGGGCGCTCCACGAACTGGCGCTGACCGCCGTCGCGGTGGGCGGCGAACACCAGGCGCCGGGAGACATGGTTGGCGATCTCGGCGCCGTGGTCGCGCCGGACGACGTGCAGGCCGAGGTCGAGCGCCGAGGCGCTGCCGGACGCGGTGAGGATGTCGCCGTCGTCCACGAACAGCACGTCCGGCTCCAGCAGAACCCGCGGGAAGCGGGCGCGGAAGGAGTCCGCCCACATCCAGTGGCAGGCGGCGCGGCGCCCGTCGAGCAGACCGGCCTCCGCGAGCGTGAACGCGCCGGAGCAGAAGCCGATGAGCCGGGCGCCCCGCGCGTGCGCCCGGCGCACGGCGTCCAGGACACGCGGGGCGCGCGGGGTGTCGGTGTCCGGCCGGTTCGGCACGATCAGCGTGTCCGCCTCGTCCGCCGCCTCCAGCCCCGCGATCCCGGTGAGCGTGAAGAACCCGTCCCGCATCCGGGTCGCCGGGTCCGCGGCGCACAGCCGGAAGTCGTAGAGCTCACGGCCCAGTTCGGGGCGGCGCAGGCCGAAGACCTCGATGGCGCAGCTCATCTCGAACGGGTTGGAGTTCTCGTCGACGATCAGGACGACGCGGTGCGAGGATCCTTGCGGCATGTGCGATTCCTAGCACTCGCGGGCCGCGTGGGGCCAGGCGCAGGATGAGGCCATGAGCAGCGAACCGATCTCCCTGGCCACCGCCCTCGCCTCGTTCACCGAGCAGTGGAGTCCGCGCATCGTCACCACGGTGAACGACTACGACGTCCGCGTCGCCAAGGTGGAGGGGGAGCACGTCTGGCACGTCCACGACCACACCGACGAGTTCTTCCTGGTCCTGTCCGGTGAACTGCGCATCGCCCTGCGCGAGCCGGCCGGGGAACGCACGGTGGTCCTCCCGCGGGGCTCGCTCTTCACGGTCCCGCGCGGCACGGAGCACAAGCCGTACGCCCCCGTGCCGACGGAGATCCTGCTTCTCGAACCCGCCGGCACCCTCACGGTCGGCGACCGCCACGACGAGGTCCCGGCCCACGTGGACGCGACGACGGGGCACGCGCTTACCTGACCCACGGTGCGCGCGAGCACCCCGCCCGCCGCGTCCACCAGCGGAAAGCCGCGGAAGCCGCAGGAGCCGCTCAGACGCCGTACCCGTCGCTGTAGCCGTCCCGCGTGTGGTGGTGCCGTTCCTCCTCGACGACCGTGGTCGTCGCCGGCGGCACCATCACACGCCGGCGGCGGGCGATGCTGCTGAAGGTCGAGACGCCGATCAGGCCGACGATCATCAGGATGATGCCGACCAGGTCGAGGTTGACCCCCTGCATGTCCCAGTCGGTCGCGAACGTGAGGATGGCTCCCACGGCGATGAGGATGATGCATCCGCCGAGGCCCATGAGTGTCGCCTCCCTGTCCGGGCCGGTACCTCCGGTCCGGACACACGGGTACCCGCGTTGTCAACCCCCATGCGGCGCCCGGCGGTTGTCAGCCCTCCAGAAACGCCACCAGCGCGTTGGCCAGCAGATACGGGTCGTCGGCACCGCACAGCTCCCGTGCGCTGTGCATGGACAGGATCGCCACGCCGATGTCGACGGTGCGGATGCCGTGCCGGGCGGCGGTGATGGGGCCGATGGTGGTGCCGCACGGCATGGAGTTGTTGGAGACGAACGACTGGAAGGGCACATCCGCCCGCTCGCAGGCGGCGGCGAACACCGCGCGGCCCGAACCGTCCGTGGCGTACCGGTTGTTGACGTTGACCTTGAGGATGGGGCCGCCGTTGACCCGCGGGTGGTGCGTGGGGTCGTGGCGTTCGGCGTAGTTGGGGTGCACGGCGTGGCCGGTGTCGGAGGAGAGGCAGACGGTGCCGGCGAAGGCGCGCGCCCGGTCCTCGTACGACCCGCCGCGCGCGAACACCGAGCGCTCCAGCACCGATCCGAGCAGCGGTCCGTCGGCGCCGGTGTCGGACTGGGAGCCGTTCTCCTCGTGGTCGAAGGCGGCCAGGACCGGGATGGACGACACGTCGCGCCCGGCGGCCGCGGTCAGCGCCGCCACGCCGGAGTGCACGGACAGCAGGTTGTCCATACGGGGGCCGGCGACCAGTTCCCGGTCGCGGCCCAGGTAGGCGGGCCGTTCGACGGAGTGGACCATGAGGTCCCAGCCGGTGACCGAGCCGGCCGGCAGGTCGGCCTCCTCCTCCAGGAAGGCGATCAGGTCGCCCTCGCGCACATCGTTGCCCAGGCCCCAGATCGGCTGCATGTGCCGCTGCTTGTCCAGCTTGAGGCCCTCGGCGGTCACCGACCGGTCCAGGTGGATGGCGAGTTGGGGGACCCGCAGCAGGGGGCGGTCGATGTTCACCAGGTGGCTGGAGCCGTCGCGCAGGGTGAGCCGGCCGGCCAGGCCCAGGTCGCGGTCGAGCCAGGAGTTCAGCAGGGGGCCGCCGTAGATCTCCACGGCGACCTGCCGCCAGCCGTGCGCGCCGGCGTCGGGCAGCGGCTTGACCCGCAGGTTCGGGGAGTCGGTGTGCGCGCCGACGATGCGGAACGGCGTGTGGGGTGCGGCGCCCTCGGGGACGTACCAGGCGACGATGGCGCCGCCGCGCAGTACGTACTTGCCGCCGCTGGTGCCGTCCCAGGCGTCCGTCTCGGCGACCTGGCGGAAGCCGGCCTTCTCCAGCCGCTCGGCGGCGCTCGCCACGGCGTGGTACGGCGTCGGGCTGGCCGTCAGGAAGGTCATCAGGTCGTCGGTGTGGCCGCGGTCGAAGGGCGCGGTCGCGCCGGAGGCAGCAGGGCGTGAGGGTTCGCTCATGGGGTTCACCTTAACGACGGACGAGGGCCCGCTCCCCGTCAAGCGGGGGCGGGCCCTCGTGAGGACTGTCCCGTACTAGAACGCGGCCTCGTCCAGGTCCATCAGGTCCAGGTCGACACCCTCGGCGACCTTGCGGGCGCAGGTGACGCCGGGCAGGACGTTGGCGGCGAAGAACTTCGCGGCGGCGATCTTGCCGGTGTAGAACGCCTTGTCCTTGGCGGTGGCCGTGGCCAGCTTCTCGGCGGCGATGGCGGCGCCCTTGAGCAGCAGGTAGCCGACGACGACGTCACCGGAGGCGAGCAGCAGGCGGGTGGTGTTCAGGCCCACCTTGTAGATGTTGCGGGTGTCCTGCTCGGTGGCGGCGAGGTCGGTCAGCATCAGGCCGACGATGGCCTCCAGCTCGACGGCCGCCTTGGCCAGGTGCTCGCGGGCGCCGGCCAGCTCCTCGCCGCCGGTGCCGAGCGCCAGGAACTTCTTGATGTCCTCGGCGAGGGAGTTCAGCGCGGCGCCCTGGTTGCGGACGATCTTCCGGAAGAAGTAGTCCTGGCCCTGGATCGCGGTGGTGCCCTCGTACAGGGTGTCGATCTTGGAGTCCCGGATGTACTGCTCGATCGGGTACTCCTGCAGGAAGCCGGAGCCGCCGAAGGTCTGCAGCGACTGGGCGAGCTGCTCGTAGGCCTTCTCGGAGCCGTAGCCCTTGACGATGGGCAGGAGCAGGTCGTTCAGGGCGTGCTCGGCGGAGGCGTCCTCGCCGGCGGCCTCCTTGAGCTGGATGGCGTCCTGCACGGAGGCGGTGTACATCACCAGGGCGCGCATGCCCTCGGCGTACGCCTTCTGCGTCATCAGCGAGCGGCGCACGTCGGGGTGGTGGGTGATGGTGACCTTGGGCGCGGTCTTGTCCATGAACTGCGCGAGGTCGGGGCCCTGGACGCGCTCCTTGGCGTACTCCAGCGCGTTGAGGTAGCCGGTGGAGAGCGTGGAGATCGCCTTCGTGCCGACCATCATGCGGGCGAACTCGATGATGCGGAACATCTGGCGGATGCCGTCGTGCTTGTCGCCGATCAGCCAGCCCTTGGCGGGGTGCTTGTCGCCGAAGGTCATCTCGCACGTGTTGGACGCCTTCAGGCCCATCTTGTGCTCGACGTTGGTGGCGTAGACGCCGTTGCGCTCGCCCAGCTCGCCGGTCTCGAAGTCGAAGAGGTACTTCGGGACGAGGAAGAGGGACAGGCCCTTGGTGCCGGGGCCGGCGCCCTCGGGGCGCGCGAGCACGTAGTGGAGGATGTTCTCCGACATGTCGTGCTCACCGGAGGTGATGAAGCGCTTCACGCCCTCGATGTGCCAGGAGCCGTCCTCCTGCTGCACGGCCTTGGTGCGGCCGGCGCCGACGTCCGAGCCGGCGTCCGGCTCGGTGAGGACCATGGTGGAGCCCCACTGCTTCTCGACGGCGATCTTGGCGATGTGCTTCTGGACCTCGTTGCCCTCCTCGAAGAGGATGCCGGCGAACGCCGGGCCCGAGGAGTACATCCACACGGCCGGGTTGGCGCCCAGGATCAGCTCGGCGTACGCCCAGATCAGGGAGCGCGGCGAGGTGGTGCCGCCGATCTCCTCGGGCAGGCCGAGCCGCCAGTACTCGGAGTCCATGAAGGCCTGGTAGCTCTTCTTGAAGGACGCGGGGACGGGCGCGGTGTTGGTCTCCGGGTCGAAGACCGGCGGGTTGCGGTCGGCGTCCGCGAAGGACTCGGCCAGCTCGTTCTCGGAGAGGCGGGTCAGCTCCTCCAGGACGCTCTTGGCGGTCTCGACGTCCATCTCCTCGAACGGGCCGGTGCCGTACACCTTGTCGCGCCCGAGTACTTCGAAGAGGTTGAACTCGATGTCGCGGAGATTCGACTTGTAGTGCCCCATGGCGACGGCTCCCTAGAGGGACGGCGAGGCACTGTCTCCTCGCACACTCATACACGTACCAGCAAGTAGCTACGATGATGCTACCCGTCGGTAATATCTCGCAACCCCGATCCGGGGATCTGTGACCCACCCCTCCCGGTGGTGTCAGTACGCTTACGGTCATGTACGGCTACGACCAGAACGTGGGCGGCCAGCAGGGGTACCCCCCGCCGCAGCAGCCGATGGCCGGCGGGTACGGGCAGCAGCCGCCGCTGTACCCCGAGCCGTCCCCGCCCTCCCTCGCCGACGCCGTGCGCGCCTTCACCACGGGGCAGATGCCGGCCGAGGACTTCCAGCAGATCTTCGCCACGTCGAAGGTGTACTGCCCGCGTGGCGACACCCCGGGGTTCCTGGCGCTGCACAACACCCAGCAGCCGGTGATCCCGATGTTCACCTCGCTCAAGGAGCTGCGCCGCTACGCCGGCAAGGAGTCCAAGTACTTCGTGATCACCGGCGCGGAGGTGATCGACCTGCTGCCGACCGGGTACGGCTTCGTCCTGGACATGGAGGGCGAGCACCGGATGGTGTTCGACGCGAAGGCGGTGGAGCAGATGGTCGACTTCGCGATGCGCCGGATGTACGGCTGAGGCTGTTGTTCGGCGGGTGGTTGGCGCGATCGCCTGGCCGGCGGCTGGCCTGATCGTCTGGCGGCGGGCTGACGGCTTCGCGGCGCGGGCGGGTGGCGCCTTCGCGGCGCGGGCGCTGCCGTGATCCTCTGGCGGTGGGCCGGCGCGATCGACGGGCGGTCGGCTGCGGTGATCACCTTGCCGTCGGCTGACGCCTCGCCTCGCGGTCGGCTGGCGCCTTCGCGTCTCGCGGTCGGCTGCCGGGATGTCTGGCGTTGGGCTGGCGCCTTCGCCGCGCGGGCGGCTGCCGTGATCGCCTGGTGGTCGGTTGGCGTCTTCGCCGCGCGGGCGGTTGGTGCGAGCGTCTGGCGGCGGGCTGGCACCTTCGCCTGGCGGTGGACCGGCGGGCGGCTGGGGCGATCGTCTGGCTGTCGGCTGTCGGCTGTCGGCTGTCGGCTGTCGGCTGTCGGCTGTCGGCTGTCGGCTGGCGCCTTCGCCTCGGGGGCGGCTGACTGGATCGCCTGGCGGTCGGCTGCCGTGATCGTCTCCCGATTGGTTGGAGCCTTCGCGTCTCGCGGACGGCTGACCGGATCGCCTGGCGATCGGCTGCTGTGATCGTCTCGCGGTGGGCTGGCGCCTTCGTCTCGGGGTCGGCTGACCGGGATCGCCTCGCGGTCGGCGGACGCGATCGCCTCGCGGGCGGTTGGCCTGATTGCTTCACGTGGCTGGCGTCTTCGCGGTCGGCGTCGGCTGAATCGCTCCCTCCGGGCGTGGGGGTGCCTACTGTGCGGGCGTGACCTCGAACGACACTGCGCCGTCGGTCCTGTACGGACGGCGGCGCCGGGCCGCCCGGCTGTCCGGCGACGAGCTGCTGCTGGACGGGGACGGGCTGCGGCGCCGGATACCCCTGGCCGCGATCGACCGGGTGCAGACGGGCGGGCGGGTGCTCACCGTCGTCCTGCATCCGGACGGTCCGGCGCCACCCCCGGCACTCTCCCTCACCGCGCGCGGTGCCGCCGAGGCCGCGGCGTTCGCGGAGGCGCTGGGCCGCGCCGTGGCTGATGCCGGTGCCGGCGCGTGGGCCCCGTGCGGGAGGAACCGCGCGGGAGCCGGGGGCGGCGGCCGTGGCCGCGCTGGTGGTGGGTGCCGCTGGTCTGCTCCGCGGGCGGTGCCGTCGGGCTGGGTGCAGGCGGGGCGGGCGGTGGGGCCGTCCTCGGCTGGCTGGCCTGTCCCCTGTTGCTCGGCCCCGCCGCCGTCGCCGTCCTCGGCGGGGCGGAGCTGGTGCGGCAGGGCTGGGCCCTGCGGGCGCGTGGCGCGGTGGCGCCCGCCCGGCTGGTGCGCACGTACGCGCTGCACGGCGAGGACACCGGCGAGGGATGCGTCTACGTCTACGTCGACGACCGCGGCCTCGCGCGCGAGTGGCGGGGCCGCGCCGGCGCCGCCGAACAGGTGGAGATCCTCTACGACCCCGAAGACCCCGAGGTGGCCCGGCCTGGCCGCTCCACGACGGCCCGCCTGACCGGCACCGGCGCCCTCGCGCTGGGCGTGGGCGGCCTGCTGCTCTTCCTCGCGGCGATGGTCCTCGCACCGGTGGTGCGGGCGCTGAGGGGGTGAGGCCCGGGGAATGGGTTTGCGGATTCTGCTGTTGGGGGTGGCAGAAAGTTCAACGCTCAACTAAAGTGGGCGTACCAAGGAGGTACCGACCATGCCTGCAGTGACCGTCGAGAACCCGCTGATGCTCCCCCGCGTGACCGCCCCCGCCGACGCCGTGGCGCGGCCCGTGCTCGCGGTCACCACCGCGCCGACCGGATTCGAGGGCGAGGGCTTCCCGGTGCGCCGGGCGTTCGCCGGGATCAACTACCGCTACCTCGACCCGTTCATCATGATGGACCAGATGGGCGAGGTGGAGTACGCGCCGGGCGAGCCGAAGGGCACCCCCTGGCACCCCCACCGCGGCTTCGAGACCGTCACCTACATCATCGACGGGATCTTCGACCACCAGGACTCCCACGGCGGTGGCGGCACCATCACCAACGGTGACACCCAGTGGATGACGGCGGGTTCCGGCCTGCTGCACATCGAGGCTCCGCCGGAGCACCTGGTCGTGTCCGGCGGTCTCTTCCACGGACTGCAGCTGTGGGTGAACCTCCCCGCCAAGGACAAGATGATGGCGCCGCGCTACCAGGACATCCGCGCCGGCTCCGTCCAGCTGCTCACCTCCCCCGACGGCGGCGCGCTGCTCCGCGTCATCGCCGGTGAGCTGGACGGGCACGCCGGTCCGGGCATCACGCACACGCCGATCACGATGGTCCACGCCACCCTCGCGCCGGGCGCCGAGATCACCCTGCCCTGGCGGGAGGAGTTCAACGGCCTGGCCTACGTGCTCGCCGGCCGCGGTAGCGTCGGCGCCGAGCGCCGGCCGATCCGGATGGGCCAGACCGCGGTCTTCGGCACGGGCGGCTCGCTGACCGTCCGCGCGGACGAGAAGCAGGACTCCCACACCCCGGACCTGGAGGTCGTGCTGCTCGGCGGGCAGCCGATCCGCGAACCCATGGCCCACTACGGCCCGTTCGTGATGAACACCAAGGACGAGCTGATGCAGGCCTTCGAGGACTTCCAGAAGGGCCGCCTGGGCACGGTCCCGGCCGTGCACGGCATGACCGAGGCGGGCCCGCAGGCCTGACGCGCCGACAGCTCTGACGCCCTGTCACCCGGGCGGGCCGTCCCGACGGGACAGCCCGCCCGGCCCGTGCTGCGCTTGAGGGGTGCAGCTGCTTCCCGAGTCCGCCCGCCGTCTCGCCGCGTGGTGCGCGCTCGCCCTGCTCGTCGCCGGGGTCGGCTGGGTGGTCGTCCGGCTCCTCGCCGAGCTGCGCACCGCCGTGACGCCGGTGTTGCTGGCGCTGCTCGGGACCGCGCTGCTCGGCCCGCTGTACCGGCGGCTGGTCAAGGCACGCGTCAACCCGTCCCTGGCCGCCGGGCTGACCTGTGTCGCCGTCGTCGCCGTGGTCGGCGGGGCGGTGTACATCGTGGTGGCCGCGCTGATCGACACCGGCGACCAGATCACGGCCTCCCTCAAGGACGCGGCGCGCGGCGTCGCCGACCACTTCGGGGCGGCCGGGACCTCGCTGGACGACCTCGCGCGCAACTCCGGGGAGCTGCTGCGCAAGTTCGGCGGGACCGCGGCCCACAACGTGATCAGCGGGGTCAGCGTGGTCGGCGAGACCATCGCCATGGCCGTCCTCGCGCTGCTGCTCGTCTTCTTCTTCCTGCGCGACTCCGACCGGGCCGCCGCCGGTCTGCGGGCGCTCGCGCCGCGCGGCACCGCCGACACCGTCGAGGCGGTGTCCCGGCGGGCCTACCGGGCCGTCGAGGGGTTCATGCGCGGCACCACGTTCATCGCGCTCATCGACGCCCTGTGCATCACCGTCGGCCTGCTGATCCTGCGCGTACCCGGCGCCGTCGGCCTCGGCGCGCTGGTGTTCGTCGGGGCGTACATCCCCTATCTCGGCGCGTTCATCTCCGGTGCCGTCGCCGTGCTCGTCGCGCTCGCCGACCGGGGGTTCGTCATCGCGCTGTGGGCGCTCGGCGTGGTGCTCGCCGTGCAGGTGCTGGAGGGGCACGTGCTCCAGCCGGCGATCCAGAGCAGGACCGTGCAGATGCATCCCGCGGTGGTGATGCTCGCGATCACCGCGGGCGCCTCCGTGGCCGGCATCCTCGGCATGCTGCTGTCCGTACCGATCACGGCCGCCGTCTTCGGCGTCGTACAGGAACTGCGGGAACGGTCCGCGGATGCGACATGATCGGTCCCGGCGCAGACTGATCGGATGAGCGGAACGCGCACGAGACGGGACCAGGGCGCGGTCGGCGCCGGGCGTGCGGCCTCCCAGCCGCTGGCGCTCGCGGCCATGATGTGTGCCGTGGCGATGACGTTCATCGACCAGACGATCGTGTCGATCGCCGCCCCGAACATCGTCTCCGAACTCCATCTGACCAGCTCGGGAATGCAGTGGGTGGTCAACGCCTATCTGCTCGCCCTCGCGGCCTTCTTCGCCCTCGGCGGGCGCCTCGCCGACCTGTTCGGGCCGCGCCGGATCGTGGTCGTGGGCACGCTCGTCTTCGTCGTCTCCTCGGTGCTGTGCGGCTGTGTGCCCTCCGGCGGCTCCCCGCTGGCCTGGCTCGTCGTCTTCCGGGCCACCCAGGGGCTGGGGGCGGCACTGCTGTTCCCGGCGGCGCTCGCCGTGGTCGTGGCCGTCTTCCCCGTCGAGCGGCGCGGGCGGGCCCTCGCCCTGTTCTTCGGCCTCACCGGCGCCCTGACCGCGCTCGGGCCGCTGCTCGGCGGCTGGCTGACCGCCTGGACCTGGCGGGCCATCTTCTGGGTCAACGTGCCCGTCGCCGTCGTGGCGCTCGCCCTGACCGCGCTCGCCCGCATCCCGGCGCACCGCCGCGACGAGCGGCTGGACGTGCCCGGTGCGGTGCTGATCGCCGTCGGCATGGGACTGAGCGTGCTCGGCTTCCAGCAGGCCGCCACCTGGGGCTGGGACTCCGGGGCGACCTGGGCCTGCATCGTCGGCGGCCTGGTGGTGCTGGCGGTCTTCTGCCGCCTCCAGCTGCGGACCCGCCACCCGCTGATCAACCTCGCGGTCTTCCGCGACCGTGCCTTCACCGTCGACACGCTGGTGCTGTTCTTCGCGATGCTGGCGTTCGTCCCGGTGTTCTTCTTCGCCTCCGTCTACGCCCAGGTCTCGCTGAGCGCCTCCCCGCAGCAGGCCGCGCTGTACCTGCTGTACTTCTTCGCCGGCTTCGCCATCGCCTCCCAGTGGGGCGGCCGCATCCTGGACCGGCGGGGAGCGCGCCCGGCGATGAAGACGGGGTGTGTGGTCGGCGCCGTCGGCTTCGCGCTGTGGGCGGGGAAGCTGACCGACCTGTCCATGCACGACCAGTGGCCCTACGCCGCGCTCGCGGGTGCCGGCATCGGCTTCATCCTGGCGCCGGCCTCGACGGACGCCGTCAACCGCGCGATCGGCGCGTCCTACGGTGAGGTCACCGGCATCACCCAGACCGTGCGCAACTACGCGGCGAGCATCGGACTGGCGGTCTACGGCACCCTGCTGACCCACGCCATGACCGACCACGTCACCGACACCCTGCGCGGACGCGGGATGCCGCCGGACGCGGCACGCTCGGCGGCCGGGGACGTGGCGGAGGCGGTCACCGGCAACCCGGACTCCTCCGCCCCGACCGGCGGCGGGCCGCTCGCCACGACCATGCGCGCCGCGATGTCCGCGATCCGCGGGGACTTCGCCGAGGCCAACCAGTGGGTGTTCTACGGCATGGCGGTCGCCCTCGGCATCGGCTGGCTCTGCGCCCTGCGCCATCCGGGCGGACGGGCACCGGCGACCGAGTCCGGACCCGAGCGGTCCGAGGCGGAGCGATCGGATGTGCCGGGGCGCTGACCATCGGGGGTGCCGGGGCGCTGACCCATCGGGAGTGCCGGGCGCTGAGGAGCGAGCCGCGCGGGGCGGTTCCCGGGTGTGGTTTCCGGGGCCGGCCGCGCCTTCAGTCGATGTCGGCCGAGGTTGCCGGGCCCGGCCGTACCTCAGTCGATCACCTCGTCCACCGCCAGCGCGTCCAGGAGCGCGTCGGTGTCGGTGTCCTCCCCGCCGCCGCTCTTCTCGCCCAGCTCGAACCAGATGCTCTTGCCCTCCCCGCGCGGTGCCACGCCCCAGGTGTCGGCGAGCAGCTCCATCAGCACCAGGCCGCGCCCGGAGGACGCCAGCTCGCCGGGGCGGCGCTTGTGCGGCAGGTCGTCGCTGGTGTCGGCGACCTCCACCCGGATGCGGCGCTCGCCGGGCGCTCCGGCGACCTCGGCGATCAGCAGGGCGTCGGCGTCGGTGTGCACCAGGACGTTGGTGAGCATCTCGGAGACCAGCAGCACCGCCGAGTCGACCTGGTCCGGCGAGGGCCAGTCGTGCAGGAGCTCGCGCAGCTGCTGCCGGGCCGTGGCGATCCGCTCCGGCTCGGCCTGCGCGACGGTGAGCACCGAGCGCCTGACCGGCGGCCGTACGGCGACGGCGCCGTCCGCGCCCGCCGGGTGCCGGCCGAGCAGGACCAGGGCGATGTCGTCCTCGCGGCGGTCGGTGAGCGGGCCGGTGGTGTGGTGCGAGGAGGGGCCGTGCACGGCCTGGACCAGGGCGTCGGCGAGGGCGTCCAGGTCGCCGTCGTGGGCCTCCATGATCTCCCGCACCCGGTTCCAGCCGGAGTCCAGGTCGTGGCCGCCGGTCTCGATCAGGCCGTCGGTGCACAGCAGCAGCGTCTCGCCGGGGTGCAGGGTGAACCGGGTCGTCGGGTAGTCGCTGTCGGGGTCGATGCCGAGGGGGAGCCCCCCGGCCGTGGGCCGGTGCAGCACCGTGCCGTCGGGCATGCGCACCGCCGGGTCCATGTGCCCGGCCCGCGCGCCCTCCACGGTCCCGGTCGCCGGGTCGACCTCGACGTACAGACAGGTCGCGAAGCGCAGCTCACCGGGGTCCTCGGTGTGTGTGATGCCGTGCAGGAAGCGGGAGGCGCGGGAGAGCACCGCGTCGGGCCGGTGGCCCTCGGCGGCGTAGGCGCGCAGCGCCGTGCGCAGCTGGCCCATCAGCCCGGCGGCGCGTACGTCGTGGCCCTGTACATCGCCCATGACCAGCGCGAACCGGTCCGAGCCGGCCGGTGAGCCGCCGGGCAGCGGGATCATGTCGTACCAGTCGCCGCCGACCTGGAGCCCACCGCCGGTCGGCACATAGCGGGCGGCGATGCTCATGCCGGGGATCTTCGGGCCGATCACCGGCAGCATCGAGCGCTGCAGTCCGTCGGTCAGTTCCCGCTCGGTCTCGGCGGCGCCGGCCCGGGACAGGGCCTGGGCGAGCATCCGCGCCACCGTGGTCAGCACGGACCGCTCGTCGGGGGTGAAGGCGACCGGATAGGTGAACGCGGCCATCCAGGCGCCCATGGTGCGTCCGGCGACGGTCAGCGGCAGGAAGGCCCACGACTGCCGGTTGAAGCGCTGGGCGAGCGGCCAGGTCAGCGGGTAGCGCGCCTTGTACTCCTCCGGGGAGGAGAGGTACACCGCGCGGCCGGTGCGCACCACCTCGGCGGCCGGGTAGTCCGTCTCCAGCGCCATGTGGACGAACGGTCCCTCGTCGCCGGGCTGCTGCCCGTGGTGGCCGATGATGGTCAGCCGGTCGCCCGATATCCCGAACACCGCGAGGCCGTCTGGTGAGAACCCGGGCATCGACAGTCCCGCCGCCACCCGCAGCACCTCGGCCGTGGAGCGGGCCTCGGCCAGCGCGCGGCCCGCGTCCAGCAGGAACGCCTCCCGGGAGCGCCGCCAGTCCCCGGTGACCGCGCTGCGGCCGGCCGGGGTGCCCGGCGCGGGCTCGGTGACCTCCTGCAGGGTGCCGATCAGCTCGTAGGCCTTCTTCTCCCGGTCGAAGGACGGCTTGGAGCGGGAGCGCACCACGCGCAGCACCCGGCCCGTCTCGTCCATGATCCGGATGCGCACCTCGGCCAGGGTGCCCTCGGCGACCGCGAGCTGGACCACGCCGGTGATCTCGTTCCAGTCCACCGGATGCAGCCGGGCCCGCACCTGGGCCTCGGTCAGCCGGGTCGGCTCGGCGGGCAGCCCGAGCAGCCGCGCCGCCTCCGCGTCCACGGTGACCTGCCCGGCTGCGGTGTCCCAGTGCCACAGGCCGGTCGCGAGGGCGGCGAGGACCTCCTCCACGGCGGGCAGGGGCTCACCAGTACGCATTGCCCCACTTTAAGAAGATCTGTTCGCATAATGCCACCGAAGCAGGCGAGCGCAGCGGCCGGCGGCTCTCCGGTACCGCCCGCGCGGTAATGGTGGGGAGGCGATCCCGGGGTGCCCGGTACCCTTGAAAAGTCCGGGCACCGGGCCCCGGAGATTCCCGATCCGCGAAGACTGGATGAACGACGATGCATCGGTACAGGTCCCACACCTGCGGCGAGCTCCGCGCCTCTGACGTCGGCACCGACGTCCGGCTGAGTGGCTGGCTGCACAATCGGCGCGACCTGGGCGGCATCCTCTTCATCGATCTGCGCGACCACTACGGCATCACGCAGCTGGTGGCCCGCCCCGGCACCGAGGCGTACGAGGCCCTGGACAAGGTCTCCAAGGAGTCCACGGTCCGCGTCGACGGCCGCGTTGTTTCACGTGGAACCGAGAACGTGAACCCGGACCTGCCGACCGGTGAGATCGAGGTCGAGGTCGGCGAGGTCGAGCTGCTCGGTGCGGCCCAGCCCCTGCCCTTCACGATCAACACCGAGGACGGGGTCAACGAGGAGCGGCGCCTGGAGTACCGCTTCCTGGACCTGCGCCGCGAGCGCATGCACCGCAACATCATGCTGCGTACGGCTGTCATCGGCGCCATCCGCCACAAGATGACGGCGCTCGGCTTCAACGAGATGGCCACCCCCATCCTGACGGCCACCTCCCCCGAGGGCGCCCGCGACTTCGTCGTGCCCTCCCGCCTGCACCCGGGCAAGTTCTACGCCCTGCCGCAGGCCCCGCAGCAGTTCAAGCAGCTGCTGATGATCTCCGGCTTCGACCGCTACTTCCAGATCGCGCCGTGCTTCCGCGACGAGGACGCCCGCGCCGACCGCTCGCCGGGCGAGTTCTACCAGCTCGACATCGAGATGAGCTTCGTCGAGCAGGAGGACGTCTTCCAGCCGGTCGAGAAGCTGATGACCGAGCTGTTCGAGGAGTTCGGCGGCGGCCGTCATGTGACGTCCCCCTTCCCGCGCATCCCGTTCCGCGAGGCGATGCTGAAGTACGGCTCCGACAAGCCGGACCTGCGCGCCCAGCTGGAGCTCGTCGACATCACGGACGTCTTCGAGGGCAGCGAGTTCAAGGCGTTCGCCGGCAAGCACGTGCGCGCGCTGCCGGTCCCGGCCGTCCAGGACCAGCCCCGCAAGTTCTTCGACCAGCTCGGCGACTACGCCGTCTCGCAGGGCGCCAAGGGCCTGGCGTGGGTGCGCGTCGGCGAGGACGGCCAGCTGTCCGGCCCGATCGCGAAGTTCCTCACCGAGGAGAACGTCAAGGTCCTCACCGAGCGCCTCGGCCTGGAGGCCGGCCACGCCGTGTTCTTCGGCGCGGGCGAGTTCGACGAGGTCTCCAAGATCATGGGAGCGGTCCGCGTCGAGGCCGCCAAGCGCGCCGGCCACTTCGAGGAGAACGTCTTCCGCTTCTGCTGGATCGTCGACTTCCCGATGTTCGAGAAGGACGAGGAGACCGGCCGGATCGACTTCTCGCACAACCCGTTCTCGATGCCGCAGGGCGGCATGGACGCCTTGGAGAACCAGGACCCGCTGGACATCCTGGCCTGGCAGTACGACATCGTCTGCAACGGCGTCGAGCTGTCCTCCGGCGCGATCCGCAACCACGAGCCGGACATCATGCTCAAGGCGTTCGAGATCGCCGGCTACGACCGTGAGGTCACCGAGCGCGAGTTCGCCGGCATGCTGCGCGCGTTCCGCTTCGGCGCCCCGCCGCACGGCGGCATCGCCCCCGGCGTCGACCGCATCGTCATGCTGCTCGCCGACGAGCCGAACATCCGCGAGACCATCGCCTTCCCGCTCAACGGCAACGCCCAGGACCTGATGATGGGCGCCCCGACCGAGCTGGACGCGGCCCGCCTGAAGGAGCTCCACCTGACGGTGAACAAGCCGCAGCCGAAGTAAGCGGCACGCCCACGCGAAGGCGCCCGGGACCGCGTCGGTCCCGGGCGCCTTCGGTGTCACCGGGCAGAGGTCACTTGGCGACGAACTGCGTGAGGATCGCCTGGACCTCGTAGATGTCGACGCCCTTGGTGAACGTCTTCTCGATCGGGGCGGCCGTGCCGGACACCCAGATCTTCAGCTCGGCGTCCAGGTCGAACGTGCCGGCGGTCTCCACCGCGAAGTGCGTGATGCTGCGGTACGGGATGGAGTGGTACTCGACCTTCTTGCCGGTGATGCCCTGCTTGTCGACCAGGATCAGCCGCCGGTCGGTGAACAGGATGGTGTCGCGGATCAGCAGGTAGGCGGCGTGCACCTGCTCGCCGTTGCCCAGCAGCCGGGCGTACTCCTGCTGGGCCTCGCCCGAGTCGATGGTGTGCGCGTTGCCGAACAGTGCCATGTGGTCCCCCCAGATGAACGTGACAGCGATCTTGGGCAATCTACCCGTCCGCGTCACCGGCGTCATCGGGTGAGGCGCCGTCCTCCAGAAGACGTTCGGCGATGTCGTCGGACCAGTGCTGCGCCCAGGCGCGCAGGGCGGTGATCTCCTGCGCCGGCAGGCCGTACGCCGTGAAGGCGCCGTCCGGGTACCAGTCGGTGCCGGTGAGGCGGGACTGCAGGGTGGGCAGGTCGAAGGGGTCGTGGGCATGGCGGCGGCCCAGCTCCTCCAGATCGGGGAAACCGAAGCGGGCGGCGGCGGCCCGCGCGTCGATCAGGTCGACGGCACCGCCCCGGTCGTACAGGGCACGGATCTTCGTGCCGACCGCGTCCTCCAGGGACAGCGTGGGACCGGCCTCGGTGAGCACCGGCGGATGCCAGAACGCCTCTTTGTGCAGGGCGAGGGCGCACTCCTCGCCGGTGGGCGGGTCGGTGACGGTCAGCTGCGCCGACAGCGGGGTCACGGACGCGGTGCGCACCTGCCGGCCGCGCGCCTCCAGAGCCGTACGGATGTCCTCGGCGATGCGCTCCATGGGCTCACCGCTCTGAGTCGCGACGTCGACGTTCGCGTGCGGCCGGGTCAGCAGGCCGTGTGCCTCAAGGGCGTACCCGCCGGCCAGGACCAGCCCGTGCGGGCTGCCCGCGGTGACGGTGTCGCCGAGGAGGCGCTGGTGGGGTGCGGAGAGGTTCACGGGAGCCACATGCTGTCAGACGCCGGGGGCGGGGGACCGGCAGCCGCGCCGGTGCGGAAAGCCGACCGCCCCCGGGAGCGGGGCTCCTCGGGGGCGGTCCTGCGTGTCCTGCGGGCCTCACGGCCTTACGGCGTCACGCGGTGGGCTTCTCCTCCAGGCGGGGGAAGAGCACCGCGCCCTTGGTGACCGTGGTGCCGGCGGGCAGGCGGCCCCACTCGCCGGCCTCCTGCACCCGCTGCTCGGCCAGGGCGCCCAGGGACGCCTCGGCGCCGAGGGAGTCCCACAGCTTCTGCGAGGTCTCCGGCATGACCGGGTTGAGCAGCACGGCGACGGCGCGCAGGGCCTCGGCGGCCGTGTAGAGGATCGTCGCGAGGCGGGCCTTGCCCTCCTCGGAGTCGTCCTTGGCGACCTTCCAGGGCTCCTGCTCGGTGATGTAGCCGTTGACCTGCTTGACGAAGTCGAAGACCGCCAGGATGCCGCCCTGGAAGTCCAGCTCCTCGCCGATCTTGCGGTCGGCCTCGGCCACCGCCTTGGCCAGGCCGTCGTGGATCGCCTTCTCGGCGTCCCCGTCGGCCGTGGACGCGGGCAGCTCGCCGCCGAAGTACTTGCCGACCATGGCCGCCACACGGGAGGCGAGGTTGCCGTAGTCGTTGGCCAGCTCGGAGGTGTACCGGGCGGAGAAGTCCTCCCAGGAGAACGAGCCGTCCTGGCCGAAGGCGATCGCGCGCAGGAAGTACCAGCGGTAGGCGTCCACGCCGAAGTGCGAGGTCAGGTCCTGCGGCTTGATGCCGGTCAGGTTGGACTTCGACATCTTCTCGCCGCCGACCATCAGCCAGCCGTTCGCGGCGATCTTCTTCGGCAGCGGCAGACCCTGTGCCATCAGCATGGCCGGCCAGATCACCGCGTGGAAGCGGAGGATGTCCTTTCCGACGAGGTGCACGTCGGCCGGGAAGGTGGCCTCGAACTTCTCCGGGTTCTCGTTGTAGCCGACGGCCGTGGCGTAGTTCAGCAGCGCGTCGACCCACACGTAGATCACGTGCTTGGCATCCCACGGGATCGGGATGCCCCAGTCGAAGGTGGAGCGGGAGATCGACAGGTCCTGCAAGCCCTGTCGGACGAAGTTCAGCACCTCGTTACGCGCGGACTCCGGCTGGATGAAGCCGGGGTTCGCCTCGTAGTGGGCGAGGAGCTTGTCGGTGTACTCGCTCAGCTTGAAGAAGTAGTTCTCCTCGCTGAGGATCTCCACCGGCTTCTTGTGGATCGGGCAGAGCTTCTGACCCGCGTACTCGCCCTCGCCGTCGAGCAGCTCACCAGGGAGCTTGTACTCCTCGCAGCCCACGCAGTACGGGCCCTCGTAGCCGCCCTTGTAGATCTCGCCCTTGTCGTACAGGTCCTGCACGAACTCCTGGACGCGGTCGGTGTGCCGCTTCTGCGTGGTGCGGATGAAGTCGTCGTTCGCGATCTCCAGGTGCTCCCAGAGAGGCTTCCAGGCCTCGGTGACGAGCTTGTCCGCCCACTGCTGGGGCGTCACCCCGTTCGCCTCGGCCGTGCGCATGATCTTCTGACCGTGCTCGTCCGTGCCGGTGAGGTACCACACCTTCTCGCCGCGCTGACGGTGCCAGCGCGTGAGCACGTCCCCTGCAACGGTCGTGTAGGCGTGGCCCAGGTGAGGAGCGTCGTTGACGTAGTAGATGGGCGTGGAGACGTAGTACGCCTTCCCCGCCTGCTTCTCGGATCCAGTGGCCGCCATGGTCGAAATCCTACTGGCCCGGTGAAGATCGACTCACACGCGTTTCGGGGGGTGGACGGAGCGGTTCCGTCCACCCCCCGGTCGCGTCACGGGCGCCAGGTGGCCAGTACGCCCTCGTAGAGCTCCTTGTCGGTGAGCTCGCGGGGGGTGGGGCCGGCATGGAAGAAGGACGTGTTCTCGGTCTTCAGCTTGCGGAGGTAGTCGAAGGCCTTGTTGTCGTGCTCACCGAAGGCGACGAAGGAGAAGAAGAGGGCGGGGTGGTTCTTCGCCGCGTCCGTGAGGGACTGGGTGGCGGGGGTCTTCGCGTCCGGGGCGCCGTCGGTCTGGAAGACGACGAGGGCGGGGCCGGTGGGGTCCTGCGTCTTGCCGTGCAGGTCGATCACCTGCTGGACCGCGGCGTGGTAGCTGGTGCGGCCCATGCGGCCGAGGCCGGCGTGCAGCTCGTCGATCTTGTTCTCGTGGTCGGTGAGGGTGAGCTCGCCGGTGCCGTCCACCTCCGTGGAGAAGAAGACGACCTGGAGCGTGGCCTCGGGGTCGAGGTGGGCGGCGAGAGCGAGGGTCTGCTCGGCGAGGGCCTGGGCGGAGCCGTCCTTGTAGTACGGGCGCATGCTCGCGGAGCGGTCGAGGACGAGGTAGACCTTGGCTCGGGTGCCGGTGAGGTCGTGCTTCTTGAGGGCGGCGGTGGCGGCCTTGTAGGCGGTGGTCAGGGTGGGGGCGGTGGCCTTGACGCGGGTGAGGGGGACGGCGGGCTTGGGGGCGGGGTCGTCGTTTTCGGGGGCTTCGGCCTCGGCTCCGCCTTCGGCCGTGTCGTTCCCCTGCGGGGCGTCCTCGCCGTCGGCGGCCGCGGGTTCGGGGGCTGTGGGCTCGGCCTCGGCTTCGCCTTCGGCCGTCTCGTTCCCACCCGCACCACCCGTGCGGGATTCGTTGTCGGGTGCGAGTGGCCCCTGTGGGGTGTCCTCGCCGTCGGCGGCTGCGGGCTCGGGGGCGTCAGCCGGCTGCGCCGGCTCCTCCTCCGCGACCGGCTCTTCCTTCGCCGGCTCCTCTTCGGCGACCGCGGGTTCTTCCGCGGTCTCGTCTTCGTCGACCGCGGGCTCTTCCGCAGGCTTCTCCTCGGCGGCCGTCGGCCCTTCCGCGGGCTCCTCCACGGCGGCCGCCGGTTCCGGCTCCGCCGGTTCGTGGGCCTCCGTCGGCTTGTCCTCGGCGATCGTCGGCTCTTCCGCGGCCTCGGCGGCCGTCGGCTCTTCCGCGGTCTCCTCTTCGGCGACCGCGGGCTCTTCCGCGGCCTCCTCTTCGGCGGTCGTCGGCTCTTCCGCCGGCTTCTCCTCGGCGGCCGCCGGCTCTTCCTCTGCCGGTTCCTGGGCCTTCGCCGGCTCGGCCTCCGCGGCCGGCGGCTCCTCCGGGGACTTCTCCTCGGTGAGCGTCGGCTCCGGCTGCGCCGTTTCTTGGGTGAGGGGCTCTTCCTCCGGCTGGTCCGTCGGGCGGGTGGGCCTGGGGACCGTTACGTGGTCGAAGGCCGCTACCACCAGTTCGTGGGTGTCGCGGAGCGCCGGGCGGGGCTCCGGGATGCGGGGGGTGGGGTCCTGCGTCGCGCTTGCCGTCGCGGTGGTCGGTTCCGGGTGGCCGGAATCCGTCGCTTCCGTGGGCTCGGGCGTGGTCGGTTCCTGCGTGGCCGGCTCCGGGCGGGCCGGTTCCGGCGCGGTCTTCGTCGGCTCCGTGGACTCCCGCGTCGCCGTCGGTTCCGCACTCTCTGCCTCGGCCGTGCGTGCCTTGCGTGATCGGCCGAACGCGTTCCGCAGGAGAGTGAGAATGCCCATGTGCGCAACCCTTCGCGTGAGTTGGTGCCCGTCGATCCCTGGCCAGGACGGACACGTAAGGTTAGCGGCCCCGAGGGGTGATCTTGGGGAGGGGTGAGCAGGGCGGACATCCCCGTGTCAACACCCCGACGGACGACGCGGGTTCACCCTTCGTTCATCCGGTCGCAGCGCTTCCGCACACGCACACCCCTACCGTCACGTTCACGCCAAGGGAACGCAAGGGGAGAGTAAAGTGCGCAAGCCGCTGCCGCTCATAGGGACACCGTCCGTTTCGCACCCGGGTGGGCGTTCCGCCCTGACGTGCCGGTTCCGGTGTGGCGACGCCTGTTTCCACGAGGTGCCCAACACCAGCGGCAACGAGTACGTCGGTGATGTCATCGCCGGTGCCCTCAGCCGCCGCAGCGCCCTGCGTGCCGCCGCCGTCGTCACCGTGGCCGCCGCGGCCGGCGGTGCCGCGCTCGCGGTCCCGCAGCCGGCCGCCGCCCAGCCGGCCGCCGCCGCGCAGCACGGCCGCGCCGCTCGCGGGCTGCGCTTCTCCCCCGTCGCGCCCAACACCGCCGACCAGGTCACCGTCCCCGAGGGCTACCGGCAGAACGTCGTCATCCGCTGGGGCGAGCCCATTCTGCGCGGGGCGCCCGCCTTCGACCCGGAGAAGCAGACCGCGCAGGCTCAGGCCGGGCAGTTCGGGTACAACAACGACTTTCTCGCCCTGCTGCCCCTCCCCGGTGAGCGGCACCGGCAGCTCCTCGTCGCCAACCACGAGTACACCGACGAGGTGCTCATGTTCCGTGGTTACGACCCGGAGAACCCGACCCGGGAGCAGGTCGAGGTCGCCTGGGCGGCACACGGGCTGTCCGCCGTCGTCGTGGAGGAGGACCGCGGCACCGGGAGGCTGACCGCCGTTTCCCGGCATCACCTCAACCGGCGCGTCACCGCCACCACCCCGTTCCGGCTGACCGGGCCCGCCGCCGGGTCCGACCTGCTCAAGACCTCCGCCGACCCCGCCGGCCGTACCGTTCTCGGCACGCTCAACAACTGCTCCGGCGGGACCACGCCGTGGGGGACGACCCTGCACGGCGAGGAGAACTTCAACCAGTACTTCGCGAACGGCAGCCGCGCCACCGACAAGCGCTACGGCATCGGGACCGGGGCCACCGAGCGCAAGTGGGAACGCTTCGACAAGCGCTTCGACCTCGCGCAGGAGCCCAACGAGGTGCACCGGTTCGGGTACGTGGTGGAGTTCGACCCGTACGACCCCGACTCCACGCCGCGCAAGCACACCGCGCTCGGGCGCTTCAAGCACGAGGCCGCCACCGTGCGGCTCACCGAGGACGGGCGGCCCGTCGTCTACACCGGTGACGACGAGCGGTTCGACTACTTCTACAAGTTCGTCGGCAGCAAGCGGATGCGGCACGGCGGCTCGCGCGCCGCGCGGGAGCACAATCTCTCGCTGCTCGACGAGGGCACCCTCTACGTCGCCAGGCTCACCGGTGACTCGCCGGCCGCCGACATCGACGGCAGCGGCAAGCTCCCCGCCGATGGCGAGTTCGACGGGAGCGGGGAGTGGATCCCGCTGGCCACCGCCACCGCCGACGGTGCGATCTCGCACGTGGAGGGGATGACCGCCGAGGAGGTGTTCGTCTTCACCCGGCTCGCCGGCGACAAGGTGGGCGCGACGAAGATGGACCGGCCCGAGGACATCCAGCCCTCCCCGCACACCGGCAAGGTGTACGTCGCCCTCACCAACAACTCCAACCGCGGCAAGAACGGTTACGCGCCGGCCGACGAGGCCAACCCGCGCAACAGCAACAAGCACGGGCACATCCTCGAACTCACCGAGCGGCGCAACCGGGCGGACGCCACGTCCTTCGGCTGGTCACTGTTCCTCGTCGCCGGGGACCCGGCCGACCCCGCGACCTACTTCGCCGGGTTCCCCAAGGACCGGGTCAGCCCGATCTCCTGCCCGGACAACGTGGCCTTCGACCCGCACGGCAACCTGTGGATCTCCACCGACGGCAACCAGCTCGGCTCGCACGACGGCCTGTTCGGCGTGGCCACCCGGGGTGAGCGGCGCGGTGAGCTGAAGCAGTTCCTGACCGTGCCGACCGGCGCCGAGACATGCGGGCCGCTGGTGCAGGACCGGCGGGTGCTCGTCGCCGTGCAGCACCCGGGCGAAATCGACGGGGCGTCCGTGGAGAAGCCGGCCAGCACCTGGCCCGACGGCCCCGGGAAGATCGTCCGCCCGGCGGTCGTGGCCGTGTGGCGGGCCGACGGCCAGGACATCGGCGTCTGACGGCTCACGCCTCCGACAGCGCGAGCGCGGAGGCGGTGCCTTCCAGCCACTCCCGGTACGCCGGGGACTGACGCGCCGCCTCCCAGTACGCCTCCTGAAGGGCCGGGCACACCCCGTCCAGTTCGGTCTCCGTACGGGCCGCGAGCAGCAGCCGTACGCCCAGCGGGTCGCCCCGCAGGCGGCGTACGGCGGACTCGGGGCGGGACAGGGACGTGGGCTGGCAGACGGTGACGACCTCGCCGGTGGCCACCAGGGAGGCGGCGGTGTGGTAGTCGCCGTGCAGGATGCGCGGGCTCAGACCGGCCAGCCGCAGCATACGGTGGACGGCGTCCGACTCGCCGTCGACCGTGGGGTCGACCATCCAGCGGTCCCCGGCCAGGTCGGCGAGGTCGACGACGGGTTTCGCGGCGGCCGGGTGGTCGGCCGGCAGGGACACGAACTGCGGCTCGCGCTCGACCAGGACACGGGTGCGCAGCCCCTCGGGGACGCGCAGCGGGCAGCCCTCGACCTCGTGCACGAACGCCACGTCGAGCTGGCCGTCGGCGACCATGCGCAGCAGGGCGTTGGGCGAGACGTCCATGTGCAGGCTGGGTTCCTGCCGGCTCTGCCGCAGCCGGCGCAGCCAGCCGGGCAGGGCGCGGCTGGCGGTGGAGCCGAGGCGCAGGTGCGGTCCGCCCACGGCGGCGGCGCGGGCCTCGGCGACCAGGGAGCGCAGGTCGGCGACGAGGGGGCGGGCCCGGCTGAGCACGAGCCGGCCGAGCGGGGTGGGGCGGCAGCCGGTGCGTTCCCGCAGGAACAGGGAGCCGCCCAGCTCCTGTTCGATGCGGCGCAGCTGGGCGCTCAACGAGGGCTGTGACACACCGAGTTGGCGTGCTGCCCGGTGCAGGCTGCCGGTGTCCGCGATGGCGCACACCGCGCGGAGGTGCCTCACATCGAGCTCCATGCTCCCGGAGAGTAAAGCGGAAGCCAGGGTTTCACCAGGGGTTCAACTACCGGCGCAAAAGGGCCGGTTCGGCGGTGATAGGGCGGGGCTATCCGCGGTTGCCATCATCACAGGCGCCGCAGCGGCATCGACACTCACGGGTGGCAAGTGACTCATCCCCCACCCTAGGAGTCATCGATGCGTCTGCGTCTGCCCCTGTCCGCCCTCACGGCGGCCACCGCCGTGGCCCTTTCCCTCGCTGCCCCGGGTCTGGCCACCGCCTCTCCGGCGCCGCAGCAGTACCAGGGCTACACCGGCTCGGCCGCCGAGGCGAAGGCCAACCAGGCCTTCTTCGAGGCCGTGGTGAAGTCCGTCGCCGCCAAGCGCGCCGCGAACCCGAGCAGCACCGCCGCCGTCACCGTCGTCTACGACCCCTCCGGGGCGCCGTCGTTCAGCGCGCAGATATCCCGCGCCGCGCAGATATGGAACAGCTCGGTGTCCAACGTCAGACTCGCGGCCGGCTCGAACGCCGACTTCGCCTACTACGAGGGCAACGACTCGCGCGGGTCCTACGCCTCCACGGACGGCCACGGCAGCGGCTACATCTTCCTCGACTACCGGCAGAACCAGCAGTACGACTCCACCCGCGTGACCGCGCACGAGACGGGGCACGTCCTCGGTCTGCCGGACCACTACTCGGGTCCGTGCAGTGAGCTGATGTCGGGCGGTGGCCCCGGCCCGTCCTGCACGAACCCCTACCCGAACGCGACGGAGCGCTCGCGTGTGAACCAGCTGTGGGCCTACGGCTTCGCCGCGGCCCTCGACAAGGCGCTCCACAAGACCGCCCGGTAACGCTTGATCCCACCCCCCACCGGGACGCGGGCCGCCCACCTGCACAGGGCGGCCCGCGTCGCCGTTTCACGTGAAACATCGACGCACCCTGGGCACGGACGGCTTCAGTGCGGGCCGGCGATGGCCCGGGCCGCCGCCACCTCCTGGCGCACCGGCTCCAGCACGCTGTCGGCCGGCCCGGTGAGGTCGGTGCGGACCGGGTGGAGCACCTCGGTGTCCCTCAGTCCCTCGGACAGCTCCCGCAGTTGCAGGGTGACCTGGCCTATCTCGGCCGGGTGGGGTCCGGGTGCGCCGTGGCGGACGCGGACCCGGGCGGCGGTCGTCGCGTCCACGATCCGCTCCACCGCCACGACCAGCGGCCACCAGGCGGCCGCGCGGCGCCCGATGGGCGGGGGTTCGGTCAGGGCGCGCTGGAAGTCCGTACGGATGACGGACAGGTCGCGGTAGAGGCGGCGGCGCATACGGGCGCGGGCGGCCGGATCGCCGTCGGTGCCGAACGCGCACTCCACATAGCGGGCCGTGTCGGCGACGGCGTCGGCGAGGCGGTCGCCGACCCGGGTGTGCCAGCTGTCCGGCCACAGCAGATAGCCGACGACGAGGGCGATGCCGCAGCCGATCAGGGAGTCGACGAGGCGGGGCAGCAGCAGGGCGGTGCCCTGGTGGTTGAGGATGTCGGACAGCAGCAGGATCACCGGTGTGATCGCGGCGGTCTGGTAGCCGTAGCCGCGCGGGGTGAGCGCAGGGATCAGCGGGGCGAGCACCGCCATGACGGCCACGTCCCACCAGCCGCGGGGCACCTCGGAGAGGACGGCGGCGGCGATCACCAGACCGGCGACGGTACCGAGGGCGCGCAGCAGGGCGCGGGAGAAGACCGAGCCGAAGTCGGGCTTCATCACGAAGGTGATGGTCAGCGCGACCCAGTAGGAGCGGGGCACGGCCACGGTCGACACCAGCACCTGAGCGAGCCCGATGCACAGCGCGAGCCGCAGGCCGTAGCGCCAGGAGTGGGCGGACAGGATGACGGTGCGGGCGGCGCGGGCCGCGCGGATGCCGAGGGCGGCGGGCCGGCCGAGGCGGTCGTCGATGCCGCGCGGGTCGACGTCGGGCGCGGTGACGACCTCGGCTGCGTGCCGCAGCGCGTGGTCGACGGCGCGTCCGGTCTCGTCGGCGGGTTCGGGCAGGTCCAGGGGCAGCGGATCGGTGCGGCCCTCGGCGACGGCGTCGGCGAGCCGGCGGGCGGCCTGCGGCACGCTGCCGGGCAGCGGGGTGCCGGCGAGGTGGGCGGCGGGCGCGGCCTCCACGACCGGGGTGACGGCGTTGAGCTGGGCGATCAGCCGGGTGAGGTCGCGGCTGCGGCCGTGGTGGCGGGTGCGGCGGGCCAGGACGAGGTCGTAGGCGTGGTCGAGGGCCCGGGTGACGGCCTGCCGGGCCGGTCCGTACGCGTCGTGGTCGCCGCTCGCGGCGAGCAGGTCGGCGACCGCGCGGTAGGCGGCGGCGACCGCCGTCCGCTCGGGCACGCCGGAGCGCAGCGGCCAGCCGAGCAGGGCGAGCAGCAGCACCAGCAGCCCGCCGCCGGTCATCAGCACCGGCGCCAGCCACCAGGGGCCCGGCATGGGCAGTCCGGCGCCGACGACGGCGTTGAGCAGGAGCAGCAGCCCGGACACGGAGGCGACGGCGCCGATCGTCGAGATCATCCCGGAGGCCAGGGCGACGCCGGTGACGGCGACGACGGCGAGCCAGCCGTGCCCGTACACCGCCGCACCGACGGTGATGCCGACGGCGCCGAAGAGCTGCGGGACGGCGATGGTGAGGACGCGCATCCGGTAGGCGTCGGCGGTGTCGCCGATGACCCCGGACAGGGCGCCCATGGACGCGAGCGCCCCGTAGGCGGGACGGCCGGCCGCGAGGCCGATCGCGAGGGGCAGCGCCATGGCGACGGCGGCCCGGACGACGGCGGCCCGGTTGACCGGGGCCCGCTGCGGGCGCAGGGTCTCCACCAGCCAGGGGGGAGGGGACAGGCTGACGGACATGGCTCATTATCACCGGCGGTGCAGGGTGACGTCGGTGACGAGGGCGCGGTGGTCGCTGCCGGGCAGGTGCAGGAAGCGGGCCCGGGTGACGGAGAAGTCCGGGGACAGCAGCACATGGTCGATCTGGGTGCCGAAGCCGGGCGTGGTGCGGGACGGCCAGCTCGGGGCGCGGTCGTGCCCGGCGAGCCGGGCGGCGTCGTACAGGCCGGTGTCGAGGATGCGGCGGAAGGCGGCGTGGTCCTGGGAGGCGTTGAAGTCCCCGGCGAGGACGGTGGCGGTGCCCCGGGCGGCGGCGGCCAGGTCGCGCAGCCGCCCCAGTTCGCGGCGCCACGGGCCGAGCCGGCCCAGCAGCGGCGGCATGGGGTGCGCGAGCTGCAGCCGTACGGCGTGGCCCTGGACGTCGGCGACCGCGCCGGGCATGCCCATGGTGCCGGGGACGCCGGGGGTGGCGGTGAGCGGGAAGCGGCTGAGGATGACCGAGCCCTGGGAGCCGGCGCCGTCCACGGCCTGGCGGTGGGGGAAGGTGCCGCTGAATTCCCGCCGCAGGACCGTGTCGCAGCGGACGGTGTCGCACTCCTGGACGAACACCACGTCCGGCTTCTCCCGGCGCACGGCGGTCACCAGGGCATCGGTGGCCCAGCCCAACTGCACGTTGGCGGTCAGGACACGGAAGGAGGCCACGGGCTCCCCGGCCGGCTCGCTGTCCTTGCCGTACGGCCCGGTGAACCAGGCGAGCAGGCCCAGCAGGGCCACGGCCCACACCGCACCGGTCCACCACCGCCCCAGCAGGGCCAGCAGCAGCCCGGCGCCGGCCGGCGCGAGCAGCCAGGGCAGGAACGCCAGCAGCTGGGGCACGGGGGTGACGGCGTCGGTGTCGGCGGCCCGGCAGCCGAGCAGCACGCTCACCGCGGCCAGCAGCAGCCCCGCGGTCCAGGCACTCATACGCCGGCCCGGAACGCCGGCGTCAGGGGCGGTCGTCGCCATGGAAGGCGTGCACGACCTCGATGCGCCCCACGATGTGCGCGTTGAACTCCGCCAGCTCCTGAGCCGGTACCCACAGCTCCAGGATCGTCTCCCCGCCCGCCTGCCGCACCGGGTAGCGCTCCAGGAACGCCGAGTCCACCTCGAACCGGGTGACGAACCCGGACCCGGAGGCGGGCACGTTCCAGTCCCGTGCGATGCGGACGGCGTAGTCCTCGTTCAGCACCGGATAGAAGATCGGCTGCTCCGGCAGGCGGGGCGGCCACGCCGTCCACCCGGACGCCTCGACGAGGGCCAGCTCCTCGGGGCCGGTGGGGCGGTAGAGGGTCGTCGTCCCGGTCATGGGCCGACGGTAGTGGCCCGGGCGGGCCGCCTGCCAGGGGTTTGCGCGGCTGCCGTTGCCGCCGCTGCCGGCGCGGTGCCGGGGCCGGTCCTCAGCGGGCGTCGTCGAGCCCGGCCAGGAAGGCGCCCAGTGCCGCGTTGAACTCCTCCGGGCGCTCCAGGTTGGGCAGATGGGCGGCGCCGTCGACGACGGTCAGGGTGGAGTGGGGCAGGGCCGCGTGCATGGCCTCGGCGTCGGAGACCGGGGTGTACTCGTCGTCGGCGCCGACCACCACCAGCGCCGGGACCGTCACCCGGGTCAGCAGGGCGCGGTAGTCGGGGCGCTCGGCGCGTCCGCGCAGGGCGGCCGCGGCGCCCTCGGGGGACGTGGACGTCATCATGCGGTGCACATGGGCCTTGACGGCGTCGTGCGCGTACGGGGCGACCATCTTCTCCAGCACCTCGTCGGCGTATCCGCGCAGACCCTCGCGCAGCAGACGGTCGGCCAGGGCGTTGCGCCACGCCTTGCCCTCCTCGGTCTCGGCCGCGGGGAAGGTGTCCGCGAGGACCAGGCCGCGCACCCGCTCGCCGAAACGGTCGTAGCACGCCATCGCGATCTGGCCGCCCATGGACAGCCCGGCGAGCACGAAGGAGTCCACCTTCAGCTCGTCCAGCAGCTCCTCGATGTCCCGCGCGAAGACGCCCAGCGGTGTCGTGCCGGGCACGACCGGGGAGGCGCCGTAGCCGCGCAGGTCCGGGGCGATCACCCGGCGGTGCGGTGAGAAGGCCGCGAGCTGGGGCTCCCACATCGTGCGGTCGAAGGGGTGGCCGTGGATCAGGACCAGGGGCGGCCGGGAGGAGTCCGCGTCCGCGCCCCGGTCCTCGTAGGCGAGGAAAGGAGGCATGTCAGCGACCCTAGGAGCGGCCAACTCCTCGGGGCAATAAGATCTTTGCCCTCGGTGCAATGTTCGGGGCTGTGCTCCGGCTGAGGGTTCAGGGGGGCGCGTGGAGGACTTCCGGCGGATCGCCGACCGCATCGCCGCGGACATCGCCGCCGGACGGCTGCGACCCGGCCAGCAGCTGCCGCCGCAGCGGGTGTTCGCGCGCCGCCGCCGCATCTCCGCGTCCACCGCGGAGCGCGTGTACGGCGAACTCGTGCGGCGCGGGCTGGTGGTGGGCGAGGTCGGCCGGGGCACGTTCGTGCGGGCCGCGCCCGCACCGCCCGGCGGCCGCGCGCTCGCCGAGCCGGCCGGCGCGGCGCCGGTGAACCTGGAGCTCAACTACCCCGTCGCGGACGGCCAGGCGGAGCTGCTGGCCCCCGCCCTCGCGCCGCTGCTGCGGCCCGGCGCCCTCACCGAGGCGCTGCGCCCGGCCGCCGCCGACGGCACCCCCGAGGCCCGCGCGGCCGCCGCCGACCTGCTCGCCGTGCCCGGCTGGCGCCCCGACCCCGGGCAGGTGCTGTTCACCGGCAACGCCCGCCAGGCCGTCGCCGCGGCGCTCGTCCACCTGGTGCCGCCGGGCGGCCGGGCGGGCGTCGAGGAGCTGACGTACCCGCTGGTCAGGGACATCGCCGCGCGCCTCGGCCGGACCCTCGTCCCGCTCGCCATGGACGCGTTCGGGCTGCGCCCCGACGCGATCGCCGCCGCGCACCGCTCCGCGCCCCTCGCCGCGCTCTACCTGCAGCCGACGCTGCACAACCCGACGTCCGTCAGCATGAGCGGCGAACGGCGGGAGCGGATCGCCGAGGTGGTCAGGGAGCTGGGGCTGCCGGTCATCGAGGACCGGATCTGGTCCTTCCTGCGGCCCGCGCTGCCGCTCGCCGCGCGCGCGCCCGAGCAGGTGTACGTCGTCGACGGGCTGTCCAAGCGGGTCGCCCCCGGCCTGACCGCCGGATTCCTCGTCGTCCCGCCCGGCCGGGTCGCCGCCCTGGCCGACGCGGTGCGCTCGGGCGGCTGGAACGCGGGGCGGTTCGCGCTGCAGGCGGCCGTGCGGTGGGCCGGGGACGGCACGGTGACCCGGCTGGTGGCGGCCAAGCGGGCGGACGCGGCACGGCGGCAGCTGCTGGTGCGCCGGGAACTGGACGGTTTCGCGGTACGGGCCGACCCGCGGGCCTGTTACGCCTGGTGGGAGCTGCCCGCGCCGTGGCGGGCGGACACCTTCACAGCGGCGGCGGCCGCGCACGGCATCGCCCTCACCCCCGGAACGGCCTTCGCCGTCAACCCCCGCCACTCCCCGTCGGCGGTCCGCCTCGGCCTGGCCTCGGTGCCGGAGCCGGTACTGAGCCGGGCGGTCCGGGTACTGGCTGAGCTGGCCCGGGGCGGGGGCTGAAGGGGCGGCCTCGCGAAGTGTTGGGGCGGTGAGGCCCGCCGGCCACCGGGGCGGGCAGGGCCGTCCGCGGCGGCGGGCAGGGCCGTCCGCGGCGGCGGTCAGGCTCGGACGCGGGGTGGTTCCGGCGTCGGGTCCGTGGTGGCCGGGGCGGGGGGTGGCCGGTGCGGGTGGCGGGTGGTGAGCCAGGTCAGGACCGCCACCGTGAGGCCCAGGGCGAGCAGGAGCCAGGACGCCGTGCGCAGGGTCTCGGTGAGGGCGTCGTAGACCGCGGCCGCGGCCTTCGTGGAGACCTCCTCGGGCAGGTCCCGCAGGGTCAGCCGGCGGCCGAGCGCGACGGCGAGGCCCAGCAGCGCGCCGCCGAGGGCCGTGCCGAGGGCCGTCGCGGTCAGCGCGCGCCGGCGGCAGGCGGCCAGCGCGATCCCGGCGACGGCGAGGGCGATGGACGCCACGGGCAGCCAGAACCCGGCGACTTCCAGCACGTCGTATCCCTTCCTCAAGCGCGCCAGCTCCGCGGCGGGCAGCAGGGCGACCTCGGTGTGCCGCACCGGGATGCGGGTGGCCAGCGGCACGTGGTCCTCGGCGAGTTGGCGCTTGACCTGCGCGGTCACCGGCGCGAGGTCGACGGTGACCGGGTGGTCGCCGTCCTCGTGCAGGGCGCGCAGCACCGCGTCGTGGGCGGAGCGGTTCGCGGCGACCCAGGCGGTGCGGAACGCCTCGGTCTGGGTGAACGAGCGCACGGCGTCGTGCACGAAGGGACCCATCGCGCCGGGCGCCGCGCCGGGGTCCACCTGGCGCAGGATGCCCGCGCCGACGGTGTCGGCGATCTGGCCCTGCACGTCGGGGTCACCGGCCAGCGGCGCCATCGTGGTGACGTAGCGTCCGGTGTCCGTGAGGCCGTACGCCGCCCAGGCCGCCAGTGCGCCGAGCGGAACCAGCAGGCAGGACAGGACGATGAGGACGGCCGACAGGGCGGTCCTGAGACGTCGGGACGACACGTCTCAAGGCAACGGGCCCGGCGGGCGCGGCGCGAGCGGTGTGGGCCGTACGGGTGGCGCCGGGCGGGTGCCGAGCGGCTTGCGACGGCGCCGAGCTGGGCGTTCTCCTCTCCGGTGGAGGGTTCACCCGAACGGGTGTTTCCTGGTGCTGGGGAGGAGGAGCGGGTGAGACCTCGCCGGCGGAACGGGACCGTGTCCCGGGCGCCCGGTGAGTGGAGGGATGAGGGAAACGTGGGCCCCGGTGCACAACACCGGGGCCCACGTCTGCGCGTCTGCGGCGCCCGCGGGTTCAGCGGATGCGGTTGCCCTCCGCGTCCTCGCGTGTGTAGTAGCGGTAGAAGAAGACGACGTAGACGGCCGCCCCGGCCACCAGACCCATCGCCGAGGACCACAGCACGCTCGCGCCGCTCTGGCTGACCAGGAAGCCCACCGCGATGCCGCCGAACGCCGACTTCACGGCGGAGTGCAGTTCGCGCGGCAACCGCGGAGCGAAGACGGCCACGGCGATGCACAGCACGATGAACACGAGGGCGGTGACGAAGCCGAACAGCACGTTCCAGCCGGTGATGGGCCCGCCGTCGCGCCGGTTGGCCGCGGCCCAGTAGCCGTAGACGAGACCGAGGAGGACGGGGATGCCGTACCTCGCCAGGACGTGGGTCCGCTGGCTGAACACGTCGGGCAGGCCGTTGGGCGCGTGGCCTACGCGGGGCTCGCGCCAACGGGTGCCGAGCGCGCGGCGCGTGGGACCGCTGCCGGGCGCGGGTGCCGCATGAGCCATGAGAGAGCTCCTTCCTCTCCTCGCCCCCGCCTTCCAGAGCACACCTGGCGAAGGCCGCTGGCAAGTCGACGTGTGCCCCCGAAACCGGCGCTGATGCGGGCGGGCGCCGATGCGGCCCGGCGCCCGACGCTGATGCGAGCGAAGCGGGCCCGTGTTTCGCTGGGGCTCGTGAGCGGTGGCCCGGACAGCGGCGGCATGAACAGCGACGCCCCGAACGGTGCTGCCCGGGACGGCGCTGTCCCGGAGGAAGCTGCCCCGGACCGAGGCGCCGCGGGCGGCGGGGTTCCGGAGGGAGGCGCCGCAGGCGGAGGTGTCCCGGAGGGAGGTGCCCCGGGTAGCGGGGGCCCGGAGGGAGGGATTTCGGACGGAGGCGCCCCGGGCGGCGAGGTCCCGGACCGAGGAGTCCCGGACGCAGGTGTCCCAAAGCGAGCAGCCCCGGGCGGCGAGGTCCCGGACCGAGCAGACCAGGACCAAGGCGCCTCGGGCAGCGGGGTCCCGGACCGAGGTGGGCCGGACCGAGGCGCCCCGGGCGGCGGGGTCCCGGGCGGCGGGGTGCCGGGCCTCCCGGAGAGGGGCGCCCCCGGCCGCGGGACCCCGGGCCGTGAGGCCCCTGGCCGCGGCGCCGCCCGGGTTCGTCCCGGGCGGTCGCCCCGCGGTCCGTATCTTCGGGCCGTCGCCCGGCGGGACGCCGTGCACCGGCATCAGCTGCTCCAGGTGCGCGGCCACAGCGTGGCCTGGGTGCCGCCGTTGCTGCTGCTCCTCGCGATCATCGCCATCGACGTCAACACACCCGGCACGTTCCGGATCGTCACCTGGATCGTGCTGGTGCCCGGCATCGCCGCGGCGATCTGCGGGGTGCGGGGCACGGCGGCCTACGCGGTGCTCGCGGTCGTCTCGTACTACGGCGTGGACACCGCGTGGCCGAACCAGTTCCAGGTCGGGCTGTCGGACTTCGTCCTGGTGGGCGTCGGCGGTGTGCTGGCCACGCTGGCCTGCGCGGTCCGGGTGCGCGGGGAGCGGCGGATGCTGCACATGACGCACATCGCGGAGACCACCCGCCGCACCGTGCTGCGCCCGCTGCCGCCGCTGTGGGGCGGCCTCGACCACGCCGCCGTCTACCTCGCCGCGGACACCGAGGCCCGGGTCGGCGGCGACTTCTACGACATCCAGCCCGGCCCCCACGGCACCCGGGTGCTGCTCGGCGACGTACAGGGCAAGGGGCTCGGCGCGGTGGAGGCGGCGGCCGCGCTGCTGGGCACGTTCCGGGAGGCCGGCTACCACGAGCGGGACCTCGCGACGGTCGCCGAGCGCCTGGAGACCCGCATGGTCCGCCACCGCGGCCACATCGACGCCATCGGCCGGGCCGGGGGCGACCGGTTCGCGACGGCCGTCCTGCTGGACTTCCCGCCCGACGTGCCCGACGCGGTCGACCTGGTCCTCTTCGGCCACGAGCCGCCGCTCGCGGTCAGTCCGGCGGGCGTGCGCCCGCTGCCGCCGGGCGACGGGCTCCCCCTCGGCCTCGGCGACCTGGTCCCCACCCCGCCGCGGGTGCGCAGGGTGCCGCTGGCCGCCGCCGAGACGCTGCTGCTGGTCACGGACGGGGTGACCGAGGCCCGCGACGAGACCGGCTGCTTCTACCCGCTGGCCGAGGACCTGGCCGGCGCCGTGCGCGACGATCCGCGCACCGCCGAGCCCTTCCGTCTGGTCGCCCACGTCCGGGACGCGACCCTGAATCACTGCCGGGGCCGCCTCGCCGACGACACGACGGTCTTCGCCGTCCGCAGACACCGCTGACGCGCTCAACGCCCTGTTCCCGACCGGCTTCGCCCTGCCGGCCGGCCAGCCCGCGCCGGCCGTGGTCCGCATGCTGGGCATCGGTCTGGTCGGCGTCACCACGAACCGGTCTTCGCGGTCCCCGGTCCCCCTTTGCACCCGCAGCGGTTACGGTGCTGCCGTACGTGATCCACGACAGTCGTCAGGGGGGAGTGGCCGATGGCCGGAACCGTGCTGCTGCTCGCGGCCTCGCCGGTGGGGCGGGGATGTCTGGTGGACGCGGCGTCCGTGCTCCCCGTCCTGGCCGCCGTGCCCCCCGCCGTGCTGGCCGGCACCGACACCGCGAACGTCGTCGAACTCGCCGACCCGCTGGAGCCGCAGGCCGTGCTGACCCGGCTGCGGGCCGCCGCGGCCGCGCCCGGGCCGCTCACGGTGTTCGTCACGGGGCAGCTCCAGCTGGACCGGCGCCAGCACCTGCCGCACCTGGCGCTGGCCCGCACCACCGCGGCCAGCGTGCGCTACACCGCCTTCCCCTGGCACTGGTTCCGTGAGGAGCTGCGGCTGCGGCCCGGCGGCACCACCACCCTGGTGGTGGACCTGCACGCGGACGCCGAGAGCTGGCAGTGGGTCGGCGCCCACGGGCTGGACTCCGGCCGGGGCACCGCCGTTCACGGTCGCATCGCCCCGCCGCCGCCCCGGCGCAGTGTCGCCTCACCCGCGTACATGAAGGCCGTGGCGACGATCCTGCGCAGCGGGCGGCGGCCTCCGCTGGACCAGCTGCACCAGCAGGCGCTGGCCCGGATCGCCGCCGACGGGCCGCTGCGGGACCTGGTGCTGAGCACCCCCGGGCCGGCCCCCGCCGACCCGCACGTGGCGCTCAGCACCGCCGTGCGCGAGGGACGGCACGCCGACGCCGACGCGCTCGCCGCGCAGTGGGAGCAGGCGGCCCGGCGGGCCCACGGGCCCGGCTCCGACGAGGCGCTGCACTGGAGCGAGGTCCGCGCCGACCTGGCGATGTTCGCCGGGGACGCGGCCCGCAGCTGCCGCGCCTGGCTCGCCGTGGCCTCGGCGCGGCTCGCCGCCGGCCAGGCACCCGACGCGCCGGCCGTGGAGGCCGCCGTGGACCGGGCCCACCACCAGTGGACGTCGATCCGTGACACCGACCGCGCCCGCGACCTGGGCGCCGCCCTGGCCGAGCTGCGGGGCCGGGTGCCGGGCCGCCGCGAGGGCGCCCTGGACCACGTACTGGGCCAGCTGCGGCAGCTGGACGCCCGCCGGGAGTCACCGACCCGGGTGTGAGGGGGGCGCGCTCCGGTGCGCCGGGTTCGTCCGAGGTCTCCCTCCGGAAGCTGAGCCGGTGTCATGATGTGGCGCATGGCTGAGGGGGACGCAGAGGCCGGGGCGGGCGTGCGGGTCGCCTTGGACGCGAGTGCGAGCAGAGCCGACGTCGGCGCGTTACAGGCGTGGCTGGAGCAGGAGCAGCCGATCCAGGAGCTGGTGCGCGCCGGGGCGCTGCGTATCGAGGTGCGGCCCGGGGACGGGGCCGACGAGCACATGGGCTCCGCGTGGGAGATCGCGCTCCACATCGTCGGGGAGGTCACGACGGTGGCCACGCTGGCCGAGTACACCTCGCGCGCGGTGAAGGCCTGGAAGGCCAACCGCCGCCGCGTGGAGAACGGGGAACCGCCGAGGACACGGGTCGACCCGCTGGACCCCGGCGAGGACTAGGCCCGTGAGTTTCGACCCGCGCGGGAAGGCCAACCGGGCGCTGATCGTCGGCGTGTCCGAGTACGACCACACCAAGGCCGACGGCCCCGACGGCGTGCCCGGGCAGCTGCCCGCCGTCCGCTGCAACCGCACCGCGCTCGCCGAGGCCCTGCACCGGGGCGAGGTCTTCCGCGAGGGCGAGATCGTCGAGTACGCCTCGCCCACCCACGACGGCTTCGGCGCGGCCCTGCACCGCGCCGCCCGGGAGGCGCAGGGCCTGCTGCTGCTCTACTTCGCCGGGCACGGCATCGTCACCAGCGCCGGCGACGAACTCTTCCTGCAGATGCGCAACGCGCGCGTGGCACGCGGCCGGCACGACGTGTTCCCGGGCGCGGTGCAGTTCACGCAGGTGCTCGCCGAGCTGGCCGCCAGCGGCGCCGAACGCGTGGTGGTGATCCTGGACTGCTGCTACGCGGGCAACGCCGCCGGTGTCTGGCACCGCTTCGAGCCGCACGAGCGGCAGAAGATCCTGCTGCTGATGAGCGTGCAGGCCAACCGGCTCACCCATCCGGGAGGCAGCAGCAGGCCCACGCCCTTCACCCGGCACCTGGTCCGGCTGTTCACGGAGCCCGGTGCCGCGGGCGGGGACGGCGGCGAGCTGTGGCTGTCCGAGCTGTACGTCGCGCTGAAGGAGCGGATGCGCAAGGCGCGCGTCCCCACCGGGGCAGGCGACCACCAGGCCCCGCAGGCGGTCTGGGAGCCGGGCGAGGACGTCCTGCTGCGGGCCGTCGGCCCCGGACCGGCGCCCCAGCCCTGGTGGCGGACGATGCTGCGGGCCCTGACCGCGTCCTGGTACGAGACGGTGGACCGGCTGCGGCGGCTGCTGCGCGACCGGCTGCGCCTGTGGCTGGTGGTGCTGCTGGCGCTGGCCGTCACCGCCGCCGGCGGCTACGCCGTCGCCGTACTGATCGACGACTCCCCGGCCTGCGCCCCGCCGCTGGAGCTGCGCGTGCTGACCGACCCGGATCTGGAGCCGGCGCTGTCCGCGGCGGCGGACGCCTATCTCTCGTCCGGCGCCGACACCGACGGCGACGGCTGCCGCCGCACCGGCATCACCGTGGACAGCGCGGGCGCCGCCGACGCCGTCGCCGCGCTGCGGGACCGCACCGACGCGTGGCAGCAGCCCCGCGACGACGACGATCCGCAGCGGGACGTCGGGCCGCAGCCGGACGTGTGGGTGCCGGCCTCGCCGGCCGATGTCACCCGGGTGACCGCGGGGCAGGAGGGGCGCGTCTTCGCGCATGTGGAGCCGATGGGGGAGCCGTTCGCCTACTCTCCCGTCGTGCTGGCGGTGCCGGACGACGCCGGCGCGGCCAAGGCCGGCGGCGGTGGCCCGCTGGCCGCGCTGGTCGCCGCCTTCGAGGGCCGGGGCGGCCGGGCCCAGGTGGTGCGGCCCGACCCCGAGTTCACCGACGCCGCGCTGCTGGCCACGATCGGCCTGTACGGCGGTGCCGTCGACGCCCGGGCCGCCGAGCGGACCGTCGCGCAGAGCGGCCCGCCCGCACCGACCGCCGGCGAGCTGCTGTGCAGGCTGCCCGACGACCCCGCCGAGGACCGGCGCACCGCCGTCCTCGCCCCGGAGTTCCTGCTCAAGAGCGGCGTCGGCTGCGCCTCGGAGGTGGTGCGCGCCCGGCGCGTCGCCCAGTACCCCGACGACGTGCCCGCTCTGCAGCCCGCGTTCGTGCGGGTGCGCTGGGAGGACGGCGACCGCGACGCCCAGGCGCGCGACGACGCCGTCAAGCGGTTCCACGACTGGCTGAGCGGTGACGGCGGCCGCGAGGTCCTCGGCGACTACGGCTTGCGCTCCCCCGACGCACCGCACCGGCTGCTGGCCGGCGGCAAGGCCGCGCCCGGCGTGCTCGCCGACCCCGGCACCCCGCGCGAGGCGGCCGAGCCGACCGCGATGAACGCGGCGCTGGAGCGCTACCGCGGCGCCGGCGGCCCCGGCCAGGTGCTGTTCCTGCTGGACAGCTCCGGCTCCATGGCCGGGCTGTGGGAGGGGCCCAGCGGCGGGCCCGGCCTGCTCCAGCAGTCCCTCGGCGGACTCGGCGACCGCGACGAGTACGGGGTGTGGGCGGTGGCCGGCACCTCCGGGTCCACCCACACCGACCTGCTGCGGTTCGCCACCCACCGGCGTGCCGACGCCGTCCGCGCCCTCGACCCCGGCGGCGGCGCCCGGGTCCGCGACGCGGAGGCCGACCCGCACGCCGCGCTGCTGGACGCGCTGGAGTTCATGCGGGGGCGCGGCACCGACGCCCAGCGGCCGCAGCTGATCGTCTATCTCACCGACGACGAGGACAACACCCGGCTGACCGGCCGCGCCCTCGACGAGGTGCTGCAGCGGGCCCGGGCGGCGGGAGTGCCGGTCGCCATGGTGTCGCTGGCCGACGGCGGCTGTGACGGCGGCCGGCCCGACGCCCGGATCTCCGCGGCGAGTTCGGGACGCTGCCTGGACCCCGGGGACGACCTCGGGGCGGCGCTGCACGACGAGGTCGCGCGGACCGGGACGGGGGAGGAATGAGGCTCCGACGGATCGCCGCCGCCCTGACGCTGCTGGCCGTGGCGGCCTGCACCGGCGGCAAGGGCACCGAGGAGAGCGCGCCGCCCTCCTCCTCGTCCCGCTGGATCGTGGTCGCCAGCGGGCGGGACGTCACCGGCAAGGGAGGCATACGGCAGCAGCTGATCGACGCCTGGAACCGCACCCAGCCCGCCGACGGCTACCGGGCCCGCCTGGTGGAGCTGCCCGGCTCCGCCGACGCCCAGCGCAGCCAGCTGCTCGGCGCGCTGCAGTCGGGCAGCGCGTCGTACGACGTGGTCAACCTCGATGTGACCTGGGTGCCGGAGTTCGCGGCGGCCGAGCTGATCCAGCCGCTGCCGGAGGGCGCCGTGGAGCGGGAGTCCGACCTGGTGTCCTCGGTGGACGGCACGTCCCGGTGGGGCGGCAAGCGGTACGCGGTGCCGTTCAACAGCGACGTGGGGCTGCTGTACTACCGGCGGGACCATCTGACGGCGGTCAGCGGGCGCGGCGACCTGGGCAGCAGCGTGGGCTGGGACGAGCTGCGGCAGCTGATCGAGAAACTCAACCGGGAGCGCCCCAAGGGGTACGAGGCCGGGTGGACCACCCAGCTGGACGGCTACGAGGGGCGCACCGTCAACGCGATCGAGGCGTTCGCGTCGGCCGGGGGCGAGGACTTCCGGCTCATCGACGGCGAGGGCCGCTACCGGGGCGGCGAGGAGCAGTTGGCGGCCGGCATCGGCGAGCTGCGCCGGCGCACCGGGACCGCGTACACGCTGCGGGACGCCTACGAGTCCGACGAGGCGCGCTCCCTGGACGACTTCGCCCGGGGACGCACCACGTTCCTGCGGCACTGGCCGTACGTGTATCCCACGCTGTACGCGACGTTCAAGGACGACCTCGGGGTGACCCGGCTGCCCGGGAAGTCGGTGCTGGGCGGCCAGGACCTGGCGGTCACCTCCACCGTGTCCGGTGAGCGGGCGGCGCGCGCCTTCGACCTGATCCGGTTCCTGACGGACCCCGACAGCGAGCGCTGTCTGCTGCGGGCCGGGTTCGCGGCGACGCGGACGTCCGCGTACGAGGGCGGCGCCGGCTGCACGCACGCGCCGGTGTTCGCGGAGCGGCCGTCGGCGTCCCCGACCGGTGAGAGCCCCGGCCGGACCCCGCCCGACCGGCTCGGCGGGCTGAGCTTCAGCCGGCAGATCCTGCTGCCGGCGCTGCGCGAGGCCGTGCAGCGCCCGCGCACGCCGCTGTACGGGGCGGTGTCCCGGACGCTGATCACCGCGCTGGGTCCGCTGTACGACGTGGGGCCGCGCGGTGGGGGTGCGGAGCCGCCCGACGACCAGGAGCTGGCCGAGGCGCTGGACCGGGCCCTGAAGCGGGAGCTGCCGCACTGAGCGGTGTCACGGCCGGCCCGGCTGCGGGTGCTGCACCTCGGAGACGGCCGTCTGGGGTGCCGCCTTGGCCGGGCCCGCGTTGGCCGCCGTGATCAGCGCCGCCACGGCCAGTACGGCGGCGGCGACGCCCCGGGTGAAGGGGGTGCCGCCGGGCGGGCGCAGACGGGGGTGGGGGGAGGTGGACGGGCGCTCGTGCACGGCGACCTCACAGGGCGGCGGGGGGATGACAACGGCGTATTAAGCACGCTTAATACGCCGTTTAACCTAGGGGCTGCGGCAAGTCAACGGCAAGAGTGCCGGGCCGAGTTGGGGGTTGGGGATGGCGGGTGGCGGCGGTGGGCGCGACGGTGGTGGCCGCGGGACACCGGACCGGGACACGCCCGAGGTCATCGGGCGGCGGGTGCAGCGGCTGCGCGGCCGGCGGGGGCTGACCCAGCGGCAGCTGGCGGAGCCCACGTACACGCCGGCCTACATCTCCACGCTGGAGGCCGGGCGGGTGCGGCCCTCCGACGCGGCGCTGCGGCACATCGCCGAGCGGCTCGGGGTGGCGTTCGAGGAACTGGCCACCGGGCGCTCCGCGCGCCTGGTCACCGACCTCAGGCTCCGGCTCACCGAGGCGCAGCGCACGCTCGCGGGCGGGGACGCGCAGCGGGCGGGCGAGCAGTACGCGGCGCTGCTGGCGGAGGCGGAGGCGCAGGGGCTCGCCGAGGTCGAGGCGCAGGCGCTGCTCGGGCTCGGCGAGTGCGGCATCGACACCGGGGACCTGGCGGCGGCCCGCGGCTGCTTCGAGCGGGCCGAGGCACGGCTCGCGGACGCACCGCTGCCGGCCCGGGTGCCCGCCGTGCGGGGCCGGGCGGTCACCCACTACCTGGCCGGGGAGCTGCGCTACGCCGTCTACCTGCTGGAATCCACGCTCGACGAGCTCAACCGGGGCGGGCTGCACGACCCGGACGCGTTGCTGCTGCTGTACGCGTCGGCGATCGGGCCGTACATGGACATGGGCGCCCAGGTACGGGCCGCGCAGGCGGCGGAGTTCGCGCTCGCGCTCGCACCGCGGGTGGAGGACCCGGCGCTGGTCGCCCGGATGCACCGGTCCGTCGCCCGTACGCTGCTCGCCGAGGGGCGCCTGGCGGAGGCCGACGCGTCGCTGGCCAAGGCGGCCGAGCTGTACCGGCAGCTGCAGATCCGCACCGAGCTGGCCAACTGCCACTGGATGCGGGGCTATGTGTACGCCCAGAACGGCCGGCTGGAGCGGGCCGAGGCGGAGCTGCGCCAGGCGCAGGCCATGCTGACGGCGGGGCGGGCCGGGCTGTACAGCAGCCAGGTCGCCGTCGAGCTGGCGGACGTGCTGCACCGGCGGGGGCGCTCGCAGGAGGCGGCCGATCTGCTGCGGGACGTGCTGGGGGAGCTGTCCAGCGAGCGGGGCGCGGTGCACGCGGCTGCCGCGCACCGGCTGCTGGGGATCATCGCCGAGGACGCCCGGGACACCGAGGCGGCCGAGGAGCACTATGTGCGGGCGCTGAGCCTGCTGGAGCGGGCCGGGGCGGCGGGCGACCTGGCCGATCTGTGCCGGCTGCTGGGCGACCTGCTGCGGCGCACGGGGCGGGTGGAGGCGGCGCTGGACGCGTACCGCACGGGGCTGGGGCACCGCACGGCTCCGGGCACCACGACGTTGGGGCCGGCTCCGGCGCAGCCGCCGCTTTAGCCTGCGGCGCCGGGTTGTGTGTTGTCTGCGGGTTGTGGGGGGTGCTCGCGCCCACGCGGCGGAGCCGCATGTCGACACAGCCCCGCGCCCCTTTTGGGGGTTGCAGTTCCTGTTGGCGCTACACCTGGGCCCTTCCCTGCTTGCGGACCTCCGCCAGGCGCAGTGCCCCCAGTTGGACGGCGACCTGCGTCGCGTCCGACGGGACGTCGGTCAGGCCTCCGTTGGTCAGGGTGAACGCGTCGTCGCCCTGGCGTACGACCGCGACGTCGAGGGTGAGTACCGTCGGCTCCTCCGCGCCGTCGGCCGGCGGGGCCGTCACCGTGACGCGGAGTCCCTGCCGTGCGTCCCCGACCACCGGCAGGGCGGTGTCGGTCACCTGGACGTCCTGCGCCACGCCGAGCGCCGTCGTGGCCGTGAAGTGGGCGCAGGTCCGGGGCACCGTCGCCAGCCAGACCAGGGTCCGGTCCACGTCGGCGCGGGGCCGGGCGGTGACCTGGTAGCGCAGCTGGGCGTCGGTGTCGGTGTTGTCCAGGCCGGTCGTCGCGCGGGCTGGGGAGCCGAGCAGCTCGTCGGCGTAGAGGGCGTCCAGGAGGCGGGCGCAGTCGGCGGGTGCGCCGGTCGTCTTCAGCATGCCGTCCCGCCAGGTCGCGGCGCCCCGGGTGGGCACCCAGGCCGGGCCCAGGTCGGCGTCGGTGACCAGGACGGCCTGCGCCTGGGCCGCGGTGAGCGCGGGGGCGGCGCCCGTGGAGGCGGGCGCGGTGCGGGTGGGCGTGGCGGAGGCCGTGGGGGTGCCGTCGCCGCCCTCGTCCATGTCGAGGTAGCGGGCCGAGCACGAGGTGGCGGTCAGGAGGGTGCCGAGGGCGAGCGGCACGAGGAGGAGGGCGGCCTGGGGACGGGGCATCGACGGCTCCTTGGCGGGGGTGCGTAGCTCCAGGTCAGCACCGTGATCACGGCACGACCAGCGCACAGATCCGTCCGGGCGACAAAACCGCTCGCACCGACCCGCTGACGGGGGTGGGACTGCCGCACCGGCTGCCCGACGGGGCCGTCGTACGGCACACCCTGGAGGTGGCGGAGCTGGTGCGGCCGGTGGTGGCGGTGCGGGGGCCGGGGCTGTCGGGACTGAGCGGTCGGGGGGCGGGGCGCCTATCGTCGACTCGACGGAAGGAGCCCCGAGGTGACCAGTCAGCCCATCCCCGTGATCATCGACTGCGACACCGGCGTCGACGACGCCCTCGCCCTGCTGTTCGCCGTACGGCATCCCGGCCTGGACCTGCGTGCGGTGACCTGTGTCGCCGGCAACACGGACGTGGACGGGGTCGTACGCAACACCCTGACGGTGCTGGAGCAGGCGGGAGCTCCCGGGATCCCGGTGGCGCGGGGCGCCGAGCGGCCGTTGCTGGAGCCGGCGCGCTCGGCGCGGCACGTGCACGGCAGCGACGGCATGGGCGATCTGGGGCTGCCCGCGCCCACCCGCCGCCCCGCCGACGTCGACGCGGTGAGCCTGCTGCGCCGCGAGATCCTCGCCAGTCCGCGCCCGGTGACGCTGATCCCGACCGCGCCTCTGACGAACATCGCCCTGCTGCTGCGCACCCATCCGGAGGTGACCGGCAACATCGAGCGGATCGTCTTCATGGGCGGCGCGGTCGCCACCGGGAACGCCACGCCGGTCGCGGAGTTCAACGTCTGGCACGACCCGGAGGCCGCGGCGATCCTGCTCACCGCCGGGGTGCCGGTCACCATGTACGGCCTGGACGTGTTCATGCAGGTCGTGGTGCCGGCGACCGATGTGCACCGGATGCGGACGAGCGGCGAGCCCGGCACCCGGCTGGCCGGTGAGCTGCTGGCCCACCGGCCGACCACGCAGGGCGGCGCCCCCGAGGCGGAGGAGGCGGGCGGCCTCGGCGACGCGGGCGCGGTGTGCGCGGTGGCCGACCCGGCGGGCATCACCACCCGGCCGCTGCCCGTGGAGGTGTCGCTGGCCCCGGGACCGTCCCGCGGCCAGACGATCGTCGACCGCCGCCCACGCCCCGGCGAGTCCGAGATCCACGAGGGCGCCCGCGAACAGCCCCTGGTGGACGTGGCGTTGGAGGTGGACGTCGACCGCTACGTGAAGCTCTACCTGGAGACGGTCGAGCGCTAGTCGGCGGCTGCGGTGGCCGACCAGCGTTCCTCCACCCTGGCCAGCCTCCAGTACGCCAGGGCCGCCGCCCACACCAGGACGAACAGGCCGACGATGAGGTAGCCGACGCTGTCCAGGTCGATCCCGGCGATCCAGCCGGTGACCGCGTCGTCCAGGCCGAACTTGTCGTGCAGGACGCCGACCAGCTCGATCGTGCCGATGAAGAAGGCCACGGCGATGGACAGACCGGTGATGGCCAGGTTGTAGAACACCTTGCGGACCGGGTTGGAGAACGCCCACTGGTAGGCGAAGTTCATGAACGTGCCGTCCAGGGTGTCGAACAGGCACATGCCGGCCGTGAACAGCAGCGGCAGGCACAGGATGGCGTACCAGGGCAGCCCGGCGGCGGCGCCCGAGCCGGCCATCACCATCAGCGTGACCTCGGTGGCCGTCTCGAAGCCGAGGCCGAAGAGGAAACCGAGCGGGTACATCTGCCCCGGCCGGGAGATCGAGCGGGTGAGGCGGCCGAGGAAGCGGTTCATGAATCCGCGCGAGTCCAGGTGCCGTTCCAGCTCGGCCTCGTCGTAGGTGCCCGCCCGCATCGACCGGAACACCTTCAGGATGCCGGCCAGCGCCACCAGGTTGAGCGCGGCGATGAGGTACAGGAAGGTGCCGGCGATGGTCGTGCCGAGGAAGCCGAGGACCTGGTGGGTGGTGGAGCCCTCGTCGGTGACCCGGTCGGCGAGCTGGGTGCCGGCCGCGATCATCACCGCCAGCGCGATCACCACGCTGGAGTGGCCGAGCGCGAACCAGAAGCCGACCGACACCGGCCGCTTGCCGTCGGCCATCAGCTTGCGGGTGGTGTTGTCGATGGCGGCGATGTGGTCGGCGTCGAAGGCGTGCCGCACGCCGAGGGTGTAGGCGGTGACGCCTAGTCCGATGCCGAACGCCTTGGAGCCGACCTCGTAGTGGCCGGGCACGACCAGCAGGAAGAGGATGCCGAAGGCGACCACGTGCAGGGCGGCGATCACGGCCATCAGACCGGCGGTCTTGAGGGTGTCCTCCCGGCGCCAGCGGAACGTGACCTTCACGGTCGTCGTCGGGGCAGGGTCGGGCAGGGTCATCCGGTTCACGCTCCAGCACCTCGTGGATCACTTCGTGAGCTGCCGTGGCCGGTCTCCTGGCTGACGGGTTGTCGCGTTCGCCCTCCCTGCCTTCCCGGTCGAACGACCAGTGGCCCGGCGCGAGCCGGACGGGAGGAGAACTCCCCGATCACAGTGGCGAGGGCCGCGTCGGTTCCACACCGACTTCCCGAACACCACGGCCCGCCCACCGTAGGGGGATCGGGGGTCTCCTGCATAGCTGCACAACTGAGCAGGTATTCAAGATCACAGTGCGGGGCGGGACAATGCCGCCATGCACCTCGTGCCCTCCGACCGCGCCGACCGCCGCACCATCGACGGTCACCGCGTCTGCGAAGCCATCGCCGCCATCGGCGACTCCGTACACGTCCGTGCCTGGTCCGACCGGTTCTCCCTGCTCGCCGACCCCAACCGGCTGGCTCTCCTGATCGCCCTGCACCGCACCGGCCCCCTCGCCGTGTCCGACCTCGCGATCGCGACCGGCATGAACGACCCGGCCGTATCGCAGGCCCTGCGGCTGCTGCGGGCGGCCGGCACGGTGGCGGGCGAGAAGGAGGGGCGGGTGGTCCGCTACCGGGTGGTCGACCCGGACGTGCGGGCGCTGCTCGCGCACTGCGCCGCGGACAGACCCTGACCACCCGCCCCGGTTTACCGACCGGTCGTCAGACGCGGTTCCCGGCCCGCTTCCTGCGCGTCGCCACGACGATCGCCGCGCCGCCCGCGAGGAGCACCGCCGCGCCGCCCGCGATGACACCGCTGTCGCTGCCGCCACCGGTCTCGGCCAGGTCTCCCGTGCCGCCGTTCGGCGTGGCGGCCGGGGAGCCGGAGGCCGACGGGGCGTCGGAGCCGGCCGGGGCCGAGGGGGCCGCCGACTCGGACGCCGGGGCGGACGGCGTCCCGGTCGGCGCGGGCGCCGCGGACTCCGGGGCCGGGGTGGACGCGGACGCGCTCGGCGCCGTCGACGACGACTCCTCGGCCGTGCAGTCCTTCGTGCCGCCGTTCCACGCGGCGATCAGCTTGTCCTTGATGACGGGCCGGTCCGGGCCCTTGGGCAGCTCACCGTGTTCCAGCCCGTCACCCGCACCGGTCACGCCGTCGAACTTCACGGCGCCCCGGTACAGGTCGACCTGCGCGAAGCAGCCCGCGTCGGGGACGGCGATGTCGAGGGAGTCGGTGGCGCCCGGCTTCACCGTCACGGTGTCGAAGTCGACGAAGACCTGCTCGCCGGAGGTGGCGAAGCTCGGCCCGTGGGCGAGGTAGGAGGCGAGGGAGGCCGTGCAGGTGGTCGCGTCGCCGGCGGCGCGGACCTTGATGTGCGCCTTGCCGTCGTCGGTCGGCCGCAGGTTCTGGTCGTCGACCTTGACCGAGTCGAAGAAGGACGTGCCGTCCAGGGAGAACTGACAGCGGTCGGTCCCCGTCTCCGTGCCCGCGCCGGTGCCGGGCGCGTAGTGGCCGCCGGACTGCCAGCCCTCGCCGCCGGGCGTGCCGGTGGCCCACGCGCCGGAGGCGGAGGCGACGGAGGCGGCGCACAGGGCGAGCGCCGCGGCGCCCGTCCCCAGCAGGTGGCGCGCGGTGACACGTCTCGCTATGGACATGCGGGTTCCCCTTGTGGGTGTGCATGGGTGAGGGAGCCGCTCCTGAACGGCGGCGCGTCCCCCGAATGGTCGTGGAATCACTGGCCACATCAGTCACACGGGCACAGTGCGAGCCATATCGTCAGGTAGCCGAACAGTGGTGTCAACCTGCGGTGATGCAAAGAATCGGCCCTGTGTGTTGGGTTGTGCGCCGATATGGACAGGCATCTCCCTGTCGGCCCCCGCCCCGGGAGTCGCCCTCGGCGAAAGGAGACCCGTGCCCGACCTCTCCTCCCGCGACCCCGACTGGTGGCGCCAGGCGGTCGTCTACCAGGTCTACCCCCGCAGCTTCGCCGACGCCGACGGTGACGGACTCGGCGACCTCAGGGGCGTCACCGCCCGGCTCACCCACCTCGCCGCCCTCGGCGCGGACGCGCTGTGGCTGAGCCCCTTCTACCCCTCCGAACTCGCCGACGGCGGCTACGACGTCGCCGACCACCGCGCCGTCGACCCGCGCCTGGGCACCCTCGACGACTTCGACGCCCTGGTCGCCGAGGCGCACCGGTTCGGGCTGAAGGTCGTCGTCGACGTCGTCCCCAACCACACCTCCGACCAGCACGCCTGGTTCCAGGAGGCGCTGGCCGCCGGGCCCGGCTCGCGCGCCCGGGAGCGGTACGTCTTCCGGGACGGACGCGGTCACCACGGTGAACTGCCGCCCACCGACTGGCGGTCGGTGTTCGGCGGCAGCGCCTGGGACCGGGTGCCGGACGGGCAGTGGTACCTGCACCTGTTCGCCCGCGAGCAGCCCGACCTGAACTGGGCCGACGACGAGGTCCGCGCCGACTTCCGCACCACCCTGCGGTTCTGGGCCGACCGCGGCGTCGACGGCTTCCGCGTGGACGTCGCCCACGGCCTGGCCAAGGACCTGACCGAGCCGCTGCGCGACCTCGGCGCCCCCGAACTGAGCGACGAGGCCGCGCTCGCCGTGCTGCCTGCGGGCAGCCATCCCTTCTACGACCGTGACGAGGTGCACGAGATCTACCGGGACTGGCGCCGCGTCCTGGACGCCTACTCCCCGCCCCGCGCGGCCGTCGCCGAGGCGTGGGTGCCCGGGGAGCGGCGCGCGCTGTACGCCCGGCGGGACGAACTGGGACAGGCGTTCAACTTCGAGTATCTGCAGGCCCCGTGGGACGCCGGCGCGCTGCGCGAGGTCATCACCGTCTCGCTGCGGCACGCCCGCGCGGTCGGGGCCTCGGCCACCTGGGTGCTGTCCAACCACGACGTCGTCCGGCACGCCTCGCGGCTGATGCTGCCGGCCGGTACGGACGAGAACGCCTGGCTGCTGTCCGGCGGCCGGGCGCCCCGCATCGACACGGCGGCCGGACTGCGCCGGGCCCGCGCGGCGACGCTGCTGATGCTGGCGCTGCCCGGCTCGGCGTACCTCTACCAGGGCGAGGAGCTCGGGCTGCCCGAGGTCGCCGACCTGCCGGCCGAGGTGCTCCAGGACCCGATCTGGGCGCAGACCGGCCATGTCCGCAAGGGCCGCGACGGCTGCCGGGTGCCGCTGCCGTGGACGGTGAGCGGCCCGTCGTACGGCTTCGGCGCGGGCGGGGCGTGGCTGCCGCAGCCGGCGTCCTTCGCGTCGTACGCCGTCGAGGCGCAGGACGGGACACAGGGCTCGACGCTGGAGCTGTACCGGGCGGCGCTGAAGCTGCGCCGCAAACTGGCCGAGGGCGAGGAGCTGCGCTGGGCCGAGGACGTCCCGGACGGCGTGCTGGTCTTCTCCCGGTCGGAGGGCTGGCGGTGCGCCGCCAACCTCTCCGAACGCGCCGTACCGCTGCCGGCCGGCGAGGTGCTGCTCAGCAGCGCGCCTCTTGAGGACGGCCGGCTGGGCCCGGACACCACCGTCTGGCTCGCCCGGTAGCGCCGCGCCGGTGCGGCCGTCACCCCTGGGCGGCGGCCTCCCGGATCAGCGGCTCGAACTCCCGCCGCACATAGGCGTCGAACGGCGCCGTCAGCGCGCCGTCGATCACCCGCCGCACCCGGTGCCTCGCCGCGAACTCCTTGATCGCCGCGCGGGATTCCGGCTCCACACCCCCGCCGATGATCAGCACCCCGAACTCCTCGGTCCTCAGCAGCGTCCGGGCCTCGTCGTCGGTGCTCACCCCCTCCGCGTCGAAGCCGTCCGTGCGCAGCGTGGCCAGCACCTCCGTCACCCTGGCGGGCGTGCGTCCGAGCACCAGCGTCCTCATGGCCGTTCCTCCCCGGTTCGTCGACCTCTGCGCCCCGAACCTAGGAGCTCAACCGGACTTGAGGTCAACCCCCGGGCGCCTGCCCCTAGCGCACGGTCGGGCTGGGGCTCGGGGCCGGATCGCCGGGCAGGGGGACCGGGGTGGACGTCGCGTTCGGCGGCGGGGTGAGCACCACCTGGGGCTGGCCGCCGGCCGGGGGCGGCGGGGTGACGTCGTTCGCGGGCAGCTTCGGCGGGGCGGTCTGCTGGAAGAGGGCCTGGTCGAAGTTGACCAGGCCGGTCTTCTCCATGACCGTGATGTGGTCGAGGACGGTGTCGTTCGCCTGGTCGGCCAGCGCGCGCACCAGCGTGTTCTTCGTCGTGGAGCGGATCTTCGCGACCGTGTTGAAGATCGAGCCGTGCGTCACGCGCAGGATGTTGGCGAAGTCCGAGTCGAACTGCTTGCCGCTGTCGGCGTTGAGGGTGGCGATGAAGCCCTGCTGCTGGGGGCTGGGCAGGTTGGGCAGCGTGATGTTCAGCATGGGCGCGATGCGGCGGCAGGTGATGTCCAGGGCGGCGTGCCCGTCGACCAGGTGCTGCCCGGCGGTGAGGACGGATTTGTCCGTGCTCTTCTTCAGGGCCATCTGGCCCACCGGGTACTCCCACAGGCCGGCCGCGCGCACCTTCACCACGAAGTCGCGGTCGCCCTCCGTGAGCGGCCCCCACTGAGTGTTGGCGATCACCCGTGAGGTGTCGCTGGAGACGGTCTTCAGGCCGAGCATGGCGGGATAGGCGAGTGCGACGAGGGTCAGGCCGAGGGCTCCGCCCACGAAGAGGGTTCCCGTCGCGTTCCGCGAAAGTCGCACCATGCCTCCTGTCACTCGTCCGGTCGCCGCGCCGGGGGCGGGCGTAGAGGAGTACGCAGGGCGAGGGCGTTGTGTTCGGCCGGGTGCGAAAAACGTCGCGGGGGGCGTCATGGAGGGCGTCGCGGAGAACTCTTCCTTGACTCGGCCCGGCGGGCGATTTATGCAGGAAGAGAGGTGAGCCCCGACGGCTAACCGGACCCGGAGGGAGAGCCCGATGGCGCGTTCGGTCGGAATCGATCTCGGCACGACGAACTCCGTGGTCTCGGTCCTTGAGGGCGGTGAGCCCACCGTCATCACCAACACGGAGGGCGCCCGCACCACCCCGTCCGTCGTCGCCTTCGCCAAGAACGGAGAGGTGCTCGTCGGCGAGGTCGCCAAGCGGCAGGCCGTGACGAACGTCGAGCGCACGGCCCGGTCCGTCAAGCGGCACGTGGGCGACCACGCCTGGCGGTTCCCGGAGAAGGGCGACATCGACGGCAAGCGGTACACCGCGCAGGAGGTGTCCGCGCGTGTGCTGCAGAAGCTGAAGCGGGACGCGGAGGCGTATCTCGGGGAGGACGTGACGGACGCGGTGATCACCGTGCCGGCGTACTTCGACGACTCCCAGCGCCAGGCCACCAAGGAGGCCGGGGAGATCGCCGGCCTGAACGTGCTGCGCATCGTCAACGAGCCGACGGCCGCCGCGCTGGCGTACGGGCTGGACAAGGGCAACGACCAGACGGTCCTCGTCTTCGACCTCGGCGGCGGCACGTTCGACGTGTCGCTGCTGGAGATGGGCGACGGGGTCATCGAGGTCAAGGCGACCAACGGGGACACGCGGCTGGGGGGCGACGACTGGGACCAGCGGATCGTCGACCACCTGGTGAAGCAGTTCAAGAACCACTACGGCGTCGACCTGTCCCAGGACAAGATGGCCGTGCAGCGGCTGCGGGAAGCCGCCGAGAAGGCGAAGATCGAGCTGTCCTCGTCGACGGAGACGACCATCAACCTGCCCTACGTCACCGCTTCCGCCGAGGGGCCGCTGCACCTGGACGAGAAGCTCACCCGGGCCCAGTTCCAGCAGCTGACGGCGGATCTGCTGGAGCGCTGCCGGGGGCCGTTCCAGAACGCGGTGCGCGACGCCGGGATCTCCGTCAAGGACATCGACCACGTGGTGCTCGTCGGCGGGTCGACGCGGATGCCCGCCGTGACGGAGCTGGTGAAGGAGCTGACCGGCAAGGAGCCGCACAAGGGCGTGAACCCGGACGAGGTCGTGGCGGTCGGGGCGTCGCTGCAGGCCGGTGTGCTCAAGGGCGAGGTCAAGGACGTCCTGCTGCTCGACGTCACCCCGCTGTCCCTGGGCATCGAGACCAAGGGCGGCATCATGACCAAGCTGATCGAGCGCAACACCACGATCCCGACGCGGCGTTCGGAGATCTTCACGACGGCGGAGGACAACCAGCCGTCGGTGACGATCCAGGTGTACCAGGGGGAGCGGGAGATCGCGGCGTACAACAAGAAGCTCGGCATGTTCGAGCTGACCGGGATCGCGCCGGCGCCGCGCGGGGTGCCGCAGGTCGAGGTGGCGTTCGACATCGACGCGAACGGGATCATGCACGTCTCGGCGAAGGACCTGGGCACCGGCAAGGAACAGAAGATGACGGTGACCGGGGGCTCCGCGCTGCCCCGGGACGACATCGACCGCATGGTGCGCGAGGCCGAGGCGCACGCCGAGGAGGACCGGCGCCGGCGCGAGGCGGCGGAGACCCGGAACCAGGGCGAGCAGCTGGTGTACCAGACGGAGAAGGTGATCCGGGACAACCCGGACAACATCCCGGCGGACGTGAAGCGGGAGACGGAGGAGGCGCTCGCGGAGCTGAAGGAGGCGCTGAAGGGCGAGGACACGGGGGCGATCCGGCAGGCCATCGACAAGGCGGCGCAGACCGCGCAGAAGATCGGTACGGCGATCTACGAGCGGTCGCGGACGCAGTCGGCGGCGGCGGACGAGCCGGGAGGCGCCTCGTCCGGGGCTGCGGGCGGTTCCGGGGGGAAGGGTGACGACGACGTCGTGGACGCGGAGATCGTCGACGACGACAAGCCGGAGGCCGGCTGATGGAACAGCAGCACCCGGATCCGCGGGCGGTGCTCCAGGAGCGGACGGCGGACCTCCAGCGGGTGAAGGCGGAGTACGACAACTACCGCAAGCGGGTACGGCGTGACCGGCTGGCCGTGCGCGAGGCGGCGGTGGCCAACGTGCTGCGGGGGCTGCTGCCGGTGCTGGACGCGGTGGACCGGGCGGTGGCGCACGAGCCGCTCACGCCCGGGCTGAAGGACATCGCGCAGACCCTGCACGAGCGCACGGGCGCGCTCGGGCTGATCGCGTTCGGCGAGGTGGGCGACGTCTTCGACCCCACGGTCCACGAGGCCCTCACCCACCACGTCCACCCGGAAGCCGCGGACCTGCGCTGCACGGCGATCCTCCGCCCGGGCTACCGCGTCGGCACCCAGCTCCTGCGCCCGGCGGACGTGGAGGTGACGGGCCCGACGACGCGCTGACGGCCGCCTGACCCCGGTGCCCGTGCGGCCTGCGGCCCCGTCGCGTGCGGCCCCCGTCGGGTGCGACCCCTGCCCGCGTCGGGTGCGGTCCCCCGGTTCGCCGTCGCGTGCGGCCTCCGCCTCACGTCGTGTGGGGCCTCCGCCCCCCGTCGCGTGCGGCCTCCGTTCCCTGTCCCGTGCGGCCCCCGGTCCTCCGTGGCATGGGGCCTCCCGTCGCCCGTCCCCATACGGCCCCCCGGCCGCCCGCCCCAAACGGCCGCATGTCACGCGTACGGCCGTACAGTGCGCGGCACCCGGGGGGCAGGGCGGAAGAATCGGGGCGGGGGGTCCATCCGTCCGCTCGTTCAGGGAGCTCGCGCCGCCATGAGACGCCCCCACGCTCTGCTCGCCCTCGCCGCCATGGTCCTGACCGTCCTCCTTCCGGCGCCCGCCACGGCTCAGGAGCGTGAGCTGCGGGGTTCGGTCACCGTCGTTCCCGGCCGGCAGGGGATCCTGGAGGTCGCCGGATACGGTGGTCCCGCGCTCGGCACCGGCTCCCGGCTGACCCTGACCGTGCCCGAGCCGGCCGAGGTGACCGGTACGCCGCTGGCCGACGGCGGGTACCGGGGGGCCGTCGCCGCCGACGGCGGTACCGGCAGCTACACGTTCACCGGGGGAACCGCCGCCACCCGCCCGTGGGCGGACCGGACGTTCCCGTTCGTGGTCTCCGTTCCGGCGACCGCGGTGCCCGGCACGCGGCTCACCGGGTGCGCCATGGTCGTCACGGACGCGGGCGGCAGCCGACGCGATCAGGGGGCCTGCACCGTCACGGTGGGGCTGCCCGAGCCGACCCTGCTCCAGCCGCTGGCCGGTGTGCCGCTCGGCTCGCGTCCCCGGGCCGCCGGCACCGCCTACCCGGGTGCCCGGGTCAGCGTCCGGGACCAGAACGAGCGCGAGGTGTGCGCGGCGACCGCCGCCGCCGACGGCACCTGGTCGTGCGTCCCCGCCGCCGATCTGCCCGCCGGCGGCGGACGGCTCCAGGTGACGGCCACCTTCAACGGGGTGAGCGCGGACAGCGAGCAGATCCGCATTACCGTCGGCTGACCTGCGTTGGCCAAAGGTTGACCGGTCCTCGGGCGAGTCCATACGCACCGCGGATCTACATTCGGCCGCATGCCCTCCCCCCTGCCGGTCCTGCCGTATCGCAAGCCCACCAAGGGCCGCGACTACTGGGTCTTCGACGACGTCCTGCCCGACCCCGACATCGTGCGCAAGCGGGTCCTGGACCGGGACGACTGGGTGAAGGGGTATCCGTACACATCGGAGAGCTGGCCGGGGCTGCGCACCATGCCCGGCCTGGAGCCGGACGAACTGGCGGTCGTGGAGCGCCTGGTGAGGCGGGCGACCGGGGCGAAGGAACTGTGGGTGCAGCGGGCGCCGGGCGGCGGCACCCTCAACCACAACTGCGTGCAGGTGGTGGGCGAGGGCGAGAGCGAGCCCCGCCCGCACACCGACTCCCGCTCCCTGTGCCGGTACGCCGCCGTCCTGTACCTCAATCCGACGGTGCCCAAGGGATGCGGTACCGCCTTCTACCGGCAGTCCCTGCCCGGCGGACGGCTCGGCGGCAACGTCGTCCAGGCGCCGCACGCCAACCTGGTCGAGGCACTGGGGACGCGTTTCGTCGCCCCGGACGCCTTCGAGGAGGACGTCCGCGTCCCGCACCGGTACAACAGGCTGCTCGTCTACCACGCCAACCTCGTGCACAGCGCGACCGGCTACCACGGCACCTCGCTGGAGGAGAAGCGGATGACGGCCGTCTTCTTCTGGATGGCGTGACGTCCACCGCGATCGCCGACTCACCCCTCGGACACCCGTACGGCCGGACGCCCTTCACGGGCGATACCTAGGTGCCGTCCGTCCCCCGAGCGGGCGGTGTGCGGACGTGCGTCGTTCACGCTGCGCTTCCGTGTGCCTACGCTGGGACGGTCTGTCGCAGCACCGCACGGGGGCTTCGTATGGGTTTCGGTTTCGGCCAACGACGTGGCGGCCAACTCCCGGCCGAACTGACCAGTTTCGTCGGCCGCACCCGGGAGATCGCCGCCCTGCGCGAGGCGTTGGGCCAGTCACGGCTGGTGACCCTGACCGGACCCGGCGGCGTCGGCAAGAGCCGTACCGCGCTGCGGGCGGCAGGGGAAGCGGCCGCCCGGTACCCGGACGGGGTGCGGCTGGTGGAGCTGTCCGCCCTGCACGACGCGGAGTTGGTGCCGGCGACGCTCGCCGGGGTGCTGGAGCTGCCCGAGCAGTCCGGGATGAGCCCGCTGGACGCGGTGGTGGAGCACTTGCGCGGGCGGCGGATGCTGGTCGTCCTGGACACCTGTGAGCATCTGCTCGACGCGTGCGCCACGCTCTGCGACGTCCTGCTGCGCGAGGTGCCCGGGCTGAGCGTGCTCGCCACCAGCCGCCAGCCGCTGGACGTCCCCGGCGAGCACACGCTCGCGCTCGCCCCGCTGCCCCGCGAGGACGCGGTGGACCTGTTCGTGCAGCGGGCCGCCGCCGTCACCGCCGGGCAGGGGCTCACCGACGCCGACCGGGAGCGCACCCTGGCCCTGGTCGACCGGCTGGACGGCATTCCGCTCGCCCTGGAGCTGGCGGCGGTCCGGCTGCGCGCCCTGCCGCCGGCGGAGCTGGTCGCCCGGCTCGACCGCCGCTTCGAGGTGCTCACCGGGGGCCGTCGTACGGCACTCACCCGGCACCAGACCCTGCGGACCGCCATCGACTGGTCCCACGATCTGTGCACGCCGGCGGAGCGGCTGCTGTGGGCCCGGCTGTCCGTCTTCGCCGGCCCCTTCGACCTCGCGGCGGCCGAGCAGGTCTGCGCCGGGGGCGCCCTGCCCGTCGAGCGGGTCGTCGAGGCGCTGATCGGGCTGGTGGACAAGTCCGTCGTCCAGCGGCTGGACGACGACGGGGACGGCGCACGGTACCGGCTGCTCGACACCATCCGCGACTACGGCAGCGCACGGCTGTCCCTGATGGACGATCACGAAGCGGTCGTGGCCCGGCACTTCGACCGGTACGAGCGGCTGGTGGGCCGGTTCTGGGACGAGTTCATCGGCCCCTCGCAGGTCGCCCTGCACCGTGCCGTGCGGCGGGAGGCCGCCGATGTGCGGGCCGCGCTGGAGTACGGCTGCGCGAGCGCGCGAAGGGCGCCGCGGGCGCTGTGGCTGGCGGCCCGGCTCGGGCCGTACTGGCGGGCCGCCGGCACCCTGTCGGAGGGCCGGTACTGGATCGACAAGGCGCTGGAGCTCACCCCGCAGGACTGCCCGGAGCGGGCCTGGGGGCTGTTCATGACCGGTGTGTTCGGGGTGTGGACGGCCGACCTGGGCACCGCCCTGGAGCGGTTCCCCGAGGCCCACGCGGTGGCCCGGCGGGCCGGGGAGCGGCGGGTGGAGCTGTTCGCCGAGGCCTACCTGGGCGCGATGACCGCGCTGAGCGGCTCCGTGGAGGAGGGCCTCGCCGAGCTGGAAGGGGCCCGGCAGCGCATCCTGGCCGCCGGTGACGGGCTCGGCATCGGGGTCGTGCACTACGAGGGTGCCCTGCTGCGGGCCGTGCTCGGCGACACCATGGGCGCGCTGGAGCTGTGCGCGACGGGGCTGGCGTATCTGGAGGGCACCGGTGAGCGGCAGATCTACGCCTCCACGCTGGCGGTGCAAGGGCTGATCCTGACGCTCGCCGGGGAGGGCGAGGACAGCGCGGCCCTGTTCGAGCGGTCCCTGGAGGCGGCCAGCGAGATAGGGGAGGTGCTGGTGGCGGCCCTGGCCTGCCTGGGGCTCGCCTGGCACGAGGCCCGGCGCGGGCGGCATGTGCGCGCCTGCTGGCTGCTCGGGTACGCCGAGCACGCCCGCCGGCTCGGTGGGGACCCGGTGGCGATGCTGCCGCGGCTGCTGCAGGAGCAGGAGTCGGTGCAGCGGGCGGTGCGGGCGGCGCTGGGCGCCGAGGAATTCGACCGGCTGCGGGACGTGGGCGCGCGGATGTCGGGGCGGCAGGTGCTGCGGGCGGTGCGGGGCGACGCCGACGAACCCGGGCCCGAGCCGTCCGAGGGCCCGCGGCGGGGAGCGGCCGAGTGCGGCGGGCGGCCGCCCAGGCCACGGGAACCCGTGGAGGGGCGTGCCGCCGACGCCCTGACCCGGCGGGAGCGGGAGGTCGCCGCGCTGGTCGCGCGGGGGCTGTCCAACCGGGAGATCGCCGAGTGCCTGGTCATCTCCAAGCGCACGGTCGACGCCCACGTCGAGCACATCCTGGCCAAGCTGCGCATCACCTCGCGCACCGAGATCCCGGCGGTGACCGGGCCGGCTACCTAGGTAGGCGGCGGGCCCGCGCCGGGTCGGCCGGAGCGGGAGTAGGTATACGGATCTTCCCGGGGCGGCGGTGCGCGCCGCCCGCCCGGCACGGCAGCCTTGGGGACAGCCACCGCGGGGACGGACGCCCGGATGCCGACAGTGGTCGGATCCCCCACGGCTGTCATGGCAGGCATCCGGCGCGGCACCTCCCCCCGGCGGCTGTGGCGGGGCTGCCCCTGGTCGGCGGGGCAGCCCCGCCGTATGTGACGCGCGACACTTCTGGTAGGTGTCACGTCCGTGGCCCGTCGCTCGTCCCCTGGGCGTCACCGCACCGGTGGCCCGGACCAGGGAGGGACCATGACGCATCAGGACCAGTACGCAGAGCACCGCATCGTCGTCCTCGGCGCCGGCTACACCGGCATGCTGGCGGCCCTCCGCCTGGCCCGCCGCACCCGCCGCGGCGGCGTCCGCATCACCCTCGTCAACCCCTCGGCCCGCTTCACCGAACGCCTGCGCCTGCACCAGCTGGCGGCCGGCCAGGAGCTCGCCGACCACCGCATCCCCGACCTGCTGGCCGGCACCGGCGTCGCCTTCGTGCAGGGCACCGTCACCGCCCTGGACGCCCGGGCCCGCACGGTGACCGTGGACGAGGGTGCGGCGGTGCTGCCGTACGACACGCTCGTGTACGCCCTCGGCAGCGCCCCCGACACCGCGCGGGTGCCCGGGGCGGACGCCCACGCCCACACCCTGAACGGCCGGGACGCGGCGCTCGCCCTGGCCGCCCGGCTGCGCGCGCTCGTCGCGGCGGGCGGCGGCACGGTGGCCGTGTGCGGCGCCGGGCTGACCGGCGTGGAGGCGGCGACGGAGATCGCGGAGGCCTGCCCGGCGCTGACGGTGACCCTGATCAGCACGGGTGAGCCGGGCGCCCTGATGGGCGAGCGGGCGCGCGCCCATCTGCGCCGCGCGCTGGACCGGCTCGGGGTGCGCACGCGCACCGGCGCCGCGGTCACCAAGGTGCTCCCCGACTCGGTGGAGCTGGCGACCGGGGACGTGGTCGCGGCCGACGTCTGCCTGTGGACGACCGGCGTGCGCGCGCCGCGGCTCGCGGCCGACGCCGGGCTGGAGGTGGACGACAGCGGCCGGATCGTCACCGACCGCACCCTGCGCTCCGTCTCCCACCCCGAGGTGTACGCCGTCGGTGACGCGGCCGCCGCGCGCATGCCGTGGGGGCCGTTGCACGGCACCTGCCAGAGCGGGATGCCGACCGCCCAGTACGCGGCCGACGCGATCGCCCGCAGGCTGCGCGGCAGGAAGGTCGAGCCGTTCCGGTTCGGCTACGTCCACCAGCCGGTGAGCCTGGGCCGCCACGACGCCGTCATCCAGTTCACCCGCCCCGACGACACGCCCCGCCGGGCGTATCTGCGGGGCCGGGCCGCCGTGCTGTACAAGGAGACCGTCAGCAGCAGCCCGCTGCCGGTGTACTGGCTGGTCAAGCGGGCCGATGTGAACGTGTCCCCGTTCCGGGGCGGACGGGCGACGCGGTGAGGGAAGTGGACGCGATGACGGAACCGGCCACCGGACAGGACCCCTATCTGGAGCATCGCCGGCTGCTGTTCGCCACCGCCTACCGGATGCTCGGCAGCGTCGCGGACGCCGAGGACGTGCTCCAGGACGCCTGGCTGAGCTGGCACCGGGCGGACCGCTCCGATGTGCGCGACCCCCGGGCGTACCTGGTCCGCACCGTCACCAACCTCTCCCTGACCCGGCTCACCTCGGCCCGGGCGCAGCGCGAGAAGTACGTCGGCCCGTGGCTGCCGGAGCCGCTGCTGACCTCGCCCGACGCCGCCGAGGAGACGGAGCTGGCGGACAGCGTCTCGACGGCCATGCTGGTGGTCCTGGAGAGCCTGGCCCCGATCGAGCGGGCGGTGTTCGTGCTGCGGGAGGTCTTCGGCTACAGCCATGCCGAGATCGCCGAGACCGTCGACCGCCCGGAGCCGACCGTCCGGCAGATCGCGCACCGCGCCCGGGAGCACGTGCGCGCCCGCCGTGCGCGTTACGACAGCGACGCCGGGCGCCGTGCGGAGGTCACCAGCCGTTTCATCGAGGCGTGCGCGGGCGGTGACCTGAGTGCCGTGATGGAACTCCTCGCCCCGGACGTCACCTGCTGGTCCGACGGCGGCGGCAAGATCACCGCGGCCCGGCGTCCGCTGTACGGCTCCGACCATGTGGCCCGCTGGATCCTGGGCGTCCTGGCCAAGCCGCAGTCCCGGGGCGTGGTCATGGAGCGTGCCGAGATCAACGGCGAGCTGGGCCTGCTCATGGTGCTGGGCGGCACGCCGATGGGCGCGCTGACGTACGACGTGGCGGACGGCCGTATCCAGAATCTGCGGCTCCAGGTGAACCCGGACAAACTCGCCGGTCTGCGCGGCTGAGCTCGGGGGCCGTTTGACATCCGTGCCGTTCCATTCCATGGTTGTGCTAATTCATTAATGGAACCATGGAAGGTGACGTGGTCGAGTACCGGATCGACCGGAGCAGCGGCGTCCCCGCCTACGTGCAGATCGTCCAGCAGACCGAACGCGCCCTGCGCATGGGCACGTTGAAGGTCGGCGACCGGCTGCCCACGGCCAAGGAGGTCGTCGCGGCCTGTGCCATCAACCCGAACACCGTGCTGCGGGCGTACCGGGACATGGAGCAGGCCGGACTCGTCGAACTGCGCCGCGGGCTGGGCACGTTCGTGACCCGGTCGCTGGCGCAGCCCGCCGCCGAGGACGACACGCTGCGCGCGGAGCTGGCCGACTGGACGGCCCGAGCGCGGGCCGCCGGGCTCCAGCGGGCGGACATCCTCGCCCTGGTCACGGCAGCCCTGGACCACCACGAGCGACAGCACCACCAGGAGGACGCATGACCGGGCCTGACGCGCCGGCCGCACTGCGCGCCACGGGACTCGGATTCCGGTACCGGGCACGGGGCGGCTGGGCCCTGAAGGACTGCGAGTTCACCGTGCCCGAGGGCCGGATCACCGCGCTCGTCGGCCGCAACGGCGCCGGCAAGAGCACCCTGCTGCACCTGGCCGGCGGCCTGCTGCGCCCCCGAACCGGGGAGATACGGGTGCTCGGCGCCGTCCCGGGCACGCCCGAGGCGCGGACGAAGGTCGCCCTGCTCACCCAGGACAAGCCGCTGTACCCGCGTTTCACGGTCGCCGAGACCCTGCTGATGGGCGACAAGCTGAACACCACCTGGGACCGGAAGGCCGCCGAGGACGTCGTGGCCGCCGGGGGCATCGCGTCCACCGCCCGGGTCGGCGAGCTGTCCCCGGGGCAGCGCACCCGCGTCGCGCTCGCCCTCGCGCTCGGCAAGCGGCCCGAACTGCTGCTGCTGGACGAGCCGATGGCCGACCTGGACCCGGTGGTGCGCGGCGAGATCATGGCCGTCCTGATGACCGAGGCCGCCGAGCGCGGCACCAGCATCCTGCTGTCCTCGCACGTGCTGCCCGAGCTGGAGCAGACCTGCGACTGGGTCGTCGTGCTGCGCGACGGGCACGTGGAGCTGAGCGAGGACGCCGACACGCTGCGCGAGGCGCACGCGCTGGTCACCGGGCATGCCAACCAGGTGGGCACGCTCGCCGGGCACACCGTCGTGCACCGGCGCGGTGCCGGGCGGCAGACGACCGCCCTGGTGCGGCGGCGCGGCCCCCTCAAGGGGGACTGGCACGTGGAGCGGGCGGGCCTGGAGGACGTCCTGCTCGGCTACCTCCGGGCCGGCGAGGCGGCCGGGACGGAGGCGGCGGCGTGATGAGAGGCTCCCTCTGGCTGGCCTGGCGCCAGCAGCGCACCGCCGTCGCGGCGGGCGCCGCCGTCCTGCTCGCCGTCGCGGCCCTCGCGGCGTACTCCCGCTCCGGGATGCTCGACGACCTGCGCGGCGGGCTGTTCGACCGGTGCGAGAGCGGACCGCTGTACTGCACCGGCCCCGACGGACGCATCCTCTTCCTCGACATCGATCCGCTGCGCTACCTGGGCGCCCTGAACATCGCGCTGCCCGTGCTGATCGGCGTCTTCTGGGGCGCCCCGTTGCTCGGGCGGGACCGCGAACTGGGCACGCACCGCACCGTGCTGGCGCAGGGGGTGAGCCGCGCGCAGTGGTTCTCCTCCCGGTACGCGCTCGCCGCGGTGAGCGCCGTCGCGCTGTCGGGGCTGCTCGCCCGGCTGTTCACCTGGTGGTGGCAGCCCGCCCAGGACCGGAGCTACGGGCTGTTCTGGTACGAGACCTCCGCGCTGAGCGGCTCAGGACCCCGGGTCGTCGCCGCGACGCTGTTCGGGCTCGCGGCCGGCACCCTGCTGGGGCTGCTGTGCCGCCGGGTGCTCGCGGCGATGGGCTGGACGCTGCTGGTCACCGGCGCCGTCGTCCTCGCGCTGGAGGTGCTGCACAAGACGCGGACCCTCGTCGCCCCGCACACCTACACCAGCGCCGGCATCGCGCCCAAGCCGGAGATGGGCGACAAGTGGTCCACCGGCCACTACGGCCTGATCACCGCCGACGGCCGGCGCGCGAGCGTGGAGACCTGCCCCTTCCCCTCCGGCGGCGAGCTGCGCCGGTGCATGGAGCAGCACCACTTCGTCGCCCGCTTCTACGAGGCGAACCCGGCCGGTGACTACTGGTCCTTCCAGTGGACCGACACCGCGCTCCTCGGCGGGCTCGCGCTGCTGCTCACCCTCGCCACGGTGCTGCTGCTGCGCCGCCGCGTCTGAACACCCCTTCCCCCCTTCTCCTGCCGCTGTCACGTACGGAGGTCGATCCGCCATGCCCGCAGACGCCAAGTCGCCGAGGAAACTGCGCAGCAACCGTGCCGCGCTCACCCACAAGGTGGGGTACGCGCTGCGCCACCCCGAACGGGTCGCGCCGTATCTGAAGCGGGCCGGGCGGGACGCCTGGCTGCGCCTCAAGCACCCCGACCACGTCGGCTACTACCGGGCCGTGATGGCCTCCGACACCCGGCGCAACCCGGAGGCGGCGGTCGGCAGCCAGACCCATGAGCGGTGGCTGGCGCTGGGGCGGATGCAGTACGACTACCTGATCGAGCACGGGCTGCGGCCCGGGCACCGGATGCTCGACATAGGCTGCGGCAACCTGCGCGGCGGCTGGCGGTTCATCCAGCACCTGGACCCCGGCCACTACTACGGCATCGACATCTCGCCGGACATCCTGGTCGCCGCGAAGAAGACCCTCGTCGAGCGGGGCCTGCAGGAGAAGGTGCCGCACCTGACCATCACCGGCGACCTCACGCTGGACTTCCTGCCCGACGACCACTTCGACGTCGTCCACGCGCACAGCGTCTTCTCGCACTCGCCGCTCGACGTCATCGAGCAGTGCCTGTCCCACGTCGGCCGGGTGCTGAAGCCCACGGGTTTCTTCGACTTCACCTTCGACCGCACCGAGGGCACCGAACACCAGGTGCTGCGCGAGGACTTCTACTACCGCACGGAGACCCTGCTCACCCTGGCCCGCCGCCACGGCCTGCACGCCCGCTTCATGGAGGACTGGGAATCCCGCCCCCACGGCCAGTCCAAGATCCGCGTGAGCCGCGCCCCCCGGTGATCCGTGTCCCGTCCCCGCGGTGACGCGCCCGCGGGCCCGGCCGGGGGCGGCCGGGCCCGGGCGGAGGTCAGCGGACCGTGGCCGCGTCCCAGTGGTAGAAGCGGTGGGCCATCGCGTCCTTGGGGCTGCGCCAGGTCGCCGGGTCGTACGCGGAGACGAACGGCGTCAGGCGTTCGCTGACGTCACGGAACTCCGGGTGGTCGGCGAGGCGCCCGATCGCGGGGGCCGGGTCGTGCTCCGACTCGATGAGATGGAGGTAGATGTCGTTGAACTGGAACAGGCTGCGCCGGCTCACGCCCACCAGGTGCGGCAGTTCGCCCCGGTCGGAGTCGGCGAAGACCTGAGCGATGTCGTCGGCCGAACCGGGCTTCATCCGGGCGACGATCAGGGTGTGGTGCATCGCCTCAGCCCTTCAGTCCGTGGCCAGCGCCGGTTCGGGACGCTCGTCGCCGGCCGCCTGCTCGATGCGGTCCCGGATCAGCGCCATCTGCGTCTTGGAGTTGCGGTTGATCATCTCGGTCATGCCCGCGTCGTCGACCGGCGCCTCCGGCTTCATCGCGAAGTCCTGGATCCAGCGCATCCGCACGCCCTCGGGCGTCTCGCGGTACTCCCAGCGGATGTTCATGTACTGGAAGGGGCCGGTCTCCACCCGGTGGGCGCGCACCGTGCGGCTCGCCCGGTCGGCCGTGCGCTCCGACACCCAGCTCCACACCTTGCCGTTCTCGTCGGGGTGCATGGTGAGCCGGAAGGTGACGGTGTCGCCCTTGCGGTCGAGGACGTCGACCGAGGCGTACTCGCTGAACAGGTTCGGCCAGTTGTCCAGGTCGTTGGTCATCTCCCAGACCAGGTCGAACGGGGCGTCGATGGTGATCTCGTTCTCGGTGTGGCCGTCGGCCATGTCAGGCTCCCTTCGTGAGGGCGTCGTTGACCAGCGCGAGGAACTCGGCCGGCGTCTTGCACTTCTCCGCGTTCTCCGGCAGCCCCACGGCGTGCCGCTTCTCCAGCTCGGCGACGATGCCGAGCAGGCCGAGCGAGTCCAGCCCGAAGCTGTCGAAGCCGGAGGCGGACCGCTGCTCCAGCTCCTGCGGGTCGACGACGACGCCGGCGGTGCGCTTCATCAGGTCGGACAGCTCGCTGTAGGTGACGCGGGAGGCCACCTGGTGGTCCAGCTGGTCGGTCATGCGGGTGTTCCCTTCCTGTGGATGTCCGTGTGGACGCCCGTGCGGACGTCCCCGCGGACGCGTTACGGCGTGCCCTTGCGCAGGACGAGCGCCGCGTTGTTTCCCATCAGGCCCCGGCTGACGACCAGGGCCGTGCGGACCTCGGCGGCCCGGGCGGCGCCGGTCACCAGGTCCATCTCGTGGCAGGGGTCGTAGACGTTCGGCGTGGGCGGGATCAGACCGTGCTCCATCGCGAGCACGGCCGTCGCCACGTCCAGCACCGCCGCCGCGCAGTGCGCCCGGCCCCCGCCGGTCTTCGGCGCGGTCACCGGCACCTTGCGGGCGTGCGGGCCGAGCGCGTCGGCGAGGGCGAGGACCTCCGCCTCGTCCGCCTCCGGCACCCCGAGGGCGTCGGCGAACACGACGTCCACATCCTGTGGACGCACACCCGCCTGCCCCAGCGCCGCGGTGATCGCCCGGGCCAGCCCCTCGCGGGAGTCGGCCCAGCGGGAGGCACCGGTGAAGGTCGCCGCGTGCCCGGCCACCGTCGCCCGCGCCTGAGCACCCCGCTCGCGCGCCGCCCGCTCGTCCTCCAGGACGAACATGGCGCCGCCCTCCCCGGGCACGAAACCGCACGCACCCGAGGTGAAGGGGCGGTACGCGCGCTCGGGGTCGTCACTCGTGCTCAGCTCGGGATAGCCGAGCTGGCAGACCATCGAGTACGGCGCGAGCGGCGCCTCCGTCGCACCGACCACCACCGCGTCGGTGCCCCGGCCGATGGCACGGGCGGCGTGCGCCAGCGCGTCCAGGCCACCGGGCTCGTCCGCGCACACCACCCCGCACGGGCCCTTGAAGCCGCCGCGGATGGAGGTCTGGCCGGTGCTGGCGGCGTAGAACCAGGCGATCGACTGGTACGGCCCGACGTGCTTGGGTCCCTGGCCCCACAGCTTCTGCAGCTCCCGCTGGCCGAACTCGCCGCCACCGGACCCCGCGGCCGTCACCACACCCACCGCGTACGGCGAGTCGACGTCGGCCGGCGCCAGGCGGGCGTCGTCCAGGGCGAGCTGCGCCGCGGCCATGGCGTGGTGCGTGAACCGGTCCGTCTGGACGAGGTAGGTGGCCTCGATCAGCTCGGCCGGGTCGAAGGCGCGCACCTCGCCGCCCACCCGCAGCGGCAGGTGGGCGCAGCCCTCCCGGGTGATCGGGCCGAGGAAGCCGCGACCGTCGGCCACCGCCTTCCAGTACGTCTCCGCGCCGATGCCCTGCGGCGCCACCACACCCAGTCCGGTGACGACGGCCCGCCGGGTATCCGGTCCGCTCATCGCAGCCTCCTCGGTCCGCTCATCGCAGCCTCCTGTCCGCTCCGGTCAGCACCACGGCCGACTGGAACCCGCCGAACCCGCTGCCCACCGACAGCACCGTGGACAGCTCCCGCTCCCGCGCGGTGCGCGGCACGTAGTCCAGATCGCACTCGGGGTCCGGCACCTCGTAGTTCGCGGTGGGCGGCACCGCCTGATGGGCCAGCGCCAGCACGCACGCCACCAGTTCGATGGAGCCGATCGCGCCGAGCGAGTGGCCCACCATCGACTTGATGGAGCTCATCGGGGTGCCGTAGGCGTGCGCGCCCAGGGCGCGCTTGACCGCGGCGGTCTCGTGCCGGTCGTTCTGCTGGGTGCCCGAGCCGTGCGCGTTGACGTAGTCCACGGCGGTCGGATCGAGCCGGGCCTGGTCCAGGGCGTCGTCGATGGCCCGCGCCATCTCCAGGCCCTCCTTGGTCAGACCGGTCATGTGGTAGGCGTTGCCGTAGGTGGCGTAGCCGGCCAGCTCGCAGTAGACCGGGGCGCCGCGCCTGCGCGCGTGCTCCAGGTCCTCCAGGACCAGGACCGCGCCGCCCTCGCCCATCACGAACCCGTTGCGGCGGGCGTCGAAGGGGCGGGAGGCGTGCTCCGGGTCGTCGTTGCTGGGCGAGGTCGCCTTGATGGCGTCGAAGCAGGCCATGGTGATCGGTGAGATCGGCGAGTCGGACGCGCCGGCGATCACCACGTCGGCGCGGCCCTCGGCGACCGCCTGCGCGGCGTAGCCGACCGCGTCCAGTCCCGAGGTGCAGCCCGTGGACACGGTCTGCACCACGCCGCGCGCCCCGAACTCCTCGGCGACGCTGGCCGCGAGGGTGCTCGGCGAGTAGGCGCGGTGCAGATCCGGGCCCGCCTTGGCGTGGTCCACGTCCCAGCGGGCGCCGCGCTCGCTGACCAGCACGTAGTCGTGCTCCAGCCGGGTGGTGCCGCCGACCGCGGTGCCGAGGAAGGCGCCCATGCGCCACGGGTCCTCAGCTGCCGTGTCCAGCCCCGCGTCGCGGACCGCCTCGGCCGCCGCGACCAGGGCGAACTGTATGTACCGGTCGCACCGCTGGACCGTCGCGAGGTCCAGCCCGTGCGCCTCGGGGTCGAAGTCGCACTCGGCGGCCATCTGTGAGCGCAGGCCCTCCGGATCGAACAGGGAGATCCTGCGGGTCGCCGTACGGCCGTGGGACAGCAGGTCCCAGAACGCGGGGACGCCGATGCCGCCGGGCGCGACGACGCCTATGCCGGTGACCGCCACGCGCCGGGTCATGACACCACCTCGGCGACTTCGCCCTCCTCGGTGTCCACGTGGCCCATGTCGGGGCGCGGCGCGAGCGGGCCGAGGTGGAAGACGATGCGGGCCTCGGTGTCGCCGACGTTGCGGAACCGGTGGCGCACGTGCGGCGGGATGAGCAGCCCCTGCTCGGTGCGCAGGTGCTGCGGCTCGCCGTCCAGGTCCACCTCGAACACGCCCTGCGTGACGAAGACGAACTCCTCGGAGTACGGGTGGTAGTGCTCGGCGATGCGCTCGCCCGGCTGCACGATGGCCACGCCCATGAAGCCGCTGGTGGACCCGGCGGTGGTCGGCGTCAGAAGCGCGCGGACGTCACCTCCGCGCCGGCGGTTGGGGGCGATCGAGCCGAGGTCGACGATACGTGCCTGCTGTTGCGTCATGGCGGTTCACTCCGGAAGGGGGAAAGGGAATCGGGGTGTCGGCCGCCGGATCAGGCGGTCGGGGCCGTGCGGTCGGTCAGGGGCCGCATCCGGGCCCGGGTCAACAGGCGGGGCAGCGACCGCTCGTCCGCCAGCGGCACGTCGAGGCCGAGGGCGTCGGCGTCCAGCAGCGGCGCGGCCGCGGCCCGGGCCTGCGGGTCGGACAGGGCCAGCACCCGGCCGGGGGTGTCCTGCGGGTCGCCGGCCACGTCCACCAGCCGCACCACGAGGTCGTCGCGGTGGAAGACGGTGCAGGACGTCACCGGGCAGTCGGCGGCGTCCGGGTCGCCGGCGGCCGCCGCGTCCTGCCGGGCCAGCAGCCGGGCCAGGTCCGGGCCGGCCCCGGGCCGGGCGGGGTAGAGCAGCGCCACCCGCTGTACGTCGACGGCCGGGGTGGCGGCGTCCACATGGTGGACGGCGGGCAGCGCGGCCCGGGTGAAGAAGGCCCGCGCGGACTTCGGGTCGTCCAGGTCGCGGTCCTGCTCCAGATACGGGTTGATCGCCTCCTCCACCGCCCGCACCTCCGGCTGGCGTGCCACGTGCCGCAGCGCCGCCTGCAGGTCGCCGCGCACCTCCACGGCGCGCACGATCCGGTTGCCGTGCATGAACAGGGAGGTGCGCAGCAGCCGGGTGGTGTCGTCCACCCGGGGCTGCGGGGAGGCGTAGTGGGACAGCAGCTCGGCGACGACGGCCTCGCTGCCGGGCGTGACCGTGAAGGTCAGGGCGTGCCGGACGACGTTGCCGCCGGTGCGGGGGGCCGGCTGGAGTCCGGCCGCGGGGGCGGCTTCACCGGTGCCGAAGGTCTCGCGCAGCACGGTGTAGCGCAGGGAGCGGGTGTCGCGGATGCACCCGCTCATCGGCTCGACCATCTCCAGGTGCTGGTCGCTGTTGACCCAGGCGAGGAAGGGCTCGGCGCTCTCCCACTCGCTGGTGATGAGCCACTGGGTGGGGTTCTCCAGGGACTGGCACAGCTGGTCGCTGATGTGCCCGGGTACGGCGGCCACCTGCGCGCACATGTGCTCGTAGGCGTCCAGGAACTCCTTCTGGGTTCCGTCGTGGATGTCCACCATCAGCACGACCCGCACCCGGGACCCGTCGAACGCGTCCGTGGCGACGCGGTCCGGGACCGTCGACACGGCGGGGGAGACCGTCATCCTGCACACCTCTTCTTCGGGCGGGGAGTTGAGTAATCGGTGGGTGCTTCTTCGGGGTTCTTCGGGGTGTCTCTTCGGGCGGGGAGCTGTGTGTGGGGTGGCCGGCAGCTCTCGCCGCGGCCACGTAGGGACGATCCTGAGCCGAGCTGCACGCCCGCGCGATCCGGGCGGGGTGAGCGGGTGAAGCGTGAGCCGCGACGGGCCGTGCGGGGCATGGATGTGAACCCGTGGGCTCAATGCGCTGGAGGCGAGCAGATGAAGCAACAGGCCGGTCAGGAGGCCGTGCACCGGGTTCCGGTACTGATCGTCGGAGGGTCCCTGGTGGGCCTGTCGACGTCCGTGTTCCTGGGCCGATTGGGGGTACGGCACACCCTCGTGGAGCGGCATGCCGGTACGTCCATTCACCCGCGTGGGCGCGGCAACAACGTCCGGACGATGGAACTCTTCCGGGTCGCGGGTGTCGAGGGCGACATCCACCGGGCGGCGGCGACGCTGGCCGAGAACCACGGCATCCTGCAGACGCCGACCCTCGTCGGCGACGCCGGGGAGTGGCTGTTCAAACGGATCGACGCGGGCGGCTCACTGGCCCGCTTCAGCCCCACGTCCTGGTGCCTGTGCAGCCAGAACGACCTGGAGCCGGTGCTGCTGGAGCACGCCGTGGCGCTCGGCGGGGACATCCGGTTCTCCACCGAGCTGATGTCCTTCGACGTGGACGGCGACGGGGTGAGCGCCGTCGCCAAGAGCCGGGAGACCGGCGAGCACCTGCATGTGCGGGCGGACTACCTGGTCGCGGCGGACGGGCCGCGCAGCCCCATCCGGGAGCAGCTCGGCATCGGGCAGAGCGGGCCGGGCGATCTGTTCCACAACGTCAGCATCACCTTCCGGTCGCGGGGGCTGGCCGAGGTGGTCGGCGACCGGCGGTTCATCGTCTGCTACCTGACCTCCCCCGAGGCGGACGGGGCGCTGCTGCCGGTGGACAACCGGGAGCACTGGGTCTTCCACGCGCCCTGGCACCCCGAACACGGCGAGACCGTCGAGGAGTTCACCGACGAGCGGTGCATCGCGCACATCCGGCGCGCGGTGGGCGTGGACGACCTCGATGTGGAGATCACCGGCCGGGCCCCCTGGCACGCCGCCCAGCGGGTGGCGCGCAGCTACCGCTCCGGGCGGGTCTTCCTCGCCGGGGACTCCGCGCACGAGATGTCGCCGACCGGGGCGTTCGGCTCCAACACCGGTATCCAGGACGCGCACAACCTCGCGTGGAAACTCGCGGGCGTGCTGGGCGGCTGGGCCGGGGACGGGCTGCTGGACAGCTACGACGCGGAACGGCGCCCGGTCGCGGAGGCGACGAGCGCGCGGGCCGCGGTGCGGTCGGTGGAGCACAGCCACCCGGGGTTCTCGCCGGGGGCGGTGGACCCGGGGCTGGGCGCCGGGGCCGGCGGTGCGGGCGTGGGTGTGCGCGTGGGTGCGGTCGCCGCGGCGCCTGCCGGCGCGGTCGCCGTCGCGCCGGCCGGACCGGTCGCGGTTGAGCCCGCCGGGACGCCTGTCGGCGCGGTCGCGGTCGCGCCCGCGGGGGCGGTCGCCGTTGCGCCCGACGGGCCGCCCTCGGGGTCGGTCGCGGTTGCCCCCGCCGGGGCGCCCGCCGGTGCTGTCGCGGTCGCGCCTGCCGGTTCCGGCCCGGGTGCGGGCGGGCGTCGGCCGGGGGGCATCCTCGACGTGGCCCTCGGATACCGCTACCCGGCCGGCGCGGTCGTCGGTGCCGACGCGGCCGGGCCCGTGGTGCCGGACCGGCTGGACCTGTCGGGTGCGCCCGGCAGCCGCGCGCCGCATCTGTGGGTGCGGCGCGACGGGGAGCGCGTGTCCACGCTCGACCTGTACGAGACCTCCCTGGTGCTGCTGTGCGACGCCGAGGCCGGACGCGCCTGGTACGACGCCGCGCTGCGGCTGGCCGACGAGCTGAGGGTGCCGCTGCGGCCGTACCGCATGGGCCCCGGTGGCGACCTCGTGCCCGAGGACGGCGCGTCGTGGTCCGACGCGCACGGGGTCGCGGCCGGGGGCGCGGTCCTGGTGCGCCCCGACGCCTTCGTGGCCTGGCGCACCGCGCACGCCGTGCAGGACGCGGAGCGGGAACTGCGGTGGGTGCTGGGCAAGGTGCTGTCGCTGCGCACCTGACCCCTTGTCGCCCCCGGCGGGCTGTCACCCCACGGGGTGGCAGCCCGCCCGTCGTTGACGGCACACGCGCGATGATCCCCGAAAGGTGATCTGTGTCACCCATCCCCCCTTCCCTGTGATGCCGGCGGAGTCCGGACCGCTGTAGGGAGCAGTGCACCGGTGTGACCGGTGTGGCTCCTGTGACTCCGCCGCCTGTCGCGGCCTTCTTCTGGGTGGGATACCTCGTGAGTCGTCGTACGACGCATGCCTCGCATGCGTACAGACCGCTGAGCCTGAAACGACGGGCGTGGCTGACGCTCGGTGCGGTGGTGCTGGGAGGCGCGGGCGCGGTGACGTACGCCGTCGCCAGTCCCGCCCACGACTCCGGCCCCGGCGTGCGCGCGAAGCGCCCGGTGCGGGTCTACGACCTGACGCTGAAGGGCGCAGCGAGCGACAAGCGCGAGCTGCCGCGTACCGAGACCAAGCAGTTCTCGCTCGTCGGTGTCTCCTGGAACGGCCCCGCCGTCCGGCTGCGCGGCACCGCCCAGGTGCGCACCCACTCCACCGTGACCGGCGAGTGGAGCGCCTGGCAGGACCTCGACGTGGACGTCGACCCGGTGGAGCACGCCGACAAGGGCGACCGCGGCGCGTCCGAGCCGCGCTGGGTCGGCCCCTCCGACGGGGTCGAGGCCCGCGTGCTGCGCAAGAACGGCACCGCCGCCGCCCTGCCGGCGGGCCTCCAGGTCAACCTCGTCGACCCCGGTGTCGTCACCGCGGCCGAGACCCGGGTGAGCGAGCCCGCGCCCGCGGCGTTCGTGGCCGAGGTGTCGCCGAGCGCCTCACCGACCGACTCCGTGTCCCCGTCGCCGACCGACACGGTGTCCGCCTCGCCGACCGACACGGTCTCCCCGTCCCCGACCGACACGGCGTCCGCCTCGCCGACGGACACGGCGACTTCGACGGCGACGGCCACGGCCTCGCCGACCGTCACCGCTTCTCCGACGGTCACCGCGTCCCCGACGCCCACCGCGCCGCCGTCCACAGTGCCGCAGCCTCCGGTCACCTCGCGGGCCGGCTGGGGTGCCGACGAGTCGCTCAGCCCGGACCCGTCGGAGTACAACGCGGACGTCAAGGCCGTCTTCGTGCACCACACCGACGGCGACAACGCCTACGCCTGCACCGACTCCGCCTCCATCGTGCGCGGCATCTACGCGTACCACACGCAGGTCAACGGCTGGAACGACATCGGCTACAACTTCCTCGTCGACAAGTGCGGCACCGTCTTCGAGGGCCGCAAGGGCGGCATCGGCCTGCCGGTGCTCGGCGCGCACACCTACGGCTGGAACCGGGAGTCCGCGGGCATCGCGGTGCTCGGCGAGTACTCCACGACCGGCGCGAGCAACGCCGCGCTGGAGGCCGTCGCCCGGGTCGCGGCCTGGAAGCTCGGCCAGTACGGCGCCGACCCGGCGTCCACCGTGCAGCTCAACGCGGGCGCCACGCAGACCAACTACTTCGGCACCAGCTACACGGCCGGCACCAAGTACACCTTCCAGCGGATCTCCGGTCACCGCGACGGCTACAACACCCAGTGCCCGGGCAGCTCCCTGTACGCGCAGCTGCCGACCATCCGGGCCTGGGCTGCCGGTCCCGTGCAGGGCCTGAAGGTCACCTCGGTGGCGGGCGGCGCCAGCCTGTCCGGCTCGACGTACTACACCAAGGGCGCCGTCACCGTGAACTGGTCGGCCACCACGCCCCGCTCCCTCGTGAAGCGGTTCGAGCTGCTCGTCGACGGCAAGGTGGTGGCCACGACCGCCGCGACCGCCTCCTCCGCGAGCACCACGCTCGCCCTGGGCAGCCACACCGTCGCCGTCCGCGCCGTGCACCAGTCCGGCCGGACCGCGACGACCGCGTCGGTGACCGTCGTCGCCGAGACGACCGCCCCCGCCTTCACCGGCAACCCGGCGCTGACCCTGCGCACCGGCACCGTCAACACCACGGCCGTCCCGGTCACGCTCGGCTGGAAGGCCACCGACAACGCCGCGCTGCGCTCGGTGAGCCTGCTCGCGCCCGGCACCGCCACCTACGGCGCCACCACCTACAGCGCCGCCCGCACCGCCGCGTCCGGCACCGCCGCCACCTGGTCGATGCGCGCCGCGGACTACGCCGGCAACACCGCCACCGCCTCCGCCGCCTTCACCCCGGTGATCCTCCAGGAGACCTCGGCCGTGAAGTCCGGCAGCTGGAGCACCCGCTCCTCCAGCAGCTACCTCGGCGGTCAGTCGTACTCCAGCGCCTCCGCGGGCGCCTCCCTCACCTGGACCTTCACCGGGCGTTCCGCCTCCTGGGTGGTCTCCCGGGCGTCCAGCTCGGGCCAGGTGTACGTCTATGTCGACGGCGTCAAGACCGCGACCGTGGACCTGAAGTCCGCGACGACGCTGTACCGGCAGGCGATCTGGACGAAGTCCTGGTCGACCAGCGCCAAGCACACCGTCAAGATCGTGGTCGTCGGCACCAGCGGCCGTCCCACCATCACCACCGACGGACTCGTCTACATCAAGTGACGCTCCGCCGACCGCTGTGAACGAGGGCCCCCGCGGGGGCCCTCGTCCCGTTTCCGGGCTCAGTCGTCGTCGTGCTTGCCGTTCTTCTTCCTGCCCTTGCGGTCCTTCGCCGGGTCCTCGCCCTGCGTACCGGGGACCGGCTCGTCGGCGGTGACGGTCGCCGGTGTGGCGGCCGGATCCGTGGGCCCGGGCGTGGTGGCCGCCGGGGGCCGGGTCGTCTCGGCGGAGCTGCGGTCCGGCGCGAACCAGGTCATGCCGGCCAGCAGCGCGCCCACGAAGAGCAGCACACCGGCGAGCCCCGCGACCACCTTCTTCTTGGTACGGCTGAGCCGGCGCCCCCCGGCCGGGCCCCGCCCCCCGGACGTCCCCCGCGCCCCGGACGGGCGGCGGCGCCGCTGCTCGGGTGCCGGGAGCCGGTAGGTGGCGACGGCGGCGGGTGCCGGGGGCGGCGGCACGGGGGCCGCCGGTTCCCGGCTGGGCGGCAGCGGCTCGGCCCGGCTCTGCCAGGCGCCGCCGGTGAACCAGTCGGCGATCTGCTGGGCGCTGGGCCGGTCGTCGGGCTCCTTGGCGAGCAGGTCGAGCAGGAAGTCCTCGAAGGGCGGCGGCAGTTGGACGCCCAGGTCGCGGGGCGGGACGGGGGCGGCGTCCAGGTGCAGGTGCAGTACGCCGAGGGCCGTGTCGGCGTTGAACGGGGGCCGCCCGGTCAGGAGTTGGTAGAGCACGCAGCCCAGTGCGTAGACGTCGGAGGGCGGTCCGGCGGGGCGTCCAAGGGCGCGTTCCGGCGCGAGGTAGAGGCCGGTGCCGACGATCTGCCCGGTCGCGGTGAGTGCCGCGCCGGGGTCGTCGAGGAAGCGGGCGATGCCGAAGTCGCCGATCTTCAGGGTGCCGTCGGCGTCGAGGAGCAGGTTGGCGGGCTTGATGTCGCGGTGCACGATGCCCTGCTGGTGCGCGGCGGCGAGCCCGGCGGCGGCCTGCGCGGCGATCCGCGCGACCCGGTCGGCGGGCTGCCGGCCGAGACGGGCAAGGCTGCTGCCCTCGACCAGCTCCATCACCAGGAACAGCCGCTCCTCGTGCTGCCCGAAGTCCAGTACGCCGACCACGTGCGGATGGCTCAGCGCCCCCGCGGTCTGCGCCTCCAGCCGGAACCGGGCGGCGGCGGTGGCGTCCGAACTGGCCTGCTCCAGCAGGAGTTTGACCGCCACGGGTCTGCCGAGCATCTCGTCGTGCCCTCGCCAGACCTCCCCCATCGCGCCGCGTCCGATCGGTTCGAGCAGCCGGTACCGGCCCGCTATCAGCACCTGTGACTCAACCTCGCCTCGCACGACCTATGTGAGCGCCGCAGACCGCACGTACCGCCGAAGCCGGCGGGACGGTGGGGGGAGGGCCGCAGCGCACCACAGCGTACTGGCGAGCGGACCCCGAGCCTCCAACTGCCCCGTGGAGTTCAGGCGGTGACCTCGGGCTGCGCCGCGCCGAGGTACCGCACGGCGGTCCGCTCGGCGTGCGGGGCGAGGAGGCCGAGGAGTTCGTCGGCAGCGACCTTCAGCAGGTCGCCGTCCCGGGAGGCGTGCGGGGTCTCCAGCAGGAAGGCCACGTGGACGGAGTCCTCGGTGACGCGGGTGCGGTGGGCGTCGCGGTGGTTCCAGTGGCGGGTCAGGACGCCGCCGGAGTCCGCGTAGACGACCTCGCCGGGCCTGGGGTGCTCGACGGTGCCGGGTTCGCCGAGCGGGGTGAAGGTCTCGGTGCCGTCCGCGTACCGGATGTCGACGTCACCGGTGACGTGATCCAGGTCGAAGGCGCCGGCGGGGAGCCCGTGCCGTACGGAGACGGCGTTGTAGGAGTCGACGGCCGGGTTGATCCGGGGCAGGGTGCCCTTCTTGGCCAGGCGGCGGCCGAGCGCGTCGACGCTGGGGCGGATGCGGCGGGGGTTGGTGCCGAAGGCTCGGTAGGCGGTGTGCCAGGCCTCGATGCGGGGGTCGCTCTCGTCGGCGGGGTGCCAGGTGCCGTCCTTGAGCTGCTGCTCCAGCTCTGCGAGGGCTGTTTCGGTGTGGGGCCAGGGTTCGTGGCCTCGGATGCCGTGGGCGGTGACGAGGGCGATGAGGGTGTCGGGGAAGGCGGCGGCTACGGCTTGGGCGATACGGAAGGTTGGCATGGCTTGGGTCCGTTTCCTGTGCGGGCGCGTGGGGGTGGGGTGGGGGGTGGTGCCGGAGAGCTGCCCAGGGCCGGCAGCAGAGCGATCACGAGGTCATCCCGTACCATTCAGTGGAACGACCGCACCGTACAACGGACCGACCGAAGTGTGTCAACCGAACGACCGCGCGGTCCATTCCAGTGGTCCAGGCGCAAGGAGGGTGATCAGTGGCCGAGACAACCGCAGCCCTGCGGACGGTCGCGCACAACGTCAAGGCGGCCCGCGCCCGGGCCGGCCTGTCGCTGGACGAGCTCAGCCGGCGGGCCCAGGTCAGCAAGGGCGCCCTGGTGGCGCTGGAGAAGGCGCAGGGCAACCCCAACCTGGCCACCCTGGTCCGGCTCGCCGACACCCTCGGCATCTCGGTGTCCGCGCTGATGCAGGGCCCGCCCGAGGGCCGGGTCCGCGTCGTGGACGCCGAGTCCGTCACCCCGCTGTGGACCGGCGAGCACGGCAGCGAGGCCCGGCTGATGCTGACGACCTCCGGCCCGGCCCCCGTCGAGGTCTGGCGCTGGCGGCTGGAGCCGGGCGAGGAGTACCCCAGCCACCCCCACCAGGCCGGGGTCGTGGAGACCGTCAGCGTCACCGCGGGCCGGGTGATCCTGGTCGTCGACGGCACCGAGCACACCGTCGACGCAGGACAGACCGCCACCTTCGACGGCGACACCCCGCACACCTACCGCGGGGCGGGCACCGAACCCTGCCATCTGATCATGACGGTCCATCTCCCGCCGGGCCCCGCATCGACCCTCTGACCAGCGGGTTTCAGCGGCCCCAGGCCCGCCCGGGGCGCTGAAACCGCGCTGAAGCCGTCCTGAATGCCGCGCCCCGCACGCTCTGGGGCATGACGACAGACCACGAACTCGCGATCGCGGCCACCGGGCTGCGCAAGGCCTACGGGGACAAGACAGTCCTCGACGGCGTGGACATCCAGGTGCCCACGGGCACGATCTTCTCCCTCCTCGGACCCAACGGCGCCGGCAAGACCACGGTGGTCAGCATCCTGTCCACGCTGATCTCCGCCGACGCCGGCCAGGCCCGCATCGCCGGGCACGACCTCACCGCCCAGGCGCAGGCCGTCCGGGCCGCCATCGGGGTCACCGGGCAGTTCTCCGCCGTGGACGGGCTGATCACCGGCGAGGAGAACATGCTGCTGATGGCGGACCTGCACCACCTGTCCAAGCGCCAGGGCCGGCAGGTCACCGCCGAGCTGCTGGAACGCTTCGACCTGGTGGAGGCCGCCAGGAAGCCCGCCTCCACCTACTCCGGCGGCATGAAGCGCCGTCTGGACATCGCCATGACCCTGGTCGGCGACCCGCGGATCATCTTCCTTGACGAGCCGACCACCGGACTCGACCCGCGCTCCCGCCACACCATGTGGCAGATCATCCGAGAACTGGTCTCCGGCGGTACGACCGTCTTCCTCACCACCCAGTACCTGGAGGAGGCGGACCAGCTCGCCGACCGCATCGCCGTCCTCAACGGCGGCCGGATCGTCGCCGAGGGCAGCGCCGCCGAGCTCAAGCGGCTGGTGCCGGGCGGCCATGTGCGGCTGCGGTTCTCCGACCCGGTGACGTACGAGCGGGCGGCGACCGCGCTGCGCGAGACCACCCGCGACGACGAGGCGCTCACCCTGCAGATCCCCAGCGACGGCAGCCAGCGCGAGCTGCGCGCCGTCCTCGACTGGCTGGACGCCGCCGGCATCGAGGCCGACGAGCTGTCCGTGCACACCCCGGACCTGGACGACGTGTTCTTCGCCCTGACCGGCAGCTCCGTACCCGCGCAGACCGTCACCGCCCGCAGCACCGACAAGGAGACCGCCCGATGAGCACCGCCGGCCACGCCTTCCGCGACAACCTCACCATGCTGCGGCGCAACCTCCTGCACGCGCGCCGCTATCCCTCCCTCACCCTGAACCTCCTGCTCACCCCGGTCATCCTGCTGCTGCTGTTCGTCTACGTCTTCGGCAACGTGATGAGCGCCGGCATCAACGGCGGCCACGCGGACCGGGGCGACTACGTCGCCTACCTCGTGCCCGGCATCCTCTTCCTGACCGTGGCCATGACCTCGCTCGGCACCGCGGTGTCCGTGTGCACCGACATGACCGAGGGCATCATGGCCCGGTTCCGCACCATGGCGATCTCCCGCTCCTCCGTGCTGATCGGCCATGTGATCGGCAGCGTGATCAAGACGATGGCGGCCCTGGTGCTCGTCCTGGGCATCGGACTGGCCATCGGCTTCCGGCCCGAGGCGTCGCCGGTGGAGTGGATCGCGGCGGCCGCTCTGATGGCGCTGGTCAGCCTCGCGCTGACCTGGATCGCGGTCGGCATGGGCCTGGTGAGCCCCAACCCCGAGGGCGCCAGCAACATCGGCACCCCGCTGGTCATGCTGCCGTTCCTGTCCAGCGCGTTCGTGCCGGTGGACGCCATGCCGGGCTGGTTCCGCTGGTTCGCCGAGTACCAGCCGTTCTCGCCCTTCATCGAGACGCTGCGCGGCCTGCTGCTGGGCAGCGAGATCGGCGCGAAGAACGCCGTGCTGAGCCTGGCCTGGGCGATCGGGCTGTCGGTGCTGGGCTACCTGTGGTCCAGGGCGTCGTTCAACCGCGAGCCCAAGCGGTGAGTCCGGCCCGGCAGAGGACCGTCAACCCCGCGGAGCGAGTTCCCGCAGCGCCTCCACCCGCAGCTCCTCCCGCCCCAGGGCGGCGTACCTCGACCTCGCGTCGGCGTACGCCGCCTTGTCGGCGTTCTCGGCCGCTTCCCGGGAACGCGCAAGAGACAGGGCGGGGAACTCCCGTACCACCGGCATCCGTTCGGCCAGCGCCAGCAGCCGTACGGCTCCCCGCTCGCCCCGCGCCAGCCGGTCGTGCCCGAGCGCGAGCAGCAACGTGCCGTACACCGGCAGCTCCACCGGGGCCCCGTCGACCGGCGAGCCGTCGGCCAGGGCAGCGGACAGCAGCCTGAGCAGCCGCGCCCGCAACTCCTCGGTGAGCCCGGCGACCGGGTCGGGCCGGCCGTGCAGCGCGTGCGCGGCCACGGCGGCCGACTGCAGCTGCAGCGCCCACGGGTCCACGAACGGATCGCCGGCGGCGTACACGGCACTGACCTGCCGTACCCGCTCCGCCGCCCGGCGCCACAGCCCGAGCCCCAGCTCGGTCAGTCCCCGGGCCAGCGCTATCTCCGCCCGGGCCGCCAGTTCGGGGCTGTACGTCCCGTCCGCCTCCGGGGGCTGGTCCAGGGTGGCGCGGTCCAGCCAGTACTCGGCCTCCTCGATCTCGCCGTTGTGCAGACAGGCCAGCACCAGCCCCCAGCGCACCCCGAGCGAGTCCGAGGAGTCGCCGAACGCGTCCAGCGCGCTCAGGGCGGCGCGCAGATGGTCGTACGCCTCCGCGCCCCGCTCGGTCTGCAGGCACAGCTCGCTGACCCGGCCGTGGCTGAGCAGGTGCATGGCCGGGTTGTTCAGCGGGGTGAGCGCGTCGACCATCCGGCGGGCGCTCTCCAGCGCCCGCTCCACGTCGTGGCCCGCCTCCCAGACGTAGCTGGCGACACCCGCGGCGACGCCCGCCAGCAGCGGCTCGGCGGCCTCGCACAGCTCCCGCAGCCGGGCGAACTCCGGCGGCCGCATATCCGGTACGGCGCACAGCACGACCGACAGGGCACGCAGCACGGTGTCCGGCGGGGCGGGCGGCAGCCGGCGCAGGGTCACCAACTGGCGTACGGCGTGCGGGCCGTGGCCCATGAAGAGGCTCGCCGCGCACACCGCCGCCGCGCTGCGGGCCGGTTCCACGTCCTCGGGGTCCTCGGGCCGGAAGTGGGACAGGGGGCCCGCGGTGTCGGCGGCCAGCTGGGCCAGCCGGGCGTAGCTGGAGCCGGTGGACCACAGGGAGGACAGCACCGCGGTGACGGCCGCGGTGGTGGGCCCGTCGGCGCGGGCCAGCGCGTGCCGCAGCGCGAGGACCAGGTTGTCCTGCTCGGCGCGTATGCCGGACCAGGCGGGCACCGGGTCGTGGCTGAACAGCCGGTCGTGGTGGGCGCGGCCGAAGTCCCGCGCCCAGGCGAGGAAGCGGCCGGTGACCGCCTCCTCCTCGCCGGCCTCGGCACGCTTGGCCGCGCCGAACTCCCGCAGTGTCTCCAGCATGCGGAAGCGCACGCCCGAGGGGCTGTCGTCCACCTTGATCAGGGACTGCCCGGCGAGCTGTTCCAGCAGGGTCAACGCGTCCGCGCTGTCGCCGAGGACGTACTGCGCCGCGTCCTCGGTGAAGCCGCCGGGGAACACCGACAGGGCGCGCAGGGCGGCCTGGCCGTCGCTCTCCAGGAGGTTCCAGCTCCAGTCGACCACGGCGCGCAGGGTGCGGTGCCGCTCGGGCGCGTCCCGGGCGCCGCCGCGCAGCAGCGCGAACCGGTCCCGCAGGCGGCTGGAGATGTCGGCCACGGACAGCACCCGCACCCGGGCCGCGGCGAGTTCCACGGCGAGCGGCAGCCCGTCCAGGTGCCGGCAGATCTCGGCGACCGGCCCCGGGGGCAGCTCCACGCCGGGCCGGGCGGCGCGGGCCCGCTGCGTGAACAGCTCCACCGAGGTCGCCGGGGACAGTTCGGGCAGGGCGTACACGGACTCCGAGCTCAGCCCCAGCGGGGCCCGGCTGGTGGCCAGCACCCGCAGCCTGGGCGACCGTGAGACCAGCGCCTGGACGAGGGCGGCCGCCCCGGCGACGACCTGTTCGCAGTTGTCCAGCACCAGCAGCACCGGTCCGGCGCCGAGCGCGGCGGCGATGGAGCCCACCAGGTCCGTGCCGCCCGCGAACTGCCGGCCCTCGGCGCCGACCGCCGAGGCCACCTCGCCGGGCACGTCGTCGTCGGCGGTGACACCGGCCAGCGGGACGAAGTGCACCACGGGCTGCTCGGCCGCCCGGCTCACCGCGTGGGAGAGCCGGGTCTTGCCCAGTCCGCCGGGGCCGACGACGGTGACCACCCGGGCCTCGCGCAGCAGCCCGGTCACGGCGGCGACATCGGCGTCCCGGCCCAGCAGCGGGTTCGGCTCGTGCGGCACGCCGTGGCGCACCGGCGCCACGTCCGCGCTCAGCAGGTCCTGGTAGACGGCCTTGAGGCCGGGGCCGGGATCGGTGCCCAGCTCGTCGCGCAGCCGGCGGCGGTAGGCGTCGTACCGGGTCAGCGCGGCGGCCCGGCCGGCGGTGGCGGCCTCGCAGCGCAGCAGCTCCGCCAGCACCTCCTCGTCCTGTGGGAGTTCCCCGGCCAGCTCGGCCAGGGGTGCGGCGGCCTCCTCCCGCCGCCCCAGCCGGGCGAGCGCGAGCGCGCGGGTACGGGCCAGCGAGCGGTGCGCGGGGACGCGGGCGGTGCGCAGGGCCGCCACCGGGTCGTGCAGGTCCTCGCCGGCCACGGCGTCCACGGTCCCGTCCCACAGGGCCAGGCCCGCCTCGGCCTCGGCCAGGGCTGCCGTGTGGTCCCCGGCGCGGGCGCGTTCGGCGCCCGCCTCCGCGTGCCGGGCCAGCGCGCAGGCGTCGACCTGAGTCTCGTCCAGCGCCAGCCGGTAGCCCGTCGGCGTGCTCACCACCAGGTCGGCGCCGAGCTGCGCGCGCAGCCGCGACACCAGCACCTGGACGGCCTTGCCGGGCCGCTCGGGCTGCTCCTCGGGCCACAGTCCCTCCACCAGCCGGCCCGTGCTGCACCCGGTGCGCAGGTCGTCGGCGAGCAGGGCCAGCAGGCCGCGCAGCCGGGGCGCGGTGATCTCCCGCCCACGGAAGGAGACGGCGGACAGAAGCGTCAACTCGGTGGTCACGCAAGCAGAGTAGTCACCGGGGCGGACCCCGACCGGGTCCCGGGCGGTTCCGGGTGCGCAAAGGGCCCTGCCCCCGCCGCTCGGTACGGCGGCGGGGGCAGGGCCCGGGTACTGGCTTACGGTCGCTCGCGCGGCGTCCTACATGTAGTAGCCGAACAGGTCGGCGATCACATGGACGCTGCCGGCGTTCGGACGGAAGTCGATCTTTCCGTTGACGACCGGCACGGTCACCAGGTTGGCCACGGTCTGGCCCTTGACCCAGTTGAGGCTGGAGGCGTTGGGCAGGGTGGTCCCGTCGGGCCACACGGTCAGGAACCCGCCCGAGGTCGGGGCGGTGACGGTGACGTTGAGGACCACGGCCTTGGCGTTGGCCAGGGTGTGGCCGTCGTTGAGGCTCAGCGCCAGGGTGGAGCCGCCGGCCAGCGGCTTGGTGCCGGAGGTGCCGAGGGCGTACCGGGTGTCGAGCAGCCGGCTCGGGCCCGCCGTGTGGAAGGACGAGCCGTCCGTGGCGGAGGTGAAGTAGCCGGCGACGTCGGCGATGAAGTGCACGGTGCCGGTGCCGGCGTTGTACAGCTTCACCTTGCCGTCGGTGCCGATGGGAAGCACGACCATGTTGGGACGGGTCTGCCCGGCGAGCCAGTTGATGTTCGACGCCGTCGGGCGGGCCGCGCCGCTCGGGTAGGCGATCAGGAAGCCGCTCGACGTGGGCGCGGTGGCCGTGACGTTGAGGACGACGGCGGTGGCACCGGTGGCGGGGACTCCGCCGCGGCCCGCGACCTGGAGGGTGACGGTGCCCTTGCCGGCGACCGGCGTCCGGGTGGTCACGCCGTTGGCGCTGCGGGTGTCGAGGATGCGGTTCGGGCCCTTGGCCAGGTAGGTGGAGCCGCCGGCCTCGGTGGAGTAGTAGCCGGCCACGTCACCGACGAAGTGGACGGTGCCGTTGCTGGCGTTGAACAGGTTGACCGAGCCGTCCTTGCCGACCGGGACGGTCACCAGGTTCGGGATGACCTCGCCCTTGAGCCAGTTCATGTTCGACGACTCCGGGCGGGGGGTGCCGCTCGGGTAGGCGATGAGGTGACCGGTCGCGGTGGGCGCGGCGGCGGTGACGTTGATGACGACCGCGGTGACGCCGGTGGCCGGGACGCCGCCGACCCCCGTCACCTTCAGCTTGACCGTGCCGTTCGCGGCGACCGGGGAGGTGCCGGAGCGGCCGATGCCGTAGCGGGTGTCGAGGACACGGGCCGGGGTGAGCGCGTTGAAGGTGCTCTCCGCAGAGCGCGGGACGGCCGCGCACAGGCCCTTGACGATCTCGCGTCCGTTCGGCGTGCCGAGGCCGGTCGCGAGGTCGTAGTCGGCGCCGGCCTGGTACTGGCCGCTGTAGTTGCCGGACTCGGTGAGGTTGTTGTTGCCGCTGGTGACGTCACGGAAGGCGGTGGCGGGCAGACGGTACAGCGCGTTGTGCGCGTAGCCGACGGCGCCGTTGGCCTGGCAGGCCAGGTCCTGGTCGGCCTGCGCGATCAGCGCGGCCCACACCGGGGCGGCGCCGCTGGTGCCGCCGATGATGTTCCAGTACTGGGCGCCGTCGGGGGTGTGACCGAAGGCGACCGGGTAGCCGGTGGCCGGGTCGCCGACCGCGGAGACGTCCGGCACCTGGCGGCAGTTCTCGCCCGCGCCGGCGGCGCAGACGTTGCCGTAGCCGGCGCCGGTGCGGTTCTGGAAGCCGGCCGCGTCGACCTTGGCCAGCTGGGAGACGCCGCCGCCCGAGCCGGTCCAGGTGGTCTGGTTGGAGACGGCGGACTGCATGCTGGTGCCGCCCACGCCGAGGACGTACGGCGAGCTCGCCGGCCAGTCGGTGACCAGCTCATTGGCGTGCGGCGCGGCGTAGTACGGGTTGTAGCAGCCGGTGGAGCCGCTGTCACCGGAGGCGGCGACGACGGTCTGGCCCTGCGCGGCGGCCTGCTGGTACAGCACGGTCTCGGCGCTGATGACCTCGCTCGGCGTGTTCAGCTCGCACAGGCCCCAGCTGATGGAGACGACCTTGGCGCGGTTGTCGGTGACGATCCGGCGCAGGACGGCCGTGGCGTCGTCCCAGGTGTTCTCGGCCTGGTAGACGAGGACCTTGGCCTGCGGGGCGAGACCGATGATGGTCTCGACGTCCAGCGCGGTCTCCATGCCGACGCCGGTGTCCACGCTCGCCGGCTCGGACGGGCCGCCGTTGACCCGGACGGAGCTGACCGAGGCCTTGGTGCCGTGGCAGGCCTGGTAGCTGTTGATGTCGCGCAGGTCGTAGTTCTCCAGCGAGTACACCGCGACGGTGGTGCTGGTCTGCACGTTGGGCTGGTCCGCCATGTTGTAGGCGGACGCGAGCGAACGGGCGCTCCAGTAGTCCTGCTTGTCGTACGCGGCCGGGGGGCTCGCGTACAGGTTCTTGACGTCGGTGCACATCGTGCCGGTGGTGCCGGTCAGCCGGGGCGTCAGGGCGCCGCCCGTGCTCCGCTGCACCTTGGCCGCGCCCTTGGTGCCGGTGTTGCGCGGCTGGTAGGCGGCCAGGTTGCTCAGTCCGACGACGCCGCGGACGTCGTCGGCGACCCGGCCGTCGAGCTGCGGGGCGCGGGTGTTGGTGAACCCGGTCCTGCCGTCCTTGAGCTTGTAGCCGTCGAAGTCGGTGGCGAAGGCCTTGGCGGCCTTGCCGACCGTCGCGTGCACGGGCAGCGTCAGTCCGTCGGACTCCAGGTCGCCGACCTCAAGGCCCTTGGCCGCGAGTTCGGCGCGGACCCGCTCGACGGTCTGCGGCGCGGCGCCGAAGCGGTCCGCGAACTCGCCCGTCCGCAGGTACTTGCGGTAGTTCGGCGACGCCGGGTCGGCTACCTCGGCGACGAAACGGTTCAGCGCCGCCGGGTCGCGCGGCTCCAGGACCACGCTCAGGTCCAGCGCCTGCCCGGCCGCCGGGTCCGCCGCGCGCACGGCGCCCGCCGGGATCTTCGGCGTGCCGCCGACCCGCTGCGGGGCCGGCTCGGCGGACGTGGCCGCGTACGACACCGGCGTCACGACGGCGGTCACGGCCAGGGCGGCTATGGTCGCCGCCCCCCATCGATACGCCCTCTCACGGGCGGTTCGGCCCATGCACACTCCCTCTTCGACATCCCCCGTCGCCCGGGTGCGTGCGGGCAGGTGAAACCGCGGAAGGGTGCGCCGATGCGGGCACGCGCGTGCGGGCACGGCGGAAGCGTGAAGAGTTGCGTACAGAAGGCCCGGTCGATACCGGACCATGTAATGCCCCCCCGGCGGTGTCACCGCTCCCACGCGGTGGACGACGGCCAGAGAAGAATCTCTATCAGGTCCAAGATCGGGCGGCCAAGGGCGGAGACGGACTTTATAAGACCGTGACATGACAACTCTGCCCGTTTACGGACATAGCTTCCGCGCAGGTTCGCCGGGCCGGGGTCCGGTCGTGCCGCCCGGCCGCCGGTCACCGAGCCCCGGGGCGGGTCGCGGGCTGCAGCCGGAAGGACACGGCCTCCATCAGGCGCCGGCGCCGGGTCTTCTGGATGGCGGCGATCCGCCACGCCCCGGACGCCGGGTCCCGTACGACCGTGTACGTGGCCACCTTGCCCAGCCGCTTCGGCGTGCCCTTGCCGACCTCGCCCCGCGTGACGACGACCGCCGTGTCGGCGCCGTGGAAGCGGATGCCGGTGATGTCGAGGGTCAGCTCGGTGCCCTTGAGGAAGCCCGAGAAGAGCGCCTGATGGGCGCGGCCGATCTCCGGTCCGCCCTGGTAGACGGTCCCGACGAAGGTCACGTCGGTCGCGTCGGGGGTGAAGCAGCGGCCGTACGCGGTTCCGTCGCCCCGGTTCCACGCGCTGCGACTCTCCTCCAGGAGCGCGCGGATGGCGGCGGCGTCGTGGTCGCGGGCCGGGTCGTGGGGCGCGGGGTGGACGGGGGTGTGGGTCATCACTGCGCTGCCTCCGAGTGGTAGCTTCGTCTATGAAGTATCTGCTTTCAGGATTCCTCTTCTCTGAGGAAGAGATTAAGGAGTGCAAGGCACCGTGTCAACGCCCCCCGCGCGTGGTGACGCCCATGAGACCTACCGCCGCTACCTCAGCGCCGTGATGCTGCACGGCCACGCCAGCGCCCGCGCGTGCGAACTGGGCGCCACCGACCTGTACGCGCTGAACATCCTTCAGCTCACGGGCCCGATGTCCCCCGGCGAACTGTCCGAACGCACCGGTCTGACCACCGGCCCGACCACCCGGCTGATCGACCGCCTGGAACAGGCCGGCTACGTCCGCCGCGCCCCCGACCCGGAGGACCGCCGCAAGGTGATCGTCGAACCGGTGGGCAACCCCGCCGCACTGGACCGCGCCATGGCCCCCGCGCGGGAGAGGATCGGCGAGATCCTGGCCGGCTACACCCCCGACCAGCTGAGCGTCCTGTTCGACTACTTCACCCGCGCCACGCGGGCCTACCACGACGCGGCCGAGGAGCTGCGCTCGGAGACATGAGCCGCGCCGGAACGTGACGACCGCTCAGGAGCCGCCGCTGCCGCCTGCCCCCGGCCTCAGTCGGCCGTCCCCGGCACAGGCGGCCGGGGCAGGAGCCCTCGCTCCATCGCCACCACCACCGCCCTCGTACGGTCGTTCACGTCGAGCTTGGCGAACAGCCGCAGCAGATGGGTCTTCACCGTGGCCTCGGCGATGACCAGGCGCCGGCCGATCTCGGCGTTGGTGAGGCCGTCGGCCACCGCCTCCAGCACATCGGTCTCGCGGTCGGTCAGCGGCTCCTGGGCCGGCCGGCGCATCCGCGCCACCAGTTTCGCGGCCACCCGGGGAGCGAGCACCGTCTCCCCGCGCGCCGCCGCGTGCACGGCGTCGACGAGCTGCTCGCGCGTGGTGTCCTTGAGCAGGTAGCCGATGGCCCCGGCCTCCACCCCGCGTTCGATCTCCACGTCCGTGTCGTACGTCGTCAGGATCAGCACCCGGGTGCGCGGATACCGGGCGACGATCTCGGTCGTCGTCGCCACCCCGTCCAGGACGGGCATCCGCAGGTCGACCAGGGCCACATCGGGGTCGAACCGCTCCACCAGGTCCAGCGCCGCACGTCCGTCGCCCGCCTCGCCGACGATCTCGATGCTGTCCTCGCCGGCGAGCAGGGCGACTACTCCGGCACGCATCACGGTGTGGTCGTCCACCACGACGATGCGCAGCGCGCCTTCGCTCATGCCTCCCCCTCGTCCGCCACCGGGATCATCGCCAGGACGCGCGTCCCGTCGCCCACCGAACTCGTCACCGTGAGCCTCCCGCCCAGTTCCGCCAGTCGTTTGCGCATGCCGTCCAGCCCGAAGCCCGTCGACTCCTCCACCACGAACCCGGTCCCGTCGTCGGTGATCTCCAGCTCCACCGCGTGCGGCCGCCGGGCCAGCACCACGCCGACCGTGGACGCGCGCGCGTGCTTGCGCACGTTGGCCAGCGACTCCTGGGTGCAGCGCAGCAGCGCGATCCGGGTCTGCTGGTCGCAGTCGAGGTCGGCCAGGTCGGCGTCCACGGTGAGCTGGGTGTCCTCCGCGAAGCGGTCCAGCGTGCGGCGCAGAGTCCGCGCCACCGAACCGGACACCACCCGGCCGGGGCCCGGCTGCCCGGCCGAGGCGACCAGCTCACGGGCCTCGGCCAGGTTGTCCCGGGCGGTGGACTCGATCGAGCGCAGCTGCTGGGCACTGCGCGCCGGATCGTCGGACATCCCCGCCCGGGCCGCCTCCGCCAGGACGATGATCGAGGCGAAGCCCTGCGCGAGCGTGTCGTGGATGTCCCGTGCGATGCGTTCCCGTTCGTCGGCCGCGCCCTGGCGCTGGTACGCCTCCGAAAGACGCGCCTGCGTCCGCTCCAGCTCCTCGATCAGCCGGGCCCGTTCGCTGCTCTGCGCGACGACCGAGTGCGCCCACAGGCCGATCAGCACGCCGACCGCGACGACGATCAGGGTGGACACCAGCGTCTCGCCGAAGAACTTTGCCGACCAGCCCTGCCGCACCACGCTCCCGGCCAGCGTGGCCCCCGTGGCGAGCCCGAGGAAACCCATCGAGGCCCGCGGGGTACGCCCGAACATCCAGTAGTGCGGCAGCGTCACCATGAACAGCGCCGCATAGCTGCTGCCCAGATACGCCAGCCCGGCCAGCGACAGGACCAGCACCGACAGGTACACCTGCGGCCGTACCACCCGATTGCCCGGGAAGCGGTCGAGCACCGCGTAGCACAGCACCACGCAGCTGAGCAGCGCCAGCGCCGTGTACTTGCTCCCGCCGGGCGGAGCCGTCGTCACCAGCCCGACGGCCATGGCGCCGAACAGCGCCCAGCACACCGTGTTCCAGCGGCGCAGCGACGTCGCCCAGAAGGCGTCGGCCAGGGGAGCGGTCACAGCGGTCATGCCCATCAACGTACGTCGACCACCGGCCGCCCGTCGGCCGTTCGGGCCGAGGCCGCCGCCGTGGCAACCGCTGCCCGCCCCGGCCACCAACTCGCCTCCCCGAGCAGCAGCATCGCCGAGGGCAGGATCATGATCCGGACGACGAAGGCGTCGAGCAGCACGGCCGCGGCGAGGACGAAGCCGATCTGCTTCATCTCGATGATGTGCAGGAAGACGAAGCTCACGAAGACGGTCGTCATCACCACCGCCGCGCTCGTCACCACGCTCGCCGAGCGGCGGATCCCGTCGAGCACGGCCCGCCGTGTCTCCACGCCGGCGCGCACCGCCTCCTGGATCCGGCTCACCACGAACACCTGGTAGTCCATCGACAGCCCGAACAGGATCACGAAGAGGAACAGCGGCACCCGGGAGCCGATGGACCCCGTGGAGTGGAAGTCCAGCAGTCCCTCGGCCCAGGTCCCCTGGAACACCAGGACGAGCAGCCCGAGCGACGCCGCCGCGGACAGCAGGTTCAGAGCGACACCGATCACCCCCAGCACCACCGAACGGAACGCGTACGTGGTCATCAGGAAGGTGACCAGCAGCAACGCGCCCAGCACCAGGGGCAGTTTGCCGTTCTGGTGAGCGGGATAGTCGGTGTACCGGGCGACGTCCCCGCTCACCCCGAACTCCGCGCCGGCGACCCGGCCCACGGTCGCGGGCAGGTAGTCGTCCCGCAGATGGTCGAGGGAGTCGTACGCCTGCTCGGAGTTGCCCAGGTGGGGCACCTTCAGTTCCAGGGTGCTGATCCGCCGGTCGGCGGACGTCCGGACGGGCGAGGCGCCGGCGAACAGCGGGTCGTCACCGGCACGCCGGGCCAGCTCGCGCAGTGCCGCGCCGACCTCGCCCGCGTGCGCGGCGTCGGCCCGTACGACGACCTGGTGGGTGACCCGGTGCTCCGGGAACGCCTCGTTGAGCCGGTCGTACACGCGCATGGCGGGGATGTCGCGGGAGTGCGTGTCCCGGCTCATCTCCGTGATCTTCAGCCCGGCCAGCGGGGTGACGAGCGCGAGCAGGGCGAGCACGGAGACGCACAGGGTGGCCAGCGGGTGCCGGCTCGCGGGCCGCAGCAGAGCCCCCCACACACGGCCGCCGCCGTCACCCCGCGTCCGCCGCGGCGCCTTCCCGCGCTCGGCGCGGCGCCGCTCCCGGCGCTCCTGCCGCTGCCCCAGCTTGACCAGGAGCGCGGGCAGCGCCGTCAGGGAACTGGCCACCGCGACCAGGACGACCACGATCGTGCCGGTGGCCAGCGAGGAGAAGATGACGTCGGCGGCCAGATACAGCGTCGCCGTGGACGCCACGACCGCGAGCCCGGACACCACGACCGCCCGGCCCGAGGTCGCCGCGGCCAGCTCCACCAGCGCCTCGGAACTCAGCCGGCCGCCCGAGCGGGCCCGCTCCTCCCGCTCCCGCTTGAGGTGGAAGAGCGTGTAGTCGACGCCGACCGCGAGGCCGATCATCAGGATGACGTTCGTGCCGACCCCGGCGTCGGGGGAGACGTGGGACGCCACCATCGACAGCCCGACGGCCGCCGCGATCGAGGACAGCGCCAGCAGCAGCGGCACCCCGGCCATGGTCACGGACCCGAAGACGACCAGCAGGGTGACCAGGGTGATGGGGAGCGTGATCCGCTCCGAGAGCGCCAGGTCGTCGCCGCGCTGCTGGTCGACCCCCTTGCTGATGGAGGGCGAGCCGGTCTCCTCCAGCAGCAGCCCCGGGTGCGCCTTCCCGACGGCCTCGGTCTGTTCGGTCAGCGCGCCGACCTTGTCCTTGGCGTCGCGCTCCTCGCCCTTGAGGGCCACCTCGACCATGAGGATCGAGCGGTCCTTCGACAGCTGCGGGTCGGCCACGTCCGCCACCTCGGGCAGCCGCCGCATCCGGGCGGTCAGGTCCCGCGCGGCGGCATCGGCCGCGCTCCGGTCGAAGGCCCCCGACCGGGCCGAGATCAGCACCTGCTCGGTGGACCTGCGCTCCAGATGCCCCTCGGCGGCCATCGCCTCCGCCCGCCCGGCCTCGCCGACCCGGTAGTCGGCCGTCGTCGCGTTGTGTGTGCCGACGGCACTGCCGGCCCCCAGGCACAGCACCACGAACACGAGCCAGCCGACGATGGCCCGCCAGGGATGCCGGGCACTCCAACGCGCCATGCGCACAGTGAGTGAGTTCATGCCCAAAAGCCTTGCTGGCCAGGGCGGTTGGCAGACAGAGGTGACGGGTTGAACCTGGCGTCCACCGATCGGTGGACGCCGATCGCGCCGGCGACGGCCGTACGACGACGCTCAGCAGGGCAGAGCGAGGACGCCCAGGGCGTAACCGTGCTCGTCGACCACCGGGGACACGTCCAGCGTCCGGACCCGCATGGCGGCCTCCGCCTCGCCGAGCCCGGCCACCGACGGGGTGAACGGACCGCGGTCGAGCGGGATGTCCCGCAGCCGCGTCCGGTCGCTGTACCAGGAGCCGCCGCGGTGCGCGGAGAGCTGGGCCCGGGTGACCAGGCCCGCGCACCGCCCGTCGTCGTCCTGCAGGAGCAGATGCGGGACACGGGCGCTGATGAGCACGGCCAGGGCCACGTCGACGGTCATGTGATCGTCCACGTGGGGCCACCGGTGGCGTGCATGGCGTCACGGGCGGTCAGGCCGGTGCCGTCGGCGTTGCCGGCCGGCTGTCCGGGGTGGAGCGGGATCTGCGTCAAGGGCTTCTCCTCGTGCGGGTCAGGGGGTGCGCCTCGGGGCCGAGCGGCGGGACCGGGTGCCGGACCCGCCGGTTCGGCCGCCCGCCCGTCCCCTGCGTCCGCGTCCGGAGGGCTCCGTACGGCGGCTCGGCTCGGCGGCCGGCACGGCGATGGTGACGGGCACGCCGGAGGGGGTGCGCGCGCCGGTGATGCGCTGCAGCTCGGCCTCGCCCGGACGGACGCGGACGCTGCTCGCGGTGATGCCGGCGTCGGCCATCAGCCGGTCCATCGACCGGCGCTGGTGCGGCAGGACGAGGGTGACGACGGTGCCGGACTCGCCGGCCCGGGCGGTACGGCCGCCGCGGTGCAGATAGTCCTTGTGGTCGCCGGGAGGGTCGACGTTGACGACGAGGTCGAGGCCCTCGACATGGATGCCTCGGGCGGCGACGTTGGTCGCCACCAGAGCCGTGACCTGGCCGTCCTTGAACTGGGCGAGCGTCCGGTTGCGCTGCGGCTGGGACTTGCCGCCGTGCAGGGCCGAGGCCCGCACACCGACCGCCAGCAGCTGCTTGACCAGCCGGTCGACCGCGTGCTTGGTGTCCAGGAACATGATCACGCGCCCGTCGCGGGCGGCGATCTCGGTGGCGGTGGTGTGCTTGTCGTCGTCGTGCACGTGCAGCAGATGGTGCTCCATGGTGCTGACGGCGCCCGCGGACGGGTCGACCGAGTGGACCACGGGGTCGTGCAGATAGCGGCGCACCAGCAGGTCGATGTTGCGGTCCAGGGTGGCCGAGAACAGCAGCCGCTGCCCGCCGGGGCCGACCTGGTCGAGCAGCGCGGTCACCTGCGGCATGAAGCCCATGTCGGCCATCTGGTCGGCCTCGTCCAGGACGGTGACGGCGACCTGGTCCAGCCGGCAGTCCCCGCGCTCTATGAGGTCCTTGAGCCGGCCGGGTGTCGCCACGAGGAGCTCGGCGCCGCCGCGCAGCGCCGTCGCCTGGCGGCCGATCGACATGCCGCCGACCACGGTGGCGAGCCGCAGCCGCAGCGCGCGGGCGTAGGGGGCGAGCGCGTCGGTGACCTGCTGGGCCAGTTCCCGGGTCGGGACGAGGACGAGGGCCAGCGGCTGCCGGGGCTGGGCCCGCTGCCCGTCCAGCCGGGCCAGCACGGCCAGGCCGAAGGCGAGCGTCTTGCCCGAGCCTGTCCGCCCGCGTCCGAGTACGTCTCGTCCGGCGAGCGCGTTCGGCAGCGTGGCCGCCTGGATCGGGAAGGGCACGCTCACGCCCTCCGCGCCGAGCGCGGCCAGCAGACGGGCGGGCATGTCCAGTTCGGCGAACGTCTCGGCCGCCGGCAGCGGCTCGGTGAGGGTGACCGGGAGGGTGAACTCCTGCGGGCGTGCGGTGGAGCGAGCCGCGGGCCGGCTCTTTCGTCCGGTGGCCGGACGGGGGTTCTGCTGCCGGGTGCTCCGGTCCGTGCGGAAACGGCCGGAACTGCCGCCGGCGCGACGGGTGCGGTTCATGAGGAACCTTCCTCGATGCGGCGCACCGAGGAATTCCGTTCAGCGGCGGGAGTCGCCCCCGGATTCACAGGAATGAGCCGAATGAAATGTGCACAGCCGGGCCTCGCGTACCGAAGCCAGGACTGTCGAAAATCCGGGCAGGTCCCGGAAAGCAATGAGCTGGGGCCCGCAGCGCGGGCCCCAGCGTCATGATGCGTCAGCGTCAGGCGGGAACGATGTTCTCGGCCTGCGGGCCCTTCTGGCCCTGCGTGACGTCGAAGGTAACCTTCTGGCCTTCCTGAAGCTCGCGGAAGCCGCTGGTGGCGATGTTCGAGTAGTGGGCGAACACGTCAGCGCCGCCACCGTCCTGCTCGATGAAGCCGAAGCCCTTTTCCGCGTTGAACCACTTCACGGTGCCAGATGCCATATTGAATCTCCCTTGGGGGGCAGTGCCGGACGCCGCACTTTACGGGTCCGAGTCGCCGGGATGATCACCCCTCCGGGAAACCCGGAAAGCTCTGCAAAAAAACAAGTCTGCGGCAATCAAAACTGCAACTGCTATCACGTTAACACATGGCCGGGCGCAGGGCCTCATGTTTTTCGGACGCGTCGCGAAAATCCTCACCCCGGTGCGGCCCGTATTTCTGCACCGGCGGGACTAGATATTCAGTCCGTGCTCGTCGAGCCTGCGCCGCATTTCCCGGTTCAGCCGGAGGGCGTCGTCGAGCTGGTCCTCCAGCGAGACGATGCGGCACGCGGCCTCGACGGGAGTGCCCTGGTCGACGAGTTCACGGGCCCGGGCGGCGATGCGCAACTGACGGCGCGAGTACCGGCGGTGACCGCCCTCCGAGCGCAGCGGGGTGATCAGCCGCGCTTCCCCGACGGCCCGCAGGAAGGCGGGCGTGGTCCCGAGGACGTCGGCGGCCCGCCCCATGGTGTAGGCCGGGTAGTCGTCGTCGTCGAGGTTCCCGGAGGCAGGGGCGTTCTCAGCGGGCATGGCACCTTCGTCTCGGGAAACGGCAGCAGACCCCGGGCACGCAGGGCACCCGTACCCCGACCCTAACGCCGGCGGGCCCGGATATGTGTCGCCGCCGGGACAGACTTTCCCCGGGCCGGCCCGCGAGAGCCGGCTCCCGCCGAGAACCGGCCCCCGCCGAGGCCGTACGCCCTAGGCCGGTTCTGGCACGTCCTCGGTCTGCCAGGTCTCGTCGTCCCCGAAGTCGGGGGCCTGGAAAGGATTGGTCGCCGGAGGCGGCGACGCTGCCGTGGAGGAGCGGGGTTGCCCTTCCGGTGCGGAGAACAGCGACGTCGGGTCGATGGGGAGGTCTCGCTTTCGTTGCAGGTCCCTGGACGGGCCTGGGGTGCCGTGACCGGGCACAGCGGGTTCTACAGCTTGGTCATCTTGTTGTACGGGCTCAGGATCCGCATCTGCGCCGAGCCGAAGTCCACGTGCGCCGCGATTCCCTCCTCGATGCCGACGACCCGGCCGAGGCCGTACATGTCGTGTGTGACCTGGTCGCCCACGGCGAAGTGCTTGGGAGCCGGTGCGACCGGGGCCTTGAAGGGGCTGGTGGGCAAATGACGCTTCGGTGCAGGAGGCTTTGTCATCGTCCTCAGTATGGGCCCACGGACGGCCCGTTCGCTGTGGCCACCGGCACAGATCAGGCCGGCGGCCACCGCCTCACGCCGCTGACCTGGCCCTTTGCGACCTGGTACGGGGACAAAAACCGGCCGTGGCCCCGTCCCGGCCACCTGCCTGAATCACTGGCCGCCGACAGGCCGTTGGGCGGCATGGCCCGGGAAGAGCGTCGCGGCCACATGCTCGGTGTCGGCGTATTCGACGACGGAGACGATCTTCCCGTCGCGGACCGTGAAGATCCCGAGGCAGCGGTTGTCGTAGCGGCCGCCATGGACGGTCGTCGCCCTGGAGGTCCATTCGGCCACCACGCGGTCGCCCTCGGCGATCGTGCCGACCAGCTCGATCTCCACGGTGCCGGGGACGAAGACGGTCCCCATGCTGCCGAGGAACTCGTCGACGATCTCGTCGCGGCCGCGCCACACCTTCGAGACGGGCAGACGGCCCGGGTAGTGCCAGGTCGCGTCGGTGGCGAAGCTGTCGTGGATGACGTCGGCGTCGCCGTCGCGGACGGCCTCGACGTAGCGGATGACGACGGTCCTGGGATCGCTGGTGCTCATGGGGTGTGCTCCTTCGGTTGCTGTCGCGCCGGGTTTCTGCCGGTCGTCCGGGGGTGGATCAGGAAAGGGTGAGGACGGCCTTGCCGCGGACGCGGCGGTCGCGCAGATCGGTGAGGGTGGCCGCGGTGCCGGCCCAGTCCGTGACGCGGCCGATCTCGGGGTGCAGCCGGCCTGCGGCGGTCAGCCGGACGAGCGCCGCCAGGTCGTCGTCGAGGCGTGTGCCGGCGTCGAGGTAGTGGAAGTGCCGGATGACGGCCGATTCGGGGCCGTCGAAGAAGCCGAAGAAGTCGAGCGTCGCCGGCGTGCGGCTCGCCTGCCCGAACCAGATCAGCGTGCCGCGCCTGGCGAGCCGCGCGAGGGCCAGGGGAAGGGCCTGCCCGCCGGTCGACTCCAGCACGACGTCGTACGTGCCCTGGGCGTCGGTGACGTCGTGGACGACCTCGTCGGCCCCGAGCTCGGCGAGCCGGGCGCCGCGTTCGGCGTTCCGCGTGACGGCGGTGACCTGGGCCCCTGCGGCGGCCGCGAGTTCGGTGACGAAGTGGCCCACGCCGCCCGAGGCCCCGGTCAGCAGGATCCGCCGGCCCAGCACGGGCCCGGCGGCGCGCAACAGCCGCAGCGCGGTGAGACCGGCCAGCGGCAGGGCGGCGCCGTGGACCATGGAGACGCCGTCCGGCAGCTCGGCGAGCGCGTCGGTCGGCACCGCCACGTACTCCGCCCAGCCGCCGCCCATGGGATGGCCGACGACCCGTGTGACCCCCGAAGGCCCGCTGCCGTCGGCGGCCGGCTGCACCACCAGCCCCGCGATGTCCTTGCCGGGACGGTCGCCGGGAGCGGGCCGCTCCAGTTTGAACGTCTCACCCCGGTTGACCGAGAACGCCTCGACCTTGACCAGCGCCTCGTGGGGGCGCGGGATCGGCTCCGGAACATCGGCGAGCACGACCGGTTCGGTGGGATCTCCGGTCGGCAGGAACGCTTTCATCGTGGTCATCCCTTCGGTGGCGGCGGCCTCGGAACCATCTGACCGGGAAAGGCCGAGGCTCGGCCAACAACCAACTCCCCCGCCCGACAACGGGGAGTTGTCGCATAAGGTCAGCGGCATGGACCTCGACCTCGCACTGGTCCGCGCGTTCGTCGCGACCGCCCGGACGCTGCACTTCGGGCGGGCCGCCGAGGAGCTGGGCACCAGCCAGCAGGCGCTGTCCAAACGCATCGCGCGGCTGGAGAAGCTGCTGGCCGTGCGGCTGTTCGAGCGTCAGGGCGGGGTCCGGCTGAGCGAGGCGGGGGAGCGGTTCCTGCCGCCCGCGCGGGAGGCGCTCGCGGCGGGCGAACGGGCCGTCACGGCGGTGACGGGCCACGGACCGGTGCTGCGGATCGACACCTGGGGGCATCTGTACGCGCCGATGCGCACGGTCGCCGACGCGGTGCAGGCGCTCGGCCCGGTGCGCTGGGAGCCGGGCCCGGGACGGGACTGGCCCTCGGTCGCCCAGGCGTTGCTGCGCGGCGACACGGACCTGGGGTTCGGCCGGGTGCACCCGCTGCCCGACGGCAGCGACGCGGGACTCGCCCAGCGGCTGGTGCGCCTGGAACCCGTCGACGCGGTCGTCAGCACATCCCACCCGCTGGCCGGCGCCCCCGCACTGCGCCCGGCCGACCTGCGCGACAGCGTGCTGTGGTGCCCGGCCGAACTGAACCGCCTGGACTTCCTGCGCCGCTTCGCCGACGCGTTCCGGATCCCTCGGCGGCAGGACGGCCCCAACCTGGGCCTGGACCACCTGAGCCGGCGCATCCGCACCGAGCCCGACGCCTTCACCCTCTTCCCGGCCGACGCGCCGCTGCCGGACCACCCGGCCCTGCGCTCCATCCCCCTCGTCGAACCGACCCCGCTGTACGCCTGGTCACTGGCCTGGCACGAGCCGTCCCGTCACCCCCTGCTGGACACCCTGCTCCAAGGCTTCACGGAAGCCGCCCGGACCCGCCGCTGGCTGGACTACACACCGCGACGCGACTGGCTCCCGGACACCGACCACCCGAAACTGACGGTGCCGTAGACGTCCGTCGGCCGCCGTGGACGGGCCCGATGCCGCCGGACCTCTCCCTCCACGCCTGCGCCGGACGCTCTGTCAGACCCGTCCGCCATGATCTCCCCATGGAGCGTTCGAGCGGGGTGGCGGAAGACGGGACGGTGGCCGGCGGGCTGCTGACGGCGCGGGCCGGGGTGGCGGCCCTGGACGATCACGGCGTGGCAGTCGCGCTGGACGGGCTCATCGACGGCTCGGGGATCTGGAGCGGCAGGGGCGCGCTGGCCGGTATCGAGCGGACGGGCCGCTATCTGGCCGGGACCTGGGAGCCGGCCGCTCCCGACGAGGGTCCGGGAACGGCGGGGGAAGGGTCCTGGGCACGCTTCATCGGGCGCATCGGCGCCGTGGCGCTGCGGGCCGCCGTGGAACCCACGCGCGACGAGCGGCGCCGGCGTCTGCTCGCGCTGCTGGAGATCTGGGCGGACAGCCCGTTCGCGGACCCGGAGGCCCGGATACGCACCGGTCTGGTGCGGCCGGCCGACGGCGGCCCCGCGGCCGTCCGGGACGAGCGGGGCGCGACCGTCGCGGTCGGCTGGGCGGCTGACGGGCTGCGGAAGTTCGTCGACGTGCGGACCGGGCTTCCGGCCCCGCCGAGCCTGGGGACGATCGAGGAGGTGACCGACGTCCCGCGGGGATGGGGCAGCGCCGGGCAGGTGCGCCGGCTGGTGGACCTCGTCCGCGAGCGCGGGCCGGTGCCGTGGGACCTTCACGCCGTGACCGTGCTGAGGGACGGCACGGGCATGGGCCGGGCGGCGGCGTCCTTCGCGCTGGCGGGGATGCTCGCCGCGGGGTACCTCCCGCGCCTCGACGACCGGGAGCGCGAGATCCATCGGCTGAAGCTGGCCGAGATCGAGGACGGCGTCCGCGAGCGCGGCCGCATGGGCCCGCTGGACCGCCTGGAGCTGATGGCGGACGTCCTGCCCGAGGACCCCGCCGAGCTGTGGGAGCCGCAGGGCATGCGGGCGGTGGCGGAGCGGATCGCGCAGGTGTGGCGGGAGCGGTACGGCCGTCGGACGGTGGTTCCCGAGCGCACCTTCGACGCGGTCGTCGAACTGAACCCGTCCTCGCTGTCGGCGGGGCGCTTCTGCGCCGCGTTCACCGACCACGCCGCGATACGCGGTCTCGGCTCCGATCTCGACACCTGGATCCGGAACAGCGACAGCGGCTTCCGGCCCTTCGCGACCGCCGAGGACTGGGGCCTGCGGGATTTCGACGACACGCTGCGTGCCGTCGTCCCCAACCTCTTCTGGGTCTGCACCGAGCTCCCCGCCGGCGACCCGGTCCGCTCCGGAGTCCCCGGCCTGGTGCGGGCGCTGCTGGAGCGCCTGAACCACCCGGGCCTGCTGCTGGACGCCGGCAGCCTCAGCCGCGCGGTGGGGCACACGGTCGCCGATGTGCGGGACCGGTTCGGCTCGCACCCCTACACCGACGGCCCCGAGCCGCTGCACGTCGAGAGCGCCGACGACGGGCTGACCGTGGTCGTGGACGGCGTCGTCGACCGACGGGGCGACCGGTCCCAGCCCGAGCTGTACTTCCGCCCCGCCTTCTACGCCGACGACGACCGCTCCCGCACCCTGCTGGCGGCCCGGGCGGACTCCCGCCACAGCCCCGCACTGGAGCTGGTCGAGTGGCTGCGCGGCCCGGTCTGCGCACGCATCGTCGAACGCGTCGAGGACGCCTCGCTCCCCACGGGCTCGTACGAGACGAACCCGGCACACTCCGCACCCGCCCTGACGGCCCAGGCCGCCACCGAACTCGGCGTCGACCAGGACGCGGCAGCGCTCTACCTCCAGCTGCTGACCCTGCGCACGCCGAGCGACCGCAACATCCGCACCTGGAACGGCTGGAAGCCCGCCCGGCACCACAAGGCCGCCGCCGTACTGGCCGAGCGCGGTCTGGCCGTGGAGGACAAGCGCGCCAGGGCGGGCCGTCGGCTCTTCCTGCCCGGGGAGTGGATCCACGCCAAGAAGCCGTACCAGCCCATGGAGGCGTGGAAGGCGCAACTGCTCGGCCTGGAACGCGCGTACAACGGCCGCCTGGCAACCCCCCTCCCGCTCCCCACCCGCACCCTGCCCGAACTGTTCGCCCACGCGTGGGGGTTGGTGCGGGAGGGCCGGGGGCCGTCGGCGTAGGGACCCGGCCGGGACCGCCTCTCAGGCGATGCGCCACAGAGGCGCGTCGTACCGCTCCGGGCGGCTGTCGACGAGCAGCCGCCGCAGGGCACCGCGCCGGGAGCCGTCGATGTCCAGGGCCTCGGTGAGGTGCCGGAACGTGGTGTGGGTGACTCCGCGGCCGCGGGCCTCCGCCTCGAACCGCTCCAGCCGGGGCAGCACGGCGTCGGGGTCCGGCGGCGCCGACGGCCGGTCCTTCAGCCGCGCGGCCTTGGCGCGCTCGTAGTCGATCTCGGAGAACCCGCACACCTCACGGCTGTGCGCCTCGACCTCGTCCAGCGCGGCGGTGGTCATGACGGCCTGCGCCAGCCTGTTGCGGCTCACCGCCGCGTCCAGGTCGACCTCGTGGACCCGTGGGCCCTCGTCGGTGAGTGCCACGGGGAGGCCGGCGTCGCGTACCTCGCAGGTGCCCCGGACGCCTCGGGCCGTCGCGGCGAGCATCGCGGCCGCCTCGGAGGGGTGCCATTCCAGGACCGTGCTGATCCGCTCCACGTCGCCCGCGGTGAGGGTGTGGACGACAGGGCCGAGCAGCGGGCGCAGGCCGTCCGGGGAGAGTTCGCCGTCCAGCCCGGGACCGGCGACCAGCAGGCGGACGGAGGCGTTCACCTGGCAGACGGCGGCCAGCGTGAGGGCATCGGCGAGGGGGCTCTTCAGCGTCGGCTCGTCGCCCCGCGCGAGGGTGTCACCGCCCACGTCCAGGACGTCGATGGACTCCGGATCGAAGTGACCGACCAGCTCCTCCAGCTGGCGCGTGACACCTTCGGCACCCCGGTACGGGTCGAGCAGCGCGAAGGTGTGCGGGAGTTCCGCCGCGAGCCTCGGGAGCGTGGAGCCCGCCGGTGCGATCGGACGGGCCCCGGCCGGCACGGCCCGGACGGCCGGGGTGACCGGCTCCAGCCCGGTGAAGTCGCGAGCACCTCGGGGACCCGGCACCGGGTCGACGATCAGGCGGTCCCACGCGTACGTGAGGATCACCGCCCGGCCCTCGCCGCCGTACAGGGCGGCGTGCAGCATGGCGGCGGCGACAGCGTCGCCCCCTCCTCCCGCTGCGACGATCAACCGCGTCATGCCGCCAGCGTACGGCCGGACCGGCCGGCGTGCTCCGCACAGCCGCCGACCATGGTTCCCCGAGTCGTGACCGAGGGCCGTAAGAGACCCGTCAAAGCCGTTCGGGCCTCCGTAAGGGAGCCCTCAACGGGCGGCCGGACCCGGTCGGGGAGGCGGTTTCCTCAAGATCGTCCGTTTCCACCGCACCTCGCTTCAGGAGTTCGCGATGGCCGATGTGGCCTTCGTCGTCGCCGTGCTCGCGGCTTTCGCACTGGTGGCTCTCGTCGCCCGGGGGGTGACGAAGCTGTGACCGTCGAGAACGTCGCCGGCCTGGTCGTCGCCGTCGCCCTGCTGGGTTGTCTCGTCCTCGCCCTGATCTTCCCGGAGAGGTTCTGAGAGCCGTGGGTCCCGTTCCGGCCGGCGTGCTCCAGCTGCTCGCCCTCATGGGCGCGCTGGCGCTCGCCCGGGCATCGTCCAGGGCCTCTTCCGCGACAAGGCCAACGGCTCCGAGATCAGGGCGGATGAGCCGGGGTCGTGTCGTCCTGCCGGAGATCACGGGGGACCACCTGGGCGCCGCCCAGTCCGTCCGGGGGCGCTACCGCGCGCTGGACCTCGACCTCGCCGACGCGGTGAGCGTGGCACTTGCCGCCGATTACGACACGGACGCGATTCTCACCCTCGACCGACGAGACTTCCGGGCCGTACGCCCGTTGGGCCGTCACAAGTCGTTCAGGGTGCTTCCCGACGACCTCCCGCTCTGACGCAGGATCCTCGGCCGTCAAGTGCCCGGCCGACTTCCTGAAGCCCGAACTCCGCCGCCACCTGCAGTGGTTCGCGGAGAAGGAGCCGGAGGGCGGCCCGCACCCCTGCCGGACCGGGACGGCCTTCGCCCGCCGCAGCACCCCCTGCCACCCACGCGAGCCCCCTGCGCGACGACACGCCCGCATTCGCCGGCAACGACAGCAATTCCGCCAGCGGGATCAAGGCGGCGAACGCCTGGGACAGACACCGCCGACCACCGCCCCGCCACGTCACCGCATCACTTGACCCAGTACTGGGCAAGCGCACCCTCGCGGTACGGGGCGGGGCTGACGTCGAGGTCGCCGGCGAAGGGGCGGTCCAGGACGACGACCAGGAGCAGGCTGAACCCGACGAGCGCGGCGACCGAGGCGACGAACAGCATCTGGACCCGCCGTTCGCGCAGGCCGTAGAGGAAGGTCAGCGGGACCAGGACGAGTGCGCCGCCGAACGCCAGTACCTGGAGCAGTGCGGGGAGTTCCTGGCGGGCCATGGTGATACGGGCACGCCGCTGCGTGGCGACGTCGTCGAGGTGACCGACGGCCTGCTCGTAGAAGACCTGCTCGCGTTCGTCCTTCGGGTCGTATGCCTGGAGTGCCTGGTAGGCGGCCCGCAGATGGGTCTCGGTCGCCCCGTAGCTGGGGTTCCCCTCGCGCATGCGGGGCCACTGGTCCTCGACGACCGCGTGGACGTAGCCGCTCATGGCGGAGTCGAGGCGGGCGTGCACCGGCGGCGGGAACGCGGCGGCGTCGCGGGCGATGAGCGCCGCGTCGGTGGCCTCCGAGGCGACGATGGTCTGGGTCTGCTCCACCTGAGTCCACAGGGTGACGATCACGAACGCGAGGATGATCCCGTAGATCGCGCCGAACATCCCGAGTGTCACACCGACCATGTCGTTGTGCTCCCCTTGGGCCAGCGAGGGGTATCTGCGCCGCAACAGCACACTGCCGGCGACGGCCAGCACGACCGTCCCGCCGACGGTGATGACGGCCAGCGTGAAGGTACTGAAATGGTTGAGCAGCCACAGCGACATGAGCGCGGAGTCTAGGCCGGGTGCAGCAGCTCGAAACCGCATGCATGCAAGCAACTGCGGGGGCACGCGAGGAAGTTCACTCCGCCGAGTGAGGGGCCGGTCCTGCCGAGGTCTCCCGCCATCACGGCCTCGGCGCGGGCGCCGGGCCGCCGGTGGAAGGGTCCCAGAAATCCGGCACCGCCACCGTACCGGCGACCGGCAGACCCTCGGCCGCGCGCTCTCAGCTTGGGAAGCGACGGCTCTCGGGCAGGCCCTACGCCTCTGACGGGCAGGGTGTTGAACTGCTCGGTCGGACGTCCGGTCCGGAACGCCTTCGCGCGGGCAGAGCTTGGAGAAAGCCCGTCTCGCGCTCAGCTTCGGTCGGCTCAGCTCGGCTTCTGCTGCGGCACATCCGTGCCGTACAGCTTGGCCGAGGCGTTCACATGGGCCAGTCTCCGCAGCGCGCTGAACACCGCCTCGCCCAGTACGGTCCCGACCACCACGGCCTCCACCTTGTCCTCGACCGCCACCCGTCGGTCCACGTAACGGAGGTCGGCGCGGGCGACCTGCTCGGCTGCGTCGGCGTAGTCGTCGAGCACTTCGACGAACGCCCCGTGGCCCAACCGCTCCAGGGCGGCGAGGACCTTGGCCAGGTCGGTGGCGGCGGGGTTCGACTCGTGCGTGCGCCAGCCGCGCCGGGAGATGAGGTCGGCGACGACGGCCCGTGCGGCCGCAGACTCCGGGTCGTCGTGCTCGATGTCCCCGCTGCCGAGGCGGTCCGCGGCAGCGCCGAGCACTTTGTGCAGGGGGCGCTCCGGGTCGTCGAGGGCCGCCAGTACGTCCGCGATTTCGGCCACCTTCATGCCGCCGACCTCCAGCAGGGCTCGAATCAGCTGCAGCCGGCGCTCATGCGCCTCGCTGTAGGTCGCCTGGTTCGGGCTGGTCAGCTCGCCCGGAGGCAGCAGGCCCTCACGGACGTAGTACTTGATCGTCGGCACCGGCACCCCGGTCTTGCGGCTCAACTCGCCAATGCGCACAGCCGGTTCACTCCTCGACCTTCGCCCTGAGGCCGGGCCGGCCCTTGCCGACCCGGCCTCCATCATAGATAGTTGCGCTATCGGATAGCGGATAGTGCCGCTATCCGCTTAGGGGGTAGTCATGTCTTTTTCACGTCCGCCTTCCCGGCCTGCGTCGTTGTGGTCGCCGTCGGCACCATGGCGGTCATGGCATCGGCCGCTGGTGCTGTTCTCGGCAGCGATGGCGCTGATGGCGGTCATATCCGCGGTGGGACTCGCCGTGGACCACCGTGTCCTGGTGGGTGCGCCGATCTGGTTCAAGCCGTTCAAGTTCTCGGTCTCGTTCGTGGCGTACTGCCTCTCCCTGGCCTGGATGCTGTCGCTTCTGCCCAGCGGACGACGCGTGGGCTGGTGGGCGGGGACGGTCGTCGCGCTGGCGAGCCTCATCGAGATGGTGATCATCACCGGGCAGGTGGTGCGCGGGAAGCGCAGCCACTTCAACCACGAAACACCCTTCGACGAGGCGCTGTTCAACGCGATGGGCGTCACGGTCGCCATCCTCTGGCTCGGCACACTCGCCGTCGCCGTGCTGCTGCTCCGCGCCCGAATCGCCGACCGCGCATCCGCCTGGGCGATGCGCTCCGGCATCATCCTGGCGCTGGCCGGGGCCGGCGTCGGCTTCCTGATGAGCCGACCCGCGCCGGGACAGAGGCGCGGCGTCTCAAAGGTGGTCGGCGCGCACAGCGTGGGCGTGCCGGACGGTGGTCCGTCGATGCCGCTGACCGGCTGGTCGACGACGGGAGGCGATCTACGGATCCCGCACTTCGTCGGCATGCACGCGCTGCAGCTCCTGCCGCTGCTGGTCACGGTGCTGACCGCCCTCGCGCCACGCTTCACTCGACTTGCCGACGACCGGATACGGCTGCGCCTGGTGCTGCTCGCCTCGGGTACGTACGCCGCCGCCTTCGCGCTGGTTCTCTGGCAGGCGTTGCGGGGCCAGCCACTGATCCACCCGGACGGCGCCACGTTGAGGGTGGCCGCACTGATCCTGTCGGCCGGCGCTCTTGGGACCTACGCATCCCTCAGGGCTCCGACTCCGTCGCCGGTCAGGGCGAATGGCCTGGACGACGCCCCCACTCCGAAGGAACTCGTGCCATGACCGCATTCCTCTTCCAGCTCTCCTTCTGGCTCGCCGCACCCGTATGGCTGCTCATGATCTTCGCGCCGGGATGGGGGCCGACCGCCCGCATCGCCGGGTCACCGTGGACCGTGATGCCCGTACTGCTGGTCTATCTCGCACTGGCGGTCCCGGTGTTCCCCGAGCTCTGGACCGCGGTCCGCAGCCCGGATCTGGAGACCTTCCGCGATCTGACGGCGCTCGCGGGCGGCGCGGGGGCCATCTGGTCCCAGGTCATCGCCTGGGATCTGCTGATCGGCCAGTGGATGTACCGGGAGGCCAGGCGGCTGGGGATCTCCGCCCTGCTGATGGGGCCGCTGCTGGTTCTCACGATCTTGCTGTCACCGTTCGGACTGTTGCTCTTCCTGGGGCTGCGCGCCGCACGGTCATGGCGTGCGCCCCGCGAAGACCTCGCGGCCACCGTGGCCGGCGGCGCCCCCTAGTCGGCGCTCGGGATCCATGGGTGCCGGCCGCAACAACAAACCCCAGGCCACTGACCTGGGGTTTCACTCTGGAGCGCGTGACGAGAATCGAGATCCTCAACCAGCGCGGCCGGCACCGCAGCGCAGGAGCCGTCGACCTCGTGCTGGCCGTCACGGCCGAGTTGCAGGGACAGAAGAACTCCAGCTCGGTGATGGGGCAGGTGGCGATGAGGCCAGCGGCTGCCGCCTGGCCCCATCCGTACTGCTCGGCATCGCTGTGCGACCTCTGACCGCGGCTGTGCCCTTCCCGCGGTGCGCAGCCGTCAGTCCAGGTCGGGCAACGGGCGCCGGGCGACCTCGTGGGCGTCGTCCGGGGGGACGCCCAGCATCCGCAGGACCATCTCCGCGAGGTTCACTGCGGCCTCGTCACCGTCCAGGTCGGGGCGGGCGAACCTCAGCTCCACCAGGGACAGCAGGGTTCCGCCCAGCGCGGAGAGGGCCACAACCGGCTCGACGGGCGTGAAGCGGCCGGAGGCGATGCCGGCCTGGAGGTCGCGCAGGGCCCGGACGGCCAGGCCGTTGTCCGAGTAGAGGTGGCCGAGGCCGCGGCGGCGCAGGACCTGCATGAGCTCCGGGTGGGAGTCGGCCATGCGGGCGCTGAGCCGGAAGCCGGCCGCGACGAGTTCCGCGGGGTCGTCGATCCCGGTCAGCCGCTCGTCGAAGGTCTGGCCGAACTCCTCCAGGGCGTCCGTCACCGCCGCCTCGAACAGCTCCGTCTTGGACTCGAAGTGGTTGTAGAAGGAGCCGAAGCCGACGTCGGCGCGCTCGGCGATCGCCTGGATGCTGGCGCTGGTGTCCCCGCTCTCGGCGAGTATCCGCCGGGCGGCGCGAATGAGCGCGCGACGGGTCTCGGCGCGGCGCCGCTCGAACCGGTTGCTGGGCGGGGCTGACGTGGGCATGGGCCGAGTCTAGCCGCGGAATCCACCACTCCCACAGTTCTGATGAATTCATCATCTCAGGGCGGTGGACCTATTGACGAGGAACCTGTCAGTACTGATGATTTCATCATTACGGCAATGTTGCTCGGAGGGCACCATGTCTGAAACACGCGTGGCCCAAGCGGCCTTCGCCACGCCCCACCAGGACCTCCACAGCGAGCAGGGCGCCCTGCGGGGCGAACATCCCGGTCGCTCCCGGAACCCCGTGATCAAGGTGGCCGACCTGGCGTGGCTGGAGTTCGAGAAGCCCGACCTGGACCGGGCGGAAGTCTTCGCCCGCGACTTCGGCTTCGGTGTGGCCGCCCGCACGGAGAGTGAGCTGTGGCTGCGGGGGACCTTCGCCGGCCCGCCCTGCATGGCGATCCGGCGCGGTCGTACGTGCCGTTTCATCGGCCCGGCGTTCCGGGCGGCCGAGCGGGCCGACCTGGACCGGCTGGCGCGGGCGACCGGGGCGGCCGTACGGGAGGCGGACGTGCCCGGTGGCGGCAAGGTGGTCGACCTGCTCGACCCGTCCGGCTTCCCGGTGCGGGTCGTGCACTGCGCCGGACAGCTCCCCGAACTGCCGGGGCAGCGGCCGCTGCTCCTCAACACCGGCACGGATCACCGTCGTGTCAACGCCGCGCAGCGTCCGCCGCGGGAGCCGTCCCGGATCCAGCGGCTGGGCCATGTGGTGGTGGAGACACGGGTGTTCGCCCGTGCCCTGGACTGGTATCTGGACACGCTCGGGATGATCGTGTCGGACTTCCTGTTCCTGGACGGGCAGCGCGGGCGCGGTCCGACGATGGCGTTCATCCGTTGCGATCTGGGCAGCGTGCCCGCCGACCACCACACGCTCGCGATGCACCTGGGACCGGGCAACGGCTACGTCCACTCCGCCTACCAGGTCACCGACCTGGACGCGATCGCGGCCGGCGGCGAGTACCTGGCCGAGCGTGGCTACCGGCGCAGCTGGGGCATCGGCCGGCACATCCAGGGCAGCCAGCTCTTCGACTACTGGCGCGACCCCGACCACTTCATGCTGGAGCACTTCGCCGACGGCGACCTGTTCTCCTGCGACGTCGAGCCCGGCTGGGCGCCGATGTCGGCGAGCGGGCTGGCCCAGTGGGGCCCGCCGGCCACCCGGGACTTCCTGGGCGCGAGCCCGTCCCCCGCCAGGGTCCGCGAGGTGCTGCACGCCCTGCGCGGCGACAACGGACTGGACGTCGAACGTCTGCTGGGCCTGATGAAAGCGATGAACTCATGAGCACCAACGTCCTGCGCACCGCCGACGGCTGGTGGGTCGTCCTCCCCCGAGCCCTCGACTCCGCTCGCGCAGGGGGGACCCCCACCGAGCGCGCCGTCCCCGTCGACACCAAGGCCGTCACCACCGCCGAGCTGATCGCCGACCGTGGCGCCGTACGCGAGGCGGCTCTCTCCGGTGAGGCGGGTACGCCGGTGTCCGACCTGGCGGCGCTCTCGCCGGTCACCACGCCCTGCCGGGTCGTGGCCCAGATGGTCAACTACCGCAGCCACGCCCGTGACTCGGGCTTCACCGGCGACATCCCGCCCGCCTTCTTCCGCAAGGCGTTCGGTTCGGTCAGCGGCCCGGGCGAGGCCATCGTGCGCCCCTCCCATGTGCGGTTCCTCGACTACGAGATCGAACTCGGCCTGGTCATGGGGGCACCGCTGCCCATCGGCACCGTCGTCGAAGAAGCGGACCTGCCGTCCTATGTCGCCGGGCTCGTGGTGACCAACGACGTCAGCGCCCGTGAGATCCAGCTGACCAAGACGCAGTTCTACGAGAGCAAGTCGTACCCCACCTTCACGCCCACGGGCCCCTACCTGGCCCTGTTGGAGCCGGAGGACTTCGCCCACCTCCTCGACCTGCGGCTGAAGCTGTCCGTCAACGGCGAACCGCGCCAGGACCGCACCCTCGCCGACATGATCGTCCGCCCGGCGCAGGCCCTCACACTGCTGGCCCGCTTCCAGACCCTCGACCCCGGCGACCTGCTGCTCACCGGCACCCCCGGCGGTACGGCCCTGAAGGCCCCGCCGAAGCCGGTCGAGAAGATCGGCGCCCTGCTGCCACCCGCGGTGAAGTGGAAGGCGTTCTTCAAGTCGCAGGCCAGGAACCCCCGCTACCTGCGGCACGGCGATGTCGTCACCGCCTCCATCGCCACCCCGGACGGCCGGATCGACCTGGGCGAGCAGCGCACGCCCGTGGCCGACGCGCACGGTGAGCAGAGGTGAGCCGCACATGACCGTCGAGCACCACCCGGCCGACGTACCCGTGGCGATCGTCGGCGCCGGACCCGTGGGCGTGACCGCCGCCCTGCTGCTCGCCCGGCGCGGGGTGCGTACGGTCGTCCTCGAACGCCACTGGGACATCTACCCCCTGCCCCGTGCCGTCGCCACCGACGACGAGGTACGCAGGATCCTCCAGGCCGCCGGAGTCGCCGACGACTTCGCCGCCCTCGCCCGTCCCGCGCGCGGACTGCGGCTGCTGGACGCCCGGCACCGCGTGATCGCCGAGTTCCGGCGGTCGCCGTACGGCCACCACGGCTTCCCGCAGACCAGCATGTTCGACCAGCCCGAGCTGGAACGGCTGCTGCGCGCCGAGCTGGCCCGCCGTCCGGAGTGCGAGCTGCGGAGCGGGGTCGAGGTGACGGCGGTCGAGCAGCCCGCCGACGGGCCGGTCCGCGTCACCTACCGCGACGACGACGGCGAGCACCTGCTGCTCGCGGACGCCGTCCTCGGCTGCGACGGCGCGGGGAGCCTCACCCGCGAAGCGGTCGGCGCGGGGTGGGAGGACCTGCGCTTCGAGGAACACTGGACCGTCATCGACGTGACGACGAAAGCCGCCGTGCGCTGCTGGGAAGGCGTCGACCAGGTCTGCGACCCGCACCGCCCGGCGACGTTCATGCGGATCGGTGAGGACCGCTACCGCTGGGAGTTCCGGCTGCGTGCGGGGGAGAGCCTCGACGGCCCCGGCGGGCGGGACCGACTGCGCGAGCTGGTCGCCCCCTGGGTGGACCTCTCCCGCCTCTGCCCTGCCGACGACTTCCACGTCATCCGGCAGGCCCAGTACACCTTCCGGGCCCGCATCGCCGACCGCTGGCGCCAAGGCCGCGTCTTCCTCCTCGGCGACGCCGCCCACCTCACCCCGCCCTTCGTCGGACAGGGCCTGTGCTCGGGGCTGCGTGACGCCTACAACCTGACCTGGAAGCTCGCCCGCGTTCTGAAGCAGGGCGCCGACGAACGGCTGCTGGACACCTACGAGCGGGAACGCAAGCCCCACGCCCGCCATGTGATCCGCCTCGCGGTCGCCACCGGCTGGGCCATGACCGGCGGCCAGGACCGCGCGGCGGCCCTGCGCCGCACCGCCGTCGCCGCGGCCTGCCGCATCCCCGGGGTGACGAGCAGGGCGAGCCGGGACCTCGGCCGCCCGCTGCCCGTCGGTCCGCTGGTACGCCGCAGCCGGCTCGGCGGCACTTTCTGCCCGCAGCCCCGGGTGACCGCCCCGGACGGACACCGTGCCCGTCTCGACGACGTCCTCGGCGACTCCTTCGCCGTGCTGACCGCTGTGCCGCTCCCGCCCTCACCGCGCGCGCTCACCGACGCACTCGGCGCCCGGGTCGTCGACGTCCACGAAACCGGCGACGACGGCACCCTCGTCGCCTGGCTCCGCACAGGCAGTGCCGACGCCGTCCTGCTGCGCCCCGACCGCGTCGTGATGGACGTCGTCCCGGCAGGCGGCGGCGACTTCACCGGCACCGCCGCCTGGGCGCCCCTGCTGTGCACCACCCGCGGGCCCGTCGAGCAGCCCGTATCCGCACCCCTGCCGAGGAGTTCCGCGCGATGACCACGCCGTACGCCCATCCCTTCTGGAGCCCGGACCCGGAGGCCGCCGCACGCAGCCGGATCGCCGACTTCGGCCGCTGGGCCGCCCGGCACCGGGGAGTCGAAGCCGACCTCTCCGACTACTCCGCCCTGCACCGCTGGTCGGTCACCGACCTGGAGGGCTTCTGGGGCGCGGTGTGGGAGTACTTCGACATCGACGCGGAAACGCCGTACGAGCGGGTCCTGGCCGAAGAGACCATGCCCGGTGCGCGCTGGTTCCCCGGCGCCACCCTCAACTACGCCCACCACGCCCTGCGCCGTCTCACGCACGACGCCCCGGCGATCGTCGCCCTCGACGAGACCGGTTCCGGCTACGAGGTGACCGGAGGCCGGCTGCGCGCCCAGGTCGCCTCGGTCGCCGCGACCCTGCGTGAGCTGGGCGTGGGGCAGGGCGACCGCGTCGTCGGCTACCTCCCCAACACGCCGCACGCGATCGTCGCGTTCCTCGCCGCCGCGAGCCTGGGCGCCGTATGGTCCGTGTGCGGACAGGACTACGCCCCCAAGGCCGCAGCCGACCGGTTCGCCCAGCTCGAACCCTCCGTGCTGATCGCCGCCGACGGCTACCTCTTCAACGGCACCACGCACGACCGCCGCGAGGCCACCCTCGAACTGGCCCGAGCCCTGACGACGTCGAAGGCCACCGTGCTGGTCGACCACGTGGGCCTCTCCGGGCTCCCGGCCGGCTACCCGTCGCCGGTCGTCCCGTGGGAGGAGGCGGCGACGCGCACCGAGGAACTCACGTGCGCACCCGTGCCGTTCGACCATCCTCTCTGGGTCGTCTTCTCCTCCGGTACGACCGGCCTGCCCAAGGGCATCGTCCACGGCCACGGCGGTGTCCTGCTGGAGCACCTCAAGACCCTCGCCCTCCAGTCCGACCTGGGCCCCGGCGACCGCCTCCTGTGGTACACCACCACCCACTGGATGATGTGGAACCTCGTCGTCTCCACCCTCCTGACGGGTGCCACGACCTGCACGTACGACGGCAGCCCGGCGCCGCTCACCAAGCCGGACATCCTCTGGGAGCTGGCGGCCCGCCACCGCGTCACCCTCTTCGGCACCAGTCCCCAATATCTGCTGGGCATGGCCAAGTTCGGCATCGACCCGTCCGTCCACGACCTGTCGGCGATCCGTGCCGTGGGCTGCACCGGCTCCGCCCTGCCGGCCTCCGCCTACCCGTGGGTCCGCGACCACGTCGGTGACGGTGTCCAACTCGCCTCCATCAGCGGCGGCACGGACGTCGTGTCCGGCTTCGCCGGCGGAGCGCCTGTCGTACCCGTGTGGGCGGGCGAGCTCTCCGCGCCCCACCTCGGCGTCGCACTGGCCGCGTACGACGAGGCGGGCCACCCGGTCACCGACCAAGTGGGCGAACTGGTCGTCACCCGCCCGATGCCGTCGATGCCGCTGTACTTCTGGAACGACCCCGACGGCACCCGCTACCGCGACGCCTACTTCTCCTCCTACCCCGGTGTGTGGCGGCACGGCGACTGGATCACCCTCACCTCCCATGGTTCGGTGATCGTGCACGGACGCTCCGACTCCACGCTCAACCGCAACGGCGTACGGCTGGGCAGCGCCGACATCCACGACGTCGTCGAACGCCTTCCCGAGATCACCGAAGCCCTGGTCATCGGCGCGGAGGAGCCGGACGGCGGCTACTGGATGCCCCTGTTCGTCGTCCTCGCGGCCGGTGCCGAACTGGACGACGCCCTGCGCGACCGCATCCGCGAGGCCATTCGCACCGGCGCCTCACCCCGCCACGTCCCCGACGAGATCATCGAGGTGCCGGCCGTCCCGCACACCCGCACCGGCAAGAAGCTGGAGGTCCCGGTCAAACGCCTGCTCCAGGGCGCTCCGGTCGAGCAGGTCGTCAACCCGGCCGCCGTGGACGACCCCGACCTCATCGACCACTACGCCCGCCTCGGCGCCGAACGGCGTGCTCGGAGGCTCGGCTAACCCCCGGCCAACATCCGATTGAGCCCAGCACCGAACTCGATCGCCCAGCAGGGGCAAACGAACAAACCCCAGGTCGCTGACCTGGGGTTTCTCGCAGAGCGGGTGACGAGAATCGAACTCGCGCTCTCAGCTTGGGAAGCTGATGTTCTACCATTAAACTACACCCGCGTAAGTCGCCGACGACCTCCATATGAGGTGGTGTCGGAACCGTCGCCCACTGTACCCCATCCCAGGCTCCCGGTGTTCAAGGCCGGGGGCCTGTGTGTGTTGCTGGGGAGGGGGATGCGGCTGCGGGGGGCCGGAGTTGGGGCGTACCGTGGAGGGCTCGGGGAGGTGCTTCGCGAGGTCGGAGTGCCGCCTGGAGGGGCGTCCCTTTCATCCCGTAATGTGTGGCCCCGTCGTCAGGGCATTCCAGCCCGGCGCGGCTCTTTGGGGAAGGGACTTCAGGACTTGATGGAGCGCACCGTCGTCCGTTGTGCCGATGGGCACGTGTTCACCACCGCTTCGTTCCCGATGCAGCAGGCCGAGCGGCTCGGCCCCGGACGCCTCGTGCGGTGTCCCCGGTGTGCCCGGCTCCGCAGTGCGGTGCCGGTCACCCTGGTCGGGAAGCGGTAGCGGCACCCGGGAAAGATCATCCGGCGTGCGGGGCCGTCGCGATTGTGGGGGCTCCGCACGCCTTGCGTATCCTCGGGACGTGCTTCTCTCAGACAAGGACATCCGGGCCGAGATCGATGCCGGGCGGGTCCGCATCGATCCCTACGACACAGACATGGTGCAGCCGTCGAGCATCGACGTACGGCTGGACCGGTATTTCCGGGTGTTCGAGAACCACCGGTACCCGCACATCGACCCCTCCATCGAGCAGGCTGACCTGACCCGGCTCGTCGAGCCGGAGGGCGACGAGCCGTTCATCCTGCACCCCGGTGAGTTCGTGTTGGCCAGCACCTACGAGGTGATCAGCCTGCCGGACGACATCGCCTCCCGCCTGGAGGGCAAGAGCTCGCTCGGCCGGCTCGGGCTGGTCACCCACTCCACCGCCGGGTTCATCGACCCCGGGTTCTCCGGACACGTCACGCTGGAGCTGTCCAACCTCGCCACCCTGCCGATCAAGCTGTGGCCGGGGATGAAGATCGGCCAGCTGTGCATGTTCCGGCTCAGCTCGCCCGCCGAGTTCCCCTACGGTGCCGAACGGTACGGATCGCGCTACCAGGGGCAGCGCGGCCCCACCGCTTCCCGGTCCTACATCAATTTCCATCGGACGCAGGTGTGAGCGCGAGCATGAGTGACGTACGTGAGAATCTGACCTACGAGCGGTTCGGGACGGCCGTGCGCGAGCTGGCGCAGGCCATCGCCGACGACGGCTATCAGCCCGACATCGTGCTCTCCATCGCCCGGGGTGGCGTCTTCGTCGCGGGCGGCCTCGCCTACGCCCTGGACTGCAAGAACATCCACCTGGTGAACGTCGAGTTCTACACCGGTGTGGGGACCACCCTGGAGATGCCGGTCATGCTCTCCCCGGTCCCGAACGCCATCGACTTCACCGACAAGAAGGTGCTGATCGCGGACGACGTCGCCGACACCGGCAAGACGCTCAAGCTCGTCCACGACTTCTGCCTGGACCACGTCGCCGAGGTGCGCTCCGCCGTCATCTACGAGAAGTCCCAGTCCCTCGTGAAGTGCGAGTACGTCTGGAAGCGCACCGACGAGTGGATCAACTTCCCGTGGAGCGTCGAGCCGCCCGTCGTGAAGCGGGAGGGCCAGGTCCTCGACGCCTGAGCCCCTGGGTGACATGTGGAAAGGCCCCCGGCGCACACGCCGGGGGCCTTCCGCATCCGGGGGACTCAGCCCCGCCCAGGGGACCTAGAACGTGCCCAGCTTCACGATCGACAGCAGCGCGATCAGCTGGATCGCCGACGCGCCCAGTGCCTTCGGCCAGGGCAGGTCGTGGGAGCGGCTCACCATCAGGGTCAGCAGCGCGCCGCCCGCGATCCAGGTGACCCAGCCGAGGAGCTGCACGAACGACGCGTCGCCGCCCGCGAACATGGCCACGACCAGGCGCGGCGCGTCCGTCAGGGCCATGATCAGCATGGACAGGCCGACCGTGGGCTGCCAGGCGCCGTCGCCGCCGAGCTGGCGGGCCAGGGTGTGGGTGACCGCGCCCAGCACGAAGGCCGAGATCACCATCGCCACCGCCGTCGTCAGGACGATCGGGATGGCGTTGGACAGCGTGGCGTTGATCGCGTCCTCGCGGGCGCCGTCGAAGCCGAAGACGGCCAGCAGGCCGTAGAGGAACGTCACGGTCAGGGCCGGGCCCCACATCGCGTAGTCCCGCATCTGGAGGAACGTCTGGTTCGGGGACAGCACGATCCCCTTCAGCAGCTCCTTCCAGCGCAGCCGCGGGCCGATCGGGCCGGCCGGGGTCGCCGCGCCGGCCTGGTAGGTGCCGCCCTGCGTGTAGCCGTCGTCGTAGCGGGCCTGCTCGTCGATGGAGAAGGCCTGGGTGTGACCCGGCTGGTTCGCCGCGTACGGGTCCGCCGGGCCGGGCGCGTAGCCGTTGCCGTGGCCGCCGAAGTACTCCGGCTCGTCCTGGGGCGGGTAGCCGCCGCCTGACTGCGGCCACGGGGAGGCGGGGGTGCCGCCACCGCCGTTCGGCGGGTACGCCTGCGGCGCCTGCGGGTAGCCGTACGACGGTCCCTGCGGCGCCTGCTGTCCGTACGGGGGGTGTTGCGGTCGCGCTTGCGGGGAACGGCCGTCCCGGCCGCCGCGTCCGATCCTGAATCCAGCCACGTCATCGAACGTACCTGGTTCCGCAGAGTGACGTGCCCACGGCCGAGCCCCGGGCGGGGGTTTGCGGCCGAGCTGTGACATCCCCTAAGGGGTCAACACCGGCCGGTTCGGGGTCGGTTCCGGGGACTGCCGGTCAACCCCCGTACGGGTCTACGGCGCCGGCAGGAACTCCCGGGTCGAGAACGTCACCGTCGGCTTCGCCGACACCAGTGTCCGCCGTACTCCCGGATGCACGGCCACCGTGTCCTGCGTCTCACTGCGGTACGTCCGTACGACGAGGTCCGCCCGTCCGTCGCCGTCGAAGTCACCGAGGGCGACCACCCGGGAGGTGCCGTGTGCCACGGGCTGGACGGTCACCATCTGCCGCTGCGACAGGCCCGCCGCGCGGCCCCGGAACACCTTCACCCGGGAGCCGCTGGAGACCAGCTCGCTCAGGCCGTCGCCGTCGAAGTCGGCGGCGTCGAGCACCGAGCCCGGGGAGGTCAGGGCGGCGCGGGCGGCGCCGGGCAGGTCGTAGCGCAGGGCCGTGCCGGTCATCGTGCCGACCGCCGCGTCCAGCGCCTTGCCCCGGCCGAAGCCGCCCAGGGCCACGTCGATGCCGGCCGGCAGCACGGCGCCGGTGCGGGTGGGGCCGTCGGGGCCGCCGAGCACGACGGCGGAGGGGCCGGAGCGTTCCGCCGTACGGACGAGGAGGTCGTCGTAGCCGTCGCGGTCGACGTCGGCGGCCGGGCCGGTGGGCAGGTTGCCGGGGCCCGGGAGCGGGGCGGCGGCCTTGCGCGGGGCGCCCTGGCGGCTGAACGGGCCGCGCAGGAAGCTCAGCTTGCCGCCGGTGGCGTGCAGCACCAGGTCGGCCTGCTGGTCGCCGTCGAAGTCGCCGCACACGGGCTGGTCCGGCCAGTCGTTGCCGGCCCGGGCGCGGTCCGGGACGGCCAGGACGACGCCGCGGCCGGTCAGGCCGCCCGGGGAGCCGAACAGCAGTTGCAACGGCACCGGGGGGCGGCCCTGGCCGTCGTAGGGCGGGTCGGTGGACACGACGAGGTCGGTGAAGCCGTCGCCGTCGAGGTCGCAGGAGGCCTCCGCGTCGAACAGGGCGGGCAGCTCGCCGCCGACGCGGGCGGCGTGCGTGGCCGGGGAGAGCAGCCGGCGCGTGCCCGGCACCAGCCCGTGCGCGCTGCCGTAGACGATGCCGATGCCGGGGTCGTCGGTGTGCGGCTGGGCCTTGGCGAGGTCGTTGAGGACGAGGTCGCGGTGGCCGTCGCCGTTGAAGTCGTCGGGGGTCTTGCTGCCCGTCCCGCGCGGGATCGGCAGCGGGGCCGCGGGGGCCTGGGCCGCGCGGACGGGGGTGTGCTTCGTCTCGGAGGAGAAGCCGCAGCCGGCCAGGAGCAGCAGGAGGCCACTGGTGACGACGGTGGTGCCCAGCATTCGGCGTCGGGCTCCCCCTCGCGCCTCACCCAGCGCTCCCCCTCGCGCCTCACCCAGCGCTCCCCTCCGCGCTTCTGTCCGCACCGGCATCGTTCACCCCGCCCACCCCGTCGACAACAACCCAGCAATCATGCACATGTTCGAGGCGCGCGGACAGGCCCGGGGCCGACCCGGGGCGCTCACGACCGGTGCCGGTGGGCGAGGATGGGTCCATGAGCGTCGTCAAGATCAATGTGCTGACCGTTCCCGCCGAGCAGCGGGAGGTGCTGGAGAAGCGGTTCGCCTCGCGGGCCCACGCCGTGGAGAACTCCGACGGCTTCGAGTGGTTCGAGCTGCTGCGCCCCGTCGAGGGCACGGACCAGTACCTGGTGTACACGCGCTGGCGGGACGAGGAGTCCTTCCAGGCATGGATGGAGGGGCCGATGAAGACGGCACACCAGGGCGGCGGCGACCGTCCCAAGCCGGCGGCCAGCGGCTCCACGCTGTGGTCCTTCGACGTGGTGCAGCAGGCGGGGCCGAAGGGGGCGTGAACGATCCGCTCACCCGCCGGTGAGGTCCTTCACCGTCCTGTGGGCTCGGTCCATGCCAGGATCGCCCCGGCGCCCCGGCGGACGGCTTCCTCCGGGGACCGGGTGAGCTGACGGCAGGCCGCTCGGAGGGCCGGTACGCCGGTCGGCCGGTCCTCCAGCGCGTCCTGCACCCCGGTCCGTATCCAGTCGGCCTGGTTGTCGTCGGCCTCGGTCACCGCGACCGAGAGGAGCCTCGCGGCGGCCACCCCTCCGGCGCGGGTCAGCGCGTGCGCGGTCCGGCGCGTGACGGCCGTGTCCTCGGCGTCCAGCAGCAGCGCCGCCAAGGCCCGCGCGGCCTCGGGGACGTCGGCGTGGGGGGCGAGTGCCCGCCCGGCACCGGCCCGCCGCGACCACGAGGGGTGCGCGGCCTCGGTCAGGGCCGCAGCCCACCCGTTCCCCGGCTCCGACATGACCCACGGCTCCTTCGCACAGGTACGACAGCACGGGTACTACAGCAGACGTACGACAACAGGTACGGCACCGCCCCCTGCCTGTGCGGGTCAGGGGGCGGTGCCGGGCTCAGCGGTTCCGGCTTCACCGGCCGGGGCTGCTCACCGGCGCCGGCCGGCGAGCAGCGGGTCGGTCACTTCACCGGCTCAGGCTCCGGCTCGCTCTCCTGCTCCGGCTCGCCCGCCGGGTCGACCGGCGTCTTGACGGAGTCGAGGAGCAGCTGGGCGACGTCGACGACCTGGATGGACTCCTTGGCCTTGCCCTCGTTCTTCTTGCCGTTCACGGAGTCCGTGAGCATGACGAGGCAGAACGGGCAGGCGGTGGAGACGATGTCCGGGTTGACGGACAGCGCCTCGTCGACGCGCTCGTTGTTGATGCGCTTGCCGATCCGCTCCTCCATCCACATCCGCGCGCCGCCGGCGCCGCAGCAGAAGCCGCGCTCCTTGTGGCGGTGCATCTCCTCGTTGCGGATGCCCGGGACGCTGGCGATGATCTCGCGCGGCGGCGTGTAGATCTTGTTGTGGCGGCCCAGGTAGCACGGGTCGTGGTAGGTGATGATGCCCTCGACCGGGGTGACCGGGATCAGCTTGCCCTCGTCCACCAGGTGCTGCAGCAGCTGGGTGTGGTGGATGACCTCGTAGTCGCCGCCGAGCTGCGGGTACTCGTTGCCGAGCGTGTTGAGGCAGTGCGGGCAGGTGGCAACGATCTTCTTCGCCGACTTCGGCTTCGCGGACTCCGCGACGACCTTGCCCTCGTCGTCCAGCTCCTCGCCGAACGCCGTGTTCAGGGCCATCACGTTCTCCATGCCGAGCTCCTGGAACAGGGGCTCGTTGCCCAGGCGGCGGGCGGAGTCACCGGTGCACTTCTCGTCGCCGCCCATGATCGCGAACTTCACGCCCGCGATGTGCAGCAGCTCGGCGAAGGCCTTGGTGGTCTTCTTCGCGCGGTCCTCCAGGGCGCCGGCGCAGCCGACCCAGTACAGGTACTCGACCTCGGAGAGGTCCTCGATGTCCTTGCCGACGACCGGGACCTCGAAGTCGACCTCCTTGGTCCACTCCAGGCGCTGCTTCTTCGCCAGGCCCCAGGGGTTGCCCTTCTTCTCCAGGTTCTTGAGCATCGTGCCCGCCTCGGACGGGAACGCGGACTCGATCATCACCTGGTAGCGGCGCATGTCGAGGATGTGGTCGACGTGCTCGATGTCCACCGGGCACTGCTCGACGCAGGCGCCGCAGGTGGTGCAGGACCACAGGACGTCCGGGTCGATGACGCCGTTCTCCTCGGCGGTGCCGATCAGCGGGCGCTCGGCCTCGGCGAGGGCCGCGGCGGGGACGTCCTTCAGCTGCTCCTCGGAGGCCTTCTCCTCGCCCTCCATGGTCTTGCCGCCGCCCGCGAGCAGGTAGGGCGCCTTGGCGTGGGCGTGGTCGCGCAGCGACATGATCAGCAGCTTCGGGGAGAGCGGCTTGCCCGTGTTCCAGGCCGGGCACTGCGACTGGCAGCGGCCGCACTCGGTGCAGGTGGAGAAGTCCAGCAGGCCCTTCCACGAGAAGTGCTCGATCTGGGAGACGCCGAAGACGTCGTCCTCGCCCGGGTCCTCGAAGTTGATCGGCTTGCCGCCGGACGTCATCGGCTGCAGCGCGCCCAGGGCGGTGGAGCCGTCCGCGTTGCGCTTGAACCAGATGTTCGGGAAGCCCAGGAAGCGGTGCCAGGCCACGCCCATGTCGGTCTTCAGGGCGACGACGATCATCCAGATGAAGGAGGCGGAGATCTTCAGGCCGGCGAAGAAGTAGGTCAGGTTCTGCAGCGTGGAGACGTCCAGGCCCGCCAGGGCCTTCACGACCGGGTACGAGATGAAGAACGACGCCTCGTAGCTGTCCACGTGGTGCTGCGCGCCCTCCAGCGCGTGCAGCATGAAGATGCAGACGCCGACGATGACGATGATCGTCTCGACGAAGTAGGCCTGGCCGGTGTTGGAGCCCGCGAAGCGGGACTTGCGGCCCGGCTTGTCCGGCCGGGACAGCTGCCGGATGACGATCAGCGCCAGGATGCCGAGCACGGTCATGGTGCCGATGAACTCGACGAAGACGTTGTAGGGCGCCCAGTCGCCGATGACCGGCAGGAGCCAGTCGGCCTGGAAGAGCTGGCCGACGGCGTTGACGATCGTCAGGAGCAGCGTGTAGAAGCCGATCGCCACGAACCAGTGCGCGAAGCCGACGATCCCCCAGCGGTTCATCCGGGTGTGGCCCAGGAACTCGCGGACCAGGGTGACGGTGCGCTGGTAGGGGTTGTCGGTGCGGGTCCCGGCCGGTACCGGCTGGCCGAGCCGCATGAAGTTGAAGATCTGCAGGAGGGCGCGGCCGAACAGTGCCGAGCCGACCACGATCAGGACCAGCGACACGATGATCGCGGCGAGTTGCATTGGGGGCTCCTGGGGCGGCCTTCGATTAACCGTGCGACTAACCGAGCGACATTACTAAGCGGTAACTTATCCAGTCTGTCTGAGACTACCCCCATCTTCCGATGCGATGCAGCACACCGTTCGGTGATCTGCGTCGCTGAGGGTTGCCTAAAGAAGTCGTCGTGGCAATCCGAACGTGTTATTCGTACCAAATTGGTACATTCACCTCTAACTTATATCCGTGCTCTACGGGATCACCGCCGCCACCGCCGCCCTGCTGCTCACCGCCCTGCTCGCGGGAGCGCTCCGGACGCCCGCCCTGCGTCTGGGGCTCGTCGACCGGCGCCGGCGCACGCGACCGGTGCCGCTGCTCGGCGGGGTCGCCGTGGCGCTGGCCACCTGCCTGGTCGCCGGCACCGGCGACTGGACCCGGCTCGCGCCGCTCGGGGCCGGGATCGGCGAACTGCTCGTCGCGGGCGGCGCGGTCGCCGCCCTGGGGCTCGCCGCGGACGTCTGGCGGCTCAAGACGCGGTTCCTGGTCGTCGGAACGGCCGTGGCGGCGGCCTGTGTCGTGCCGTACGACGAGACCGGCGTGCTGGGCGGGATGCTCGCCGTCGGCTGGATCAGCGCCGCCACCCTCGCCTTCCGCTCGCTCGACCACGCCGACGGGCTCGCCGGGACCGTCGGGGTGGTCACCGCCTTCGGGGTGGCCGCGTGCGCCGCGGCCGAGGTGATGGACGGGCTGGCGGTGCTGCTGAGCGTGCTGGCCGCCGCGCTGACCGGCTTCCTCATGCACGGCTGGCCGGCCGCGCGGATCGGGCTCGGCGCCTGCGGCTCGCTGTTCACCGGCTTCCTGCTGGCCTCCGGTGCCGTGCTCGCCCGGACGGGCTACGACCTGGCCGGGACCGCCGCCGTCCTCGGGCCGCTCGTCGCGCTCGGCGCCGCCGACGCCGTCCTCGTCGCCCTCTCGCGGCGGCTGGCCGGGCGGGCGCTGCTGCGCGGCGGCCCCGACCACCTCGCCCACCGGCTGCGGCGGCTCGGACTCACCGCGCAGGGCGCGACCGTGCTGCTGGGGACGGCCGCCGGCGGCGGGGTACTCGTCGGGGTGCTGGTGCACGCCGGATGGGCCGGCGCCACTGCCGCGCTGTGGGTCGCGGGGGCCGCGCTGCTCGTCGTGCTGGCGCTGCTGCGGGTGCCCGTGTACGCGCCCCGGCGGCGGTCGGCGGAGACCATGACCCGGTCGGCCGGCCCGCGTCCGGCGCAGCCCCGCGCACCCCTGCGGCAGCCGGTCCAGCCACCTCGGCGTCAACCTTTTTCCGGGGTGCAGCCGCCACGGCGGCCGCCATCGTCGCAGGTCAGAGCGCCGTTGCGTGTAAGGAACGGATAAGAGTTGAGCCTCGTCGACTCAGGTCTGTTGACCGGGGCCTGAGCCTCATGCACACTTGAGCCTGTTCCACTCAAGTCAGCTGGAGGAATCAACCATGGCACGTGCGGTCGGCATCGACCTGGGCACGACTAACTCCGTCGTCAGCGTTCTGGAGGGCGGCGAGCCCACCGTCATCACCAACGCCGAGGGTGCCAGGACCACGCCGTCCGTCGTCGCCTTCGCCAAGAACGGCGAGGTGCTCGTTGGCGAGGTGGCCAAGCGCCAGGCGGTCACGAACGTGGACCGGACCATCCGGTCCGTCAAGCGCCACATGGGCACCGACTGGAAGATCGAGCTGGACGGGAAGCCCTTCAACCCGCAGCAGATCTCCGCGTTCATCCTGCAGAAGCTGAAGCGGGACGCCGAGGCGTACCTGGGCGAGAAGGTGACCGACGCGGTCATCACCGTCCCGGCCTACTTCAACGACGCCGAGCGCCAGGCCACCAAGGAGGCCGGCGAGATCGCGGGCCTGAACGTCCTGCGCATCGTCAACGAGCCGACCGCGGCCGCGCTCGCCTACGGCCTGGAGAAGGACGACCAGACCATCCTGGTCTTCGACCTCGGTGGCGGCACCTTCGACGTCTCGCTCCTGGAGATCGGCGACGGCGTCGTCGAGGTGAAGGCCACCAACGGCGACAACCACCTCGGTGGTGACGACTGGGACCAGCGCGTCGTCGACTACCTGGTCAAGCAGTTCAACAACGGCCACGGCGTCGACCTGTCCAAGGACAAGATGGCGCTGCAGCGTCTGCGCGAGGCCGCCGAGAAGGCCAAGATCGAGCTGTCCTCGTCCACCGAGACCTCGATCAACCTGCCCTACATCACCGCCTCCGCCGAGGGCCCCCTGCACCTCGACGAGAAGCTCACCCGCGCCCAGTTCCAGCAGCTGACCGCGGACCTGCTGGAGCGCTGCAAGATCCCGTTCCACAACGTGATCAAGGACGCCGGCATCCAGCTGGGCGACATCGACCACGTCGTCCTCGTCGGTGGCTCCACCCGTATGCCCGCCGTCGCCGAGCTCGTCAAGGAGCTGACCGGCGGCAAGGAGGCCAACAAGGGCGTGAACCCGGACGAGGTCGTCGCCATCGGCGCCTCGCTCCAGGCCGGTGTCCTCAAGGGCGAGGTCAAGGACGTCCTGCTGCTCGACGTCACCCCGCTGTCCCTCGGTATCGAGACCAAGGGCGGCATCATGACCAAGCTCATCGAGCGCAACACCACGATCCCGACCAAGCGCTCGGAGATCTTCACCACGGCCGAGGACAACCAGCCGTCGGTGCAGATCCAGGTCTACCAGGGCGAGCGCGAGATCGCGGCGTACAACAAGAAGCTCGGCATGTTCGAGCTGACCGGTCTGCCGCCGGCGCCGCGTGGCGTCCCGCAGATCGAGGTCTCCTTCGACATCGACGCCAACGGCATCATGCACGTCACGGCGAAGGACCTCGGCACCGGCAAGGAGCAGAAGATGACCGTCACCGGCGGCTCCTCGCTGCCGAAGGACGAGGTCGACCGCATGCGTGAGGAGGCCGAGCGCTACGCGGAGGAGGACCACAAGCGCCGCGAGGCCGCCGAGGCCCGCAACCAGGGCGAGCAGCTGGTCTACCAGACCGAGAAGTTCCTCAAGGACAACGAGGACAAGGTCCCCGGCGAGGTCAAGACCGAGGTCGAGGCCGCGGTCGCCGAGCTGAAGGAGAAGCTCAAGGGCGAGGACACCGCCGAGATCCGCTCCGCCACGGAGAAGGTCGCGGCCGTCTCGCAGAAGCTCGGCCAGGCCCTGTACGCCGACGCGCAGGGCGCCCAGGCGGCGGCCGGCGGCGCCGAGGCCCCCAAGGCCGACGACGACGTCGTGGACGCCGAGATCGTGGACGACGAGCGCAAGGACGGTGCCGCGTAATGACGGAGGAGACCCCGGGTTTCGAGGAGAAGCCCGACGTCCCCTCCGGCGCCACCCCTGACGACGCCGAGCCGAAGGCCGCCTCCTCCGAGGAGGCGGCGGCCCCGGCCGGGGACGGGAACGAGAACGCGGGTCTGGTGGCCCAGCTGGACCAGACGCGCAAGGCGCTCGACGAGCGCACCGCGGACCTCCAGCGCCTGCAGGCCGAGTTCCAGAACTACCGGCGCCGGGTCGAGCGGGACCGGGTCACGGTCAAGGAGATCGCCGTGGCGAACCTCCTGACCGAGCTGCTGCCCGTGCTCGACGACATCGGGCGCGCGCGGGAGCACGGCGAGCTGGTCGGCGGCTTCAAGTCGGTCGCCGAGTCGCTGGAGACCGTGGCCGCGAAGATGGGCCTGCAGCAGTTCGGCAAGGAGGGCGAGCCCTTCGACCCGACGATCCACGAGGCCCTGATGCACTCCTACGCGCCGGACGTCACCGAGACGACCTGCGTGGCGATCCTGCAGCCCGGGTACCGCATCGGCGAGCGCACCATCCGCCCCGCGCGGGTGGCCGTGGCCGAGCCGCAGCCGGGCGCGCAGGGCGCGAAGGCGGAGGGCGCCGAGGACAAGGCGGCCGACGACAAGGAGAGCGGTGGCCCGGACGAGGGCTGACGTCGAGTACACCGAGGGGAAGGAGGGACGTCGGGGATGAGCACCAAGGACTTCATCGAGAAGGACTACTACAAGGTCCTCGGCGTCCCCAAGGACGCCACCGAGGCCGAGATCAAGAAGGCGTACCGGAAGCTCGCCCGCGAGTACCACCCGGACGCCAACAAGGGCAACGCCAAGGCCGAGGAGCGCTTCAAGGAGATCTCCGAGGCCAACGACGTGCTCGGCGACCCCAAGAAGCGCAAGGAGTACGACGAGGCCCGCGCGCTGTTCGGCAGCGGCGGCTTCCGCCCGGGTCCGGGCGCGGGCGGCGGCTCCTTCAACTTCGACCTGGGCGATCTCTTCGGAGGCGCCCAGGGCGGGGGCAGCTTCGGCGGGGGACTCGGTGACGTCTTCGGGGGCCTGTTCAACCGGGGCGGCGCCACGGGGACGCGGACCCAGCCGCGCCGCGGCCAGGACGTCGAGTCCGAGGTCACGCTCAGCTTCACCGAGGCGATCGAGGGCGCGACGGTCCCGCTGCGGATGTCGTCGCAGGCGCCGTGCAAGGCCTGCTCCGGCACCGGCGACAAGAACGGCACGCCGCGGGTGTGCCCGACCTGTGTCGGCACCGGCCAGGTGGCGCGCGGTTCGGGCGGCGGCTTCTCGCTGACCGACCCCTGCCCGGACTGCAAGGGCCGGGGCCTGATCGCGGAGAACCCGTGCGAGGTCTGCCACGGCAGCGGCCGGGCCAAGTCCTCCCGCACCATGCAGGTCCGCATCCCGGCCGGCGTCTCGGACGGGCAGCGGATCCGGCTGCGCGGCAAGGGCGCCCCGGGCGAGCGCGGCGGTCCGGCCGGCGACCTGTACGTCGTCGTGCACGTCGACGCGCACCCGGTGTTCGGCCGCAAGGACGACAATCTCACGGTGACCGTGCCGGTGACGTTCGCGGAGGCGGCGCTCGGCGGGGAGGTCAGGGTGCCGACCCTGGGCGGCCCGCCGGTCACGCTGAAGCTGCCGCCCGGCACGCCCAACGGGCGCACCATGCGCGCCCGCGGCAAGGGCGCGGTCCGCAAGGACGGCACCCGCGGCGACCTGCTGGTGACCGTGGAGGTGAGTGTCCCCACGGACCTGTCGGGGAAGGCTCGTGACGCGCTGGAGGCGTATCGCGAGGCGACCGCGGGCGAGGATCCGCGGGCGGAGCTGTTCGAGGCCGCGAAGGGAGCATGAGTGGGATGGACGGCCGGCGACGTAACCCGTATGAACTGACCGAGGACACCCCGGTCTACGTCATCTCGGTGGCGGCCCAGCTCTCCGGCCTCCACCCGCAGACGCTGCGCCAGTACGACCGTCTGGGCCTGGTCTCCCCGGACCGCACCGCCGGCCGGGGCCGGCGCTACTCGGCCCGCGACATCGAACTGCTCCGCCAGGTGCAGCAGTTGTCGCAGGACGAGGGCATCAACCTGGCCGGCATCAAACGCATCATCGAACTGGAGAACCAGGTCGCCGCGTTGCAGTCCCGCGTCGCGGAGCTGCAGGCGGCCCTGGAGGGCGCGGCGGCGGCGATGCAGCAGCGCGAGGCCGCCGTGCACGCCTCCTACCGCCGCGACCTGGTCCCGTACCAGGAGGTCCAGCAGACCAGCGCGCTGGTGGTGTGGCGGCCGAAGAAGGCCAAGGACTAGCGGTAGTTCACGTGCGAAGGAGCCCGGAGGCATGTCGCCTCCGGGCTCCTTCGCGTCGTGGTGCCGGGCGTCGCGGTGCGTATCAGCCGCGCGTGGTGCGCCGGCGCCGGGCGCCGAGGAAGGCGGCGGCCGCGCCGAGGGCGACGAGCGCGGCGGCGGCCGCGGCCAGCGGACCGGTCGAGCCCGAGCCGGTGGAGGCCATCGAGCCGGTGACGGTCGCGCTCGTGCCCGTGCCCGTGCCCGTGCCCGTGGTCCCGGAGGTGCCGGCTCCGGCGGTCGCCGTGGCGCTCGCGGTGGCCGACGGCGTGCCGGTCGGGGTGGAGGTCGGGGTCGGGGAGGCCGACGGCGACGGGGAGGCGGTGCCGGGCGGCGGCGTGGTCGGCGTGGTCTGCGCCGGGCCGGCCTCGACCTCGGTGGCGGACTCGGCGAAGTCGTAGGTGCCGCCCATCGAGTAGATGGCCCGCACGTGGACGACGCTGTCCTCCACGATGTCGGAGTGGTCGCCGAGGCCGAGGTACAGCTTGACGGACGCGGTGCCCGAGGAGGAGCCGAAGCCCTTCGGGAGGGGCGGCAGCTCCCAGGTGTCGAGGTCGGTCTTCTCCAGGCGGACCCGCTTGCCGCCCAGCTCGGCCTCCAGCAGGAAGTCGTGGTGGGTGGTGACGTACAGGGGGCGGACGACGATGGTGCGGCGCAGCTCCCGGGGGAACTCGCCGGGGCCGGTGGCGGCCGTGTTCAGGGTCAGGCCGGCCCACTGACCGGGGCGGGCGACCTTGCGGTCCCAGTTCCAGGTGGTGTTGAGCTCGCCGGGCCGGATCTGCGGGTCGGTCCTGAAGACCGCGGTGTTGCGGGACTTGTCCGCGTCGATCTTCTCGAAGCCGGTGACGGGGCTGGCCGTCAGGGTGAGGTCGCCGTCGTTGGTGGGGTAGTTCCTGTCGAGTCCGACGGTCACCTTCCAGGTGAGCTCGCCCTTGGCGGGGACCGAGAAGCCGTCCCCGAGCTTGCCGGAGGACGGGTAGAACATGCCCTGCCAGCCGCCGTCCTGCCCGCCCACGAAGGTCTTGGTCGCGGGGGCGTTCAGCGCGCTCACGTCGAGGACGACGGAGTCGGACTGGATCGGGGCCGGGCCGTCGGCCTCGCCGAGCAGCCAGGCGGAGAAGTCCTGCGGCTGGTCGGAGGAGTTGCTGACCGTCAGCGTCATGGACGCGGTGGCGCCGCCGCGGCTGAGCGGGGCGTCGGGGGCGGGCTTGCCGAGCGTCATCGTCAGCGGCTTGCCGGCGGGCTGCTGCTCGGCGGCGCCGGCGGCGGCCGGAAGGAAGGCGGCACCGGCGACGGTCAGGACGACGGCGGTCGCGGCGGCCGTGTGCAGACGGCGGGCGGCGGTGAGGCGAGCGGACATGGACTCCCCCAGGGGTCACAAGGGTTCACGGCACGGCGAACCGGAAGAAGAGAAACCGGAAGAAGAGAAGGCGCCCGCGCCCGTCACCCCGGTCGTCATCACCCCCCGGTCCGTGCGCGGTGCAGCTATCTTCACGCCGCCTTCACCTGTGATCAACAGCCGCTTCGTCACCACTTCGCAACAGCGGCACAGGTGACACGCCCTTACGAATGGCCGAAAACTTTCGGTCCCCTGTGCTGATCCATGGAGGAGAACACCCGCTGGTGAAGGACCGGTAAAGGGTGTTTGGCGGTGAATGTACGGGACCCCTTCGGGTCTTCACGGACGAAGCGGAGGGTGATGTTGTCATCTCGTTAGGTGGCTGACCTTGACGCAGAGCGGCGCCGCCGCGTTGGCTTTTCAGTCACGTGGGTCGTGCCGCTGCGCCCGCGTTTCGTACCGCACCCCGAAGTGAGCACCCGCATGCGTCGTACCGCCATATCCGTGGCCGCATCCACGATGATCCTGTCGCTCGCCGGCTGCAGCATGCTGAACGCGACGGACGGCGGCAACACCGCGAGCCCCACCAAGACCGACGACGTCACGGTGGGCCTGCTGCTGCCGGAGAAGGTCAACTCCCGGTACGAGAAGTTCGACCACCCCATCATCGCGGCGAAGGTCGCCTCCCTCACCCACGGCAAGGGCAGGGTCGAGTACGCCAACGCCGAGCAGGACGCGGCCCGGCAGACCGGCCAGATGCAGAAGATGATCGACGACAAGGTCGACGTCATCCTGCTGGACGCGGTCGACTCCCACGCCATCGCCGGCGAGGTGAAGAAGGCCAAGGACGCCGGCATCCCGGTCATCGCCTACGACCGTCTCGCCGAGGGCCCGATCGAGGCGTACGTCTCCTTCGACAACGAGCTCGTCGGCGAGGTGCAGGGCCGCACCCTGCTGGACGCCCTCGGCTCGCGCGCCGGCTCCGCCGACCAGATCGTCATGATGAACGGCTCGCCCACCGACCCCAACGCGGGGCAGTTCAAGCAGGGCGCGCTCTCCGAGCTCAGCAACAAGGTGACGATCGCGAAGTCCTACGACACCAAGGACTGGGACCCGAAGAACGCCCAGGCCAACATGGCCGAGGCGATCGCCGCTCTCGGCGCGAAGAAGATCACCGGCGTCTACTCCGCCAACGACGCGATGGCCGGCGGCATCATCAAGGCCTTCAAGGCGGCCGGCGTCACCGATCTGCCCCCGATCACCGGCCAGGACGCCGAACTGGACGCGGTGCAGCGCATCGTCGCCGGCGACCAGTACATGAGCGTCTACAAGCCCTACCCGACCGAGGCGGAGGCCGCGGCGGAGATGGCCGTGGCCAAGGTCCAGGGCCGGGACATCCAGTTCGACGCCCTGGCCACCGACACCGTGGACAGCCCCACGGACAAGGAGATCCCGGCCCAGCTGGTCTCCGTGGTCGCGCTGACGAAGAGCAACATCAAGAGCACCGTCGTCAAGGACGGCATCTACAAGACCTCGGAGATCTGCACCGCGAAGTACGCCTCGGCGTGCGCGGCGCTCGGTCTGACGAAGTAGCCCGGGCCGGCCGGCGCGGCGGGCCCGCCCGAGCCCCTCACGGCCCGGTGAGGGGCTTGAGGGGCACGAACACGCCGTCCGGTGCGTGCCGGACCGTCTCGCCGCTGAGATAGCCGTCCGGGTCCCGGTCCCCGGACACCCGCATCCCGGTCACCCGCGCCCGCTTCGGGACGTCGTACCAGATCTCGATCTCGATGAGGTCGTGCCCGCCGATCTCCACCCGCTCGTGCTGCCGGCGTACCGCCATGGCGAAGGAGTCGGGCGTGGCCCGCGCCCCGTCGGCGCTCACCAGGCGCTGCTGCGCGGCCACGTACGTGTGGAAGGCGGGGTCGGCGTTGCGCACCCGCAGCCGCGCCGTGCAGTACTGCCCGTCCGGCTGCGCCTCGCTGTGCGTCCCGGCCACCGCGGTGAGCCCGCAGCGCAGGGAGAGCACGGTGAAGACCAGATGCCCGTCCCGGTACTCGCGCGAGGCCCGCTGGACGGGCGAGGGGGAGGCGTGGGACGGCTCGCCGCCGGCGTCGCAGCCGAGGAGCGCGAAGGCGGCGACGAGGGCGGCGACGGCAGCCCGGACCACCGGAATCGGTCGATACGTCGGAGTCGTACGCCCTGCGCGGACCATGTCCGGCATTGTCGGGCCGGGGCCCGGGAAAGGGGAGGGGCGCCGGAGGGCAACTTGTTGCAACAGGGTGGGGCGGAGGCCGGGAGATAGCGGTACGAACCGGTGGTTTCCCTCGGTCACGGGGGCCGGACCCGTGTTGCACGCAACGCTCCGTCCGCGCATAGTTGCGCTGCGGAAGAGGCGTGAACCGGGGGTGGATGGGCGATGACCGGGCACGGGACGGAGGAGCACCCGCACGGTGCCGACCGACTGTGCGCGGCCGGGGACCGGGTGTACTCCCGGGCCGTGCGGCGCGGCCGGGTGCCCCGCCGGGACGCCGAGCAGGTTCCCTGCCTGCTCGACCTGGCCCTGCTGCATCCCGACCCCGACGACATGGACTGGCTGGTGCCGACCGCGCCCCAGGAGGTCATGACCCGGCTGCTGCGCGGCGTGTACGACGAGGTCGCCGAGAGCCAGCGCCGGGTGGGCGCGGCGGTGGCGGCCGTCGAGTGGTACGCGGGCCTGGGCGGCCGCACGCCGGCGGCGGGGCCCGGGGCGGGCGAGGGCAGCGCGATCCGGGTGCTGGACGGGCTGGCCCGGATCCAGGCGGCCATGGACGAGGCGACACAGGCGTGCACCACGGAGGTGCTGACCGTCCAGCCGGGCGGCATCCGCCGCGAGCACGAGCTGTCCGAGGGCCTGCACCGGGCGCTGGCGCTGCGCGGCCGTGGGGTGCGGATGCGCGACCTGTACAACCATGTGGCGCGGCACGGACAGGGCCTGCTGACCTATCTGGAGCTGATGGGCGACGCGGTCGAGGCGCGCACGCTCGACGAGGTCGTGGACCGGCTGATCCTCTTCGACCGCACGGTGGCCTTCATCCCCGCGAACTCCGAGCGCACGATGGCCCTCGAACTGCGCCACCCGGCGCTGATCTCCTACCTGGTCACGGTCTTCGAACGGCTGTGGCGCCTCGGCGTCCCGCTCAACGCGCCCGTCCCCGACAGCGGCTTCGAGGGCATCTCGCACCGCGAGCAGTCCATCGCGGCCCTGCTGGCGGAGGGCCACCAGGACGCGGTCATCGCCGAGCGGCTCGGCATCAGCGTGCGGACCTGCCGCGCCCACATCGCCCGGCTTTCGGAGACCCTGGGCGCCGCCAGCCGCACCCAGCTGGGCGTCCGTATCGCCCAGGTGGGCCTCGACACCCCGGCCCAGCTCACGCTTCCGCGTCAAGAATCCCCGAGCGTGAGATGAGGTAGCCGAGCTGCGCCCGGCTCTCGCTGCCGAGGGTGGCGGCGAGCTTGGCGATGTGCTCGCGCACGGTGCGCACGTTCATGCCGAGGCGTTCGGCGATGACGGCGTCGGTGTGCCCCTCGATGAGCAGGGCGGCGATGGCCCGCTGGCGGGGCGTCACACCGCCCCGGGTGGGCGGCTGGACGGCCTCCGGGAACATCGGGGTGGCCAGCCGCCAGAGGCGGTCGAAGGCGGTGGCGAGGAAGTCGACCAGGGCGGGGTGGCGGGCCTCCAGGGCGAGTGTGCGGTCCGCGTTGGCGGGGATGTAGGCCACCTCCCGGTCCAGGATCAGCAGACGTTTCGTCACCTCGTCCAGGGTGCGGGCCTGGACGTCGCCGCGCAGGCGCTCGTAGCGGGCGATCACGGTGGGCATGTGACGCGTGGTGTGCTGGTACAGGGCGCGGATGCGGCCGCCGCGGTCCAGGAAGTCCTGGTCGCGCGAGAGGGCCTCCGCGTGCCGCGGCAGGGCGGTGGTGACATGACTCGCGTGCGGCTGGATGGTGAGCAGTTCGGCCCGGGCCGTGGACAACGCCTCGGTGATGGCCCGGTTGATGCGGTCGATGCCGCTCAGCAGGCGGATGGCGCCGGTGTCGGCGGTGTCGGCGTGGGCGCCGTCGGCATGCGGTGCGGGCAGGGCGAGGAGTGGTTCGAACGCCTCGACCAGCAGGGCCTCCCTGCGCCGCCGGCGGGCGATGTCGTCCTCCATGGTGCGCAGCAGCCTGGGCAGCGCGAGGGCGGCGGGGAGCGGGCGCAGCCGGCCCGCGTCGGTGGCGTCCGGCTGCAGCAGACCCGCCTCGACCAGGCACGGCAGGGGTTCGGCGGCCCGTGTCGTCACATGGCCCTCGCGCAGTGCGCGGGCGTACAGCGCCAGGCCCGGCTCGCAGAGCTCGGCTGCTTCGTGGTCGTGCCCCGAGGCGGTCACGCGCTGCTCGACCCCCGTGGCCCCTGGTTCTGCTCCAGGATCCCGGACTGGGCGATGAGATAGCCCAGTTGGGCGCGGCTGCCGCTGCCCAGGGCCTGGGCGAGCTTGGCGATGTGGGCACGGCAGGTGCGCACGTTCATGCCGAGGCGGCGGGCGATGGCCTCGTCGACGTGGCCTTCCACCAGGAGCTTGGCGATGGAGTGCTGGATCTCCGTGATGCCGTCGGGGGCGGTCTCGTACGGGGTGCCGGGGGTCAGCGGGACCGCCCGGTTCCACATGAACTCGAAGACCTTGACGAGGTAGCTCACCAGGCCGGGGTGGCGCAGTTCGAGGGCCACCTGACGGTCGTCGCGGATGGGGATGAAGGCGACGGAGTCGTCGCAGATGATGAGGCGTTCGACCAGTTCGTCGATGGTGCGGTACTCCGCCTTGCCGTCGGAGAACCGGTCCACGTAGGCGAGCCGTTCGGGGCTGTAGCGCGCGGTGTGCTGGTAGAGGGTGCGGATCCGGACACCGCGCTCGATCAGCGTCTTGTCGCGTTCCAGCGCCTCGACGAGCCGGTGTTCGGGGTGGCGGTGGCTGGGCTGGATGGTGAGCATCTCGTTCTGGCACTGCGCCGTCGCCAGGTCCAGCGCCGCGTTGATGCGGTCGAGCCCCTCCAATACGGTGATCGAGTGGGTGGAGGTGGTCACTTGGGCGCTGAGGGCCATGAACGGCTCGAAAGCATCGGCCAGCTCGATCGACAGCCGCCGGCGGTCGGTGATCTCGCGCTCTATGGGGTGCAGCCGCTGGGCCAGGGCCACCGACGGCGGGACCGGGCGCAGCCAGGTGGCGTCGTCCGGGTCGGGGTGGAGCAGGGCGAATTCCATCAGACAGGGCGCCGACTCCACGTCCGCGCGGGCGATGCGCCCCGTGCGGAGCGCGTTCGCGTAGAGACGCCCGCCTTCCTCGCACAACTCTGTCAAGGCATGGGGATGTGTAGGTTTAGCCCGATTCGTCACCAAATCTCCACCCCCCAGGGTCCTGAACGTGCAGGAACATGATGCACCGATCGTGTGGCGTTGACGTGCCTGAATGAGCCATCGTCGTATCCGACGGGGGAAGAGGGGACCTTCAAGTGAGGACGAAGCCGACTATGCGTAAGAGAATGCTTCGCTCGGTGCTTGTCGCCGCCTTCTCCGCCGTTGTGGCCTTCGGATCTCTGAGCGGCCTCTCCGGCACGAAGGGTGAAGTCCGGGCTGACAGTGCTTGGTCGTTGGCCGCCGCCACGACGGGAAGCGGTGGCAACCCCGTGGGTACGGACGACAGTGCGTGGAGCTGACATGACTACTCCACCCGACGACCGCTCGTTCCGTCGCGAAATGGCCACCGCCTACCGATCCGGCTGGCACTTCATCGATCTCGTCACCGCCATCCCCCACAACGGTGACTCGCTGATGGTGACCGTCTTCGGTGAGCCGGTCGTCGTCACGCGGGACGAGGAAGGTGACGTGCGGGCGTACCGGTGTCTGCGGCGGCCTCGGGGGGCGCCGCAGCCAGTGAGGTGTGCCATCCGGTACGGAATGATCTTTGTGAACCTCGACCAGCGCGACCACCGGCTGTCGGAGCCGGACATCTCCGACGTGAGGACCATCTCGGCCACCCCCCGCAGTGCCTGACGCGATTCCCCCGTCGTAAAAGATCGCTCAGGTGCTTCCCCCCGCAGCGGCGTCACCGTGACCTGAACACGGTGACGCCGCTGCAGTTTGTGCGCGTGCGGTGCGCGCACGGACGGTTCGTGCGCGCGCCCGCCGCTCATCCCCGGCCCATGGCCCTCGCCAGCTCGATCTCGATCACGACCCGTGACGGGTTCGGCGACGGCACCCGCTCGTAGCGCTCGGCATAGCGCCGCTCCGCCTCCGCGATCCGCTCCGGCTCCGTGCGCACGTACGCGCGGCCCTCCAGCGTGGCCCAGCGCCGCCCCGCCACCTGGCAGACGGCGACCCGCGCGCCCTCGGCGCCGGCGGCCAGCACATGCGCCACCTTCGCGCTCGCCTTGTTGGTGATCACCCGGGCCAGCCGCGCCTCGGGGTCGTAGGTCACTCCGACGGGCACCACGTGCGGGGAGCCGTCGGGGCGCAGCGTCGTCAGGGTGCACAGGTGTCGCTCCCGCCAGAAGGCGAGATACGGCTCGTCCGGTGCGCCCGGGTCCTGGGGGTACGCGGTCATGGCACGGAACCTACCCGCAGCGGGCGCGAACCGCCGCCCTGTTGCCCTCCCCTCCGCACCTTGAGTGGAATAGACTCAACTTTGTGTACGCTGACTGAGTCAGTAAGGGGAGACGGCTGACCCCAGCACGTGGAGTGAGGAGAGAAGCGAACGTGGACGCCGAGCTGACCAACCGGAGCCGGGACGCGATCAACGCCGCCGGCAACCGGGCCGTGACCGAGGGACACCCGGACCTCACCCCTGCTCACCTGCTCCTCGCGCTGCTCCAGGGGCAGGACAACGAGAACATCGTCGATCTGCTGGCCGCCGTCGACGCCGACCAGGCCGCCGTGCGCGCCGGGGCGGAGAAGGTGCTCGCGTCCCTGCCCAGCGTGACCGGCTCGACCGTCGCGCCGCCGCAGCCCAACCGCGAGCTGCTCGCCGTGATCGCCGACGCCCAGGCCCGGGCGCAGGAGCTGGGCGACGAGTACCTGTCCACCGAGCACCTGCTCATCGGCATCGCCGCCAAGGGCGGACAGGCCGGCGAGGTGCTCACCCGGCAGGGCGCCACGGCCGGCAGGCTCCAGGAAGCGTTCCGCAAGGCGAGGGGAGGGCGTCGCGTGACCACCGCGGACCCCGAGGGGTCGTACAAGGCGCTGGAGAAGTTCGGCACCGACTTCACCGCGGCCGCCCGCGAGGGCCGGCTGGACCCGGTGATCGGGCGGGACACCGAGATCCGGCGGGTGGTGCAGGTGCTCAGCCGCCGCACCAAGAACAACCCCGTCCTCATCGGCGAGCCCGGCGTCGGCAAGACCGCCGTCGTCGAGGGCCTCGCCCAGCGGATCGTGAAGGGCGACGTGCCCGAGTCGCTGAAGGACAAGCGGCTCGTCGCGCTCGACCTGGGCGCGATGGTGGCGGGCGCGAAGTACCGGGGCGAGTTCGAGGAGCGGCTGAAGACCGTCCTGGCGGAGATCAAGGACTCCGACGGGCAGATCATCACGTTCATCGACGAGCTGCACACCGTCGTGGGCGCGGGCGCCGGCGGCGACTCCGCCATGGACGCCGGCAACATGCTCAAGCCGATGCTGGCCCGCGGCGAGCTGCGCATGGTCGGTGCCACGACCCTCGACGAGTACCGCGAGCGGATCGAGAAGGACCCCGCGCTGGAGCGGCGCTTCCAGCAGGTGCTGGTCGCCGAGCCGAGCGTCGAGGACACCATCGCCATCCTGCGCGGCCTCAAGGGCCGTTACGAGGCGCACCACAAGGTGCAGATCGCCGACAGCGCGCTGGTGGCCGCGGCGACCCTGTCCGACCGGTACATCACCTCCCGCTTCCTGCCGGACAAGGCCATCGACCTCGTCGACGAGGCGGCCTCCCGCCTGCGCATGGAGATCGACTCCTCCCCGGTCGAGATCGACGAGCTCCAGCGCGCCGTCGACCGGCTGAAGATGGAGGAGCTGGCGCTGAGCAAGGAGACCGACGCGGCCTCCCGCGAGCGCCTGGACAAGCTGCGCCGCGACCTCGCCGACAAGGAGGAGGAGCTGCGGGGCCTGACCGCCCGCTGGGAGAAGGAGAAGCAGTCCCTCAACCGGGTCGGTGAGCTGAAGGAGAGGCTGGACGACCTGCGCGGGCAGGCCGAACGCGCCCAGCGCGACGGCGACTTCGACACCGCCTCCAAGCTGCTGTACGGCGAGATCCCGGCGCTGGAGAAGGAGCTGGAGGCCGCCTCCGAGGCCGAGGAGGAGGCCGCCCGGGACACCATGGTCAAGGAGGAGGTCGGCTCCGACGACATCGCCGACGTCGTCGCCTCCTGGACCGGCATCCCGGCCGGCCGCCTGCTGGAGGGCGAGACGCAGAAGCTGCTGCGCATGGAGGACGAGATCGGCAAGCGGCTCATCGGCCAGAGCGAGGCGGTGCGGGCCGTGTCGGACGCGGTGCGGCGCTCGCGCGCGGGCATCGCCGACCCGGACCGGCCCACCGGCTCCTTCCTCTTCCTCGGCCCGACCGGCGTCGGCAAGACCGAACTGGCCAAGGCGCTCGCCGACTTCCTCTTCGACGACGAGCGGGCGATGGTCCGCATCGACATGTCGGAGTACGGCGAGAAGCACAGCGTGGCCCGGCTGGTCGGTGCGCCTCCCGGCTACGTCGGCTACGAGGAGGGCGGCCAGCTGACCGAGGCCGTGCGGCGGCGGCCGTACAGCGTGGTGCTGCTGGACGAGGTGGAGAAGGCGCACCCGGAGGTCTTCGACGTCCTGCTGCAGGTGCTGGACGACGGCCGGCTGACGGACGGTCAGGGCCGTACGGTCGACTTCCGCAACACCATCCTGGTGCTGACGTCCAACCTGGGCAGCCAGTTCCTGATGGACCCGCTGACCAGTGAGGCGGAGAAGAAGGAGCAGGTGCTGGAGGTCGTACGCGCCTCTTTCAAGCCGGAGTTCCTCAACCGCCTCGACGACCTGGTGGTCTTCTCCGCGCTGACCAAGGAGGAGCTGAGCCGGATCGCCGAGCTGCAGATCGGCCGGCTGGCCAGGCGGCTCGCCGAGCGGCGCCTCACCCTGGACGTCACGCCCGAGGCGCTGGCCTGGCTCGCCGACGAGGGCATGGACCCGGCCTACGGCGCGCGTCCGCTGCGCCGGCTGGTGCAGAGCGCGATCGGCGACCGGCTCGCGAAGGAGATCCTCTCCGGCGAGATCAAGGACGGCGACACGGTCCGCGTGGACCGCTTCGGCGACGGGCTGCTGGTGGGCCCGGCGACCGGCAAGACGCTCTGACGTGCCGGTTCACCGTGTGACACGGCCGGTGACACGACCGGTCCGTGTCACACGGTGAACGCCGAGAAACGAACCTGTGCGGTGCCCGCGCTCTCGTAGGTCACGTCGACCGTCACGGCGTTCGCCCCGGCACCGGCGGGCGGCGGGTGGGCGTCGCTGTCCAGACGCAGACACAGATCCGCGCCCTCGGCACAGAACTCCGTCCGCGACTGCTGCCCGGGGTAGGTGCGCGACAGCCAGTCCGCGACACCGGCCCGTGGCATGCGGAAGCTGACCCGGTAGTCGGTGTCCAGCCAGGTCTGCACCGTGCAGTCGGTGTCGTACGCGCCGTCGGGCAGGGCGGCCCCGCCGAAGGCCAGGGCCTCGTCGCACGAGACCTGCTCAGGGGCTCCGCCCAGCGGATAGTCGCTGGTCATGAACCGCACCACCGCCACGCCCAGCCAGATCAGAAGCAGCGTGGGCAGGGCCGCGACCGCCGCCACCAGTCCCCACCGGTTCCCTCTTCGGGTCATGCCGTTCCCCTCCCGTTCGCGGTGCTCTCGCCCGACCGGCCGGATCATGTCAGCCCAGGGCTGACAGGCCCCGGCGGGGCTTGCCACCCCCCTCCCCCTCTGAGGGAGGATGGCGGGATCCGTACGAAGGGAAATTCACGGTGACCATCGACCCGTCCTCGATTCCGAACTTCGGGGGCCAGCCCCAGCCGCAGCCCCAAGGACCGGCGGGCCCCGTCGTCCCGGATCAGGACCTCGTGAAGCAGCTCCTGGAACAGATGGAGCTCAAGTACGTCGTCGACGACGAGGGTGACCTCGCGGCGCCGTGGGAGCAGTTCCGTACGTACTTCATGTTCCGCGGCAGGGTGACCAGCAGGTCTTCTCGGTGCGGACGTTCTACGACCGCCCCCACAAGATCGACGAGAAGCCCCAGCTGCTGGAGTCCGTCGACGACTGGAACCGCCGCACCCTGTGGCCCAAGGTCTACACCCACACCCACGACGACGGCACCGTCCGCCTCATCGGCGAGGCGCAGATGCTGATCGGCATGGGCGTGAGCCTGGAGCACTTCGTCTCCTCGACGGTCAGCTGGGTACGGGCCGCGATCGAGTTCGACCGCTGGCTCGTGGAGCAGCTGGGCCTGGAGCAGGAGATCAACGACGCCGACCGGCCCGAGGAGGGCGACGAGTAGAGCGCGTCCAGCGCAGGCGAACGACAGCCCGGTCAGGGCCGCGGCCACCACGGCCGCGAGCCGGGACCGGGCTGTCGCCGTGTGTGCCGGGGGTCCGGCGATGTCTGTCCACAGCCTGTGGAAAGTTCAGGGCCGTGGGCGGGCCGGTGTCAGGCTGGCCGCCGTCCGTTCGAGGGAAAGTACTTGCCGGTGTGGAAAGTAATTTCCTAGAGTGGGAGCCACGGGGGCGGCCGACCACCGCCCCGCACCACGGGGAGGACCACATGACTCACGGCACCGACCAGCCGTACGACCAGCACGCCGCCGCCGCGGCCCTGCACACCGCGCGTGACGCCCAGGCCGCCGCCCGGTCCGCGCAGCGCACACCGCGCGGCTATGTGATCGCTCAAGGAGTGGCCTGCGCCGTCGAGTTCGGCGCCTTCGGGCTCGCCGCGCGGTACGAGCGGTGGTCGGGGCCGCTGCTGGCGCTCGGCATCGCCGGTTGCGTCGCCTTCATGGCCCTGATGTGGGCGGGCGTCCGGCACAGCGGGAGCGTGCCCTGGCCCCGGCGGGAGGGGCGGCCGGCCTGGCGCGTCCTGGTGCCGCCGGCCGCGACGATCGCCGCGGGCGGCCTGGCCGCGGTTCCCTACGGCCTGCCCGGCGCGCTGGTGGTCTTCGGCGTCGTCTGCGCCGTGGACCTCGGGCGGCGCGTCATACGAACGGAGCACGCGTGACCGACACCCCGCCGCCCGCCCTGGACCGGGAGCTGCAGCACCCCACCCGGCTGGCGCTCGTCGCCTATCTCTCCTCCTGCACGGAGGCCGAGTTCGGGGTGGTGCGGGACTACTGCGGCATCTCCGACTCCGTCACCAGCAAGACCGTCTCCGCGCTGGAGAAGCTCGGCCATGTGCGGGTCCGCAAGGGGTACGTCGGCAAGCGGCCGCGCACCTGGCTCGCGCTCACCCCCAAGGGACGGCGGGCGTTCGAGGCGCACCTCGCCGCGCTGGAGGACATCGTCGCCGCCGCCCGGCGCGCGGGCGCCGAGCAGCAGCGAGAGCAGGAGCGGCAGGGGTGACTCAGCCGGCCGACGCCTTCAGCCGCTGTGCCGCCTCCTGGAGCACCTCGGTGCGCTTGCAGAACGCGAACCGCACGAAGGGCGCACCGGCCTCGCGGTGGTCGTAGAAGACGGCGTTCGGGATCGCGACCACGCCGGCCCGTTCGGGCAGCGCGCGGCAGAAGGCGAAGCCGTCGTCGAAGCCGAGCGGGCGGATGTCGGTGGTGAGGAAGTAGGTGCCGGCCGTCCGGAACACCCCGAAGCCCGCCTCCGTAAGGCCCGCCGCCAGCAGGTCCCGCTTGGCCCGCAGATCCTCGCGCAGCGCCGTGAAGTAGGACTCCGGCAGGTTCAGCGCCTCGGCGACGGCGTACTGGAAGGGCCCGGCGGAGACGTACGTGAGGAACTGCTTCGCCGAGCGCACCGCGGCGACCAGCGCCGGCGCCGCGGTCACCCAGCCGACCTTCCAGCCCGTGAAGGAGAACGTCTTCCCGCTCGAACCGATGGTCACGGTCCGCTCCCGCATTCCCGGCAGGGTCGCCAGCGGCACGTGCTCGGCGCCGTCGAAGACCAGGTGCTCGTACACCTCGTCGGTCACCACCAGCAGATCCCGCTCGACGGCCAGCTCGGCGATCGCGGTCAGCTCCTCGCGGGTGAGGACGGTGCCCGTCGGGTTGTGCGGGGTGTTGATCAGCAGCAGCCGGGTGCGGTCGGTGACGGCGTCGCGCAGCTCGTCGAGGTCGAGGCGGAAGGCGCCCTGGTCGAGGTGCGGGCGCAGCGTGACCGGCACGCGGGTGCCGCCGGCCATCGCGATGCAGGCCGCGTAGGAGTCGTAGTACGGCTCCAGCGCCACCACCTCGTCACCGGGCTCGACCAGGGCCAGCAGGGCGGCCGCGATGGCCTCGGTGGCACCCGCGGTGACCAGCACCTCGGTGTCCGGGTCGAAGGTCAGGCCGTAGCGGCGCCGCTGGTGGGCGACGATCGCCGTGCGCAGCTCGGGGACGCCGGGGCCCGGCGGGTACTGGTTGCCGCGGCCGTCGCGCAGCGCGCGCACCGCGGCCTCGCGGACCTCCTCGGGGCCGTCGGTGTCGGGGAAGCCCTGACCGAGGTTGATGGACCCGGTGCTCAGGGCCAGGGCGGACATCTCGGCGAAGATCGTCGTCCCGAACTCGGCGAGCCTTCGGTTCAGCAGGGGGCGGGCGCTGGAGGTCATGCGGGCCATCCTGCGCCGAAGCTCTGGAGTTCCTCAACTCTGCTTTGACCCGCCGGGCCGGCGGGAATTCCCCGTGCACACCAAGAGCGGGGCGGCCGACGGGGGACGTCTCGCCGGGCCGGTCCGGGCGCGGCGCCCGGTGCGGGTCCACGGGGGACAACGGAAGGAGGGTGACGCCGTGAACGTCTTCTTCGGCTTCATCCTGGCACTGATCGCGTTCGGCGCGGTGATCGCCGCGGTGATGAGCGCGGTGCGGGGCAGCCGGCGGCCCGTCCGCCACCGCGGCCGCGGGGGCGCCACCGGCTCGGCCGCCGCCGGCAGCAGCTGGTGGGCCGGCGGGGGTGACGCCGGTGCGTCCTCGTGCGGCTCGTCCTCGGGCCATCACTCCGGCGGCCACCACTCCGGTGGCCACGGGCACTCCTGCGGGGGAGGCCACTCCTCCTGCGGCGGCGGTTCGTCCTGCGGAGGCGGGTCGTCCTGCGGAGGGGGCGGGGGCGGATGCGGGGGAGGCGGCGGCTGACACGGGGCAGCCGGGTCTCGAACAGGGGAACCGCATCCGCGCCGCGGGGTCCGGGCCTGGGCCGGGCCCCGCGGCAGCCACGGCGACAGGTGTCGCGGTCGCGGCAGGCGCTGCGACACATGTGCGGTCGCGGGAGGCGCTGCGACACACGTTTGACGCGCGGGCGTACGCCCCACGGGGGTGGGCGTACGCCGTGGTTGAACAGTTGAGCGCTGCAGCCCTCTGAGGGATGGAAACCCTACGAACTTGGGTAAAAACGCTGTGGCGGCCCCACAGTTCATGATTCCCTCTAAATCACCACCCCAGCCCCGAGGACGTCTCGCGCGGACGCCTGCCCGCCGGGCTGACCGGGCCGAACCCCCGGTGTCGACCGGGGTGTGACGGACCAACGCCCCATTTCTTTGCGTGCTTGCGGAGCCGATCCATGCTCACGACCCTGAAGACCTCCTACACCGACACGCGAGCGGCCGACCTCGCCTGGGCCCTGGGACGGGAGCCGCTGCCCGCACTGGCCACGCTCGACCTGCAACTGCCCGCCGCCACCATGCAGTTGAGACTGCTCGGCGCCTCCCACCAGGTGCTCCTGGAGGAGGAACGGGGCGTGTGCTCGGAGACGGTGGCCTGCATCCCGGGCAGCAGTACACCCCTGCCGCTCGGCGTCGCCAAACGCATCGGCGACTGGGAGTACGAGTTCGCCGCCCGCGTCGAGGTGCTCTCCCCGGGCTCCTTCGCCGGACGCGCCCAGGAACTGCTGGCCCTGGTCTCCGACCACCCCAACGGCCTGGTCGGTGTCTTCCCGGGCAGCCCGCACGCCTTCACCGCGCTGCTGGCGCAGGCCCACGAGGGCCACGTCCACTGGCGCACCTGGCACGCCTACCCGCAGGACGGCCAGCTGGTGGCCACCCGCACCCGCGTCGGCACCCGGGTACCGGCCGCCGCCTAGGCAAACCCGCGACCCACCAACACCACACGTGTGGGTGACGAAGCGTCCCGTACCTCTGACGTAACGTCACGTACGTGATCGAACCGCACGCCCCGGCCCCGCCCGGCGCACCTCCGCCCTGGGGCTGCGCCGCACGGCTGCCCGTCCGCCCGGGCACCGGCCGGTTCCTGGTCCTCGCCGGTGTCTTCGTCTGCGCCGCCTGCGGACTGGTGTACGAACTCGAACTGGTCGCCCTCGCCTCGTACCTGATCGGCGACTCGGTCACCCAGGCTTCGGTCGTGCTGTCGGTCATGGTGTTCGCCATGGGCATCGGCTCGCTCGCCGCCAAACGGCTGCGCCGGCACGCCGCCATCGGCTTCGCCGCGCTGGAGGCCGCCCTCGCCCTGGTCGGAGGCTGCAGCGCGCTCGCCCTGTACGCCGTGTTCGCCTGGACCGGCTCCTGGGGCGGGGTGTGGGCGAGCGGTCCGCGCTGTCTGCTGGTCGCCTTCTCGCTCGCCATCGGGCTGCTGATCGGCGCCGAGGTGCCGCTGCTGATGGAGCTGATCCAGCGCATCCGCCGCCAGGACGCGGGCGGCGCGGTGGCCGACCTGTTCGCCGCGGACTACGTCGGCGCGCTCGTCGGCGGCCTCGCCTTCCCCTTCCTGCTGCTGCCGCTGCTGGGCCAGCTGACCAGCTCCCTGCTCACCGGCGCGGTCAACGTCGTCGCCGGCGGCGCCCTGGTCCTCGGCCTGTTCCGCCGCGATCTGAGCCGCCGCGCCCGGCGGGTGCTGCTCGCCGTCGGACTCGTCGTGCTCGGCGTGCTCGGTTTCGCCGCGGCCGAGGTGGACGACTTCGAGCGGGCCGCACGGCACGCCGTCTACGGCGACGGGGTGCGCGTAGCCGTGCAGAGCGGGGTCCAGGAGATCGTCCTGACCGGCGGCACCGAGGGCCGCCCCCTCGACCTCTTCCTCGACGGCCGGCTCCGCGTCGGCGGCCGCGACGAGCGCCGCTACCACGAGGCCCTGGTCCACCCCGCCATGGCCGGGCCGCACGCGCGCGTGCTGATCCTCGGCGGCGGCGACGGACTGGCCGCCCGCGAGGTGCTGCGCCACCCGGACGTGCGGTGGGCCCGGATCGTCGAACTGGACCCCGAGGTGGTCGGTCTCGCCCGCACCGACCCGGCCCTGTCCCGGCTCAACGACCACGTCTACGGCGACCCGCGCCTCGCCGTCACCACCGCCGACGCCTTCGGCTGGCTGCGCACCGCGCCCCCACGGTCGTACGACGTGGTGATCGTGGATCTGCCGGACCCGGGCATCACCGCCTCCACCAAGCTGTACTCGCAGGAGTTCTACGGGCTGGCCCGGCGCGTCCTCGCCCCCGGCGGGCGGCTTGTCGTGCACGCCGGGCCGGTGGCCTCCCGGCCGCGCGTGTTCTGGACCGTCGAGTCGACCCTGCGCGCCGCCGGGCTGCGCACCGCGCCCTACCGGGTCGCCGGCCGCGCCGCCGGGTTCACCGGCGGTCCCGACCGCACGGCCGGAACGTTCCGCCCGCCGCGCGACTGGGGCTTCGTGCTGGCCGCCGCCGACCGCGCGCCCGAGCTGCGCCTCACGTCCCACGGCCCGCGCCCGGCCACCCTGACCCCGGCCGCTCTCGCCGCCGACGCACGCGCCGCGGCCGCCACCCGGCTGCCGGACCTGCCGCCGTCCACGCTGGTCCACCCCCGCTACGCGCACTGAGGCGGGCGCACGCGAGGGCGGCCCGCCTCTCCCCCAAGAGACGGGCCGCATCGATCCCCCCGGTCGGGTCGCTCGCCCCCCGGTCGGGTCGCTCGCCACCGAACCTACGGGGGCGGGCCGCCGAGCCGAATCCCGCGGGCGGCGGATCTTGGGGACAACCCACGTGGTAGCCGTGCGGTTCGTGCAACTTCGGCGGTAGTCCACAAGGCTGAGGCCCCTGAGATGCGGGCGAGTGGGGGTGCAGTTCGCCGACTGCTGGGTAGGCTCCGTCGACATGGAGCATGAGGTGTTCGTTCCGGTCCCCGCACCACGGCTTCGGGCGGCGCTGGCCGACCCCGCGCGGATCGCCCGGGCGGTGCCCGGCCTCCAGCGCGACGCCGGGGCGGACGCAGGGACGGAGACCGCCGCGGACGCCGGGGCGGAGACCGGCCGGAAAGGCGGCGCGGACATCGCCGGGCGGCTCAAGCTGCGCGTCGGCAGCCACTCCGTCACCTATCGCGGCACCCTGCGGGTGACCGGCCGCGACGACGGCACCTGCGCGGTCGAGGGCGAGGCCACCGAGGCGCGCGGCACCGGCACCGTCAAGCTCGCGCTCACCGTCCGGGCCGCCGACGCCGAGGGCGGCACCACGCTCACCTTCGACGGCACCGCCACGGCCGACGGACGGATCACGGAACGCCCGCACCAGGAGGTCGGCGCGGCCCTCACCCGCCTGCTGACCCGCTTCGCGGAACAGCTGGGCGAGGAGGCACCGGAGGTCGTTCCCGAGTCGCCCGAGCAGCTGTCCGCCGGGGCGTTCGAGCCGGCCGCGACCAGCGACTTCGACACCTCGCCTGACGCGGACGACGCCCCGGCCCCGTCCGTCTTCGACGTCGAGGTCCCGCCGCCGTCCCTGGACCCGCGCTCGGACGAGGACGAGGACGACGACGTGGACGACGACGAGGGCGAGGGCGAGGACGACGAGCCGCCCGCCGGGGCCGAGGACGCGTCCGCCGGGTCCGGGCAGGCACCCGCCGGTGCCGGGGAGGCCCTCACAGGCGCCGGGGAGACCCCCGCAGCGGCCGGGGAGGCGCCCGCGGACTTCGCCGACGCCGGCCGTCCGCCCGCCGAGGCCGCCCACGCCCGCCGGACCATGATCGGCCGCAGCGCCGAGGAGGTCGACCACGCCCCGCCGCGCGGACGCTACGCCCCCGTCCCGGCCCCGCAGCCGGCGTCGGCCGCGTCCACCCTGCGCTGGGTGGCCCCGGCCGCGGTCGCGGTGGTCGCGTCGGCGATCGTGGTCGGCCGGGTCCTGCGCAGACGGCGCTGATCGCCCGCCGCCCGCCCCCGGCACGGCCCACCCCAGTACTGTCGTCCCGTGAGTAACGAAGACATCACGTTGAGCGCCGGTGACGCGCAGGCCGTCGTACGGCCCGGTCACGGCGGGCGGATCGGATCCCTGCGGGTGGGCGGCGTGGAGCTGCTGCGCCAGGGGGACCGCTACGGCTGCTTCCCGATGGTGCCCTGGTGCGGCCGTATCCGCGAGGGCCGCTTCCGTGACGGCGCCACCGTCCACCAGATGCCGCTGAACTCCCCGCCGCACGCCATCCACGGCACCGCCCGCGACGCCGCCTGGACCACCGCGCGCACCTTGGCCGACGAGGCCGTCCTGACGTACGACCTGGTCGAGCCCTGGCCCTACCGCGGCCGGGTCACCCAGGTGGTCTCCCTCGCCCCGGACGCGCTGACGCTGACCATGTCGATCGAGACGTACGACGACTCCTTCCCGGCGCAGATCGGCTGGCACCCCTGGTTCCACCGGAACCTGGGCGAGCAGGACGTCGAGCTGGACTTCACGCCCGCCTGGCAGGAGGAGCGGGGCGAGGACCACCTGCCCACCGGCAACCGGATCGAGCCGAAGCCCGGCCCCTGGGACGACTGCTTCGGCATGCCCGGCGGCGTCGACGTCACCCTCACCTGGCCGGGACAGCTCCAGCTGAAGGTGGCGAGCCGCGAGGAGTGGGTCGTCGTCTACGACGAGCAGGCCGAGGCCGTGTGCGTGGAGCCGCAGACCGGCCCGCCGAACGGGCTGAACACCGCCCCGCGCCTGGTCACGCCCCTGGAGCCGCTGGAGGCCGCGACCACCTGGAGCTGGCGGCGCCTTTGAGCGCATTTAAGCTGGTCGGCATGACGGACGTTCGCGCGGCGCTGCTGCAGCAGATCAAGGACAAGGCCGTGGTGCACGGCAAGGTGACCCTCTCCTCGGGTCTGGAGGCCGACTACTACGTCGACCTGCGCCGCATCACCCTCGACGGCGAGGCGGCCCCGCTGGTCGGCCAGGTGCTGCTGGACCTGACCGCCGACCTGGACTTCGACGCGGTCGGCGGCCTGACCATGGGCGCCGACCCGGTCGCGGCCGCCATGCTGCACGCCGCCGCCGCACGCGGGAGGAAGCTGGACGCCTTCGTCGTCCGCAAGGCCGCCAAGGCGCACGGGCTGCAGCGCCGGGTCAGGGGCCGGACATCGCGGGCCGCCGCGTCCTCGTCGTCGAGGACACCTCCACCACCGGCGGCTCCCCGCTCACCGCCGTCGAGGCCGTGCGCGAGGCCGGCGCGGAGGTCGTCGCCGTCGCCACGATCGTCGACCGGGCGACCGGCGCGGCGGAGAAGATCCAGGAGGGCGCGGGGGTGCCGTACCTGTACGCCTTCGCCAAGGACGAGCTGGGCCTCGACTGACCGCCCCCTGGACCGTGCCTGGACCTTCCGGCGGAGTCTGGGAAGATGGGGCCGACGATGACGTCGCCCCCAAGGTCTAGGTCAGGGCCGTAACGCACCACACGCCCACCCGCACATACAAGGAGCGGACAGATGCCCATCGCAACCCCCGAGGTCTACAACGAGATGCTCGACCGGGCGAAGGCAGGCAAGTTCGCCTACCCGGCCATCAACGTGACCTCCTCCCAGACCCTGCACGCGGCGCTGCGCGGCTTCGCGGAGGCGGAGAGCGACGGCATCGTCCAGATCTCCACGGGTGGCGCCGAGTTCCTGGGCGGCCAGCACAACAAGGACATGGTCACCGGCGCGGTCGCCCTGGCCGAGTTCGCGCACATCGTCGCCGAGAAGTACGACGTCAACATCGCCCTGCACACCGACCACTGCCCGAAGGACAAGCTCGACGGGTACGTGCGTCCGCTGCTGGCGCTGTCGAAGAAGCGCGTCGACGCCGGTCTGAACCCGCTGTTCCAGTCCCACATGTGGGACGGCTCGGCCGAGACCCTCGCCGACAACCTGGCCATCGCGCAGGAGCTGCTGGAGCAGGCCCGCGCCGCCAAGATCATCCTTGAGGTCGAGATCACCCCGACCGGCGGTGAGGAGGACGGCGTCTCGCACGAGATCAACGACTCCCTGTACACCACGGTCGACGACGCCCTGCGCACCGCGGAGGCCCTGGGCCTGGGCGAGAAGGGCCGCTACCTGCTCGCCGCGTCCTTCGGCAACGTCCACGGCGTGTACAAGCCGGGCAACGTCGTGCTCCGTCCCGAGCTGCTCAAGGAGCTGAACGAGGGCGTCGCCGCGAAGTACGGCAAGGCCTCCCCGTTCGACTTCGTCTTCCACGGCGGCTCCGGCTCCTCCGAGGAGGAGATCCTGACCGCGCTGGAGAACGGTGTGGTCAAGATGAACATCGACACGGACACCCAGTACGCCTTCACGCGTCCGGTGGCCGCGCACATGTTCACCAACTACGACGGCGTCCTGAAGGTCGACGGCGAGGTCGGCAACAAGAAGACCTACGACCCGCGCACCTGGGGCAAGCTCGCCGAGGCGGGCATGGCCGCGCGCGTCGTCGAGGCGTGCAACAACCTGCGGTCCACCGGGACGAAGATCAAGTAACGCGTCCGCGTGCGACGCCCGTCCCACCTCTGCCGGGTGGGGCGGGCGTTCGTGCGTCTGCCCGTGGGTCTCCCGTGGGCGGGCCGGCCTGTGTCTCCGGTGGGGTGGGGCGGGGGGTTTCGGGGGGCGGGGATACTGGCCCCATGGCCATTCACGAGAACCTTCTCGGGGGTCCGCCCCCGACCCACCTGCCCGACGACCCGGAGCCGCGCGAGCTCCTCGCCAAGGGCACCCCGCCCGCCGAGGTCGCCGCGCGGTACCCGGCGTCCTCGCTCGCCTGGGCCCAGCTGGCCGACGACGCCTTCGAGCGGGGCGCGGCCGTGGAGTCGTACGCGTACGCCCGTACGGGCTACCACCGCGGCCTGGACGCGCTGCGCCGCAACGGGTGGAAGGGCCACGGCCCGGTGCCCTGGGAGCACGAGCCGAACCGCGGCTTCCTGCGGGCCCTGCACGGCCTCGCCCGGGCCGCGCAGGCGATCGGCGAGGAGGAGGAGTACGAGCGCTGCTCGCAGTTCCTGAAGGACTCCTCGCCCACGGCCGCCCAGACCCTGGGCTGAGCACGCGGTGTGATGTGGCCCGCCCGGGGACGGGCGGGCCTTGCCGTATCCGGAGTGATTGCGGAGGATGCGGGTGGGGACCGGGGCCCCCGTGCCGGTAACGGCAGGGGCGGACCGCTACCCGGAGTGCACAACAGGAGACAGCGATGTCCCACGAGGCTCCCGAACCTGACGAGCTTCAGACCCCGCATCTCGACTTCGAGGGCACGACGCCGTACGAGGACTACGTCAAGGCGGATGTGCTCACCCACCTCCAGCACACCCTCTCCGACGATCCCGGAGAGATGGTCTTCCTGGTCACGACCCAGGTGATGGAGCTGTGGTTCACGGTCATCGTCCACGAGTGGGAGACGGCCGCGCGCGCCCTGCGCGAGGACAGGGTGCCGGTAGCGATCGATGCGCTGAAACGATCCGTCCGCGAGCTGGAGGCGCTGAACGCCTCCTGGAGGCCGCTGAGCGGGCTCACCCCGCAGCAGTTCAACTCCTACCGGTCCGCGCTCGGCGAGGGCTCCGGCTTCCAGTCGGCGATGTACCGGCGGCTGGAGTTCCTGCTCGGTGAGAAGTCCGCGTCCATGCTGGTGCCGCACCGCGGGGCGCCCCGCGTCCACGCGGAACTGGAGAAGGCGCTGCACGAGCCCTCGCTGTACGACGAGGTGGTGCGGCTGCTCGCCCGGCGCGGGTACGCGATCCCGGCGTCGGTGCTCGGACGGGACGTGTCCCGCCGGTACGAGCCGTCCGACGCCGTCGAGGCCGCCTGGGCGGAGGTCTACTCCGGCGACCAGAACGGTGAACTCGCCCGGCTGGGCGAGGCGTTGACGGATGTCGCCGAGCTGGTGTGGCGCTGGCGCAACGACCATCTGTCGGCCACGCGCCGCGCCATGGGCGCCAAGCAGGGCACCGGTGGTTCGGCCGGTGTGGCGTGGCTGGAGAAGCGGGCGCGGAACAACGTGTTCCCCGAGCTGTGGACGGCGAGGTCCCATGTCTGAGCGGGCGGAGCTGGTGGAGCGGGCGGAGAAGCTGGACGCCGCCGATGAACTGGCGGGCGTTCGTTCGCGGTTCGTGCTGGACGACGTCGTGTACCTCGACGGCAACTCGCTGGGCGCGCTGCCCGTGGGGGTGCCCGGCCGGGTCGAGGACGTCGTGCGCCGGCAGTGGGGCGAGCTGCGCATCCGGTCCTGGGAGGAGAGCGGCTGGTGGACGGCGCCCGAGCGGATCGGTGACCGGATCGCTCCGCTGGTCGGGGCGGCGGCGGGGCAGATCGTGGTGGGCGACTCCACCAGCGTGAACGTGTTCAAGGCGCTGGTGGGGGCGGTGCGGCTGGCCGGGGAGGGGCGGGACGAGATACTCGTCGACGCGACGACCTTCCCGACGGACGGCTATATCGCCGAGTCGGCGGCGCGGCTGACGGGGTGCACGCTGCGGGCGGTGGCCCCGGCGGAGGTGCCGTCCGCGCTGTCCTCGCGTACGGCGGCGGTGCTGCTGAACCATGTCGACTACCGGTCGGGGCGGCTGCACGATCTGCCGTCGCTGACGTCCGCGATCCATGCGGTGGGGGCGGTGGCGGTGTGGGACCTGTGCCACAGCGCGGGTGCGCTGCCGGTGGGGCTGGACGAGCACGGGGTCGATCTGGCGGTCGGCTGCACGTACAAGTACCTGAACGGCGGGCCTGGTTCACCGGCGTACCTGTACGTGCGCCGTTCGCTCCAGGACCGGTTCGACTCCCCGCTGCCGGGGTGGAACTCGCACGCCGAGCCCTTCGGGATGCGTTCCGACTACGCCCCGGCGCCGGGGGCGCTGCGGGGGCGTGTGGGTACGCCGGACATCCTGTCGATGCTGGCGCTGGAGGCGGCGCTGGATGTGTGGGACGGGGTGTCGATCGAGGCGGTGCGGGCGAAGTCGCTGGCGTTGACGGACTTCTTCCTGGAGTGCGTTGCGCGGTACGTCGGTGAGGGCCGGGTGTCCTCTTTGACTCCGGTGGCGCATGAGGAGCGGGGCAGTCAGGTCGCGCTGCGGTGCGAGGACGCCGGGGACGTGATGAAGCGGCTGATCTCGCGGGGGGTGGTGGGTGACTTCCGCGCCCCCGACGTGCTGCGGTTCGGCTTCACGCCGCTGTATGTGGGGTTCGCGGATGTGGAGCGGGCGGGGAGGGTGCTGGGGGAGGTGCTGGGGTAGTTCGGGGGCGGTTGCGTTGTGGTTGCTCGCGGGTGCCTGCGGCGGCCTGTTGCGGGTGCGCTGTGGCTGGTCGCGCAGTTCCCCGCGCCCCTTGAATGCCTGCGGCGGCCCGTTACCGTCCGGTGGTCGGCTGATGTAGCGCCTTCTGTCCGGTGGGTGGGTCGGGGCCGGGGCGGGGGGTATCCGTCCTCGGTCCGGCCCACTGTCTCCGACGCGGTGAGGG